>DASVVC010000034.1:0-35859 GCA_036386755.1 Telluria sp.
TGTCATGTGGATTTATGAGGCTAGCGAAGTGGCGGCATTTGGTGCGGCCATCGTCGACAAGAACGTCACGCACCAGCGACTGTATGCGCTGACCCAGGCCGCAACTGACCGCTTCAACGGCAAGCTGAAGGTGCTGAACGACGCTATCGACCAGTGGGATACGGCTTGGCACGCGGCCAGCGCGGCCGGCGACGAGAAGGCAATGACCCATGCCGATGTCGAGCGCGCCGAGCAGACGAGGGAGCGCGATGCGCTGATGATTTTCAGCGAGAGTCTGAGCAAGTTCGTGCGCACCTACGAGTACGTGGCGCAACTAGTGGAGTTTGGCGACCCGGCATTGGAAGCCTTTGCCAGTTACGCCAGGCTGTTGCGCAAGCGGCTCAAGGGAATCACGCCAGAACAGGTGGATTTGGGGGATCTCACGCTTACGCATTACAAAGCCAGTGCAGGCCAAACCTTGACTGGCTTAATGAACGTTGCGCAGGTGCCAGAGCTTTATGGCATCACCGACAACGGCCTGCGCGATGCGCGTGACCGCGAGAAGAAATATCTGTCGGAGTTGATCGAAAGGCTGAACGATGCCTTCGGCAAGGACATCAGCGACAAGGACAAGGTGGCCTTCGCCGTGCACGTATCCGAAAAACTGCGCGACGACCTAATCGTGATGGCGCAGGTGCGGAACAACAGCTGCGAGCAGGCGATGAAAGCAAACTTGCCGGCGGCGACCGTGGCCGCGATCGTGGCGGCGATAGGCACTCATCAAAGCATGGCGACCAGACTGCTGAGTGACGATGCGACCAGAGACCTGTTCCTCGGCGTGGTCTACGAAATGCTCAAGAAGGATCTGAGCGCGGAATTGTTGGTGGCGGCGCGGTAAGATTTAAGCAGCGTTCGGCTGAGTGCGACTGCAAGCCATACCCCATGTTTCAGGACACAGTATCGATTTTCCGATTCAGACCCGCGTGGAGCATGCACGACAGCCTTTCATACAAAAAAACGGGACGCACAAGCGTCCCGTCATCTTCTGGCGGGACCGAAGTCGCTCCATCATAGCCTTAGTACTTACCGTGCAGCGCCAAGTAGATCTGGCGCCCGTTCTTGTACAGCGAACCCGGCACATCCATCGCGCCGGCGGTGTGGATCACCGAACGCACCATCGGATTGTTCAGGTCCTTGCCATCGAGAGTGACGCTGAAGTTCTCGTTGATCTGGTACGCGAGCGACGCCGACAGCGAACCGACCGACGCCTGGTACGAGGCCGAATTACGGCTCGTGCCATTCAAGAAGCCCGAACGCCAGCTGTAGGTCAGGCGTGCCGACAGCTTGTTCTGCTCATAGAAAGCGCCGACGTTGTAGGCGTTCTTCGAGGTACCGATCAGGGTGCAATCGGCATAGGTCAGCGCGCCGCAAATCGAACCCGGCGCCTTGCCGGTTTCTTTACCCAAGGTGTAGGTGTAGTTCGCGTTCACGCCGAAGCCCGCAGGCAGCGCCTGCTGGTACGAGAACTCCATGCCCTTCACTTCCGCCGTGGTATTGAGCGGGGTGTCGATCTGGTACACGGTGTTCTTCTTCTGCAGCTGGTTGTAGAAGGTCGCCGTGCCCGAACCGTAGGTCACGTAGCCGTCCAGCGCCGAATAGAACGCGCCGGCCGCCAGCAGCGACTTCTCGGCGAAATACCATTCCACGCCCAGGTCGAAGTTGTTGGCGCGGATCGGACGCAGATTCGGGTTACCCGCGCTGCCGGTGCCCTGCACGTCGCGCAGGTCGGTGCCGGCCATCTGGCCCAGTTCCGGACGCGCCATGGTGCGGCTGGTCGAGAAACGCGCCACCAGGTTCTTCGACAGGTCCATGCGGAAGTTCGCGCTTGGCAGGAAGTCGAGATAGGTATTGGTGTACAGGCGCGGCTCGAAGCTGCCCGACGGCGCGATTTCGTTGCGCTCGACTTCTTCCTTCGTGTGTACCACGCGCACGCCGATGTTGCCGGAGATGCCTTCGCTGCCGAAGTTCGCCATCACGTAAGCCGAACGGGTCGGCTCCTTGATCTTGAATTCGTTTTGCTTCAAGTGGCCTTCGTACTTGGCATGGGTGCTCAGCCAGCTGTTGACGGCTTCGCGCGAGAAGGTCCACCAGCCGGCGCCGTTGGCGTCGAGGTCGTTGAACTCGGTCGGGAACGAGGTCAGGCCGCCCATCGGCAGGTTGCTGACCAAACTCAGGCTCGGCAAGGCGTTGATGCCGATGGCGGTCAGGTCGCGCTTATGCTCCGCGCCGCGCACGCCGAACTGGATCGACTGCACGCTGGCCAGGTCCAGTTTGTAGGTGCCGTCGACCTGGCCGTAGACTTCCTTGTCGATCGCGGTGACGTGCGAGCCGTAGGTGTACGGCACGTTGCCGCCGCCGTCAGGACCGCCGCCGATCGAGAACTTGTCGGCGCCCGGGATCACATAGGTGACGGCCTTGTCGACGCCATTCATGGTGTAGCTGCCGCCGGTGTAGGGCATCCATACGCCGAGCGCGCCGCTGACCGTGTTGCCCAGGCCCTTGGTCGAGCCGACCTTGCCGGCCAGGGTCAGCTTCTCGTTGACGCGCCATTTGCCGTCCAGGTTGAGGAACTTGGACTGGCTCTCGGCCACCGGACGGCTGAATTCTTCCTGCACCGCGCTCGACATATTGCCGCAGGCGGCGCCGCAGTTGGCCGGCACGGTGCCGGTCAGCTGGGTCAGCACGCCGTTGTTGACGGTGCCGCTCACGTTACCAGCCGGGAAATCCTTGACCGCCCAGTTCGGCGCCAGGAAGCGGCCCAGCGACTGCATGAAGTTGTGGTTGATGTTCGGTGCGTCCAGGTGCGAGCGGAACGCGGTCAGGTCGAGCGTGATGTCGCTGGTCGGCTTGAACTGCACGTCGATCAGGCCGCCCTTGCGGGTGCGCTCCTGCTCGAACCAGGCGGTGCCGCCCAGGTAATTGGCCTTGGCGCCCTTGACCGGATCGGTCTTGATGGCGGTGGACGAGCCAGGCACGCCCTTGTCGACCGGCGAGTTGGCGTCGACCGGATCGTACCAGATGCCGTTTTCCTGGCCCACACGGCTCAGGGAGCGCTTTTCGTGGAAGCCCTGGACCATCACCGCCAGGGTGCCGGCGTCGTTCTTCCAGTTCACCAGGCCGTTGAACTGGCCATCGTTCTTGCCCGAGTTTTGCGAATTGACGGCGCCCAGGCTCATTTGCGCGCTCAGGCCCTTCTTGAAGTCCAGCGGTTTGCGCGTTTCGATGTCCACCACACCGACGGCGCCGCCTTCGAGCAGGTTGGCCTGCGAACCTTTGTGTACCGTCACGCGGCCGATCAGCTCGGACGGGAACAGGGAGAAGCTGACGCTGCGGCCACCGCCGATGATGTTATCGGCAAACCAGTCGCCGCTCGAGACGGTGTGGCTGTTCAGGGTGGTGAGGGTCAGGCCGAACGGGGTGCCGCGCAGGGCCACCCGGTCGTTCTCGCCGAAGCTGCCTTCCGAGCCGCCGGCTGCGGCCACGCTCACGCCTGGCAGGCGTTGCAGGGAATCGGCGACGTTCTTGTCGGGCATCTTGCCCACGTCTTCAGCAGTAATGACTTCGACCAGGCTGTCCGAGTTGCGCTTCTGGTTCAGCGACTGTTGCAAGGACGCGCGAATACCGGTGACGACGACCACTTCACCCTTGACCTCCGGGTCCGCGCTTGGTGCCGTCGCCTGGGCTTGCGCCTGGGCCGACATCGCAATACTCAACACCAGAATAGCTGCCGCCGACGCTACCGGCGTCAGGCTGGTCGATACAGGACGCTCTGCGTTCTTATTCACTACTGACTGATTGCGCTTCATTACTTCCCCCTTGATGTTGGCTCCGTGAGTAAGCCAGTTCATTTTTAACAACGACTTTTTATGTGCTACGGGTACCACCACGTCTAAAACCAATCTAACGCCAATATACTCCTCTTTAATACCAGAACACTACCAGTTAAGTGATTTTTTTCATATGTTGTTTCGCTAACACATGGGTGGACTGGAATTTAGCCCAAGTGGTCTGGTCATGCGGGGCGAATTTGGCGTTGTTGCAAGAGGGAGGGGTATTCCCGCGGTCTTTTTTTGGTATTATCGTTATATGCAAATGCGACAACTGCATGATGTGGCGGATTTGCGCCATCGACCGGGAAAAGTGGTCCCATCCTCACACAGAAAGCGCTATCGGTAATGACATCGCTCGCCCAAATCATGCAGACGCTGGCGCAGACCAGCTCGCAGCCGCTGTACCAGCAATTGCAGCGCGCCTTGCGCGAAGCGATCGACCAGCGCCTGTTCGGGCCCGACGAAGCCTTGCCGGCGGAGCGCCAGCTGGCATTGGACCTGTCGATCTCGCGCATCACGGTGCGCAAGGCGATCGACGGCCTGGTGAGCGAGGGCTTGCTGGTCAAGCGGCCCGGCTCGGGCAACTTCATCAATACGCGGATCGAAAAGAATTTTGCCAAGCTGACCTCGTTTTCGGAAGATATGCGGGCACGCGGACGCACGCCGCGCAGCGTATGGCTCAAGCGTTCCGAGGGGACGGTCACGCCGGAAGAAGCGTTGCGTTTGCGCCTCTCGCCGGGCGCGCCGGTGTACCGCTTTAACCGGATCCGCTATGCGGACGAATTGCCGATGTGCCTGGAGTACGCGACCATCGTGGCTTCCTGCCTGCCGTCGCTCGACGTGGTCGGGGTGTCGATGTACGAGGCGCTGGAAGCGGCAGGCAACCGGCCCACGCGCGCGCTGCAGCGCTTATCGGCGCTGCTGCTCAACGCGGAGCAGGCCAAGCTGCTGCAGTCGAAGGAAGGCGATGCGGGACTGTGCGTGGAACGGCTGGCGTTCTTGCGCGATGGACGGGCGGTGGAGTTTTGCCGCTCGTACTTCAGGGGCGATATGTATGATTTTGTGGCGGAGTTGACTACCAGCTGAGACAGTAGCGGCGATAGCGCAATGCAGCAACCGCTCCACCATCGTCATGGTTCTGCCAACGGAGCGGCATCGCTACCGGCTGCAACGCCGTTTGCACAACGAACATGATGGGTACGGATGCCGTCGACGTTCGCCGGCATAGCGTACTTGCGCTGTATCCGGTCCGCCAGGCGCGCGCGTAGCAGGGCTGTGGATGCAGCACTGCTACTGCCCAGCGCAGCTCGCCGCAACACCTCCGCTTAGCAGAATGGCCAGTTGCGCCGTATCGTGAAAAGCCAGCTTGCGCATCAGATTTTCACGGTGCTTGCGCACTGTAAGCGGGCTGATATTGAGCACACGCGCAACCTCCTTGCTCGTTCTTCCACGTGCGATCAGGCATGCGACCGTTTGCTCGCGTACTGTCAACCCGCTCCTCTCCAGCGCGATCGAGACGGCGGCCGCATTGTCGCCATCGGATTTTTTGCTGTTGCACTCCTTATCAGTTCGATGCCGTTGTGTTGCCCCAATTTGGCCAACAGACTGGCTCGGTGCTTCTTGACAGTATATTCACTGATGCACAGCCGTTTCGCGATAAGCTTGCATGAATACCCTTGCGCCACGTACGCCCACACCTCGTGCTCGCGCGGCGTGAGGATCATGGTGGACGTGGTGAGAGGCAACTGAACGAGTAACGTCGCCGCAGGACATTTCGCCATGATCGATGTTCCTATCGGATGTAAGAGATAGTGCCATGCCGGCTTCGCAGCAAGCATGGTGCGATGGCAAGTGCTGTAGGCTCCGGACAGGAACCCCGGTATTAAATCGCTCGGGCTGGGGCGCCTGAAGCAATTCCATTGAGACCGTGAAGAAGCGCTTCGCGCACGATTTCCTCCAGTTGAACCTGGGTTATTTGAGCGCCGCAAGACCCCGCCGCTTCCGGCCCATTTGCCGGGGCCTGCGAGGAGGCTCTCGCCACCGTTGGCAACCCGGCACCGCTTTGCTGTCTGGAAAGCGGCAGCGGCGCGGCGCTCGCGGCGATCAGCTGAAACACGCGGTCGACCCGGCGCGCATCGCGTGGGCTGGCGTGCCCGGCAAATTCGGGGTGATGGGCCAGTACAAGTGCCACCAGTCCAGTGACCGCCGGCGTCGCCATCGAGGTGCCATCCCACGCGGCGTAGCCGCCGCCCGGAACGCTGCTGATGACGGCCACGCCAGGCGCGCACACACCGACCTGCGGTCCGCGGCAGGAGAACGTCGCAGGGAATAGTCCGTTGGGGCCAGCCGTGCCGGGGGCGTTCGTCTGGGCGTGATACGTATCGTCGGGAAAAGCGCCCTGTTCACCGATGGCCGCCACGCACAGCACGCCCGGCACGCTGCCGGGGAACTGCACCGGGCCGCTGGAGTTTCCCGCTGCGACGATCAGCGCCACCCCGGCCTGGCGCGCCGATTCGATCAGTTGCTCAATGCTTTCCGAGGTCTGGTCGCCACCCAGGCTGCAATTGACGACGTCAATCTGGTTATCGATGCAGTAGTGCAGCGCGGCTGCCAGGCTGTTGAATGCGCCTCCCGGGAACAGCTTGAGCACATGAACCTCGGCCTCGGGAACAAAGCCCCGGATATGGCCATTCTTTCCGTTACCGGTAATCACACCGGCGCAGTGGGTTCCGTGCGACATCGTGTCGCTGGTCCAGGAGGAGGGATCGGGACAATGCTCTTCATTCAGGGTCGTATAGTCCTGGCCGATCTTCACGTGGGTCAGCGCCGGATGCGTGTTGTCGCAACCGCTGTCGATGATGGCGACCTTAACGCCACGACCGGCTGTCTTGCCGCCTGCAAGCTGGGACAATCCCATCAGGCGCTGCCCCCAGCCGGCAAAGCCATCGCTGCCATCGGCAGGAGCGCTGAAGCCGGCGCCGGAAAAGTCCGGTAGCGGTTGCAACTGCACGACGTGGACGGCCTCTTCGCTCAGCGCAGGCCGGAAGCGAAAATGCTCCCAGCAATTTGCAAACGGCTTGATATAAATGGCAGCGATGTGATTGATGTCGCCAACGGGCACTCTGATGCTGACATAGCCCTGCTGGTCGGTCATCCCTTGCGCTTCCCCGCCAGCGTCGCTGTAGAGAACGACGGAACAATTAGCTTGCGCCCTGCCCGCCGTGTCATTGACCTGGAATTGCACAGTGGTGGCGTCCGGGATCACACTGAGCGGACGCAGGCCGACGCCCGGCGCCATACGTGGACCAGCGTCGCCCAGGTGACCGAGTAAATGGTCGCGCTCGACGATCAAACCGGGGTGAGCCAAGGCCGCGAGAACGCGTCCGTGGTTTGCGCTTGTCCGGACGACAAGAATGTCATGGCTGCCGGAGGCAGGGCCGTTGCCCAGCAGAGCCAGCGTAGCCGAGCGAACGCGCCGTACCACTTTGACGTTACTCATGCCCTGTAGCGACGCATGGATCTGCCCAATGTCGGGGTGCCCCTGCAACGGGAACTGCCCCAGTCCCAGCGTGCCGAACGCCGGTGCGCGCCGCAGCGTAATGAGGTAATCCATCTGCCGTTCACCGGCCAGGTCAACTACCTGCTTGGCGTCATTGCCGACAGCTACGGCGCCCGCCGAGGTGCCGCCGCCTGCCTGGTCGGGAAAATCCGGCGCAGCGGCATCGGATTTGGGCGACTTTTTTTGTGGGTCTTTCGAATTGTCGGACATGGCACTACCTTTCGATTAAATAGAAAAGATCGGACTCTTGATGCACGGAGTGCATGGAGTGCGATGGCGCTCCCGGCTACAGGTGACGCAAGCTGGGATTGACATCGACCATGTAGTGAGCGGCAAGAATGTTTCTTGCAAGTTCCGCCATCCCGGCAGGCAGCGTCACGATGACGGCGCGTGCGCCAAAATCGTTGTAGCGCCAGCGCACCTCGGCGATCTGCTCCAACCGTGTGAGAATGTCGGCTTGAGCAGCGATCAGATCGCGTTGCGCGCAGACATCGCGCGGCGTGATGGACAAGTCGAGCAAAGGTGTATTCACGTTTCGCCATCCTGATCAAGGCCAGCAGCAAGCGGAAAAGGCGGCAGGCCAACGGCCTGACGCCCCGATTTCACAACACCATTACACGGAGCCGCGACCGCCCAGGAAGTGATTGAGCACGCCGGGGATCTGCGGAACCAGGACGCTGGCGATGCCATGCGCAATGGTGCCGAAATCGATCCCTTGCGCGGCCAGTTGCGGGGCCTGTGGATGGGCCTTAAGCAGGCTTGTCAGCAAAACAGGCAAGGCTTGGGCTGCACCGCTGGCGACGACGCCGAGAATGCTGCGCAAATCGATGCCCTGCGGGGCAAAGCCGGCAACACCCGCGCCGACTGGCACCTGCGGCTGGCTGCCGGACACACCAAGCTGGAACAATGGCGTGGAAAAACTGAAACTCTGCGGGGAGATGCCGGCAGCGCCAGCGGGACGCACGATTTGCGAGAGCTGCGGATGCGAGGACAACAGGCCCATCAGCAGATCCGGCAGGATCTGTGCGGCATGCTGTGCCACGGTACCGATAATGCTGTGCAGATCGATACCTTGCGGAGCCAGGCCGGCGCCGTTTGCATTGGAAAGAGGGCTGTAATTGCCTTGATATACGTAATTACTCATTTGAAACTCCCTTCAGTTTGTCGTTGAATATCGTCGTTGTCATCCTGTGTGGAAGACTCGACGGGTTAGCCTTCTCGGTGATGTGCAACCCGCATGGATCGTCACGGGCAATTCAAGGATGCGGGTTGGCAGACGCCGAGGGTATGGCTCCGGTGCCGTATTGACAATCAATTAACTGCATGAAGGAGCACAAGGTCGGCAAGGGCAGGCGCGCGGCGCAACCGGGAAAAACAGAAGTTTCTGGATGAGATGCCTGATGCGGTTGATGTCGCGACGGGCGTAGTCGCCCGAATCCAAGCCATCTCGTTTGGCGGACTAAGTTTTTCTAATGGAAATAATCGTGTCGACGGCCTTGAGCAAGCTGCGCCGAAATCATTTGCTAATGGGGCAAAAACGAAATCGTGTGCAACAAAAACAACATTGACCGGCACGTTGCTACTGTTGCGTTGCGCTCATGCATGCTAACGCCCGGCTTGCTGGAACTGCCCCTCATGGGAACAGATTGCAGGAGCTGGGGATGACGAGCGCATTAAGTCTGGATCGTGCGAGCCAGCCGCGCCACGGCGCGCAGCGATTGCCGGCAGAACGCGGGCGCCCCGTATCCGGAATGCGCGCCCGTATTGGCTGCTGCAGGTGGAACCGGCAGGCAGCATAGGGTTTCAAACGGAAGCGAGACGGTGCTCGCAAGGAGCCGCTTTCTGCCAGCGGCGCTAACGGTGGTATCAAATCGCCGTCAAGCCACCATCGACAGCCAGCTGATGCCCGGTCACGAACGAACTATGTTCGGAACACAGCCACATGGCCGCATGCGCAATCTCGGCCGGCTCGGCGAACCGGCCCATCGGATGCACATTGCGCAGCTTTTTCTCGCGCAGCGGTTCGCGTTCCAGCGCGCGGCCCATCATCGGCGTGTTGACCACGCCCGGGCACACACTGTTGATACGAATCCCCTCGCGCGCATACTCGGCCGCCGCGGTCTTGGTCATGCCCACCACCGCGTGCTTGCTGGCCGCGTAGATCGGCTGCGTCGGCGCGCCCACCAGGCCGGCCACCGACGCCGTGTTCACGATCGTCCCGCTGCCCTGCTTGAGCATCTGGCGAATTTCGTACTTCATGCACAGCCAGGTGCCTTTGACGTTGACGTTCATGATGCGGTCGAACAGCGCCTCGTCGGCGTCCGCAAGCGGCAAATGCTCTTCTTCGATGCCGGCATTGTTGAACGCGCAATCGAGCTTGCCGTAATACGCCACCGTCTTGTCGATCAGCGCTTCGACTTCCGACGCGCGCGTCACGTTACACTGCACGAACAGCGCCTTGCCGCCATTTTCGACGATCATCGCCGCCGTCGCGTGGCCGCCGTCGACCGACGTATCGGCCACCACCACGCAGGCACCCGCGCGCCCGAATGCCACCGCCGCAGCGCGCCCGATGCCGCCCGCTGCACCCGTCACGAGTACGACCTTACCCTCGAACGACGTATCCTTCTGCTTCTCCCTGGCCATGATCCCACATCTCCGTATGTTCTACAGAAGAAGCAAATACTTCCTCCAAGCAACACAATACCGTAAACGTTGCTATCCCGCCAGCAAGTATTATCGTCTTCACTTCTTGGGTTTGGCTTTCTCCTGGTCGCCCGCGATGACCACGCTCAGCGCGGCCGGGTCGACCGCCTTGCGGAAGGCGGCATTTAGTTGTTCCAACGATACAGCCGTCAGTTTTTGTTCGAAGCGCTCGCTCCAGTCGAAGGTTTTTCCGAGGTACAGCAGCGAGGTCCAGCCGCTCGCCAGCACGCTGTCTTCGGCGCGGTTTTGCGCGCGCTGTTGCAGCAGGCCCGATTTGGCCGCCGCCAGTTCGCCGGCGGTAAAGCCCTTGGTGACGGCGCGCGCCAGTTCCTCGCGCATGGCCAGATCGAGCCTGGCGAGGTTCTGCGGCGCGGCGATGGCGCTCATGCTCAGGCCGCCGGCGCGGTCAAGGTCGCCCGCGCCCAGTTGCGAGCCGCCGCCGTAGGACAAGCCATCCTTCTGGCGGATGCGGTTCATCAGGCGCGACTCCAGGCCGCCGTCGCCGAAAATGTAATTGGCCAGCATCAGCGCCGGATACTCCGGATCGTCGACCTGCAGGTCCAGGTTCAGGCGCGCCATGACCACGCCGTTTTCCTTGTCGGCGAGGTTGACGGTTTTCTTCAAGGGCGCAACCGGCGCGTTCGTGCGCAGCACCGGCGCGTAGCTGGCGCGGCTCTGCCACTTGCCGAACAATTCATCGACCAGCGGGACGACCGGCGCGGCGTCGAAGTCGCCCACGATCGCCAGCTCGCCGTGCGAGGCCCCGTAGAAGTCGCGGTAATACGCCTTGATGTCGTCCAGGCGCACCGCCTTGACGTCGGCGATCTGCTCGTCGAGCGTGCGGCTGGCGCGCACATCACCCTTGGGATAATGGTCGAAGTGCTCGGAGAGGGTGCGCGAGGCCACCGATTGCGGCTCGCTGCGGCCCGACTCCAGGCTCACCAGCCATTGCTGGCGCAGCTGCTCGAATTCGGCATCCGGGAACGTCGGCTCCGTGAGCACGTGGGCCATCAGGCGCAGCGCTTCGATCAGGTTGGGGCGCGTGGTTTCGAACTCCATCAGGCCGCCGCTGATTTTCAGCTTGTCGAACGCGTCCGAGAGCTGCTCGCGCGTGTATTTGGTGGTGCCGCGCGTGAGCATGGCGCCGGTCATGGCGGGAATGACGCCTTTGCCGAACAGGTTTTTCTCGTCGCCCCAATGCAGGTTCAGGTCGACCGAGACGGCTTCGCCGCGGTTCTTCTTGGGCAGCAGCGCCAGCTTCATGCCGCCCACGCTGGCCAGGGTGGTGCGCTTCATGATGTTGGCCTGGCTCGGGTCGAAGTCTTCCGACTTCTGGCTGGCCGCTTTCGGCTTGAAGTCCTTCATCACGCTCGCCAGGGTCGGCGCGGGTGGGATCTCGGCGCGGCGCGGGGCGTCGTCCGGCAGGAAGTGTCCAGTGACGCGATTATCGCGGCGCAGGTAGCGCCCCGCCGCCTCGGCCACTTCGGCCGGGGTGATGGTGGCGATGCGTTCGCGGCCGACAAAGAACAGGCGCCAGTCGCCCAGCGCGATCACTTCGGACAAGGCCACGCCGACCTGCTGCGGGTCGTTCAGGCTTTTCTCGATGCTGTTGGTGTAGTTGCGCCGCACGCGCTCGATCTCGGCCTCGCTCGGCGGCGTCTTGACGAAATCTTCGACCGCCGCCGTGAGCGCCTCGCGCACCGGTTCGATCGGGTCGCCCTTCTTCACCACGGCCCCGAAATACAGCATGCCGGGCGCGTAGCCGGTTTCGGCGTAGGCGAAGACGTCGCTGGCCTTGCCGGGTTCGACCAGCAGCTTGTGCAGGCGCCCGGTGGTGGCCGCGCCCAGCACTTCGGAGGCGAAACTCAAGGCGTCGCTGTCGTCGTGCAGCGCCGCGGGTACCTTGTAGCCGACCGCGATCATCTGCACGTCGCCCTGGCGGCGCACGGTAAAACTGCGCTCGCCGTCCTGGGTCGGTTCCACCGTCCAGAACTGCGGCAAGGCGCGCTTCGGTTTGGGGATGGCGCCGAAACTGTGCGTGATCCAGGCCAGCGTACGGGCCGGATCGAATTTGCCGGCCACCAGCAGCACCGCGTTATCGGGCTGGTACCAGGTGCGGTAGAACGCTTGCAGGTTCTCGATTTTGACGTTCTCGATGTCGCTGCGGTTGCCGATGGTCGAGCGGCCGTAGCTGTGCCAGTCGTAGCCGAGGCTTTGCATGCGCTTCATCAGCACTTCGGCGGGCGAATTCTCGCCGCTTTCGTACTCGTTGCGCACCACCGTCATTTCGGAGTCGAGGTCTTTTTTCGCGATGTAGGAATGGACCATGCGGTCCGCTTCCATCTGCAGCGCCCATTTCAGGTTGTCGTCGCCGGCCTGGAACACTTCGTAGTAATTGGTGCGGTCGAGCGCCGTGGTGCCGTTGAACTGCATGCCGCGCTGCGAGAACTGCTGCGCGATGTTGCGGTTGTTGGGCGCACCCTTGAACATCAGGTGTTCGAGCAGGTGGGCCATGCCGGTTTCGCCGTAATTCTCGTGGCGCGAGCCGACCAGGTAGGTCACGTTGACGGTGACGGTCGGCTTGGACGAGTCGGGAAACAGCAGCACCTTCAGGCCGTTCGGCAGGCGGTACTCGGTGATGCCTTCGACGGAAGGGCCCTGCACTACGCCTTTGGGCAATGGCAGGGCGAGCGCGGCGCCCGTAACGAGGTAAGCGGCAGCGCAGATCCAGCGAATGTGAGTCATGAGGTCTTTTGGTAGAGTGGACACGGTTTGCCGTGCCCACGCGGACCCCGGCGCGAGCCATCATACCAGAGGGCGGCAGTCGCGCAGCCGGGCTACTGGCGCGCGCGTTTCTCGTGCGATTGCTGGTGCGAGCTGATACGCGACAGCTCGCCCATTTCCTCGGCCAAAAATTCGAGCAGGTCGTCGACGCTGACGATGCCGGTCAGCCCGCCCGAGTTATTGACCACCGGAACACGGCGGATGCCGCGAAAGCGCATCCGTTCGATCGTTTCGTAGACGTCGTCGTCTTCCGACGCGGTCAAGAGGTCGGCACTCATGACGTCGCCTACCAGCAGGCTGGCCGGATCGAGCCCGAGCGCGATGACCGAGACCACGATGTCGCGGTCGGTGAGAATGCCGACCGGAATGCGATCCTCGTTGATTTGTTCGATGACAACCAGGTCGCCGACATGATGCTTACGCATCAGCAAGGCGGCGGCCTGGACCGTTTCGTCGCCCTTGCAATAGATGGTTTGGACAGTACAGATTTCGCCTATGCGCATTGTTTTCTCCTGAGCGGCTCAGTGCTGATGATGTGCGCGCGCGCAGATGGGCGCGCAAAAAGCTTAAACTAACGCGCTTTTTCTGTTGCTGGTTTGATCTTCCTCAAAACAGCGGTGATGCTTTTCAGATTTTAGGCTCGCCCGGTTCGGGCAGGATGCAGGCGTCGATGATCTGCAGATCATTGTCCTTGGCGAAGTTAAGAACGAAGTGGTAGGCCAGCGGTTCGAGTTTTTGAAGGTCGTTGTTGACCACCACGGCCTTGACGCCGTCGAGCATGGTCGGGCGCACGTAGGGGGAGAACTGGAGGTGGGCATTGCGCCCGCCCGAGCCTTCTGGGCGAAAGCAGGACATGACGCCGCACAGCCGCTCGGCCCAGTCGCTGGGGCGGAACTGCCTGCCATCGCTGGTGAGGCCAAGAATGAAAAACTCGTCGGCGAGTTTTTTCTTGCTATCGGATAACTCGGCCATAGGGCGGGTCGTGGGAACAAGAAGATGCGTGGAGACGAAGGCGCAAGCGCCGGGCCAGTGAATCAGGTGCTGTTGTGCAACGTGAGTATTATATCTTATAGAAGAGTTGAGCTTGCAGAATGATGCAGTTCGCATCTCATCGGATGGCGCGTTTAGAAGGAACCCGTACTCAGCCACAAGCCTTTCATTCCGTCGTTCCCGCGCCAAGGCGGCCCTCGGCGGGAATCCATAGCACGTATGATCCGTGACGTCTAAGTTGCGGAAACGATAATCTTGGGTGCTATGGGTTCCCGCCTGCGCGGGAATGACGGTGGATAGGCGGGAAGATCGGGCTAATGCTACGTCACCACCGCTCACCTTTCCCACCGTTTATGTCGCCACCTGCCCAATATTAGCCAAACCCACCGCGCCCGACAACAGCAACAGCAGCAGCATCCATAAAAGCAACGCCCGCCACACCAATCCGACCGTGCTTTGCAGGGCCCTGGCGTTCGGCTCTTCCCCCGGCATCACTTCCACTTCGCTGTACGTGCTGTCCACGGTCGCCGCGTCCGGCGGCAAGACCTTGGATGCATTCTCGTTGGGCGTACCGAGGCGCACGCCCATGGCGCCGCCGCCGGCCGACAAAATAATCCCGCGCGCCTCGTCACTCCAGCGATGGGCGAAATTGCGCCATGCATAAATGGCATCTTCAAAATTGCCCACCACCGCGAACGCCACCGCCGTCAAGCGCACCGGCAGCCAGTCGATCCAGTAAAACGCGCGCGCGGCGAACTGGCCGAACGCTTCATTGCGCATGTGATCGGGCTCGTTCCACGCGCGCGCCAGGTATTCCGACACGCGGTACAGCACCGCGCCAGCCGGCCCCAGGATCAAAAACCAGAAAAACACCCCGAACACATTGCGGTGCGTGGTCACCAGCGACTTTTCGACAGCGATGCGGGCCACTTCCGACGCTTCCATGCCGACCGTGTCGATGCGCGCCCACTCGGCCAGCAGCGCCCGCGCACCGGGTTCGTCGCCGGCGCTCAGCGCCCCCTGGATCGAACTGAAATAATGGCTGTAATGACGGAAACCCAGGGTCAGGTAGACAATCAGCACATTCCACGCGAACGCGACGAACACCAGCTGGTAGTGGTACAGCAGCCAGGAGACCAAGGCGGCCGGCCCCACCAGCAGCAGGATGACCAGCACCCAGCCCATGCGTCCGTTGCTGGCGTCGCCCGCGTTGAACCAGCCCTCCATGCGCATCGCGAAACTCTTGATCTCCGCATAAATCAGATTGTCTGCCCGCAGCGGCTTGAGCTGTTCGATCAGCAGCGCGCAGAGAATGGAGAGAAATGTCATCGGACGTCCTTTTGTACTTTTTGAAATGAAGCAGCAGAGCAATTCATCAATGCCCGCTACGATAGCGCAGAGCACCGATGGAATCAAACATATTGGCGACCAGGCCGGCCCGGTTCAGGCACGCAGGAAGTGAAACAGATTGCGCAGCATGCCGGCGGTGGCGCCCCAGATAAAGAAGCGATCATACGGCATGGCGTAGAAGCTGCGCTGGCCGGCCCCTTCGGGCAGTTCCAGCGAGAGGCGCTGGTGGTTCATGCCGTCCATCAAAAATTGCAAGGGCACTTCGAAGATTTCGGCCACTTCGTTGGCGTCGGCGGCCAGCTCGAACGGCGGCGCGATCAGGCCCACCACGGGCGTGACCCGGTAGCCGGTGCCGGTAATATAGTCGGGCAAGGTGCCGATCACGTCCACGTGGCGGCGCTGCAGGCCGATTTCTTCCTCGCTCTCGCGCAGTGCGGTCGCGATCGCCGAAGCGTCGTAGCTTTCGGCGCGTCCGCCCGGAAAACTGATCTGCCCCGCGTGCGCCGACAGGTGCGCGGTGCGCACGGTCAGCAGCATGGTCAGCCCGCCCTCGCGCTGCACCAGCGGCAGCAGCACCGAGGCCGGCATCAGTTCGGTGCGCCCGCCCCAGGATTCGCCCGGCGGCTCCGGCTGCCAGTCTGCGGGACTGGCGAAGCGCCGGCGCAGCCACTCGGGCGTGAGGCGCTCGGGGTCGAGCGCCGCTTCGCCACCGAGGGCTTGAACGGGCAGTTTTTCTGGATCGAAAATAATCTTGGGCAAGGGTATTGTCCTTTAAAACAAAAAAAGGCATCCGGGTAGGGATGCCTTTTTTGCAACGCAGATGCCGATTACTTGGCAGCGGCTGGAGTTGCAGCGCGACGGTTTGGCAGTTTTTCTTTGATACGTGCCGATTTACCCGAACGCTCACGCAGGTAGTACAGCTTGGCGCGGCGAACATCACCACGACGCTTGACTTCGATCGATGCGATCAGCGGGGAATACAGCTGGAACGTACGCTCGACGCCTTCGCCGGACGAGATCTTACGAACGATGAAGTTCGAGTTCAGGCCACGGTTACGACGGGAGATCACGACGCCTTCGTATGCCTGGGCGCGCTTGCGGGTGCCTTCGACCACGTTGACGTTGACGATAACGGTATCGCCAGGTGCGAAATCAGGAATAGTCTTGCCCAGACGGGCAATTTCTTCTTGCTCAAGTTGCTGAATCAAATTCATTTTTAGGACTCCGATAACCATCTTGCTGGCGCTGCATTCGCCCAGTAGAGGATGGGGTTACTGATGCGGGCGACATTGCCTGCACAGTGGTGCTGCTGGTGCTGCAATAGCAGATTTACAAACCTGCAAGAAACTTTTCATCGGCCTTGGTCAGCAGTCCGGCGCTGCGCGCCTTGACCAGCAGATCGGGCCGTTTGTTCGCGGTCGCTTCGAGCATGCGCTCGCGCCGCCACTTGATAATCTCGGCATGGTTGCCGCCCATCAGGACCGGCGGCACCGCCACGCCTTCGTACGTATCGGGACGGGTGTAATGGGGCGAATCGAGCAGGCCGTTGACGAAACTGTCTTCGAGCGCCGAGGCGTCGTCGTTCAGTACGCCCGGCAACTGCCGCACCACCGCATCCATCAGCGCCATCGCCGGCAGTTCGCCGCCCGAGAGCACAAAGTCGCCGAGGCTGATTTCCTCGTCGACGCAGCGGTCGAGCAAGCGCTGGTCGACCGCTTCGTAGCGTCCGCACAGCACGATCAGGCCCGCTTCATCCTTCAGGTCCATCACCCGGTCGTGGGTCAGCGCCCTGCCCTGCGGCGACATGAACACCACGCGCGGCACCGGCAGGTCGAGCATCACCTGGCGCTGCTTGGCGGCGCCGATGGCAGCTTCCAGCGGCTTGGCCAGCATCACCATGCCCGGTCCGCCGCCATACGGGCGGTCGTCGACGGTACGGTGGTTATCGGTCGTGAAATCGCGCGGATTCCAGGTCGACAGGCCCCAGCGTTTCTGCTCGAACGCACGGCGGGTCACACCCGACTGCGTCAGCGCGGCAAACATCTCGGGAAACAAGGTCACGACATCAAATTGCATGGCGCTCTCGCCTTGTTGCGGTCTTAATAATCCAGACCCCAGTCCACCGTGATGGTCTTGCTTGCCTGGTCAACTGTTTTGACGAACTGGTCCACAAACGGAATCAGGCGCTCGGGCGCCTTTGCATCGTCTGCGGCGTCCGGCACCGGCGTGATGCGCAAAATCGATTGCGCGCCGTTATGCATCATGTCGGACACCAGCCCCAAGGCCTCGCCTTGCAGGTTCACTACATTGAGTCCGATCAGATCGGACCAATAAAATTCATCGGCCGGCAGTTGCGGGAATTGGCTGCGCGGGATGGAAACAGCGGCGCCCTTGAGCGCCTCCGCGGCATCCCGCCCGAGCGTACCTGCCAACTGGGCCACGACGTCGCCGCCGTGTATTTTCGCAGTCCGTACGGAGACGGATTGCAGGCTGGGTTTATCCAGCCACCAGGTTTTCACGCTCAGCAACCCATCCGCGTCGGTGGAAAACGGGGTGACCCGAATCGAACCGGTGACGCCAAAGGCGCCGGACACGTACCCGACTTGCGTCAGATCGTCAGGGATTTGCACCCCGGATGCTGCTGGACCGCTCAAACCCTGACCTGCTTAGGCTGCTGCTGGCGCTGCGACTGCAGGCTGGCTGTTCACCAGACGTGCAACGGTTGGCGACAATTGAGCGCCAACACCTTGCCAGTAAGCCAGACGGTCTGCGGTGATACGCAGGCCGACTTCGCCACCAGCTGCCATCGGGTTGTAAAAACCGATGCGCTCGATGAAGCGGCCGTCGCGGCGATTGCGCGAGTCCGTTGCAACGATATTGAAGAACGGGCGCTTCTTGGCGCCTCCACGAGCTAAACGAATAACGACCATAATAATTCCAAAAAGTTGTGCTGGGCGGAAAAAGCCGACAATTATAGCGCGCAATGCCGCGCAGCAGCAAGCGTTAATGACAACAGGGCGCGCACTTCGGGGCGAATTAAAGATTATCGCTTATTTTGGGCCGGACCGCCAACTGCATCGTGGGGGGATGCCGTTAAAGTCTGCGAATGCCGATCCCTGCCGCCGCCCTCAAAACCGTCGCCCCCGCGAAGGCGGGGGACCAAGTTCCTTCTAAAGCCGACGACTGGCCTGACAACTTGGGCCCCCGCCTGCGCGGGGGCGACGGTGGAAGGCGCCCGCGACGGCGTCAAGATTGATATACCCACAGCAAACGCCGTGCGTTCCGTTCGGAATTGACCGATACTGCCAGCTTTCCCGCTTCCCTCGCCCGCTCCATGTCCACATCGCACAAAAACAAGACCTTCGCCAGCTTCCTCGCCCTGATCCTGGGCGCCCTGGGCGCGCACCGCTTCTACCTGCGCGGCAGCTTCGACAAGCTCGGCCTGCTGCACCTGGCCAGCCTGCCCGTTGCCGGCCTGGTATACGGACTGGCGCCGGAGGCCGACTGGTTCTTCAAGATCCTGCCGCTGGTGGTTTCGGGCATCGCCGGCTTCATCGAAGCGCTGGTGATCGGCTTGTCGCCCGACGAAAAATTCGACGCCGCCTTCAACCCCGGTTCAGGCCGCCAGTCGAACTCGACCTGGCCATTGGCAGTGTTGTTGGTTTGCACAATGCTGGTGGCGGCGACGATGGGCATCGCCACCCTCGCCCGCCTGTTCGACCTGATTTACACGGGCGGCGCTTACGGCTGACGCACATCCGGCGTCATCTTGCCGTGCCGCTCGTGCTGCCGGATGTCGCTCTTCAGGCGCGTGGCGCGCTCGTCAGGCGATTCGATGCGCAACGCCGACCGTTTTGCCACGCTCGACGGATTAAGCACCAGGTTCGCCTCCCAGCTCGCGCCCGGCTTCATCATGACGGGCGCCGGCAGGCGGTCCACGGCAGTGACGTCGATCCACGGCGCAATGCGCTGCAGCACCAGCTTGATGCGCGGCTTGATCGCCGCTTCTCCAATGCGGCCGCGCTGGCCCCAGCCGATGATCAGGTCGGTGCCGGTGGTCTGGTTGGCATAGGCCACGTCGTAGCGCACGTTATGACGGTAGCTCATCATGAATTCCTCGAACAGCATCGCCAGGTCTTCGCGCGAGCTGTCGC
Source organism: Telluria sp. (assembly GCA_036386755.1). Lineage (GTDB taxonomy): Bacteria > Pseudomonadota > Gammaproteobacteria > Burkholderiales > Burkholderiaceae_D > Telluria_A. Next base: position 19,413 of record DASVVC010000034.1, read on the forward strand.
TCTTGTAGATCGAGTAAGCGTAGTCGTCCGATGCGCGGTCGGCGCCGAAGAAGCTCCCGATCTCGGCCGCCGTGTACGCCTTCTGCACGGCCGTGGCCGTCTCGCCCTGGTACAGCACCTGCCCCATGCCCAGCATCTCGGCCGATTGCAGCGGGTACTGCGCGGCCAGCGCGTCCGACGGCAAAGTGCGGTTGCCCACGCGCTCGGCGATGTTGTCCCAGATCGAGCGCTGCGGATTGAGGACGCGGTTGACCGTCGGCAGGAAGTCGTTGGCGTGCGCCAGCTCGTGGTACAGCAGGCGGCCCAGGTCGTACAGCAAGTCTTCCGTGTTGCGCGACACGCGCGCCGTGGAGGGGTAGCTGCGGCGCGCGTACTCGTTGTTTTTCACCGAACGGCCCAGCGGAATGAAGTTCAGGTCGTCGTCGAAGGCGGAGCGGTAGTCGGGCACTTCGGTGACCACGTCGCGCTGCTCGGCGCTCAGCCACAGGTTGTTGGCGTCCAGGTAAATCGCGCCGGTGCCGGCGCTGTAGAAACTCGGCCGCACGTGCGAACCGATGACGATGGTCGATACGCTCGCCAGCAGGCGGCGGAAGTCGCTGTCGGGGTCCTGGGTCAGCAGGAACTGCTCGAAATTGGCGCCCAGGAAGTCGTGCGACACCAGCACCCGGCCCATGACCTGGGCCACGCTCGGCACCACGCCCGGTCCCGCTTCGGTCTGCAGCGGCGGCAGCACCTGCGCGCTGCACAGCGTGTTGTTCGATGACGTTGCGTAGTACACCTTGACGTCGTACGTACACTTTGCCAGCACGCCGGCGTAGGCGCTGGCCTGGCGGTACGGATGCACGCGCGCGGTGGGGGCGTCGAACAGGGTGTCCGTGTTGCCGGGCGCCTGCTGGTCGAGGCTGATCAAGACCTCGTCGCTGTCGGTCACGCCGGCGCTGGTGGTCATGGTGGCGCGAAAACGCAGCGCCGCGTCGGTGCTTGATGCCGGCGCCTTGAACATGAGCAGCTGGCGGTTGGCGGTATCCATCGTCACGGTCGGGCCGCCGACCTGGGTCCAGACGATGCTGGCGACGGTGTCGGTGCCGGTCAGGGTCGGCCAGGCGCGCACCGAGGTTTGCACGTTGGGACGCACGGAGTGATCGGCGCGCAGGTTGATGAAACTGCCCGCCGGCGCGTCGCCCACGGTCACCTCGGTCGTCAGGGACAACGGCGCGCCGTCGGCCAGGATGACGTCGGCGCGCAGGACGATCACGCCCTTCTCGCGCGTTTCGAACGACACGGTGGGAGTGCGCGCGGCCTGCAGCGTGACCGCGGGACCGCTGACCTGGCTCCAGCTCACATCGGCCAGCGGCGCGCCGCACGAGAGCACGCTGGCGCCGCCGGCCTTGCCCGCCGCGACGGTCTTGTCGGCCACGATGTACGCCTTGCAGCCGTCGGGCTTGACATCGCCCGGCGTGGGCGTCGGTGTTGGGGTGGACGGGGTGTCGACCTTGCCCGGCACGCTGGTCGGATTGCCGCCGCCACCGCCGCAGGCGGCGAACAGGGTGGCGATGGCCAGGGCTGCGGGAAGGCGCACTGCGTATTGTTGAATGTTCAAGATAAGTCCTGTCGGATAAGGCAAGCGGGGGGATGTAATGACTATCGGTCGATTATAAACAGATGGCCGCGAATGAAGCACATCCTTGCTGCGAATAATTGCTGCTCCCCGAGTGTTCTACAATGCGGTATGCAGCTCGTTGGCGAGCACGATAAATCGATCAGGAGAAGACTATGATGAAACGCAATTTGACACTGGCGCTGGTACTGGCGCTGAGCAGCATGATGGGCTCGGTACACGCGTCATCCGCGCAGTTGCGCGCCGCCGATGCGCAGTACGCGCAGGATCGCGAGATCTGCAACGACGAGCGCAACGACGGCCAGCGCATGAAATGCCTGCGCGCGGCCAAGGCCGAAAACAACCGCGCCGTAGCGGCGGCGCGCGGGGGCGCGCGTGACGACGACCGTAACGACAACCGCAATGACGCGCGCGCGGTGTGCCGCGACTGCGGCAAGGTGACGGCGGTGCGCAGCGCGCGCCAGAATGGCGAAGCCAATGCGCTGGGCGTGGTCGGCGGCGGCGCCGTGGGCGGGCTGCTGGGGAACCAGATCGGCGGCGGCACGGGCCGCACGGTCGCCACTGTGGCCGGTGCGATCGGTGGTGCGTATGCGGGCAAGAAGATCCAGGAACGCGCGAATGCGCGCACGGTGTGGACGGTCGATGTCCAGTACGACAACGGCCAGCGCCGCTCGTTCAGGTTCAACAACCAGCCGGGGATGCAGCGCGGGGATCGCGTGCGTAATTCGGGTAATTCGATTCGCCGGTCGTAAAAAAGGCCATTAACCGCAAAGCCGTCGTCCCCGCGCCAAGGCGGCACTCGGCGGGAACCCAAGTTTTCCGAGTCGTCGCGGCTGCGCTACGACCTTGGGTTCCCGCCTTCGCGGGAACGACGGTTCGGATGATAGCGAACCGATAAAGCGCTAGCGACTACCTTAGAACTGCTCTTCCGTCAGCGCCAGCACCCCTGCGCTACCTTCCACGATCGCGATGCGCAATCCCGATGCCTGCGTCAGGATGTGGTCCGCAAAGAAGCGCGCCGTGGCGATCTTGGCCTTGTAGAAGCCAGCATCGCCATCGCCGCCATCGATCTTCGCCTGCGCCACCAGTGCCGCACGCGCCATCACCCAGCCGCCAAGCACGATGCCGGCCAACTTCAGATACAGCACGCTGCCCGAAAACACGCCCTTGATGTCGGCCTTCATGTTCCCGGCGACGTACTCCACCACCGCTTCGAGCGCCACGCTGCCGTCGACCAATGCGCGATGGATCGCCTTGAAGTCCGCGCCATCCTGCGCCGCCAGCAGCGCCTCGGTCTCGCGCACCTGGCCGATGATCGACTTGGCCACCGCGCCGCCGTCGCGCACCGTCTTGCGGCCCACCAGGTCGTTCGCCTGGATCGCGGTCGTGCCTTCGTAGATGGTCAGGATCTTGGCGTCGCGATAGTGCTGCGCCGCGCCGGTTTCTTCGATGAAGCCCATGCCGCCGTGAACCTGCACGCCGTCGCGCGTGACGTCCTGCGACATCTCGGTCGACCAGCCTTTGATGATCGGCACCAGGTATTCGTACACCGCCAGGTTCGACGCGCGCACGGCCGCGTCTTCATGGTGGTGGGCGACGTCGCTGATGCCCGCGCCCACATACGCCAGCGCGCGCGCCGCCTCGACCTGCGAGCGCATCGACATGAGCATGCGGCGCACGTCAGGGTGATGGATGATCGATACCGGGCCTGCGGAACCGGCCAGGTCGCGCGACTGCACGCGGTCCTTGGCGAAGGCCACGGCCTGCTGGTACGAACGCTCGGCCAGGCCGATGCCCTGCAAGCCCACGCCGAAGCGCGCCGCGTTCATCATGATGAACATGTATTCCAGGCCGCGATTCTCTTCGCCGACCAGGGTGCCGATGGCGCCGCCGTTGTCGCCGAACTGCAGCACGGCGGTGGGGCTGGCCTTGATGCCCAGTTTGTGTTCGATCGAGACGCAGTGCGCGTCGTTGCGTTCGCCCAGCGAGCCGTCGGCGTTGACCAGGAATTTGGGCACGATGAACAGCGAAATACCCTTCACGCCGGCAGGCGCGTCCGGCGTGCGCGCCAGCACCAGGTGGACGATGTTCTCGGTCAGGTCGTGCTCACCGTAGGTGATGTAGATCTTGGTGCCGAATACCTTGTAGGTGCCGTCGCCCTGCGGCACGGCGCGCGTGCGCACGGCGGCCAGGTCGGAACCGGCCTGGGGCTCGGTCAGGTTCATGGTGCCGGTCCATTTGCCCGACACCAGCGGCTCCAGGTAAGTCGCCTTCTGCTCGTCGGAGCCGGCGGTCAGCAGCGCTTCGATCGCGCCGTCCGACAGCAAGGCCACCAGCGCGAACGAGATGCTCGACGCGTTGAGCATCTCGATGCATGGCGTGGCAACCAGCTTGGGCAAGCCCTGGCCGCCGAAATCGACCGGATGCTGCACACCCTGCCATCCGGCTTCGGCAAAGCCCTTGAAGGCCTCCTTGAAGCCCTTGGAGGTGGTCACCTGGCCGTCGTGCCAGTAGCTCGGCTCCTTGTCGCTGGCGTGGTTCAGTGGCGCGACGACGTTGGCGCAGAATTTCGCGTTTTCTTCGAGGACGGCTTCGACCGTGTCGGCGGTGGCGTCTTCGCAACCGGGCAGCGTGTTGACGGTGGACAGTCCGGCCAGTTCGTTCATCACGAACAGCATGTCTTTCAGCGGGGCTTTGTAAGTCACCTTGATCTCCTAAAATTGCGCTTCCAATGGACGTGTAGGGTGGGCACAGGGTTCCCGTGCCCACCCTACAGGTGTTTGCTGCAGATACTTTACTGTGGCTTAGCCGAGTTGCTTGACCAGGTCAGGCACCACCTCGAACAGGTCGCCAACGATACCGTAGTCGGCCACCGAGAAGATCGGCGCTTCCGGATCCTTGTTGATCGCAACGATCGTCTTCGAATCCTTCATGCCGGCCAAATGCTGGATGGCGCCGGAAATGCCGACCGCGATGTACAGCGATGGCGCCACGATCTTGCCGGTCTGGCCGACCTGCCAGTCGTTCGGCACGAAGCCGGCATCGACCGCTGCGCGCGAGGCGCCCATGGCGGCGTTGAGCTTGTCGGCCAGGGGTTCGAGCAGCTTGAAGTTGTCGCCCGAGCCCATGCCGCGGCCGCCGGAAACGATAATTTTAGCGGCGGTCAGTTCAGGACGATCCGACTTGGCCAGCTCGCGCCCGACGAAAGTCGACTTGCCCGAATCGGCAACCGCGCCGATGGCTTCGGTGGCGGCCGAGCCGCCTTCGGCCGCGGCCGAATCGAAACCGGTGGTGCGCACGGTGATGACCTTGATCTTGTCCGAGGACTGCACGGTGGCGATCGCGTTACCGGCGTAGATCGGACGCTCGAAGGTATCCGGCGAATCGACCTTGGTGATTTCGGAGATTTGCGCCACATCCAGCTTGGCGGCCACGCGCGGCAAAATGTTTTTGCCGTAGGCGGTTGCGGGAGCGAGGATGTGCGAGTACGACGCGGCCAGGCCCAGGACCTGCTCTGCCACGTTTTCGGCCAGGCCGTCGGCGTGGTGCGGTGCGTCGGCGACCAATACCTTGGTCACGCCGGCGATGCTTGCCGCTTGCGCCGCGGCGCCGCCGCAGTTGCTGCCAGCAACGAGGATGTGCACTTCGCCGCCGCACTGGATGGCGGCGGTGACGGTGTGGTGGGTGCTTCCCTTGAGGGAAGCGTTGTCGTGTTCGGCAATGACTAATGCGACCATGATTTTTCCTGTATTTTTAGGTGAGACGGCCAGGCCGCGATCAGATAACTTTGGCTTCGGTGCGCAGCTTGGCGACCAGGGTCGCCGCATCCGGCACCTTGATGCCGGCCGAACGCTTGGCTGGCTCGACGACCTTCAGGGTCTTCAGGCGCGGGGCAATATCGACGCCCAGCTCTTCCGGCTTGACCACATCCAGCGGCTTTTTCTTGGCCTTCATGATGTTCGGCAGGGTGACGTAGCGCGGCTCGTTCAGGCGCAGGTCGGTCGTCACGATCGCCGGCAGGGTCAAGGACAGCGTTTCCAGGCCGCCGTCGACTTCGCGCGTGACGGTGACTTTGCCGTCTTCCAGCACGACTTTCGAGGCGAACGTGGCTTGCGGCCAGCCCAGCAGGGCGGCGAGCATCTGGCCGGTCTGGTTCGAGTCGTCATCGATGGCTTGCTTGCCCAGGATGATGAGCTGCGGCTGCTCCTTGTCGGCCAGCGCCTTGAGCAGCTTGGCCACGGCCAGCGGTTCGAGCTCGGCGGTGGTTTCGACCAGGATGCCGCGGTCGGCGCCGATGGCCATGCCGGTGCGCAGGGTTTCCTGGCACTGGGTCACGCCGCACGAGACAGCCACCACTTCGGTGACCTTGCCGGCTTCTTTCAGGCGCATCGCTTCTTCCAGCGCGATCTCGTCGAAAGGATTCATCGACATTTTGACATTGGCGATATCGACGCCGCTGCCGTCGGATTTCACACGCACTTTGACGTTGTAGTCGACCACGCGTTTGACGGGAACCAGGACTTTCATAGGGGTGCCTTTGGAAGAATAAATAGGGTGACTTGACTAAAGTGGCCTAGATTATAAGAGAAAAACCGTTTTCCCGCTAAATTAAAGCACGATCGTGCGATTTTTAGCTAGAGGAAAACACCTAATCGTCGGTCATTGTCATGAAGTCGGGAAATTGTCTGGGGAAAATCGCGGGGCGTGCCGGTGCGTTGCCCCGTCCGGGAACTTATTTGCGGCGCATCAAAAAGATGAATTCGCGGCCGTTTTGGGTGTGCGAAACGAGGGCATTGCCGGTCTGCTTGGCAAAGGCCTGGAAGTCGCGCACGGAGCCGGTATCGGTGGCGACGATGCGCAGCACTTCACCGGTTTCCATTTCCGCGAGCGCCTTCTTTGCCTTGAGGATCGGCAGTGGGCAATTGAGTCCCCGTGCGTCGAGTTCCTTCTGGTATTCCATGATCTCGCTGTCGAAAGTTGTATCGCTCATCGCTTGCTCTTAGGGTGGATTGGATTACTCACCCAACAAATATACTCCAAATCCAGAAATTTGACGCACCGCACCAATATATAAATTGCTTGTTGCATGGTCACAACGACAATAACGATGCTGCAACGGAAATTGTAAGCTAAGTGTAAGAAATTTCTGAAGTGATGTGGCGATCGGTCGTCGCCGTACTGTGACGTATGGTTAATGCCGCGCTACGAGCCGTCGTTCCCGCGCAGGCGGGAACCCAAGTTCGTAAAGTCGCCAGTAGCTGCAGAACAAACTTGGGTTCCCGCCTGCGCGGGAACGACGGCGGAGCGAGTATCGATTACTACCGTGTGGTCGCGTTACGCGCGCTCGGCCACCCACGCCGCCACGCCGGCCAGCGCCGCATCCAGGCCGCTCGGATCGGTGCCGCCGGCACGCGCCATGTCCGGACGTCCGCCGCCCTTGCCGCCCACCTGCTGCGCCACGAAGTTGACCAACTCGCCCGCCTTGACCCTGGAGGTGGCGTCCGCCGTCACGCCGGCGATCAGGTTCACCTTGCCGTCAGCGACGCTGGCGAGCACGATGGCAGCCGTTTTCAGCTTGTCCTTGAGCTTGTCCATGGTCTCGCCCAGGCGCGCCGAATCGGCGCCGTCCAGGACCGCCGCAACGACCTTGATGCCGTTCACGTCGACGGCCTGGGTCACCAGTTCGTCGCCCTGCCCCGCCGCCAGTTTCGACTTGAGCGCGGCCAGTTCCTTTTCCAGCGACTTGACGTGATCCTGCACCTGCGCGATGCGGTTGGTCAGTTCGTCCGGGGTGGTTTTCAGGGCGCCGGCCGCTTCCTGCACGCGGCGGTTGAGCGACTGCACCAGCGCCAGCGCGCCTTCGCCGGTCACGGCTTCGACGCGGCGGATACCGGCGGCGACGCCGCCTTCGCCGATGATCTTGAAAAGACCGATGTCGCCGGTGCGGCTCACATGGACGCCACCGCACAGCTCTTTGGACGAACCGATATCGAGCACGCGCACTTCGTCGCCGTATTTTTCGCCGAACAGCGCCATGGCGCCATGCTTGACGGCGTCATCGAAACTCATGTTATGCGCCGTCGTTGCGTGGTTTTCCAGGATTTCGCGGTTGACGATCACTTCGACCTGGGCGATCTGCTCGGGCGTGAGCGGTGCGTTGTGCGAGAAGTCGAAACGGGTGCGGTCGGGATCGACCACCGAACCTTTTTGCGCCACATGCTCGCCCAGCACTTCGCGCAGCGCCTTGTGCATCAGGTGCGTGGCCGAGTGATTGCGGATGGTGCGCGCGCGCTTGGCTTGGTCGACATTGGCATCGACCGTGTCGCCCACCTTGAGCACGCCCGAGGTCAGCACGCCGTGGTGACCGAAGACGTCGGCCTGCACCTTGAGGGTGTCGTCGACGGTGAAGGTGGCGCTGCCGGAGGCGAGCACGCCCTGGTCGCCCACCTGGCCGCCCGATTCGGCATAGAACGGCGTGGTGTCGAGCACCACGATGCCGCTCTGGCCGGGCGCCAGTTCCTGCACCGCGCTGCCGTCGGCGTACAAAGCTACCACGCGGCTGGCGTGCGCCAGGCTGTCGTAGCCGACGAACTTGTTTTTCTCGCCCGAGTACTCGACGTTTTTCTGCTTGGCGCCACCGGCGCCCGCGCCGGCCTGTTCCTTCTGGCGCTTCATGGCGACGTGAAAGCCCGCTTCGTCGAAAGCGATATTGCGCTCGCGGCAGATGTCGGCGGTCAGGTCGAGCGGGAAGCCGTAGGTGTCGTACAACAGGAAGGCGGTAGCGCCGTCGAGTTTCGAGCCATCCTTGGCCAGCTGCGCTTCCAGCACTTTCATGCCGTTTTCGAGCGTCCTGCCGAAATTGATTTCTTCGCCTTCGATCATGTCGGCGACGCGCTTCTTGACGGCGGCCAGTTCCGGATAGGCCGCGCCCATCTCGATGTTCAGGTCTTCCACCAGCTTGAAGAAGAACGGCTTGGTCTGGCCCAGCTTGTGGCCGTGGCGCAGCGCGCGGCGGATGATGCGGCGCAGGACGTAGGCACGCCCTTCGCTGCCCGGAATGACGCCGTCGACGATCATGAAGGCGGACGCGCGGATATGGTCGGCGATCACGCGCAGCGATTTGTTTTCGAGGTCGGTCGTGCCGGTTTCGCGCGCGGCGGCCTTGATCAAGGCCTGGAACAGGTCGATCTCGTAGTTCGAATGCACGTGCTGCAGCACGGCGGCCAGGCGCTCCATGCCCATGCCGGTGTCGACGCAGGGTTTCGGCAGCTTGTGCATGACGCCCGCTTCGTCGCGGTTGAACTGCATGAACACCAGGTTCCAGATTTCGATGAAGCGGTCGCCGTCTTCGTCGGGCGAGCCTGGCGGGCCGCCGGGAATGTCGGCGCCGTGGTCGTAGAAGATCTCGGTGCACGGGCCGCACGGGCCGGTGTCGGCCATCTGCCAAAAATTGTCCGACGCGTAGCGCGCGCCCTTGTTGTCGCCGATGCGGATGATGCGCTCTGTCGGCACGCCCACTTCGTTGGCCCAGATGTCGTAGGCTTCGTCGTCTTCCATGTAGACGGTGACGGTGAGCTTCTCGGACGGCAGGCCGTACACCTTGGTCAGCAGCTCCCACGCGTAGTTGATGGCGTCGCGCTTGAAATAGTCGCCGAAGCTGAAGTTACCCAGCATCTCGAAAAAGGTGTGGTGACGCGCGGTGTAGCCGACGTTTTCCAGGTCGTTGTGCTTGCCGCCGGCGCGCACGCAGCGCTGCACCGAGGTGGCGCGCGTGTACGGACGGCTGTCGGTGCCGGTAAACACATCCTTGAACTGCACCATGCCGCTGTTGGTCAGCATCAGGGTCGGATCGTTGCCCGGTACGAGTGAACTCGAACGGACAATCGTATGGCCTTTGGATTCGAAGAACTTCAGGAATTTGTCGCGGATTTCGGATGATTTCATGTCGTATGGGCGCAAGAAGGCAGCATGCTATAAAAAAACGATTATAGCGTATGGAACTGGAGTCAACACCGGGGCGGGGCCGCGCCGGCCGCTGCTAGGCGAAATCCGGTCCGATCAGGTCGATGCGGTCGGTGCAGAAGGCATCCACGCCCCAGCCCAGGATGGCGCGGGCGCGCGCCGGTTCGTTGACGGTGTAGCAAAACAGGCCATAGCCGGCGTCCTTGACCTGCTGCGCCAGGTCTTCGGTCAGGTGCTTGTGGTTGGTGTGGATCGCCACCGCCGCCAGCGCGCGGGCCTGCTCTTGCCAGCCTTCGCCCAGCCGGTCGAGCAGCAAGGCGCGCGGCAGGTCGGGCGCCGCCTGCATGGCCGCCGCCAGCGCGACCGGGCTGAAGGACGACAGCAAGGGCACCCGGCGCGGATCGTCCTGCGCGATGTCAAGCCCGAACAGGGCGCGCGTGAGGCTCGCCACCACCCTGCCGGTTTCTTCCTCGAAACCGGGGGCGGGCTTGATCTCGATATTCATCCAGATTGCGTGATCCTTGCAGAACTGGACGAATTGGGTGAACAGCGGCACTGGTTCGCCACGATACTCGGCCCCGAACCAGTTGCCGGCATCCATGGTGACCAGTTCGGCGGCATCGTAATCGAACACATTCCCGGAGCCGGCGATGGTGCGCCCAAGATACGGGTCGTGCATGACGACAGGCACGCCGTCGCGTGCCAGCATGACGTCGAACTCGACCGCGTGAAAGCCGTGCGCGAGGCCGCAGCGCAGGCCGGCGATGGTGTTTTCGGGCGCGAGCTTGCCGCCGCCGCGGTGCGCCAGGAATTTGGGGTAGTTCCACATACGGGCACCTTATCATAATCACCCATGCCCGCCGATGCGGAACCGGCGCCGGTACTCTGCCGGTGCATGCCCGACATGGCGTTTGAACAGCGCACCGAAGGTCGCCACGTCCGCGTAACCGATCCGTTCGGTCACCTGCGCCACGCTCAGCGAGGTCGATTCCAGCAGCACCTTGGCCTTGCCCACGCGGGCCTGCTGCAAATAGGCCAGCGGCGTTTGTCCCGCCTCGTCCTTCATGCGGCGCAGCAAAGTGCGGTCGCTGACGTGAAACGCCGCCGCGATTTGCTTGAGGTCGTACGGCGCGGCCAAGCGCTGATCGAGCCAGGCGTGCACGCTGGCGGCGAAAGTGCCCTCGGGCCGCGCCAGCATGCGCGGATCGATGAAGGGCGCCTGGCTGGTGCGCCTGTCGTCCAGCAAACCCATGCGCGCCACGGCCCGCTGCACGTTGGCGCTCGCGCCCTGCCTGAGCAGGTGCATCGCCAGGTCGAAGGTGGCGCTGAACGAGCCGGTGGTCGTCACGCCGCCATCCTCGACCAGCATGGCGGCCGGATCGACCATGGCCGCCGGAAAGCGCCGCGCCAGGTCGGGCGCGAACAGCCACGAGGTGGTGGCGCGGCGCCCGTCGAGCAAGCCGGCATCGCCCAGCAAGAACGCGCCGACGCACAGCGCGGCCACCGGCGTGCCCCGGGCGAAGGCCTTGGCCAGATAGGCGATCTCGGGGGCGAGCGCGCCGATCGGCGCAATGCAGCCATGACGGTCGGATAGTTCCATGCCAGGCAGCACCAGCAAATCGGGATGGGCGAGCGGCTTGCGTGTGCCGACCGGAATGCCGCCCGCCGCCGTAACGCTGCCGCCACCAAGGCTGGTGACGATCAGCTCGAACAAGGGCGGCGCGGGAGGATCGATGGCGGCGGCGACCCGATTTGCCAGCAGCAAGGTATCGCACAGGCCGAACACTTCCATTCCCATGCAGCCGTGATACGCAAGGATCGCGATGCGCTTGGTTTTCATGTGGCGAGTATGCCATAGAAATGGTCGATATCGCCTCTTCACCACGCAGGTTCGAAGGCCGACAATGGCCTATCACTACAGGGAGAAAATCATGCGGTTATCAATTGTACTGTTCGATGGCTTTACCGCGCTGGACGTCGTGGGCGGCTATGAGGTACTGGCCAATATTCCAGGCATGGAGGTCGAATTCGTCTCCGACCGTAGCGGACTGGTCGCCAGCGATACGGGTCGCCTCGGCATGGCCGCCTACCGCAGCTTCGATCAGCTGGACTGGACCGATATCCTGTACCTGCCGGGCGGGCCCGGCGTCGCCGCCGCGCTCGGCAACGCGGCGCTGATGGCATGCGTGCGGCGCCTGCATCCGACTACCGCGTGGACCATGAGCATCTGCAACGGCGCCGAGATCCTGGGCGCCGCCGGCCTGCTCAAGGGCAAGAAAGTGACGACCAACTGGTTCGCGCGCGATCACGTCGCCGCCTACGGCGCCCTGGTCGGCACCGAACGCTACCAGCGCGACGGCAAGCTGATCACCGGCGCGGGCGTGTCGGCCAGCATCGACGCCGCACTCTTCCTGGCGTCCTTGCTGGGCGGCGAAACACTGGCCCGCACGATTCAGCTCGGCATCGAATACTACCCGGCCCCGCCCTTCGGCAATGGCACGCCGGACTCGCAGCCGCAGGCCGCCAAAGACCGCATCGCCCACGTCGAGCGGCATGGCGCCGCACGGCTGGCCGCCCGTGTCATCCCTTTTTGAAGGCACAGCATGCAGATCACCCAATTACGCAATGCGAGCATCATCGTGCACCTGGGCATGCACCATATCCTGGTCGACCCCATGTTCGCGCGCAAGGAGGCGCTGCCGCCGTTGCGCCTGTCGGGCGGCAGGCGCCGCAATCCGCTGGTCGACCTGCCCGGCAATACCGATGCCGCGCTGGAGAAGGTGACGCATTGCCTCATCACGCACTGCCAAAAGGGGCATTTCGACCATCTCGACCGGGCTGGCAAGCACTGGCTGCGCGAGCGCCAGATACCGGTCACATGCACGCCGCGCGACGCCGCCTACCTGCGCGCGCGCGGGCTGAACGTGCAGGCGCTGCCGGCCGATCATGCGCAGCCGCAAGCGTTCCTGGGCGGGACGATCCGCACCATCGCCTGCACCCACGGGCACGGACTGATCGGCACACTGATGGAGCATGGCGTCGGCTATCTGATCGCGCTGCCCGGCGAGCCGAGCCTCTACCTCGCCGGCGACACCGTGCTCACCGAGACAGTGCGCCAGGCTGTCGCCCGCCATCAGCCGGCGGTCAGCGTGGTGCCGGCGGGCGGCGCGCGCTTCGATCTGGGCGGCGACATCATCATGGGGCCGGCGGACGTCATCGCCTTTGCACAGCTGGCGCGCGGCACGGTCGTGGCCAACCATCTGGAAGCGCTCAGCCACTGCCCGGCAACGCGCAGCGCCATGGCCACGGCCGCCAACGCGGCAGGTCTGTCGCAGCGCCTGCTTATTCCCGCCGATGGCGCCACGCTCGATTTTCACAACATGCGCATGAACGACAGCGGCGAACAGAGGTAGACAAAGGCAGCCATATTGCACAGCACCGTCCCCCAGAACGCCATCTGAAACGGCCGCTTGGACGACTTGTGCCGCAGCCATTGCTGGGCCAGCACCGCGCCCGGCCAGCCGCACACCAGCCCCAGCATCAGCAAGGTCCGTTCCGGCGTACGGCGACGGGCGGCGCGCGCGGCCCCCTTGTCTTGCGCGTAGACGGCAAAGCAAACCACGCTGGCGAGCAGGTACGGCGCGCCCGTCCACAACGGTACATCCCAGGCCAGCACGGCGCCCGCGAACACGGCGGCAAATAACAGGATCGACAGGTAAGGCATCGGCATGACCATCAGAAAACCGCCAGCTTAGAGTGCGCCGGCTTGCCGCGCAACCATTTCCCATGAACCGGGCAATCTTGCATGATTGGCAGCTGAAAGCACCCCACGGTGCGCTGCCGTACAGATGCCGTCGCCGCAGCGGCCTAAGCTCCGGCATCGGACTCGCGCTTACCCACCGCGCCGGTCTTCTCAATTCACGTGGAGGAAGTATGGCTTTCGATTTAGGCAATCTGTTACAGCAATACCTGGGCGGCGCCGCCGGCAACAACGGGCGTGCCATCGATGACGACTTCGACCAGGTCGCGCAGAACGCGCCGCGTAGCACGGTGGCCCAGGGCGTCTCGGAGGCATTGCGCTCCGACCAGACGCCGCCGTTCCCGCAAATGATCGGCCAGCTGTTCGGCCACAGCAATGCGAACCAGCGCGCCGGCATGCTCAACCAGCTGATCAGCAACGTCGGCCCTGGCCTGCTCAGCTCGATCGCGGGCGGTGCTCTCGGCAACCTGTTCCGTGGCGGCGAAACGCCGGCTGCCATTACGCCGGAACAAGCGGCCCAGCTCACGCCCGAGCAAGTCCAGCAGATCGCGGAAGACGCCGAACGCAACAACCCGAGCATCGTCGACCGCATGGGCGACTTCTACGCCGAGCATCCGACCCTGGTCAAGACCATTGGCGGCGCGGCGCTGGCCATTGTCCTCGGCCGCGTGGCCGAAGGCATGAAACACTAATCGATTTCGATTCACTCACCAACAAAAAAAGAGGTTCTATATGGGTATTCTCAGCAATATTTTCCACAAGATTTTCCCTTCGTCGCACCCGGCCGTCCAGCCAGGCGCAAACCCATCGGCACCGGTCGCAGGCGCAGCGCCAGCGGCGCCTGCTGCCCCCGCAGCGGCACCGGCTGCCGCTCCCGCAGCCGCATTGGATCAGATCGATGTGGAAGCCATTCTCAACGGCATGCCGCAGAGCCAGAGCCTGAACTGGCGCACCTCCATCGTCGACTTGCTCAAACTGTTGAACCTGGACAGCAGCCTGCAATCGCGCAAGGAACTGGCGGCCGAGCTCCACTACACCGGCGACACCAGCGATTCGGCGTCGATGAATATCTGGCTGCACCGCCAGGTCATGAACAAGCTGGCGGCCAATGGCGGCAAAGTGCCGGCCGACCTGAAGGACTGATTCTCGGGCGGGACTGCGGTCTCGCCGTGTCAGGACGAAAAAAAACGCCGCCGGGCAATCGACCCGGCGGCGTTTTTCATTGGAGCGGACGACTTACACGAACAGCTTGTCGTACGCTGCCAGCAAGGTCTGGTGCATGGCGCTGCCCTGCATATCGGCGCCGAGCGTTTCCAGCCCGAAGAAGCGCTCGCTGCGGTCGAGCAGTGCCTCGGCCTGGCGCACGGTGTCTTCGCCGTACAGCATGACCATGGAACGGCGGTAGTTCTCCACGTCGTCCACGTTGAGCATGCTCTCGATGCAGCGATACACGAGGCGGCGGGCCGGTGCCAGGTCCTTGAAGTGGTGAATCCAGTCGCAGCCTTCGAGGATGCCGTCTTCATCGCCCACGGCCAGCGCCAGCAGCGTTTTCAGTTCGCCGATGCGCAACTGCTTCCATGGCGTGCCCAGCGGAATGGCCAGGCCCAGGATTTCCCACAGCGGACGCTCGTCGTTCACGTTCATCGTCTGCAAGTCTTCCAGCAAGGCCGCGCACTCTTCGTCGCTCAGGGTATCGAGGCGCACCAGCTTCGGACGGATCAGGTTGCCGATGCTATTGTTTTCCCATTCCAGGTCTTCCACCGGATAAATTTCCGAGAAACCAGGCACCAGGATGCGGCAGCTGTACGCGCCCTGCTCGCTGAAGTCGGCCACGTAGATATCCTTGCCTTCGCCATGGATGCAATCGACCAGCCAGTTGTAATCCTCTTGCGTGGTGGTGCTGAAGTTCCAGTCGACGAATGGGTAATCCGGCGTGTCGCCCATGAAATTCCAGCTGATCACGCCGCTCGAATCGACGAAGTGGATTTCCAGGTTGGCGACGGCATTGATCTCGCTCATGTCGAAGCCCGGTTCAGGGAAACCTTCCAGCGAATCGAGCGCGCGGCCCTGCAGCAACTCGGTCATCGCGCGTTCCAGTGCGATTTCAAAGCGCGGGTGCGCGCCGTAGCTGGAGAACACGCCCTGGTCTTTCGGATGCACCAGGGTCACGTTCATCACCGGGTACTTGCCGCCCAGCGAAGCATCCTTGACCAGGATGCCGAAACCGGCGCGGCGCAAGCCATCGATGCCGGCCTTGATGTTCGGAAAGCGCGCAACGACCTCGTCCGGCACTTCCGGCAGGCACAGGCCTTCGCTGATGATGCGGTACTTGATCTGGCGCTCGAAAATTTCGGACAATGCCTGGCTGCGCGCCTCCATCATCGTATTGCCGGCGGCCATGCCGTTGCTGACATACAGGTTGCCGATGATATTGACCGGGATAAAGGTCTCGCTATCGTCGCGCAGGCGCTTGTACGGCAGCGCGCAGATGCCGCGCTCGACGTTACCCGAGTTCAGGTCGACCAGCACTTCGCCGTCGATCTCGCCGTCGGGATTATAAAAGGCGTGCAATTCCGGATTGAGCATCTCGGCCGGCCAGGCGCCGTCCGGGCCCGGCTTGAACCAGCGTTCCTGCGGATAATGCACGAACGGGCGGTTGGCGCGCGTTTCGCCCAGGTGAAAGTGGGTCCAGAAATAATGGGTCCCGAGGCGCTCGAAGAATTCGCCGTAGGCGCTGGCGCGCGCGGCCAGCTCGGTCGCGCCCTTACCGTTCGAAAACAGCATCGGGCAATCGTTATCCTTCATATGGGTCGACCAGATGCCGTCGACCTCATGCAGCAACGACGACTCGTTCAGAATAAAACCGCGCGCGGCCAGCTTGGCCTGCATGGTTTCGATGGTGGATTCGAGGGCGGCGTCTTTGCCTGGAATGAAGGTTTGCATACGAATTCTCTGTTAGGTGGGGGCACTGCGAAAAAGGCGGAGGAAGTCGGTACGCATCATACAGCAACAAAAACGACAACCGGGGTCTGACCTCTGATTCGAAACGTTTCGAATCAGAGGTCAGACCCCGGTTGTCGTTTTTGTTGCTGTATGATGCGTACCGA
>DASVVC010000035.1:0-78418 GCA_036386755.1 Telluria sp.
TAGCGGCAACTATCGAGGCAAGCGCCGCATATGGGGTGGCCGAGCTACGGTCAGGGCGGCTTTGTACATGGCGGCTCTGGTTGCCACGCGACATAACCCAACCATCAAGGAATTCTATCAAAAACTGCTTAACGTCGGCAAAGTGAAGAAGGTAGCGTTGGTAGCATGCATGCGCAAACTTCTGACAACCATGAACGCGATGGTGCAAAACAACACACCTTGGTCGGCAACTGCCTGAAATCGATCAAGACAGTTGCTGACCTCTGATTCGAAATATTTCTAATCAGAGGTCAGACCCGACGAACAATCGTCATGCGAACTGGCAATTTGCGCCGATTTCCCTATGACGTCGTCGCTGCGTGTGCTGCACGCCTACAAAGTCTGTGCGCTGATTCTTGCCGGAGCCTGGCATTTTCGTACTCGCGATGATAAATGTTTCGAATCAGAGGTCAGACCCCGGTGGAGGAATGTTTCTAGCTACGCATGTGGCGCAGACGCGATATAGTTGACGTTCATCGCATCGATAATATAAACAGTACCAATGACAGCATCTTTAACCCAGCAATTACCGCCTTCCGCCAACGACAACAGCGACGACGATGCCCTCGTTGCCGAACTGGGCTTCGACCCGCAGGCCGTGCGCCTGGTGAAGATGGAGGGCCGGGTCTTCCTGCAATTTTCCGGCACGGTCGATGAAGGCGGCCTGAACGTACCGTACCACCTGGTCCCGGCCCAGGGCGTGCTGGCCCGCCCAAGCAAGTGGCGCAAGATGGACCAGGATGCCAAGCGCGCCTTGCTGCGCGAACGCGTGTCCGAACGCAGCATCGATGAGCTGCACCAGAGCGTGCGCGTGTTCGTGCGCGATATTTCCGGCGAGTGCGAGGACCATAACCTGGATGCGGCCACCTTTCTCGGCCCGCTGTTCGAAGTCGATACCTCCGAGCCGGCCAGTTATCTGTTCGAGCGCATCGAGCAGCGCGTGGCGCACGCGGTCGAGCGCGCCCAGGAGGAGCGCCACGCCGAGCGCACCCGCGCCAGCATCAACCTGGCCGAGTATCCGGCCTCGTTCGAGGTGGCACGCCGCATGCCGCGCAAGTTCATCGCCTTGCTCGGCCCGACCAATTCGGGCAAGACGCACCGCGCAATGGAAGCCCTGGCCAAGGCCGGCAGCGGCGTCTATCTTGCCCCGCTGCGCCTGCTGGCGCTGGAAAATTTCGAGCGCCTGCAAGCGGCGCGCCCGCACGGCAAGCCGCTGGCGGTGAGCCTGGTCACGGGCGAGGAGCGCCGCATCGCGGAGGATGGCACGCACGTGGCGAGCACGGTCGAGATGCTCGATTCGCGCACGCCGGTCGAGGTAGCGGTCATCGATGAAATCCAGATGCTGGCCGACCGCGACCGCGGCGCCGCCTGGACCGCGGCCGTATGCGGCGCCCCGGCCTCGGTGGTGTACCTGGTCGGCGCGCCCGAAGCGCGGCGCGCGATCGAGGCCCTGGCCGCGCGCCTCGAATGCCCGCTCGAAGTGCACCTGCTCAAGCGCATGGCGCCGCTGTCGATGGATGCGGCCCCGGTGCGCAAATTGCGCAACCTCAAGCGCGGCGACGCGGTGATCTGCTTTTCGCGGCGTGAGGTGCTGATGTGGCGCGACATGATCACCGAGATGGGTTTGTCGGTGGCCACCGTGTACGGCAACCTGGCACCCGAGGTGCGGCGCGCCCAGGCCGAGCGTTTCCGCGATGGCTCGGCCGATATCGTGGTCGGCACCGATGCGCTGGCGATGGGCCTGAACATGCCGATCGAGCGCATCGTGATGACCACGACGGTCAAGTACAACGGGGTCGAGGAAGAGGAGATTTCGGCCTCGCTGGCGCGCCAGATCGCCGGCCGCGCCGGACGCTACGGGGTGCACGAGGAGGGCAAGGTGGCCGGCTACGATGACGAGACGCACGACGTGATGCGCGCCTTGCTCAAGGAAAAGCTCGCGCCCCTCAACGCCACCGGCTTTTCGGTCGCGCCCTCGCTCGAACACCTGCACCGGATCGCGGCCGTGACCGGCGAATCGTCGCTGGTGCGCCTGCTCAAGCGCTTCGTCCACAATATCGATGTGCCGGACGGCTTTTTCTATCCGCGCATTACCGAGGAGCAGTCCGAGCGCGCGGAGTGGCTCGATACCTTGCCCTTGTCGGTGGCGGACAAATTCATGCTCTCGCTGGTGCCGGTGTCGACCAAGGTGCCGTCGCTGCACCGCGCCTGGGAAATGTGGGCGCAGTCGCTGGCCAAGAAAAAGGTGTGCCAGCTGCATGAGGATATCGGCCAGGCGGCGCGCCAGAACCTGCAGGAGGTGGAGGATAGCTGCCGCCTGTATTCCGCCTACGCCTGGCTGGCGTACCGCGCCCCGGAGTTCTTCCCGAGCGTGGCGCTGGCCCAGGAATTGGCGCGCAGCGCGTCGGAGCGGGTCGATTCGATCCTGCAGTCGCAAAACGCGGCGGCGCGCAAGCGTCACGACAAGAAGTTCCGCTAAGCCGGCTGCGCCCTTGCCGGGGCGCCCGCTTGCGGCGCCCGCTAGCGCTGCGCTGAAACGACAATAGCCTGCACGCGCAGGCTATTGTCGTATCTAGCTACCCCGCGTCGGCGGGGCGGGCAGGTGCTGGCTTATTTGGAGCCTTTGCCGCCGGAGCCGGAACCGGAGTTCGAGCCGCCCGAGCTGGCGTTGTTGGAGCCGCCGGATTTGCCACCCGAGGAACCGCCGCCGGACTCGCTTTGCTTGCTGTTGCCCGAACCGCTTTGCTGGTTGCCGCCGCCGCTGTGGCTCAGCTTGCCTGCTTCGCGTGCTTCTTCGGAGGTGAATTCATGAGCATTGCCGGAGGCGTGCGCTGCACGGCCGCCTTCAGCTGCAATCTCGCGCTGCTGCTCAGGGTCCATCGAAGCGAAACCGCGGTTGCTGGTGTCGCTCTGGTTGTTGCCCTGGCTGCCTTTGCCGCCGCCTTGCGAACCGCCTTTCGAGCCACTGTTCGATTCGTTGTTGTCTTTGTTGCCGCCTTGATTGTTGTTCGATGCCATGGTGATTCTCCTAATGTTTTAATTGAACTGCATTGCAGGAACTACCTCGTTTTCGCTTTCAAACTTTCTCGTTCGGAAGCGAGTAGAGACATCTTAGGCCAGCGGGCCGAGCCTTTGAGTAGGAGCACTCGCAACTGTCGTGTAGGACAAAAGTAGGTCGAGTCCGCTGAAATTCGCTGACGAAATTTGCCGTCGGAAAGGGCTCTGTACCCACGCACACTTCCCCGCGCACGCTCGCTTCTGTTTGCGTATCACGCCTAGTTTCCAGTGGGCTTTTTATATTTACGTTGACGCCGCCAAGCGAAATCAATACCATCGATCACACGGTATTGGGAACGTTTCCAACTCCGCGTATCGCATCCTTGCTTTGCCGGCAGCGCGGCGACCACCGCCTGCTTCTCATAACAACAGGAGACTTTCCATGAAACTCACCTTTTACAGGCACTGGCGGCATCCGCTGCCGCAGTTGATGGGCACGCTGGCGGGCAGCGTGCTCAGCGTCGCCTGCGCCGCGCAGACCGCCTTGCCGGGCAAACTCGAAGCCGAGTCGTATGCGTCGATGCTGGGCGTGGCCACCGAAACGACGGCGGACGCGGGCGGCGGCGCCAATGTCGGCTGGATCGAGACCAACGACTGGATGAGCTATTCGGTCAATCCGTCCACCAGCGGCTGGTACACGGTGCAGTACCGGGTAGCCTCGGGCGGCAGCAGCGGCCAGCTGGTGCTGAGCCAGAACGCCAAGGACATCAGCGATCCCGTGAGCGTGCCCAACACCGGCGGCTGGCAGACCTGGCAGACGATCAGCTCGCGCGTGTTCCTCAATGCCGGGCCGCAAAGCCTGGCCGTGTTCGCCAAGGGTGGCGGGTTCAACCTGAACTGGATCAACTTCACCGCGGAGAGCACGTCCGCCAAGCTGCCGGCCATCCGCCAGAACGGGCGTTACTGGGTCGACAGCAGCGGCAAGCGCGTGAACCTGCGCGGCGTCAATCTGGGCAACTGGCTGCAGCTGGAGTTCTGGATGATGAACAACAGCATGTCCACCAGCAGCGGCCCGGTCAACGACCAGTGCACGCTCGAAGGCACCTTGGCGCAGCGCTTCGGCAACGCCGAGAAAGAGCGCCTGATGGGCGTGTACCGCGACAGCTGGATCACCACGCGCGACTTCGACCTGATCAAGGGCATGGGGATGAACGTGGTGCGCGTGCCGTTCTATTTCAACCTGGTGGAGAACGAATACAGCCCGTACAACCTGCGCGCGGATGCCTGGAAGCACCTGGACTTCGCCATCAACGAAGCGGAAAAGCGCGGCATGTACGTGATCCTCGACCTGCATGGCACCGTGGGCGGCCAGGCGGCGGCGACCGAGCAGCACGACGGCTGCGTCGGACCAGCGCAGCTGTGGTCGAACGCGGCCTACCGCGACCGCACCAAGTGGCTGTGGGACAAGATCGCCGAGCGTTACCGGGGCCGCACGGCAGTCGCCGCCTATGACTTGCTGAACGAGCCTTGGGGGACGGACGCGACGACCCTGGCCAATTACTCCTACGAACTGTTCAACGTGGTGCGGGCAAAGGATCCGGAACACATGATCCTGCTGCCGGGTCACAACAGCGGCATCGATGCGTATGGCAATCCGAACACGCGTGGCTTGACCAACGTGGCCTTCTGGATGCACTTTTATCCGGGGCTGTGGGGCTGGAACGAAGTGCAGGGCGCGGCCAACCAGGCCAATATGCATGCCACTTGGCTGCATTGCAACACCAGCGGCACGGGCGAGAGTTGCGACTGGAATGCCAAATTGACCGGGTTGAACACGCCATTCCTGATCGGCGAATTCCAGCCATGGACCTTGCTGGGCAGCTACGGCGGACAGATCACCCGCAAGACTTACGACGCCTACAATATGTATGGCTGGGCGGCGACCAACTGGGCGTACAAGAACGTGACCTACGGCGGCTCGAACAGCGACACAAATTCCTGGGGCTGGGGCATGGTGACCAACAGCAGCAATGGCGGAGGGTTGGGCAGTTTGAATGTCAGCACGGCATCGAGCGCGCAGATCGAAAGTTATTTCCGCGGTTTCGCCACGCAGCCGCTGGTGCGCAACGAAAGCATCGCCTACTGGATGAACTGGAAACCGGCAGTCGGGGCGCGTATCGAAGCGGAAATGTTCACCACGCACAGCGGCATGCGCATGGAGACCACGAGCGATGCGGGCGGCGGCTTTAATGTGAGCAATATCGACAACAACGACTGGATGAGTTATCCGGTCAATGTGCCCAAGGCTGGCTGGTACAACCTGCAGTTCCGGGTTGCCACCATCTATAACGGTGGACAGTTCGCGCTGAGCAAGAACGGCGTCGACCTGGCGACCGTGGCGGTGCCCAACACGGGTGGGTGGCAGAACTGGCAGACGGTGACGGCAAGTGCCTATCTGGAAGCCGGGCAGCAGGACCTGGCGATCTACTCCCGTGTGGGCGGGTGGAACATGAACTGGTGGCAGATGAACGCGCAGTAACCACGTGGTTCCCGCGCCAAGGCGGCCCTCGGCGGGAATTCAAGTTTGCAGATTCGCTGATGGCGACGGATCGAACTTGGGTTCCCGCCGCGGGCCGCCTTGCGCGGGAACGACGCGTGGGGGGCTAGCTCGCCAAATCAAACGGTTCCGCGTCAACCCGCGCTGAATGTCAGCAGGTTGAGGCGGAACCGTTTGCCATCCCGCCCTGGCGGGATCGTCCTGTCATTTACACCGTGATCTGTGCTTTACGCTCGGCGATTTGCTGCCCCAGCGCTTCCAGATCGAGGCCGGCTTCGCGCGCCTTCGGAAACATTTCGTTTTCTTCTTCCTCGACGTGATGCTCGATCATCTCGGACAGCACTTTAACCTTGGCGTCGAACAGCTCTTCGGTCGCTTCCATTTCCATGATCTGCGCGATCAGGTCCTTGGCGGACGCGTGCTCGACGGTGGCTTCGTCAACCAGGTCTTCATTTTTCTTGGTCGCGGCGCGCACTGCTGGGTAGAAAATTTCTTCCTCGGCCGTCGCGTGCTTGGTCAGTTCCATGCAAATCTGCATGGCCAGTTTTTTCTTCGTCGCATGCGCGCGATCGCCCAGGCCTTCGAACTGTTCGAACATTTGCTTCACGTTCTCGTGGTCTTCGATCAGCAGCGCGATCGCGTCCTGCGCTTCCTGGCCGTTCGGCATGGTTTTCGGCGTGTTACGGGTAGTCGACGATGAGGTTCTCATGGAGTGCTCCTGATATTTTTTGTGGTAACTATTGCGCTACCGGGTGGCTGGGATGATTCCTGGCTGCCTGTTCTGTAGCAGAAAGGTCATGATAGGCGGACTCATTCGTGCAGGGAGTAGGCGCACTGGCAACACCTGCGTAGGACAAAACCACCTCCTGCTATCAGGAAGCACGCTGGCCGCTATCGCCAACGCCGATGCAAGCGTGCGTGAGGACACCGTCGGATATACTGTCAGGCAAGATAATGACTTTCAAGCAAGGAATTGAACGTGGGCGAAGAGCGCAATGTGATGGAACGGCTGCGGCAGGGTATGCGCGCGGCTGCGGGCGCGGCGGGCGAGCGCATAGGGCGCGTTCGCGCGTATCTGATGGCGCAACCGCTGCACAGGCGCATCGGCTTGCCGCTGCTGTGGTGCATCGCCGTGCCGCTCGCGCTGTTGCTGGCGTGGGTGCTGATCCTGCTGCCGTTCACCCCCGGCGTTGCCGACCTCAAGCAGGCGCGCGCGGCCAAGGCCTCGATCCTGGTGTCAGCCGACGGCAAGGAACTGGCCAGCTTCGAGGAAGGCTTGCAGGAAAGAGTGACGCTGGCGCAGATTTCGCCGCACATGATCGCCGCGCTGATCGCCACCGAAGACCACCGCTTCCGGGACCATCACGGCATCGACTTCAAGCGCACCCTGGCGTCGGTCGTGTACACGCTCGGCGGCGACGCCCAGGGCGGCTCGACCATTACCCAGCAGCTGGCGCGCAATATGTTTCCGGAAGAGATAGGCCGTTCGCGCAACCTCAACCGCAAGCTCAAGGAAATGATCACGGCCGTAAAGATCGAATCGTCCTACAGCAAGGATGAGATCCTGGAATCCTATCTGAATACAGTGCCGTTCCTGTACAACACCTTCGGCATCGAGATGGCGGCTCGCACGTATTTCGACACCACCGCCGCCAAGCTTGACATTTTACAGAGCGCGACCCTGGTGGGCATGCTCAAGGGCACCAATTACTACAATCCGGTGAATAACCCGGAACGCTCGGTACAGCGCCGCAATGTGGTGCTATCGCAAATGCGCAAGCACGGCATGCTCGACGACAAGCGCTACGAGAGCCTGCGCAAGAAGCCGCTGCGCGTGTCCTTCTCGCGCCAGGCCGAGCGCAACCCCACCGATACCCATTTCACCGCCTACGTGCGCAAGTGGCTGATCGAATGGGCCGACGAAAACGACTATAACGTCGAGCGCGACGGCCTGGTGGTCCACACCACGCTTGATTCGGCCATGCAGGAAGCCGCCGTCAAGGCGGTCGAGCGCCAGGGCAATGCCTTGCAGATCATCGCCGACGTCGAATGGGCCCAGAGCGACAGCGGCAGCTCGGGCTCGGCCGCCGGCTACGCAGGCATGCACGGGTCGGTCACGCCGTTCGAGTATTTCTGGCGCTCGAAAGGGGCGCTGGTCAACAGCTTCATCCGCGAAACGCCCGAGTACAAAAAGGCCATCGAAAGCGGCGACACCGGCCCCGTTGCGCTCAAGCGCCTGCGGGCCGACCGCACCTTCATCGCCCGCTTGCGCGCGGCCAAGACGCGCCTGGAAACCGGCTTCGTCGCGATGGACCCCGAAACCGGCCACATCAAGGCCTGGGTCGGCAGCCGCGACTTCCATAAGGAACAGTACGACCACGTGGTGCAGGCCGCGCGCCAGCCCGGCTCGACCTTCAAGCCGATCGTCTACGGCGCCGCGCTGGAAAAAGGCTTCGCGCCGAACCGTCCGTACCGCGACGCGGTGATGAACATCAAGGCCGGCGACGGCACCATCTGGCGCCCGACCGACATGAGCGGGTCGAGCGGCAACATGATGACCATGCGCGACGGCCTGGTGTTTTCCAAGAACACGATTACCGCCCAGGTCATGCAGGATGTCGGCCTGCCCGGCATCATCGACCTGGCGCGCGGCCTGGGCATTCGCAACAGCAAGCTCGAATCGGTGCCGTCGCTGGCGCTGGGCACCAGTCCGGTCACCCTGCTCGAAATGGTCAACGCCTACAGCAGCATCGCGGCCCAGGGCGAGTACCGCAAACCCGTGTTCGTCACGCGCATCACCGACCGCTCCGGCAAGGTCGTGGCCGAGTTTGGCAACCCGGCGCCCGAGCGCGCCATGTCGTCGCAAAACGCGGCCGACCTGATCGACATGATGCGTGGCGTGATCAATCGCGGCACCGGCACGGCGATACGCTACCGTTTCGGCATCAACGCCGACGTGGCCGGCAAGACCGGTACCACCCAGAACAACGCCGACGGCTGGTTCATCATGATGCATCCGAAACTCGTCGCCGGCGCCTGGGTGGGTTTTAACGACAACCGCGTCACCATGCGCAGCAGTTACTGGGGGCAGGGCGGCCACAACGCCATCCTGGTGGTGGGCGACTTCTTCAAGGCGGCAATTGCCGAAGGCAAGGTCGACACCGCCGCGCTGTTCCCGGGCGGACGCCGTCCGGAACCGGTGCGCGAGGAAGACAATCCAGGCGATATCAGCGAAGAAGCCGGCGAAATGCAGCAGGAAGGCGTGCCGCCGCCGGCCCCGCCGGAGCTTGACCCCGACGACCTAGAGAGCGAGGAGGGCGCGCCGATGGAGGACGAGCGCAGCGAGCCACCGCCGCCGCCACCGCCCCCCGAGCCCGAGCAGAATGCGCCGCCGGCCCCGCTCGACCAGTAAATCGGCGCCCGCGCCGATGATGCCGCATGTGTCCAGCCTGCCACCAAGGAAAAGCAATATTTCCGACAGGCTATGATGGGTGATGATATTTACGCTATCATCGACGTTTCCCACCGGAGTCGCTGCAAATGAAACGAACGCTGTACACCATTCTAGGTGTCGATCCCCTCGCCACTCCTGAAGAGATTGCCGAGGCGTACGCGCGTTTGCATGCTCAATTCCAGAGCGGTTCGTACGACCGCAACGACTGGATACTGGTGCGGGAAGCCTACGCCGTGCTGTCGAACAAGGACAAGCGCGGCCATTACGACCGCAGCCAGGTCGCGCCGCCGCTCACGCGCAGCGTCGACGCCGGCGCCGCGCCCGCGTCAGGCTTCAGCCTCGACTGGCGTTACGGCCTGGCCGCCGGCCTGCTGGTGGCCGGGCTCGTGTACTGGTCCAAGGGCCGCACCCCGGCCGCGCCGCCCGTCATTGCGGGGCAAGGCGCCACCCCAGTGATGATGCAGGACAGCGGCGCGCCTGCCGACAGCTTTTCGTCCCAGTCGCAGAACCAGGCCAGGTCGGCGCCTGTCGCCGCCAGCGGATCGAGCGCGCTGGGCATGGAAGACCTGTTCGCCAAACTGTCGCCCTTCGTGGCGCGTATTAATATGTACAACGGCGCCAGCATCGTCGGCACCGGCAGCGGCGTCGCGCTCGGCGGCAACGAAATCATTACCAATTGCCACGTGGCGCTGGCCGGCTCGCGCCTGCAGGTCAAGCTCGGGCAGGACAGCTACGAGGCGACGGTGGCCGTGGCCGACGAGGAACGCGACCTGTGCAAGCTGTCGGTCAAGGGCCTCAACGCCCCGGCCGCGGTGATCGGCTCCTCCGGCGAGTTGCGTACCGGCCAGCGCGTGATCGCCATCGGCGCCCCGCACGGGCTCGACCTTACCATCAGCGACGGCATCGTGTCGTCGCTGCGCCCGCTCGACGGCGGCACCCTGATCCAGACCACCGCGCCAGTCTCGCCAGGCTCGAGCGGCGGCGGGCTGTTCGACAGTGCGGGCCGGCTGGTGGGGATTGTGACCTTCCAGATGCGCACCGGGCAGAACCTGAATTTTGCCGCGCCGGCCGAATGGATCGGCAGCATGCGTACCCGCCGTGGCAGCGGCCTGATCGGCAAGATGAGCGCCGAACGCGCGCAGGACAATCCGGCCCAGAGCGCGCAGAACGGCGACATGGTGGTGGGCGAGTGGCATTGCCACGATACGATTGGCGGGACGTCGGTGCTCATTTCCTTCAACGATGACCGGACCTTGCAGATGCGCTATGAAAACCGGGTCTCGCCAGGACGCTGGATGTATCGCGACAGCCAGCTGGCGATTCAGTTTTCGAACGTGAACGACACCTTGCGGGTGGAAGAACTGTCGCGCGACAAGATGATTCTGAAGTTTAATATCGGGCAACGGCTGGTCTGCGCGCGGCGTTAGCCTTGGGCCGGCGCGACAAGCGTTCCGGCGCTTGTTGCTCGACTGCAGGTTAACGCATTTTTCACTGTACTCAACGCCGCCTTTCCCACGCGGCAGGGAATCCAAGTCACTTTTGCTCAGCGTAGGTGCCAGGGATTCCCGCCGAGGCCCGCCTTGGCGCAAAGTCATTTCTGCCATTGGCAGAAGGGCATTTCCGCCAATGGCGGAAATGACGGTTTCCAATGACGCGGCAAAAGCACGCAATACATCCCTCCTTTGCGTCACTTAGCGTCACTTAGCGCAGCAAAAAATTTCCTTTTCCCGCCGCCGGCAGGCCCCCCTCGGCAACCGTATCATCCTTGAGCAACACTCCCGAGATGCCGCGCTGCCTTGCCTGCGTGAGCAGGTAATGCAGCCGGTACGCCGCTTCGTCATAGCTCAGCCCGGCCGGCCGCACATTCGAAATGCAATTACGGTCGGCATCGGTCAAGCCCACGCGCGGCGCCCAGCTCAGGTAGATGCCCATGCTGTCCGGCGAACTGAGCCCTGGCCGTTCGCCGATCAGCACCGCCACCGCGCGCGCGTTCAGCAAGGCACCGATCTCGTCGCCGATTGCCACTCGTGCCTGGCTGGCGATGACGATCGGCCCCAGGTTCCACTGTTCCGCTTCCTTTTTCTGCTCGAATTCCTGTGCGTTTTCCTGTCCGTTTCCCTTGCACAGCCGCGCCAGCAGCACCGCCACGAACGCTTGCGCGTTCTGCTCGATGGCCAGCGCCGACAAGCCGTCGCCAATGACCAGCGCCAGGTCGCACGACCTCGGCGCCACCGCCAGCAGCGCCGCGCGCGACGGCGCATCGAGCACGCGGCCAAGGTCCGGCCGTTGCAGGTAGGCTGCGCGGTCCGGGCAGGCGCTGTGCACGGTGATGCAGGCGTGTCCATCCCCAGCCAGTGCCGCCGCCAGCGCATCTGCATCGAGCGCCATGTGGACCGCGTCGCGCGCCCGCGCATGCGCCAGCTGGAAGTCGAGCTGCGCCGACGTCGGCACGCTCACGCCGCTGCGCCCGAGCGCAATGCGTGCCTGGGTTAGTCCGCGCAACGCTTGCCATGGATTGGACAGTACATGCTTCGATTGGTTCATAAGCGCAGCAAGGCCTGTTGAAAAACCGGCGCCAGCGCGTCCGGCAGTTGCGCGGCGCCATCGCCGCAAAAAATCTGCATGCGGTGCAGCCAGGCTTCGAACTCCGGCGCGGCGCGCAGGCCCAGCACGCGGCGCGCATACAGGGCGTCGTGGAAGGAGGTGCTCTGGTAATTGAGCATGATGTCGTCCGAGCCCGGCACGCCCATGACGAAGTTGCAGCCGGCCGCGCCAAGCATGGTCAGCAGCACATCCATGTCGTCCTGGTCGGCCTCGGCGTGGTTGGTGTAGCAAACGTCGCAGCCCATCGGCAAGCCGAGCAGCTTGGCGCAGAAGTGGTCTTCCAGCCCGGCACGGATGATCTGCTTGCCGTCGTACAGGTATTCCGGCCCGATGAAGCCGACCACCGAATTGACCAGCAGCGGCTTGAAGGCGCGCGCGACCGCGTAGGCGCGCGCTTCGCAGGTTTGCTGGTCGAGCCCGTGATGGGCGTTGGCCGACAGCGCGCTGCCCTGGCCGGTTTCGAAATACATGACGTTCTGGCCCACCGTGCCGCGTCCCAGCGACAGGGCGGCGCTGCGCGCTTCGCCCAGCAGCGCCAGGTCGATGCCGAAGCTGCGGTTGGCCGCTTCGGTCCCGGCCACCGACTGGAACACCAGGTCGACCGGCGCGCCGCGATTGATCGCCTCGATGGTGTTGGTGACGTGAGTCAAGACGCACGATTGCGTGGGAATCTGGTACTGGGAAATGACGGCGTCGAGCATGCCGACCAGGGTGACGACCTGGGCCACGTTGTCGGTGGCCGGGTTGATGCCGATCACGGCGTCGCCGCTGCCGTACATCAGGCCGTCGAGCATGCTGGCGGCGATGCCGGTGGCGTCGTCGGTCGGGTGATTCGGCTGCAATCGCGTGGCCATGCGGCCTTCCAGCCCGAGCGTGTTGCGAAAGGCCGTGACCACGCGGCATTTGCGCGCCACCAGCACCAGGTCCTGGATGCGCATGATTTTCGATACGGCCGCCGCCATCTCGGGCGTGATCCCGGGCGCGACAAAGGCAAGGACGGCGCTATCGGCGGCGTCGCCCAGCAGCCAGTTGCGCAGGTCGCCGACGGTCAGGTGGGCGATGGGCGCGAACGCGGCCGCATCGTGGCTGTCGACGATCAGGCGCGTGACTTCATCGTCGTCGTAGGGAATCGGGGGATTGTCGAGGATGGTGCGCAGCGGCAGGTCGGCCAGGGCCATCTGGGCCGCCACCCGCTCTTCGGCGCTGGTCGCCGCCACGCCCGCCAGCAGGTCGCCGGACCGGGCCGGCGAGGCGCGCGCCAGCAAGTCCTTGAGGTCGCGAAACGCATAGGTGCGCGGACCGACCATGTGCGAAAACCGCTGTGTTGTCACGGGGAACTCCAGTGGCGGTGGTTAGCGTGGAACCAGCATAGCACGGACCCGCTTACAGCAGGTCCGCGCGCGGATAGCCCCAGCCCGGTACGCCGGCTGGGCAGGGCTGGCCGTTTTTCTCGTCCAGCGGCAAGGTCGTGAAGTTGCCCCTGGGCGTGGTGCTGAAGCGCGCGTCCGAGGCGTTGTCCGGCCCCAGCGCGGGCATGCGCGCAAAGCGCATCCAGGCATCGAAGCGGCAGTTGCTGGCCTGCAGCGCGCGCAAGCGGGCCAGCGAGGCTTCCTGGCTCCAGTTGATGACCAGCTGTGTGCCGGGCCCGGGCGCGCCTTCCGCCAGGGCGGCGGGGCAGGCGTCGAGCGCAAGCACGTTGGGTGCGATGCTGACCATGCCGCGCCGCAAGCGGTAGGTGCCGGCGACCTTGTCGCGTTCGGCCGAAACGAAAATCCAGCACAACGGATTGGCGGGAAATGCCGTCATCGACGTGTCGAGCAAGGTGCTGGCCGGATCTTGCTGGCGCAGGTGGTCGGCCACGATCGCTTTGCCCTGTCGCGCCGCGGCGCCCTGGACCGCCACGAAGCCGAGCGCGGCCAGCAACGCCGTGCACAGGGCTTGCTTGCCGGCTTGGCCGGCGCGCTGTTGCAGCATGGCCAGCCCGGCGCCGAACGCGAGCAGGGCCGCCAGCGAGCCCCAGTGCAGGAAGCCGCGCGCGGTGAACCAGGCAAGCACGCCGGCCAGCGCGACCAGCGGCAGCGCACGCCAAAAGCGATTGCCCAGCATCATCGCCAACGGCACCGCGCCGGCCACCCAGAATACCGGTTCCAGGATGAACACCATGTCGCCGTAGACCCATCGCGTGTCGAATGGGTAGAACGGATGCACGCCGTAGGAATTCAAGGCATCCATGCCCAGGTGCAGCAGGAAGCCGGCGCCGACGGCGGCGAGCAGACCGGCGCGCGATGGTTTGCTGGCGCGCAGCAGGGCGCGCGCGCCCGGCCACAGCATCCACAGCAGGGCGATCAGCAGCAGCGCCTGCGGAATTTCGAGCAGCAAGGTGTGGGTGTGCCCGCGGTGATGCAACAGGTAGCCAAGCGGACTGGGCAATAGGCCACCGAGGACCAGGTCGAGGTCGGGGAAGTTGCTGGCGGCCCAGCAGGAAACGAGCATCAGGCGGCGCCGGGTGCGCTGGCGGGCCGGATCGGCTTCGGCCGGCAACATGCGGTGAACCAGTTCGCCGGCGGCCAGCCCTATTAACGAGTGACTTAGATTATCCATGGCGGCGATCTTACCGTGCCGGCTTTATTCTTGCTGAGCCGGCGAACGGTGGCGGCCGTCTTATTGCGGCGGGGCGACGTTCATCCTGGCGACAAACTGTTTCATATGGCGCTCGGCGATGGCGCCGATGCTGGCGCTGGTCTTGGCGCCGAAAAAAGCCAGGATGTCCTTGTTCAAGTCCGGGCCGACGCGCTCCAGTTTCTTGCCGATGGCAGATCGGCCGTGGGCCAGGATCGCGTCGTTTTCCTGCTCCGTAAAGAGGTCGTTGTACTTGTCCCATGCGGCCGGATCGCTCACGCCGGTGCGGCGCTGGTCCTCCTTGATCCTGGCGCCGACATCGACTGTCTTCCGATAGGCGCCGCTGCTGTAAAACGCCGCCAGCTCCTCGATCTCGGCGTCGGTGAAATAGCGCGGGTAGACCGTGCGCGCCATCTCGCCGACCAGCGCTGCCATGTCCATCGACCGGTCGAGTGTTTTCAAGTCCTCGGCAACAGCGGCAGTCCATTCGGGCAGCATCGCCAGCGCTCTTTTGCGTTGGGCTCGCGAAAGCTGTGGCGCGGCAGTCACCTTGTCCTTCACTGTCTGTTGCATGACGGCGGCATGACGCTGTGCGGAGTTGTCGAGTTGGACCCGCCACTTGTCTTCGACATGTTGCGCTGACACGATCGTTTGCAGCGCCGTCCTGGTTTGCGTGCCCGGCTCGGCCGCGTACGCGGTCGGCCGGAGGCAGCTTATAACGACGACAAGGGCCAGGATCGGTTTCAACATGGTTGACTTTCATTAGCGACAAGACGACAACACAGCGGGATTCGGGTGCGCTGGCGGGCAGGATTTTCCGCGGCTGGAAAAATACGCTGAACCAGTTCGCCGGCGGCCAGTCGAATGATAGACCTTCGTTATCCATGACGGCGAACTGATCGTAGCGGCATCGTTCGTGCCGACCAGTTTTTCGACCCCGTCATGCCCACAACCAGCAGCATTCACAGGAAGCCGACAATGAAAATACTTAACTCGTTCGTGGTGGCAGCAGTGCTTGTTCTCCTTGGCAGTCGGGCGTGGGCACAGTCGGCCGTGACCATCTACGGCGTCGCTGACGCCGGCCTCGTGCGCGAGCAGGGCGGCGCTGGCGGCAATCTTACCCGGCTCAGTAGCGGCGTCGGCGCGGCGTCGCGCATCGGTTTTCGCGGCTCGGAAGACCTTGGGGACGGCTGGAGCGCCAACTTTTTGCTGGAAGCGGGCGTGCGGCTCGATACCGGCGAGCAGGAGTCGTCCGGTGCGCTGTTTCATCGCCAGGCGTACGTGGGCGCGCGCCATCGCCAGTACGGCGCGGCAACCCTGGGGCGCCAGTACACGCCTTACTATAATGCGCTCACCAGCGTGGGCGACCCGTTCGGCGGCGGATATGCGGGCACGGCCAAGAACCTGTTCCCGGCCGGCGGCCAGAATACGCGCACCAGCAACGCCATTGTGTATGCCATGCCCGAGACGATGGGCATGACGGCCGAGCTGTCGTATGCGCTCGGCGAGCAGCCCGGCAGCAGCACGGCGGGACGCCAGTTCGGCGTGGCGCTCGGTTACAGCCAGGGCCCGCTCAATGCGCGCCTGGCCTACAACCACCGCAACAACGACGTCACGGCCCCCGCCGGCGCCGCAGCCGTGCCGCCGCTGCCCGCCGCCGACCGCGACATCGGGCGCAACACGCTGCTGGCGGCTAACTACGACTTCGGCGTTGCGCGCGCGTATCTGGCGTACGGCGTGGACAAGGGCACCAACAGTGCGTTGCTGCCCAACAGCGGCAATCCGTACGGCGGCGTGCGTCCCACCGCGTCCACCGACAGCCGCGACATGCTGGTCGGCGCCTCGGTCCCGTTCGGCATGACCACCCTGATGGTCTCGTACATCCGCAAGAACGACCGGACCGCTTACGACCAGGATGCCAACCAGTGGGGCCTGGGGCTGAGCCACGCACTGTCGCGGCGCACCAGCCTGTACACGGCGTATGCGCGCATCAGGAACAAGCATGGGGCCGGCTACACGGTGGGCAATAACACCGAAGCCGGCAGTGGCGACAGTGCGTTCAACCTGGGCGTGCGCCACCTGTTCTGACGGGGGGCATCGCGTATTGCGCGTGCCCTGAAAAGTTCCGCGCGACCGGGCGAACGCGTTTGACCGGGCGCAAATGCGTGGG
The DNA here is from genome assembly GCA_036386755.1 of Telluria sp. Taxonomy (GTDB): domain Bacteria; phylum Pseudomonadota; class Gammaproteobacteria; order Burkholderiales; family Burkholderiaceae_D; genus Telluria_A. The sequence continues at coordinate 16,441 of DASVVC010000035.1, forward strand.
AGCGGGCATGGCTAACCTGTTTTTAGCGTTGCCGCGTGTTGCCGGGCTTAAGGAGGCCAACATGGAATACAAAACGATCCTGGTGCATGTCGACGAGTCGCCGCAGGCCGCTGTGCGCATTGATGCGGCGGCACGGCTTGCCATCGAGCACAACGCGCATCTGATCGGCACGGCGCTGACCAACCTTCCGCCGCGCTTGCTGGCGCTGAGCGGCCTCGACCCTAGCCTGCCGCCGATGCAGGCACCGCTGTTGGAACTGCGGCGCCTGGCTGACAGCGCGCTCGACGCCTTCGAACAGCGCGCCGCGGCGCTTGGCGTGCTGTCGGTCGAACGGCGCCGGCTGGAAGAAGAGCTCGGGCTGGGCATGAGCCTGCAGGCGCGCTATTGCGACCTGGTGGTGATCGGCCAGCACGACGCCGCCCATCCCTTGCCCGGGGTACGCGCCGATTTTCCCGAGTATGTCTTGCTCAATTCGGCCAAGCCGGTGCTGGTCGTTCCCGCCACGGGAGCGCAGGGGCCGCCGGTGGGGCAGCACATCGTGGTCGGCTGGAACGGCAGCGCCCCGGCCAGCCGCGCGATCGCCAGTGCGATACCGCTGATGCAGCGCGCGCGCCAGGTTGACGTTGTCGTCGTCGATGCACGCGGGCAGGGCGACCTGCACGGCGCCATGCCGGGTGCGGACCTCGCCTTGTACCTGGCGCGGCACGGTCTGCGCGTCAATGTGCGCAACATCGACAGTCACGCCACTCCTGGCCGGGCCGATGCAGGGCGGGCACTGTTGGCGGCGGCGGCCGAGACTGGCGCCGACCTGATCGTGATGGGGGCGTACGGCCGTTCGCGCTTTCGTGAAGTTTTGCTCGGCGGGGCGACCAGGACCGTGCTCAGGGCGTCCACCGTGCCGCTCTGGATGATGCATTAGGCGTTCATCCAGCGGAGCGGTGCCGCCCCCCCCATGCGCAGCCGGCGCGCCAGCCGGCCAGGGGGCGGCGCCGCTCCCCGTGCACGGCCAGCCATGTGGCATGCGGGCGGTACTTGGCTGCTCAACGATTCGCCGCTGATGGGCGGCATCAGCGGCCGTCGCAAGAGAATCAGGCAAGCCTGCGCGAGGATTCGGTCTTGGCGGGGAGCACGTTGCAGCTTACACTGGCGGCTGATGAACCCGCCACAGAGGAGCCGATGCCAACGCCGCCAAGCAGACAAGACCGGATGATCGCCTTGCTGGGGAGGCTGGCGCCGTCCGAAGGCTACACCGCGTCCGCGCTCGATGCTGTGCGCTTCATGCGCGCAAACCGCGCCGTGCCGCGCACGCCAGTGCTGTACGAACCCTGTATCGTGATCGTCTGCCAGGGGCGCAAGCGCGGGTATCTGGGCGAGCGCAGCTTTATTTATGATGCTCAGCAATACCTGGTGTTGTCGGTTCCCTTGCCGTTCGAAAGCGAAACCGACGCCAGCGAAGCCGAGCCGCTGCTGGCCTTCAAGATGCACATCGACCTGGCGGTCGCTGCCGAGCTGGCGCTGGCGCTCGGTCCGGCGCCACCGATGCACAACGCGCCGGTGAGCATGTGCTCGACCGCGATGGACGACGTCCTCGGCGACGCGGTGCTGCGCCTGCTCGAAGCACTGCTGTGCCCGGTGGAGGCGCAGGTGCTGGGACCGGGCATCATGCGCGAGATTTTGTACCGCGTGCTGACCGGCGAGCAGGGCGGGGCGGTGCGCGCGGCGCTGGCCCAGCACAGCCAGTTCGGCAAGATCGGCAAGGCGCTGCGCCGCATTCACGCCGGTTTCAGCGGCGAACTGGACGTGCCGACGTTGGCGCATGAAGCGGGCATGAGCGTGGCGGCCTTTCACGCCAACTTCAAGGCGGTCACGCAGACGTCGCCGATCCAGTATCTCAAGAGCACGCGATTGCACAAGGCGCGGCTGTTGATGGTGCAGGAGGGTTTGAGCGCGTCGACCGCCTCGAACCAGGTCGGCTACGAGAGCAGTTCGCAGTTCAGCCGCGAATTCAAGCGCTTTTTCGGCCGCAGTCCGGTGCAGGAGGCCACTGTGATGAAGACGATCCTCGCCCAGGCGACGGGCGAGGTCGCCGCGCATTGAGAGCAAAAGGCGCCAGAAGCGCACGATGAGGACCATTGACGGATGCCATCCATACCCAGCCAGTTATTGTACTGAAACGCCGCATCGCCCAACCCGGCTCGCACAACGTTAAGTTTTCAGATATTTTCGCTACTTACTTCGGGTAATTGCCAGGCCACGCGTTCGGTCCAGTTCCCTCAATTCGCCACCGAATGCAGCAATACCGTCGTGACGCTGCCATCCTTGGCGACGATCAGCTGATATAGCCGGTCGAATTCCTCATCTGCAATATCTGCGCCGGGTTTGCCGCCAAACAAGCGCACCAGTTCCGGCACCGTATTCGAATGGCCGACCACCAGCGCCGTTCCGCCCGCCGCCTTGACCTGTCCGACCAGTTTGGCGCCCTGCGCCGGATCGTACACCTGCACCTCCACTCCCAAGGCGCTTGCCAGCGGCTGCGCGGTCTGCCGCGTGCGCTGCGTCGCGCTGCTGTAGATATGAGTAATGCCGCTCGACCTGAGAATGGCGGCAATGTTGCCGGCGCGCGCTTTGCCCTGCATCGTCAGTTCGGGGTCTTTCCCGTCTGCCGCCATTTTTTGCATCGTCAGTTTGGGATCTTTCCCGTCCGCCGCCTTTTCGCCATGCCGGACCAGGTAAATGATGGACGGATCGGCCGCCGCCAGGCCGGGCGCCAGCAGGGCGGCGGCGAGAAACAGGCCGCCGAGAAGAGAAGAACGCATGCGCATGATCGGCTTTCGGAAAGTTCTTGATGTAAGAACAGCAATGTATCGCAGGCCGGCTGCTGGACGCAACTGTTCCCGGCGATGCCGTCCGTTCGACGCCACTAATCCGGTCCGAGCGCGCTTGGCGTGCATCTTGCTTGCATGGTAAGTACATGGCCACACTCTCAACCAATAAAATGTCCAGAACCCCCGCGCAACCCCCACGCAAGCTGCGCATTGTCGTCGTCAACACGGTCGTGCCGTATGGCGGCGAGCACGATGCCGCCCTGGCCGCCCAGGTCATGCGCGGCAATGCGCTGCGCATCGGCCTGCTCGAATCGGGCTACGACATCGTCGCGTCGCTGCCCGCCGATGTCTACCTGCCCGAAAGGATTGCCCAACTACAGCCCGACATGATCATCATCGACGCCGAATCGGACGCCCGCGACGTGCTCGAACACATCGTCATCGCCACCCGCGACGAGCGACGCCCGATCGTGCTGTTCACCGAGGACCACGCCACCAGCAGCATGGATGCGGCCATGGCGGCCGGCGTATCGGCCTACGTTGTCGCCGGCTTGCAGTCCGAGCGCATCCAGGCCGTGCTGAACGTGGCGCTGGCGCGCTTTCGCCAGGAGCAGAAACTGCTGTCCGAGCTGAGCGAAACGCGCCACAAGCTGGCCGAGCGCAAGGTGATCGACCGCGCCAAGGGCATCTTGATGACCCATCACCGGCTGACCGAGGACCAGGCGTACCAGAAACTGCGCAGCATGGCGATGAACAAGAATTTGAAGCTGGCGGAGATCGCCCAGCGCATCCTCGATGTCGAGGATCTGCTCGGTTGATTCGGCGCCGGCAGGAACACAAGGAGTTGTATGGCAGGGATAATTAGCAATCAACTGCGCACCGTCAGGATCGGCTTCATGCCCCTGACCGACTGCGCTTCGCTGGTCATGGCGGCCGAGTGCGGTTTCGACCGCCAGTATGGCATCAGGATCGTGCTCAGCCGCGAGACCTCATGGGCCAATGTGCGCGACAAGATGAAATCGGGCGTGCTCGACGCTGCCCACGTGCTGTACGGCCTGATGTATGGCGTGCAGCTGGGCATCGGCTGCCAGCAACAGGCGATGGCGGTGCTGATGAACCTGAGCCGCAACGGCCAGGCCGTGACCTTGTCGCGTGCGCTGGCCGAGCAGGGCGCAATCGATGGCCCGAGCCTGGCGCGGCATATGCTCGACGTGCCGCGCAGCCATACCTTCGCCCACACTTTCCCGACCGGCAATCACGCCATGCTGCTGTATTACTGGCTGGCGGCGCACGGCATCGACCCCCTGCGCCAGGCGCGCGCGCTGACGGTGCCGCCGGCCCAGATGGTGGGCAGTTTGCGGGAGGGCATGATCGACGGTTTCTGCGCGGGCGAGCCGTGGGGCCAGCGCGCCATCGACGAGGACGTGGGCATGACGGCGGTGACCAGCCAGCAGATCTGGCCTGATCATCCGGGCAAGGTGCTGGGCGCCACGGCGGCGTTCGCGGCCAGCGAGCCGGCTACCTGCCGGGCCATGATCGCGGCGCTGCTCGACGCCAGCCGCTGGATCGAGGCGTCACCGGCCAACAAGGAGCGCACGGCCACGGTGCTGGCCGGGTCGGCGTATCTGAATACGGATCGGGAAGCGATTGCGGCGCGCCTGCTGGGGCAGTACGACAACGGCGCCGGGGCGCAATGGATCGATGAGCGGGCGCTCAGTTTTCATGGCGACGGCGAGGTCAATTTTCCGTATCTGTCGGATGGAATGTGGTTCATGACGCAGCAGCGCCGATGGGGTTTGCTGCGCGAGGAGCCGGATTACCTGGCGCAGGCGCAGGCAGTGAACCGGATCGACCTGTACAAAGGCGCGGCCGAGATGACCGGGACCCAACTGCCGGCATCGGCCATGCGCAGCTCAATGCTGATCGATGGCGTGCGCTGGGACGGCAGCGATCCGCGCGGCTATGCGCAGTCGTTCCCGATCCATTACTGACATCGTCGTTTCCGGCAATGCCGGCGACGACGGTGGCACGCACCCGGCCACGCATCATTTTCGGGCATTGTTGCACCGCAATGTAGCGCCCGGCTGAATTCTTCCCCTCCACGCCACTATCGCGCCCCTTAGCCCCGCTGGCACGGCGATTGCTAATCAATACATATCGGATCAATGGCGATCCCCTGAACAACTTGCGCTGATCTAACGACGGATCGGCAGGACAACGGCGTCCGTCCAACCTGGTTTTGACAACCCGGTCTGGCCGGACGCCTTTTTGTTTTTAACGGGATAAAACATGGCCACCAAAGCAAACAACATCGCACTCTTTAGTTTCAGCACACCGCAGATGCGCGCCTTCCACCTGACCTGGATGGCCTTCTTCGTCTGCTTCTTCGCCTGGTTCGCCTGCGCGCCGCTCATGCCCATCATCAAGGGCGAATTCGGCCTCACCCTGGCCCAGGTCGCCAATATCAACATCGCCGCCGTTGCCATCACCATCCTGATCCGCCTGATCGTCGGCCCCATGTGCGACCGCTTCGGCCCGCGCAAGGCCTACACCGGCCTGCTGCTGCTCGGCGCTGTCCCCGTGCTCGGCGTCGCAGCCTCGCAAAGCTACGAAAGCTTTCTGTTCTTCCGCCTCGGTATCGGCGCGGTCGGCGCCAGCTTCGTCATCACCCAGTACCACACCTCGGTCATGTTCGGCCCCAAGGTGGTCGGCACCGCCAACGCGGCCGCAGCGGGATGGGGCAACGCCGGCGGCGGCGCGGCCCAGGCCTTGATGCCGCTGCTGGTCGGCGCTCTGCTCATGCTCGGCGTGAGCGAGTCGCTCGGCTGGCGCGTGGCCTTGCTGGTGCCCGGCGTGCTGATGGTCGTCATGGCCGGCCTGTACTGGAAATTCACCCAGGATTGCCCGCAAGGTAACTACGACGCCATGCGCGCCGCCGGCATTGCGATCGAAGGTGGAAAAAAAGGGGGGTGGGAGAGCTTCAAGGCCGCCAGCGCCAACCACCGCGTGTGGCTGCTGTTCGTCACCTACGGCGCTTGCTTCGGCATCGAGATCTTCATCCACAACATCGCCGCCGTCTACTACGTCGACCACTTCAAACTAAGCCTGAAAGAAGCCGGCATGGCCGCCGGCAGTTTCGGCCTGCTGGCGCTGTTCGCCCGTGCCCTGGGCGGCTGGGTATCGGACAAGATGGCCATTCGCGGCACCATCAACAGCCGCGTCACGCTGCTGTTCGTGCTGATGATCGGCGAAGGCGCGGGCCTGTTGTGGTTCGCCAAGGCCGACGGCGTCGCCTTCGCCGTCATCGCCATGCTGGTGTTCGGCCTGTTCACCCATATGGCCTGCGGCGCCACCTACGCGCTGGTGCCCTTCATCGATAGCCGCGCGCTCGGCGGCGTGGCCGGCATCATCGGCGCCGGCGGCAACGTGGGCGCGGTGGCGGCGGGCTTTCTCATGAAAGGCACCGGCGACATCCAGCAAACCCTCACTATCCTGAGCGGCCTGGTGCTGCTGTCGGCGCTGTGCGCCATTGCGGTCCGGCTCACCGCCGCCGTGGACGACCGTGCGGTCGCCGTCAACAACGCGGTCGCGTAAGGAGAACCAGCATGAAGATCATCGTTATCGGCCACGGCATGGTAGGCCACAAATTTCTCGAATCGCTCGGCGCTACGGCCGCGCCGGGACTGGAAGTGACGGTCCTGTGCGAGGAACCGCGCGCCGCCTACGACCGCGTGCACCTGTCCGAATTCTTTTCCGGTAAATCGGCCGACGAGCTGTCGCTGGTGCCGGCCGGCTTTTTCGAGGGCGGCAATATGCTACTCAAGCTGAACGCCAGGGCCGTCGCCGTCGACCGCGAGGCGAAGACAGTGACCGTCGGCAGCGGCGAGGTACTGGCTTACGACAAACTGGTGTTCGCCACCGGTTCGTACCCGTTCGTGCCGCCGCTGGCCGGCAAGGACCGCAAGGACTGCTTCGTCTACCGCACCATCGAAGACCTGGAAGCGATGCTCGAATGCGGTAAGCGCTCGAAAACCGGCGTGGTGATCGGCGGCGGCCTGCTTGGCCTGGAATGCGCCAAGGCCCTGCGCGACATGCAGCTGCAAACCCACGTGGTGGAATTTGCCCCGCGCCTGATGGCGGTGCAGGTCGACGATGGCGGCGCGCGCGTGCTGCGCGCCAAGATCGAAGACCTGGGCGTGACCGTCCACACCCAGAAGAACACGCTGGAGATTGTCGACGGCGAGGACGGCACCCACCGCATGAACTTTGCCGACGGCAGCCATCTGGACACCGACATGATCGTCTTCTCGGCCGGCATCCGCCCGCGCGACGACCTGGCGCGCCTGTGCGGCCTGGCCATCGGCCCGCGCGGCGGCATCGTCATCGACAACAGCTGCCTCACTTCCGACCCGGACGTCTACGCCATCGGCGAATGCGCGCTGTGGAACGGCCAGCTGTTCGGCCTCGTGGCGCCGGGCTACGACATGGCGCGCGTGGCCGCGCGCCACCTGCAAGGCGAAGCCGCAGCCTTCACCGGCGCCGACATGAGCACCAAACTCAAACTGATGGGCGTGGACGTGGCCAGCATTGGCGACCCGCACGCGGTCAGCCCGGGCAGCCGTTCGTATCAGTTCACCGACGAACGCAAGCAGGTCTATAAAAAAATCGTCGTCTCCGACTGCGGCAAATTCCTGCTCGGCGGCGTGATGGTGGGCGACGCCAGCGAGTACGGCACCCTGCTGCAGATGATGTTAAATAAAATCGAGCTGCCCGAGTCGCCTGAATTCCTCATCCTGCCGCAAAGCGACGGCAAGGCGCGCCCGGGTCTGGGCGTGGACGCCTTGCCCGACACGGCCCAGATCTGCTCCTGCAACGATGTGTCCAAGGGCGACCTGTGCGCCGCCGTGTGCGGCGGGGCGACCACCATCGGCGCGCTCAAAAGCTGCACCAAGGCCGGTTCGACCTGCGGCGGCTGCGTGGCGCTGGTCACGCAGGTGATGAAGGCCGAGATGAAAAAGCAGGGCATGGCCGTCAACAACCACGTCTGCGAACATTTCCCGTACTCGCGCCAGGAGATCTACCACCTGGTCAAGGTCGGGAAAATCACGTCGTTCGAGGACCTGCTGGCGCAGCATGGCACGGGGCGCGGCTGCGACGTGTGCAAACCGGTCGCCGCCAACGTGCTGGCCTCGACCTGGAACGACTTCGTGCTCAAACCCGAACACGCCAGCCTGCAGGATTCGAACGACTACTTCCTCGGTAATATCCAGAAGGACGGCACCTATTCGGTGGTGCCGCGCATGCCGGGCGGGGAAGTGACGGCCGACGGCCTGATCGCGGTCGGCATGGTCGCCAAAAAATACGGGCTGTACACCAAGATCACCGGCGGCCAGCGGGTCGACCTGTTCGGCGCGCGCGTCGACCAGCTGCCGTTCATCTGGGAAGAGCTGATCGAGGCCGGCTTCGAGTCGGGCCACGCCTACGGCAAGTCGCTGCGCACCGTCAAATCGTGCGTGGGTTCCACCTGGTGCCGCTACGGCGTGGCCGACAGCGTCGGTTTCGCCATCGAGCTGGAAAACCGCTACAAGGGCTTGCGCACGCCGCACAAGATCAAGTTCGGCGTCTCCGGCTGCACCCGCGAATGCGCCGAAGCGCAGGGCAAGGACGTGGGCCTGATCGCCACCGAAAAGGGCTGGAACCTGTACGTGTGCGGCAACGGCGGCATGAAGCCGCGCCATGCCGAATTGATCGCCTCGGACCTGGACCAGGACACCGTGGTGCGCTACATCGACCGCTTTTTGATGTTCTATGTGCGCACCGCTGACCGCCTGCAGCGCACCAGCGTCTGGCGCGACAACCTCGAAGGCGGCCTCGATTACCTGAAATCGGTCGTCATCGACGACAAGCTGCACCTGGCCGCCGAACTGGAAGCGGACATGCAGCACGTGGTCGACACCTACGCCTGCGAGTGGAAGAACGCCGTCAACGATCCGGCCACGCGCCAGCGCTTCCGCCATTTCGTCAACAGCGACCAGGCCGACCAGAACGTGGTCTTCATGCCCGAACGCGGCCAGATTCGCCCGGCCACGATCGAAGAACGCAAGCGCGTCATCCCCCTCATCGTCAAAACCGCCTAAGGAGAAGCTCATGCACCGCGATATCGAACTGACCAACTGGACCGCCGTCTGCTCGCTCGACGAGATCGTTCCTAACACCGGCGTGTGCGCACTGCTGAACGGCGAGCAGGTCGCCGTGTTCCACGTGGCGGACGCGGAAGAACGCGTCTTCGCCATCGGGAACTATGATCCGAACAGCGGCGTGTCGGTACTCTCGCGCGGAATTGTCGGCAGCCTGGGCGAGCGCACCGTGGTCGCGTCCCCGATCTACAAGCAGCACTTCGACCTGTTTACCGGCGAATGCCTGGAAGCGCCGGAACACTCGGTGCCGAGCTACCGCGCGCGGGTCGAAGACGGCAAGGTGTGGGTCTGCGCATGAGTGGGAGCATGAGCATACAGTCCACGACAGCGCCCGTCGCCAGGCAATCACTGGTCGTGATCGGCAACGGCATGGCCGGCATGCGCACGGTCGAGGAAATGCTCAAGCTGGCGCCGGAGCTGTACGACATCACGGTGTTCGGCGCCGAACCGCATGGTAATTACAACCGCATCCTGCTCTCGCCGCTGCTGGCGGGCGAAAAGAATATCGACGACATCATGCTGCACACGCGCGAATGGTATGCCGCCAACGGCATCACCCTGCACGCGGGCGACCCGGTGGTGCACATCGACCGCCGCAAGCGTATGGTGCGCTCGAAGTCCGGGCGCGAAGTCTGGTACGACCGGCTGCTGCTGGCCACCGGTTCGAAGCCCTTCATCGTGCCGGTGCCGGGCCACAAACTGGCGGGCGTGATCGGCTTTCGCGACATCCAGGACGTCGATACGATGCTGGAAGCGGCGCGCAACGGCGGGCACGCGGTCGTCATCGGCGGCGGCCTGCTCGGGCTGGAGGCGGCCAACGGCCTGCTACGGCGCGGCATGCAGGTCACCGTGGTGCACGTGATGGACAGCCTGATGAACCAGCAGCTCGACAAGCCGGCCGCGCTGCTCCTCAAATCCGCGCTCGAACTGAAGGGCCTGCGCTTTCTGCTCGAAGCGCACACCAGCGAGATCGTGGGCAAAGTGGGCGAGGCGCGCGTCAAGTCGGTACGCTTCAAGGACGGCAGCGAGATCCCGGCCGACCTGGTCGTCATGGCCGCCGGCGTGCGTCCGAACATCGAACTGGCCCAAGCGGCCGGCCTGCACTGCGAACGCGCGATTGTGGTGGACGACACCTTGCAGACCTACGACCCGCGCATCTACGCCGTGGGCGAATGCGTGCAGCACCGCAGTGCCACGTTCGGCCTGGTGGCCCCGATCTGGGACCAGGCCAAGGTCTGCGGCGCGCACCTGGCACGCAACGGCCACCGCCGCTACGTGCAGCAAGCCACGCCGACCAAGCTGAAAGTGACCGGCGTCGACCTTTATTCGGTGGGCGACTTCATCGGCGGCGAGGGCAGCGAAGACCTGGTGCTGCGCGACCCGCGCCGCGGCATTTACAAACGACTGGTCCTGGCCGGCAACTGCATCGCCGGCGCGGTCCTGTACGGCGACGTGCAGGACGGCCCGTGGTACTTCGGCCTGATCCAGAACCGCACCGACATATCGGCCATGCGCAGCCGCCTGCTGTTCGGCGAAGCCTTGTGCGCCCAAGCTGCCTGACACGGAGCCCTAATTGAACCTTACCCCGATACCGGCCGGCCGTACCCCACTGGCGGTACGCAGCACCTGTCCTTATTGCGGCGTGGGCTGCGGCGTGACCGCGACGCCTTTGCCCGATGGCGCCATCGCCATCGCGGGCGACGCCAGCCACGCCGCCAACCGCGGCCGCCTGTGCGTGAAGGGAGCGGCGCTGGGCGAGACCATCGGCCTCGAAGGCCGCCTGCTGCATCCCGCCGTGCGCGAGGACGGCACGCTGCGCCAGGCATCGTGGGACGAGGCCCTGGAGCGCGTCGCCGGCGGCCTGCGCGCCATCATCGATGAACATGGGCCGGACGCGGTGGCGCTGTACGTATCGGGCCAGCTGCTGACCGAAGACTATTACGTGGCCAACAAGCTGATGAAAGGCTACATCGGCAGCGCCAACATCGACACCAACTCGCGCCTGTGCATGTCGTCGGCCGTGGCGGGCCACAAGCGCGCCTTTGGCGCCGACCTGGTGCCGGGCTGCTACGAAGACTTCGACCTGGCCGACATGGTGGTGTTGGTCGGCTCGAACACGGCGTGGTGCCATCCGATCCTGTTCCAGCGTATCGCGCGCCTGAAGGAGGCGCGCCCCGACGTGCGCATCGTCGTCATCGATCCGCGCCGCACCGCCACCTGCGAGCTGGCCGACCTGCACCTGCCGGTCAAATCCGGCACCGACGTGTGGCTGTTCAATGGCTTATTGAGCTACCTGGCGCGTAGCGGCGTGCAGGACACGGCCTTCATCGAAGCGCACACCAACGGCCTGGAACAGGCACTCGATGCCGCGCAGGTCGATTGCGCCGATCCACTGGCGGTGGCGCGCCACTGCCGCATCGACCCGGATGACCTGATGGCCTTTTACAGCGGCTTCGCGGCGACCAACAAGGTGATCACGGCATTCTCGCAAGGCGTAAACCAGTCGTCGGCGGGCACCGATAAGGTCAACAGCATCATCAACTGCCACCTGCTCACGGGCCGCATCGGCCAGCCGGGCATGGGGCCGTTTTCGATCACCGGCCAGCCCAACGCCATGGGCGGGCGCGAAGTGGGTGGCCTGGCCAACATGCTGGCCGCGCACATGGACCTGGACAATCCGCAGCACCGCGACACGGTGCAAACCTTCTGGTCGTCGCCGCGCATTGCCGCCAAGGGCGGGCTGAAGGCGGTCGACCTGTTCAAGGCGATCGAAGCGGGCAGCGTCAAGGCGGTGTGGGTGATCGCCACCAATCCGATGGTGAGCATGCCGGATGCGCACCAGGTCCAGCGCGCGCTGGAGAAATGCGAACTGGTGGTGGTGTCCGACATCATCGCCGGCACCGACACGAATGCGTTTGCCGACGTGCTGCTGCCGGCGCTGGGCTGGGGCGAGAAGGACGGCACGGTCACCAACTCCGAGCGCCTGATCTCGCGCCAGCGCGCCTTTTTGCCGGCGCCGGGGCAAGCGCGCGCCGACTGGCGCATCCTGGCCGATGTGGCGCGGCGCATGGGCTTCGACGGTTTCGACTTCAACAGCGCCCACGCCGTGTTCGACGAACATGCGCGCTTGTCCAGCTTTCGCAACGACGGCGCGCGCGTGTTCAACCTGGCGGGCCTGTGCGGCCTTCAGGCCACCGAATACGACAAGCTCGAACCGGTGCAGTGGCCGGTGCGGCACGGGCAAGACGGCGCCCTGGAAGGCAGCGCGCGCCTGTTTGCCGACCGCCGCTTCGCCCACGCCGACGGCAAGGCGCGCTTCATCGCCACGGCGCCGCGCGCGCCGGTCAACGCGGTCGATCTTGAGTATCCGCTGGTTCTCAACACGGGGCGCGTACGCGACCAGTGGCACACCATGAGCCGCACCGGCCGCGCGCCGCGCCTGGCCGACCACACGCCCGAAGCGTTCATCGACATGCATCCGCAAGATGCGCTGCTGTACGGCGTGCGCGAAGGGGAGCTGGCGCGCGTATCGAGCCGGTGGGGCGCGATGGTGGCGCGCGTGCAGCACGGCGGCGGCATCGCGCGCGGATCGGTGTTCGTGCCGATCCACTGGAACGGCCAGACCGCGTCCGACGCGCGCGTGGGCACCCTGGTCAATCCGGCCGTCGATCCGGTGTCGGGCGAGCCGGAATTCAAGCATACGCCGGTGCAGGTGGAGCGCTTCGGGGTGGCGTGGCACGCCTTTGTATTAAGCCGCAGCGAGCTGGCGCTGGACCAGGTCGCGCACTGGACGCGGGTGCAGGGGCGCGGCTTTGCGCGCTACGAGATGGCCGGGCGCGGCCAGTTGCGCGAGCGCGCCGCCTGGGCGCGCGCGCTGCTCGGCGTGAGCGATAACGCCGACTGGCTCGATTACGAAGACGCCAGCGATGGTGTGTACCGCGCCGTGCACGTGGTCGGCGAGCGCATCGAACAATGCATCTTCCTCTCGCCGCGCACCGACCTGCCGGCGCGTGCCTGGCTGGCCGGGCTGTTCGCCAGCGAGTCGCTCACCGCGGTCGATCGCGCGGGACTACTGGCCGGGCAGGCGCTCGGCATGCGGGCCGATACCGGGCCGACTGTGTGTTCCTGCTTCGGTGTCGGGCGCAACACGATCTGCGAGGCGATCGCCACGCGCGACCTCAAGACGGTGCCGGAAGTGACGGCCTGCCTCAAAGCCGGCGGCAATTGCGGCTCCTGCGTGCCCGAAATCAAAGTGTTGTTAATCCAGACGAGGGCACGCGAAGCAGCCTGAAAATGTTGTCTGTAGATGTGATGCAAATGCTATTATTGCCTGCATTAAACAAAATTATCTGCGGAAACACAACGATGGCGATGGAACTGGAAGCGGCGGGTGGCCCGGCGTTGGCGACACCCGGGGACGAGCATGACAGTACGGCGGCCCCGGCGCATGGCGAGCACGGCCATGCGAACGCATGCGTGAACTGCGGCGTCGCACTGGTGGGGCCGTTTTGCCATCGCTGCGGGCAACATGCGCACGTACACAAGTCCTTGCTGCATCTCGGCGAAGAGGTGTTGCACGGGATTTTGCACTTCGACGCCAAGGGGTGGCGTACCATACCGATACTCGTTGCCAAGCCCGGCGAGCTGACGCGGCGCTACATCGACGGCCAGCGTACCCGCTTCGTGTCGCCGCTGGCCTTGTTTTTGTTCCTGGTGTTTTTCCTGTTTTTTGTGGCATCGCTCAGCAGCGGCAGGGCCCGAGTGAACGTGTCCGACCCGGCGTCGAAGGCCGATGTACGCGCGCAGTTCGTGCGGGACGTGGAAAAGGCAAAGGTGGCGCTGCGGGCTGCCGATGGAGACGAGGCGGACGAGCAGGCCGAAGCCAAAGCCGAGCTGGTCGGCGCCGAGACCGTCCTGGCGCAATTCGACCAGACCGGCGCTGTCGGCGAACGTCACTGGTTTACATCAGATAATTTCAAGATGAAAACGCGCTGGCCGGTGGCCGATGCCGCCGTCAAGCATGCAGCCGAGAATCCGGCGTTGACGCTCTACAAGCTCAAGAGCAGCGGCGCCAAGTTTTCGTTTTTACTGGTGCCGATTTCCCTGCCCTTCCTGTGGCTGCTGTTCTTCCGGCGGCGCGGCGTTACCATGTACGACCATGCGGTGTTTTCGCTGTATTCGCTGTCGTTCATGGCGCTGATGTTCGCGCTGGTGTTCGCGCTCGGGGCGGCGGGCTTGCGCGTGGTGGCAGGCGCCGTGGTGCTGTGCGTGCCGCCGGTCCACATGTTCCTCCAATTGCGCGGCGCCTATGCGCTAAGCCGGGGCGAAGCCTTGTGGCGCACCGTGGCGCTGTTGTGCATGGCGGGAATGGTATTCCTGGTGTATATCGCGTTGATACTGCTGCTGAGCGTCGCGTGAAGGCCGCCATCATGGAATGGACCGGCTATCTGGCGAGCATCGCGGGCTTGCTGGTCATCCTGCTTACGTTCGACCGGCCCGGATGGGCGTGGCAGGCGGGTGGCGCCGTGTTGGTGCTGGTTAGCATCCTGTTGATTGTCGGCTGCCGCCGCGAGCGGCGCAGCGATCACCGCAACTACGGTAGCGGCGGCTATCGCATCGAGGATGATGTCGCCGATGTGATGGACGGAGACGAGTAGCGGCGTGTCGTTGTAAAACCGGGGTCTGTCCCCGGTTTTGCAACTGTCCGCCGGTCGGCGTTATACCTTCTTGACGAACTCCGACTTCAGGCTCATGGCGCCGAAACCGTCGATCTTGCAGTCGATGTCGTGGTCGCTGTCGACCAGGCGGATATTCTTGACCTTGGTGCCCATCTTGACCGTGCCGCCCGATCCTTTGAGCTTCAAATCCTTGATTACGCTGACAGTGTCGCCATCCTGCAACACATTACCTGCGGCATCGCGATAAACCTTGGGGCCGTCATCGGCCGCCGCCGCACCTTCTTGTGCGCTCCATTCGTGGGCGCACTCCGGGCAGACAAAATTGCTGCCGTCTTCATAAGTAAATTCCGAATTGCATTTAGGACAGGGGGGAAGTGCGCTCATAGGAATCGTCCTGAAGTTGCTTAAAAGACGATGAGTATACAGGCTGCCGCATCAGTGCGGACAGTTGCACATTGCGTAGAAACAATGCTTCTCGTAAACAGTGGTGCAAACATGGCTCTTCTTAAGGCTTTGCTGCGGATGAATACTCTGATAATTGCTTCAGAGCATTAAAACATTCCAACTAGAACGAGGAGCATCACCATGACACCGAGCATCCCACCGAGCAGCATTCAACTGAGCAGCATCCGCCGTCCGGCAAAGATGGTTGCCGACCGGGCTGGCGTCGGCGCTCCGGTGACGATCGAGCTGCTGCCGTTTACCGTGCGCCCGGTGCGCATCGAGGCCGACCTGCGCAAGGCGGTTGCCGTGCGCCAGGCCGCCTACGCCCGCCACCTGCCGGAGTTTGCCCGTTCGCTGGAGCAGCCCGAAGCGGCCGACCATGACGGCGACACCGTGATCCTGCTGGCCGAATCGAAGGAAGACGGCAGCGCGCTCGGCAGCGTGCGCATCCAGACCAATTTCCGCCAGGCGCTGCACGTGGAAGAGTCGGTCGACCTGCCGCTGTGGCTGGCGTCGCAGCGGCTGGCCGAGGTGACCCGGCTCGGCATCGTGGAAGGACGCATCGGGCGCCAGGTGAAACTGGCGCTGATCAAGGCGTGCTTCGAGCATTGCGAACAGAACGGCGTGGACACGGCGGTGGTCAGCGGCCGTGCGCCGATCGACCGCCAGTACGAGCAACTGCTGTTCACCGACGTGTTCGCCAGCCGCGACCCGGTGATCCTGCGCCACGTCGGCAACATGCCGCACCGGATCATGTACTTCGACATCGCCAGCGGGCAGGAGCGCTGGGAAGCGGCACGCCATCCTTTGCTCGATTTCTTTTGCCATACGCGCCATCCGGACATCGACCTCGGCCGCCACGTTCCTGCTGCTTGGAAACATGGCTTGCCGCGCAGCCAGCAGGCCGCCGGCGCTGTTGTTGTTGGGCTCGCAGCGTAGACAATCTAACTGTGACGGCGCAAGAGTAACGATGTATGCTTTGACATGATTGCCGCCTAACAGCAACGCATGGCGGCGCCCCTTGTGTAGCCGGATGCCGCCCATGTCAATGCCGACTTCCTCGTCCCACGCGCCCGTCGACCGCGTCCATCGCGTTCTCGAAGCGTCGTTGCGCTTGTTCGCTTTCTATCTGGTCCCGCTGGCCATCGCGCTGCTCTCGGTGCTGGCATTGGCGTTCTGGAATAACCAGTACCGCATGGTCGACGGCCAGCCCCTGGCCTTGCGCGTCATGGCGCACGCCGACGCGACGCTCGCGCCGGAGCAGGCGCTGGCGCAAGTGACCGGATTGCCCGAAGTACTCGCCCGCGAAACGCGCATGTCGCCCGCTCCGCTCTGGTTCAGCCTGGCTGCCGACCCGCGGGCGGGAACGGTGATCGAATTTCCTTCACGTCACATGACCGAGATTGCCTGTTGGGATGGCGCGACCCTGCGTCCGCTGGGAAGTTCCACCCGCTCCGCATCGACCGGCGCCGTGGCGCCCCTCAGGGCGGGCTTTGCGCTGACCCTGGCGAGTCCGCCTGGTGCGGCCTTGCCGTCGGCACAGGGACCGTCCCGCTTGCTGTGCCGTGCCGTGCTGATCGGCCCGGCCCGGCTGTCCGCGACCCAATGGCAAGCGGATGACCTGGCGCTGGCGGTACAGCAATTTCACCGCAAGTCGGGCCTGTTAGATGGCGGCATGATCGTGCTGACCTTGTTCGTGCTCACGACCGCGCTGATCAACCGCCAGGCCCTGTACGTGCTGCTGGCCGGCTGGCTGATCCTGAACCTGCGCATGGGCGCGCTCTCGGCCGGCTGGGACATCCAGTGGCTGGGCCAGGTCGTGCCGGAGCGCTGGCTGTTGCCGAGCCGGGCGCTGACCATCGCCCTGTATGCGGTCTCGACCCTGACCCTATACCAGACCCTGTTCCGCGAGCGGCTGGCCAACACGCGCTACCGCACGCCGCTGCGCTTTGCCGAGTGGTGCTGCCTGCCGCTGCTGGCGCTGTCGCTATTGTTGCCGTACCATATTTTCCTGCCCGTCATGTGGGGCTTCGTCGCTTTCGGCCTGGTGCTGATGACGCTCGGGCTGGTGAACGTGATGGCGCAGCCGCACATGCGGGTGGCGTTCTGGTTCGCCGCCTCGTTCGTGGTGACCATGCTGTCGGGCCTGGCGGAAGTGGTTGCGGCCGCGCTCGGCGTGCGCGACCTGACCGGCATGGTCAACAGCGTCACGGCCGCGCTCGCATCCAGCCTGCTCGCCGCGCTGGCGGTGGCCGAACAGATGCGCCATGAAACCGAACAGCGCATCGCCGCCCAGGCCGAACTGCGGCATACCTACGAAGCGATGCCGGTCGGCCTGTTCACGCTCGACCTGGACGGGCGCTTCCTCAGCGCCAACCCGACCATGCACAAGATGCTCGGCGTCAACGCGACCGTGATGACTGGACAACCATTCCAGCAATTCTTCGCCGATGGCGTCTGGGGCACCTTGTTCGCCCTGGTGCAGGAGCAGCCCGATGTCGAGCTGCGCATCGAAGACCGCAGCGGCGCGCATTGCTTCCTGGTGCGTGCGACCTTGGCGCGCGGCAAGATCGAAGGCGTGCTGCAAGATACGACCGAGCAGCACAAGGCTACCGAGCAATTGCGCTTCATGGCCAATAACGATGCGCTGACCAAGGTCTATAACCGGCGCGGCATCGAGCGTGTGTTCGAGCAAGCCTGTTTCAAGCCGATGACCCTGGCTTATCTCGACCTCGACCGCTTCAAGCTGATCAACGACCTGTTCGGTCACCTGGCCGGCGACGAAGTCCTCAAACAAGTGTGCGAACGCATCGGCGCCGTGCTCAGCGGCGACCAGCGAATCGGCCGCGTGGGCGGCGACGAATTCGTGATCATCATGCCGGAAACTTCGATCCGCGTGGCGGCGCTGATCTGCCGCTGCCTGGTCGGACGCATCGGCAACACGCCGTACCGCGTGGGCGACAAAGCCTTCCACGTGCGCGGCTCGATCGGCCTGATCGAAGTGCAGCCCGGCATGCAAATGAAAGATGCCGTTTCGACCGCCGACCGCGCCTGCCGCGAAGCCAAGAGCGGCCACCGCGACGGCCTGGTCGTGTACGAACGCGATTCCTCGGCCTTCATCGAACGCGAGGCCGAGCTGAACCTGGTCGAGCGCCTGTCGGCCAACGACGCCACCGCGTGCATGGTGCTCGAAATGCAGCCGATCATGTCGCTCAAGATGCCGTACGACTCCATGAACTTCGAGGTCTTGCTGCGCATGCGCGAAGCGGACGGTACCTTGCTGGCGGCCGGGCCGATCATCGCCGCCGCCGAGAAGAGCGGGCGCATGGGCGTGATCGACCGCTGGGTGCTCTCGACCACATTGAGCTGGATCGAGCGCCACGCCGACATGCTGGTCAATACCCAGTTCGTGTGCATGAACCTGTCGGGCGCCTCGCTCAACGATGAACGCTTCATCCAGGACACCATCGACATCCTGCGCCGCCACCGCGACGCCGCCAGCCGGCTGTGCATGGAGATCACCGAAAGCGTCGCCTTGCACGACCTGAACAACACGCGGCGCTTCATCGACCAGGTGCGCAACTTTGGCGTGAAGGTGGCGCTGGACGATTTTGGGGCGGGCTATACTTCCTTCTCGTACCTCAAGGAGCTGCCGGCGGACATACTCAAGATCGATGGCAACTTCATCGTCAACATGAATGCGCATCCGGCCGACGTGGCCATTGTCGAGGCGATCGTCAAGCTGGCGGTGAACCTGGGCATGAAGACGATCGCCGAATGGGCCGAAGACGGCGCCACGGTGCAGACGCTGGCCGATATTGGGGTGGACTACGTGCAAGGTTTTGTGATCGCATCGTCGATGGCGCCCGATATCCTGCTCACCGTCAGCTCTGCCGCCGGCTTCATTGTCGACGAGGAACTGAACCTGCTCGTTGGCGCGCTGGGCACGCCAGGCAGGGCGCTTGCGCAGGCGGCGGCGGTCGATGAAGCGCCGGTGACGGGTTTGCATTGAACTGTCTTGCCGCGTGCGGGTCGAACTTCGGGGCGAACCTCGGGTCGAACCTGACCAACATTGAACAAAAGGGAAACGCGATGATCGAGCATGCGGTATTGGGAGTATTTGACGACTTTGACAAGGCGGAGGAGGCGCGTGCCGCCTTGCTGGCCGATGGCTTCGAGGGCGATGCGCTTGAGCTGAAGGTGCATAACGATGAAGCCGGGCCGGTGGAAGGCAATTTTTATGTGGGCAACACGCCAAGCGAAAGCGAGGAGCACGTCTACGCCACCAATTACGCCAACCCGGTCCAGCGCGCGCAATGCATGCTCGTGGTCGATGCCGACGACGCGGCCACGGCGGCGCGCGCGGGCGCCATCATGGCCGGTTTTGGTGCGCGCGATCCGGATCAATTGTCTGGTGCGGGAGCAGCCAAGGCACATCAGCCTGGAACGTCGGCGCAGTAAATTGCATCCGCCGTTCCGGCTCGTACCGCTTCGCTGGCGCTGGCGCTAGCGCGGCATCGGCATGTGGCTCGACTGATCGCCCGTGTGTGGCTTCGGCGTACCTTCCAGCAGGTTTTTCATGCGCCCGAGGTCTTCTTCAAGCTCGTGTTCCGGGTCGCCGCCGAATAGCGTGGCCACTGCCTGGCCCACCGCGCCCGCCGGCGGGCGGTACGATAACCGGACCGTGGCTAAGGTGCCGCCACGCGACGGTTCGAGCTGCACCGATCCCGATTGCTCGACTTGCGCGCCGGGCTCGCTGCGCCACGCCAGGCGGCGCGGGCGCATCTGCTCGGTCAGCACGGCATCAAAGCTGAACTCGCTGTCAGCCGGGCCCTTGACCACCCAGTGCGAGCGCCGGTTGCCGAGGTCGCGCACTTCGACCACGTTGGCCATGAAGCGCGGGAAGTTCTCGTAGCTGGCCCACAGGTCGTACACCTGCTCGGGCGTGGCGTCGATGCGGATGGTTTTTTCGATGTCCACCATGCCGCTGTGTCCTTGCTGGCGCGACAGCCCGGGCAGGATGCCGTTACTCATGGAGCGCATCAGCAGCGCCACGCCAGCCATGCCCATGACCATGGCAAGCGGCATGCGCCGGGTCAGCATGCTGGCCAGGCCGAGCGTGCCGCCGCCCAGCATGGCGGCATTGCGTGGCGACGACGGCCACAGCGACTGCGCGGATAAGAAGCGGCGGACGCTATCGGCGCCCATCATTGCCGTTGCAGCACCCGTCTTGTGACGACCGGTAGCGGTGCTTCCTGCGCCGCCTGCGTCATCAACGCCCTCGAGCCCGCCCGCGCCCGCCATGCCGCCGGCGCGGGCGGCGCCATCGGCCCCCATGCGCTCGCTGACCCCCTGCACGACTTTTTCGAGCATGTCGCCGCCCTGTCGGCCCAGGTCGCGCAGCTTCGCTCCCGACATGGCCCGCCGCGGGGCGCCCCGGTCCGGGTCCAGCATGTACATGGCGAGTGCGCCAAGCGCAGCCCCGCCCAGCCATTTACCGAGGTGAAGATCGTGTTCGGACGTCTGTTTCATGGTTGTCTCCGTTCGCTTGCGTTGGTGGATGAAAGTTGCGTTCGTGCGCCTGGTCGCGCCAGGCGATGGCCAGCAGGTCCTGTACTTCGTCGTCGCTGGTCTGGTCGAATTCCCGGTACCACTGGCCGACCGCGCGAAAGTCCGGCGGCTGGCTCAGGCAGACCAGTTCATCGACTTGCGCGGCGAGCGCGGCGCAGCTGTCCGGTGCGCCGACCGGCACGGCGCCCACGATGCGCTGCGCCCCGCGCGAGCGCGCCGCCTTGACGGCCGCCAGCATGGTGGCGCCGGTGGCCAGGCCGTCGTCGACCAAAATGGCGGTCCGGCCCGCCAGATCGGGTTCGGCGCGCGCGCCACGGTACTGGCGCTCGCGCCGCGCGATCTCTCGCAGTTCGCGTTCGCAGGCGGCGTCGATTTGCGCCGTGCCGATGCGCTGCGTACGGATGGCGGCAACATTGAGTACGCGGATGGCGCCGCTGGCGACCGCTCCCATGGCATATTCTTCATGGCCGGGCAGGCCGAGCTTGCGAACGAGCAGGATGTCGAGCGCAAGACCGAGCGCCCGGGCGATGGCGAAGCCGACCGGCACGCCGCCGCGCGGCAAGGCCAGCACCAGCGCGTCGTCGCAAGCGGCGTAGCGCGCCAGCGCAAGCGAGAGAAGCTTGCCAGCATGCATGCGGTTCTTGAAGCGTCGGGAGGTAGCCATACATCTTCGACAGATGAACGGCACTTCGGTTGCACGAATGTCGACAAATGAAGACGATCTTTTTGACCGCGGGCGTAAACAGGCCAGGGACGGCTGCCAGCCGTATTTCGGCGTCTTTTATGGCGCACGATTGATCTGGCGCATGGCCTGCGCCTGCGCGGCGATCAAAACCGCACGCCCGCTGTCTGATACAGCAGGGAGGAAACATCACATGAACGAAACCTTACTGCGGAACTGGTGGTTGCTCGCTGCGCGCGGAGTAATTTCGATAGTGTTCGGCGTGCTTGCCATCGCGTGGCCTGCGGTCACGCTGCTCACTTTAGCGGCCCTGTTCGCCGCGTTTGCGCTGCTGGGCGGTGCGGTGTGGATCTTCGGCGCCATCAGATACCGCAGTGGCGACCGGCACTGGTGGATGCTGATGCTACTCGGCGTCGTCAGCCTGGCCGTGGGCGTGCTGGCCACGTTCAATCCCGCCATCACCCTGGTCACGCTGATCCTCCTGATGGGGGCCAATGCCGTGGTCAGCGGCGTGCTCGATATCGTCGTCGGCATCCGTGTGCGCAAGCATATCCGTGGCGAATGGCTATTGGTGCTCAGTGGAGTGGCGTCGATCGTGTTCGGCCTGGTCGTCCTGCTGTTTCCGCTTGGCGCCGGCGCCGTCCTGCTGGCGACCATGATCGGCTTCTATGCCATGTTTACCGGCGTGTTGCTGGTGTGCCTGGCCGTCCGCGTGCGCGCCTGGTCGCGCATCAACGCGGGACGCAGCAGCCCGGCGGCCGGGACGGTCTAGCGGTGGGATGAAGGGGCACGCGCGCGTACGGCAAGCCGCGCGCGCGATGCCTCGCTGACGGCCTTGGCCTCAGCCCAACTGCGCCCGATGAAAGCGCAGGTGGTCTTCGATGAAGGTGGAAATGAAGTAGTAGCCGTGGTCGTAGCCGGGGTGACGACGCAGTTCGAGCGGCTGGCGTGCTTTGGCGCACGCCGCTTCGAAGGCTTCCGGATACAGCTGTTCTTCAAGGAATTTGTCGGCCAGGCCCTGGTCGATCAAAATGCCGCCGGGGAAGGGCGCTTCCATTGCCAGCACCAGCTCGCTGGCATCGTATTGCTTCCAGCTGTCCCGGTCGGCGCCGAGGTAGCCGCTGAACGCCTTTTCGCCCCACGGGCAGCGGCTTGGGGCGGCAATCGGCGCGAACGCCGATACCGAGCGAAACAGGTCCGGGCGTTTCAGCGCCGTGACCAGCGCGCCGTGGCCGCCCATCGAATGCCCGAAAATGCCGACCTTGGCCGGGTTGACCGGCAGTTCGGCCAGCACCAGCGCGTGCAGTTCGAGCAGGTAGCTGAACATGCGGTAGTGCTTGCTCCATGGCGCTTCGGTGGCGTCCAGGTAGAAGCCCGCGCCGGCCCCGAAGTCCCATGCATCGGTTTCGCCAGCAATGTTGGCGCCGCGCGGACTGGTGTCCGGGCCGATCAGGATCAGGCCTTCGCGCGCCGCCACGCGCTGGGCGCCGGCCTTGGTCGCAAACGTCTCTTCGGTGCAGGTCAGGCCGGCCAGGTAAAACAGCGCCGGCAGTTTCTGGCCATCCGGCACGGCCGGGATGAAGGCGGAAAAGCGCATCGGCAGGCCGGTCGCTGTCGATGCGTGGCGATAAAAGCGCTGTACGCCGCCGAAACAGGCGTGTTCTGATAAAAGTTCGAGCATCGGTCCGTCCAAGTGGTGAGTGATGGCGCAAGTATGCCTTGTCGCGGGCAAGTTTGCCGCTTCGGCGGTGCGGGAATCAATCGGATGGCCGAGACAATGCCGATGACGGCGCGGGGTTGGCAAACACGGGCAAACACGGCAAACACCGGCAAACACGGGCAAACACAGGTAAGCACGGGCAAACACATGTAATCACGGGCGAGCACGGGCAGCAAGGTCGGCAATGCGGCGCCGGCAACGCCTTCCCCCGTGGGCCTGCGCGGCGGCTTCTGGGCGCATGCTGCGATGGCAACGGTGTCCGCTCCCGGGCGCGGGGCGGCCGCTCCTGCCAGCTGGAATGGACGCTACACCACTTGCAGCCAGCCGAGCACGGCGCCGCCGGCCAGTATCCACAGTAAATGAAGCCTGGTGCGCCAGATCAGCAGCCCGCTCGTGATCGTCAGCAGCCACAGCGGCCAGTCGGTGGCGAAGCGCTGGCTGGCGCTACCGAGGATCCAGCTGGTTGACAGCAGCAGGGCGATGACGACCGGCGCCATGCCTTGCTTGAACGCGCGCACGGCCCGCAAATCGCGATTGCGATGGCCCCACTGCGCGGCGAAATAGGTCAGCACGGTCGAGGGCAGCAAGATGCCGAACATGGTTACCGCCACGCCCAGCAAGGCGGCGCCGGTGCTGCCGGCGTTCATGCCGACTTGCCAGCCCATCAGCGCCACGAACAGCACGTTCGGGCCCGGTGCGGCCTGGGCCAGGGCGATGGCGTTGTTAAATTGCGCCTGGGTCAGCCAGTGGTGCTGTTCGACCAGGTAGCGATGCATTTCGGACGTGGTCGAGATGGCCCCGCCGACCGACATCAGCGAGAGCATCAGGTAGTGTCCGAACAGGCTGAACCAATCGCTCCAGCCGAGCACGATGTGGGGCACGATCGCGGGCGCGCTCATGGCCGGAGCCGGCGGTAGGTCAGCAAGCAGGCGAGCCCGCCCACGCCGAACAGCACGTACATCAACGGCACGCGTACCAGCGCCACCAGCACGAAACCGGCCGCGCACAGGGTCCAGCACCACAGCTGCGGCATCGGATTTTTTGACAGCGCCAGCGACAGCTTCAGGCCGGTGGCGCCGATCATGCCGGCCGACACCGCCGCCATGCCGCGCAGCGCGCCCGCCACACCCGGATGATCGACAAAGCGCGCATGCACCAGCGCCAGCAGCAGTACCAGCACCAGCGGCAGGGCCAGCATGCCGGCCAGCGCCGACAGCGCGCCAGCCAGGCCAAAATAGCGCCCGCCGATCATCATCGACAGGTTGACCACGTTCGGGCCCGGCATGATCTGGGCCACCGCCCAATCTTCCAGGAACTCTTCATGCGTCAGCCATTGCTTACGTTCAACAATTTCGCGTTGCACGACCGCCAGCACGCCGCCGAAGCCTTGCAGCGCCAGCAGGGTGAAGGAAACGAACAGGTCGGTCAGCGATTGCGGGCGCGGACGCGTGGGAAGGGACGGGTCGGTCATGCGGCATTATCGCGCCGCCCCGTCCGGCTGTCCATGCGGGTCAGCCGCCGCCGATGCCGCGCATCACGCGGCCCGTGCCGCCGCATTCCTGGCAGGCGCTGCCGTCGCCCAGCTTGCCCTTGCCGCTGCAGACGTCGCAAATATCCTCGGCCGCGCCGGGCGTGCCGGGGGCAGCTTCGTCACCAGGGTTGAGGGTGGGTTCGGTGGTAACCGTTTCAGGTGGGAGTGTCATGGTGTCCTCGGCATGGGTGGATGGGGGCGCACTGGCGCGATCCGTCATTTTAAGGGCCTGCGCCGGCCTCCGGCGCTGCGTTGCCGACGACAACAATGGGCCACGAAAAACTATGCCCGCAGCATATTTTTTGCCATTTCGATGGGAGCTTGACATTGACTTTGAACTTTATTGACGGATACTCGTTAGGCAACATTGGGTTCCCTTCGATGTTTTTGCAATGTCTTGTAAGGAAATCACAACATGAATCGACAGCACCCCCACGACAGCGGCGGCTCCGCCCTGGCCGAACCGGATTACCAACGCCACGACGAGCGCCAGCGCGATATCGTCGACCACGCCATCCTGGTCCAGCAGAGCAGCAATACCATGTCGGCCATCGAGTATCTGAAAGCGCAGGATATCCATCCCGATGTGATCGAACGAGTCTTGCTGGAACCGCAGCGCCGGCGCGGAGCGCTCCACCAATGAGGGGTACAGGCGGGAGGGCAGGCGCGGCGAGCGTGCGCATCCGATGCTTTACGCATATCAGAATGCTATCAAATCAGCTCTCTGCGGTTGCATGCAAAACAGGCGGTTATGCACAAAAAAATCTCGTAGGAAATTTCTTAATATTTTTTAGCGCCTTCTCCATTGACTTTGCAAGTGCTTGATTTATATAGGCATAATTTCTGCCTCACGAATGAGCATTTTGTTGAAACCCGCATCGTTACACGCTTGCGGACTGTCAAGGGGGGATTATCCACAAAGTTATCCACAGCGATTGTGGATATCCCAAAAAGTACTTTAGAAACGGCTACTTAGCGCATGCCAGGCGATTTTTGACGACCGCTTTCGCACAGGCCGCAGGCGCGGCGCCACGCTTCCGGAAAAATATGCATGAAGGTTTAACTTGCGTAATAATACTGTATAAATGTACAGTCATGTCAATTTCAGTCTGAATGCCCGATATGACCGCTGTTCCTCACGCCGACGCCGTCGACGATCCCTTCGCCAGCCTTAATCCGGCGCAACGCGCCGCCGTCGAGCATGATATCGGCGTGGCCACGGCCGACGCGCGGCCCCTGCTGGTGATCGCCGGCGCCGGTTCCGGCAAGACCAGCACCCTGGCGCACCGCGTGGCACGCCTGATCACCAGCGGCGCCGACCCCCAGCGCATCTTGTTGCTGACGTTTTCGCGCCGCGCCGCCAACGAGATGATCCAGCGCGCCGGCAACGTGCTGCACCGGATCATGGGCGTGCGCGGCGGCCAGGCGCCGGCCACCCTTCCTTGGGCCGGGACGTTCCACAGTATCGGCGCGCGCCTGCTGCGCGATTACGCCGGCCGCATCGGCCTGGACGCATCGTTCACCATCCACGACCGCAGCGATTCCGAAGACCTGATGGGCATGGTCCGCCACGAGATCGGCCTGACCCAGACCCAGAAACGCTTTCCCCTCAAGGGCACCTGCCTGGCCATCTACTCGCGCGTGGTCAACAGCCGCGACACGCTGGCGCTGGTGCTCCAGAGTACCTTTCCGTGGTGTAGCGAGTGGGAAGCCGAGCTCAAGACGCTGTTCGGCGCTTACGTGGACGCCAAGCAAGAGCAGAATGTGCTCGATTACGACGACCTGTTGCTGTTTTGGGCGGAGATGGCGGCCGATCCGGAACTGGGCCCGCACATCGGCGGCCTGTTCGATCACGTGCTGGTCGACGAGTACCAGGACACCAACCGCCTGCAGGCAGCCATCCTGATGGGCATGAAGCCGGGTGGGGAGGGCGTCATGGTGGTCGGCGACGACGCCCAGTCGATCTATTCTTTCCGTGGCGCCACGGTGCGCAATATTCTGGATTTCCCCAAGCAATTCGCGCAGGACGCGCGCATTGTCACCCTCGACCGCAACTACCGCTCGACCCAGCCCATCCTGAACGCGTCCAACGCCGTGATCGGCGCCGCCCTCGAACGCCACGCCAAGACGCTGTGGACCGACAAGGTCTCGACCGTGCTGCCGCAGCTGGTGCTCATTCCCGACGAGGCCGAACAGGCGCGCTGGGTCTGCAACCGCATCCTGGAACACCGCGAGAGCGGCATGGCGCTCAAGGCGCAGGCGGTGCTGTTTCGCGCCGCCAGCCACAGCGCGGCGCTGGAGCTCGAACTCATGCGTCGCAACATTCCCTTCGTTAAATTCGGCGGTCTCAAGTTCCTTGAAGCATCCCATATCAAGGATGTGCTGGCGGTGCTGCGCTTTGCCCAGAATCCGAGCGGCAGGGTAGCCGGATTTCGCATGGCGCAACTGGTGCCCGGGATCGGCGCCGCCACCGCCACCCGCCTGCTCGATGCCGTGGCCGAGGCGGCCGAGCCGCTGCGCGCGGTCGAGCAGTTCGCCGCGCCTGCCAAAAGCGGCGGCCACTGGGAGCAGTTCGTGGTCCTGTTTCGCGCCCTGCGCACGCCAGGGCTGCGCTGGCCGGCCGATATCGAACTGGTCAAGAACTGGTACCTGCCGCACCTCGAACGCATGCACGACGACGCCCAGGTGCGCGTGGCCGACGTGGAGCAACTGGCGCGCCTCGCCTCCGGCCATGGCTCGCGCGAAACTTTTCTGGCCGAAATCACGCTCGATCCACCGGAAGCGACCAGCGACCGCGCCGGGCCGCCCCTGCTGGACGAGGATTACCTGATTCTCTCGACCATTCATTCCTCCAAGGGCCAGGAGTGGAAGTCGGTGCATGTGCTCAACGTGGTCGATGGTTGCATCCCGTCGGATATGAGTACCGGCAATTCGGACGATATCGAGGAGGAACGGCGCCTGCTGTACGTGGCGATGACGCGCGCCAAGGAGCATCTGCACTTGGTGGTGCCGAACCGGTTTTTCATCAAGCAGCAGGCGCAGATGGGCGACCGTCACGTGTACGCCGCGCGCTCGCGCTTCATCAGCCCGGCCATGCTCAAGCATTTCGAGGAATCGGTGTGGATGACGGCCGACACCGCGCAAAGCAGGAAGCCCATGCCCGACAGCGTGCGCATGCTGGTGCGCGAGCGTGCGCGCAACGCCTGGAAGTAAGCGCGGCAGCAGGGGGCCGCAGCAGCGGGGCTGGCGGCGCCGTCACGCGCTTACGCGGAAACGGGCTCCAGAACGGTTGCCACCGCCACGTATTCGTACGGCGCGCCGCCCGCTTCGCTCAGCGCCTGCACGGCGCAGCGCAAGTGCAGGGCGCTGCCATCGACCGCCTGGGTGTGGATGTCGCCCGCCCAGCTGCCATCGCGCGCCAGCGCCTGCCCGATTTCGCCGCACAGCGGCTCGGGCCATGGCGCCGCCTGCAGGGCATGCAACTCGTGTCCGAGGAGTTCGTCGCGCCGCTTTCCGCTCAGCTCGCAGACCCTTTCGCTCACGTCGCGGATGCGTCCCTGCGGATCGAGCGTGAGCACCAGCGCTTGCTGCCCGACCAGTTCCTGCACCTTGCGCGCCTCGGCCAGCTGGGCTTCGAGCGCAGCCCGGTCGGCGGCTGCCGCCTGCAGGCTGGCATAGGCGCGCAGGGAGGCAATCACGGTGGTGAACAATTTGCGCGTGGTCAGGTCGGCCTTGGACCAGAAGTCGTTGATATCGTAATCGCAGATGATGCTGTGTTCCAGCGCCTGGCCCGGCTGGCCGGTGCGCAGCACGATGCGCACGAGTTCGTTGCGCAGTTCCGAACGAACCCGGCGCGCCACCTGCAGGCCGGCATCTTCCGTTTCCATGATGACGTCGAGCAGCACCAGCGCGATGTCGGGCGTGGCACGCAAGATATCGAGCGCTTCCTTGCCGCTGTAGGCGTGCAGGAAGCTCAGGCGGCGTCCCTGGAATTGGGTATTGCTGAGCGCAAACTTGGTAACCACGTGCACGTCGACATCGTCGTCCACGATCAGGATGCGCCAGGGCGGTTTTTCTTGCGGCGGCGACGCGAGTAGGTCGGACGGGTCGTCATCCTCGATGATCAGGTCGCCGTTATTGGCGTCGGCGGAAGCGGAAGCGGACATGCACCCACACTATGTCAGCCTGCGCGCTTTGTCAAAGACCACACGAGTTATCCCCTGTTTTGCCTTTATGTAGGAATTTGCCGGGTGGACAATTTATGGCAGCGTACCGGCAAGTTTCAAGTCCCTGATTTCATTCAGGATTTTTTTTGCCTACCGAGTGGGCATTTTGTTGAAAACCCCTTCAATCCGGGCGCTAGGCGGCGCCGGGAGGGGCTTATCCACAATGTTATCCACACTTCTTGTGGATATCCTTAAAAAGCCTGATAAATCCGGGGCTTAGGCGCGCATTGGCGGTGCCGCCGCGCATGCCTGGTATCAGACCAGGGCCATGAGCCGGTTCAGCTCACCGAGAAAACGCGCGCTTGCCAGCTCCGGCGGCCACGGTTCCCACGGCGTGCCGCCATACAGGGGCAGCAGGGGATCGCTGCTCTGCGGTGTCGATGCGATCTTGAGGGTGCGCCGCACTTCCTCGCGCGTCCATCCGGCCACGTGCACGGCTTCGCTGGCGGCGGCTAGCCGGTCGGCGCGCTTGTGCGCGGCATGCTCCTTGACAGTCCAGCCCGGCAAGCCGTAACGCAGGAAAATGACTTCTTCCAGGCGCCGGGTCAGGCTGCGAAAGGCCTCGCCGAGGAAGGGCTTGATGACGGAAATGGCGTCGAAACCGAGCAAGCCTTCTTCGGCATCGTGCAGCAGTTCGCGCAGTTCGGTCAGGGGATCGAGCGCCACGCCGGACGCGGCTTTTCTCAACTCCATGACGGCGATCGAGTGCTGGGCGACCGACAGCGGCAGCGGCCATACCGAGTGCCCGCCCCAGCGGTAGGTACGGGACAGTCCGATGGCCAGGTCGGCATCGTCCCAGTCGAACGGGGTCGGGTTCAGCAGATCGAGGCGGCGGCCCGATGGCATGCGCACCCAGGCGCGTGTTTCCTGCGTCATTGCTGGCCTTGCTCCTTCAATCTCATCCGGTCATGCGTCTCCTCCCCATGGCGAGGGCCCTACCTTATTATCTTACACACTGGCGACGCGATCCGAGCGCGAGATTGGCCGGCGGGCCATGGCCAGCGCCAGCATGATCGCCAGCACGGCGATGCCGGCGGCGAGGTAGCTCAGCGACGGCAGGCCGAGCTGGTGGATCGCCGCGCCGCCGGCCATCGCGCCCAGCCCCGTGCCGGCATTCGCCGCCGAAATATTCATGCTCGCCGCCAGCGCTTGCGCCGACGAGCCGGCCTTCATCACCCGCACCTGGCAGATCGGAAACAGCGCCGTGTAAGCCAATCCCCACAGCGCCAGCGCCACCGCCAGCCAGCCGTGGCTGCCTACCGCCAGCAAGGTTGCGAGCATGCCGCCGATTAACAGCAGCAGGAACACCACGGTCGAGCCGAGCGGATTGCCATCGACGACGCGTCCGCCGATCCAGTTGCCGATCATGCCGACCGCGCCGAATCCCATCAGCCACCACCCGACCTGGGCGGGGGGAATGCCGGCCAGGCGTTCGAGCATGTCGGCCAGGTAGGTATAGGCCGTGAACATGGCGGTAAACACCAGCACCGACAGGACGACGTGCGCCAGGAAGCGGGGTTCGCCGAAGATGGCTGTCTGCTTTTCGCCAGCCTTGGTGGGCGGTGCCGGCAGGGCCGGCATGACCGTCTGGATCATGGCGGCCATCAGCACCGACAACCCGGACAGGATCCAGAAGGTGTTGCGCCAGCCAAAGGTCTCGGCGGCGAGCGTGCCCAGCGGAATGCCGAACACCAGGGCGGCGGAAATGCCCAGGTACACCTTGGCCACGGCCCGGCCGGCGTTGCGGGGGCCGGCCAGCTGTCCGGCGGTTTCGCTGGCGGTGCCCCAGAACACGGGCAACATCAGCGCCGGGATGAAGCGCGCCAGCGCCAGTACCCAGATGTTGGCCGATAAGGCCGCCAGCGCGTTCGAGGCGCCGAACACCAGCAGGATCGCCACGAACAGCCCCTTGCGGCCGAGGTGCGACAGGCGCGCCGTGAGGAACGGCCCGAACAGCATCACCGTGAGTGCGAACAAGGTCACCAGTTGCCCGGCGGCCGAAATGGAGATCTTCAAGTCCTGCGCCAGGGCCGGCAGCAGGCCGAGGATCAGGTATTCGGTGGTGACGATGACGAACGCCGCCACGGCCATGACGGCAATCTGGAGGCCGGAGCGCGGGTTGTCCAGCTCGGCAGCGCCCGCTGCCAGTGTTGATGTGTTCATGGATTTCTATTGAAAAGGAAACAGGCCGTCAGTGTATTGAAGAATCGGTTTCGGATTAATGGTAAGATTTACACTTACCCATGAAACAAATTCATTAATCGTGTTCTCTTCCGAACGGCTCAAGGGCATCGACGTGTTCGTCAGCGTGGTCGAGCGCGGCAGCTTTGCCTCGGCCGCCGCGCGCCTGAACCTGACCAGTTCCGCCGTCAGCAAAAGCATTGCGCGGCTGGAAAGCCGGCTCGACGCGCGCCTGTTCACCCGCACCACGCGGCGCCTGGCGTTGACCGACGCCGGCACCGTCTTCTACCAGACCTGCCTGCGCGTGCTGGCCGACCTGGAAGAAGCCGAAACGCTGATCGGCGCCGAGTTCGTGGAACCGACCGGACGGGTGCGCATCGACCTGCCGGCCTCGTACGGACGCCTGCATGCCTTGCCGCTGATCCTGCAATGCCTGGCCGCGCACGAACTGCTGCTGCCGCATATATCGTTTTCGGATCACTTCATCGACCTGGCCGAGGAGCGGGTCGACATCGTGGTGCGCATCGGCGGCTCCAATTCCTGGCCGGCGGCGTTGGGCCATCGTTACCTGGGTTCGGAGCGCCTGGTGTTTTGCGCCTCTCCAGCCTACCTGGAGCGCAAGGGCGTGCCGCTGACCGATGCGGACCTCGATCTGCACGACCGGGTCGTGTACGGCCGCGCGGACGGGCTGGTCAATTCATGGTGGTTCGCAGGCGGCGAGCACGGCGCGATGGAGCAGCGCTTCATGCCGGGACGCATTGCGGTGGGAGACGGGGAAGGGCAGACCGCCGCCGTGCTCGCCGGCCTGGGCATCGCCCAACTGCCGACCTGGCTGGTCAGCCAGCACATCGCGCGTGGATTGCTGGTCGAGGTCTTGCCGCGCCTTGCGACCGATGGCTTGCCGATGAACGTGGTGTGGCTCAAGGCGCGCGAGCACCTTCCCAAGGTCCAGCTGTTGCTCGATGTGCTGGCCAGCGCGCTCACGCCCGCCGGGGCGGTCCTCGCCTGAGACGGTGGCACTGTTGATGGTTGTCACCGAAAACAGTTGTTTTGCTGGCACTTGTGTTGCCATTCAATTACTGTGACTACGGCAATTTACTTGCCATCCTACTCACACCGGAGAATCAGCATGGAATCTCAAGACCTGGCGTTAACGATGTTTCTCATGTCCATGTGCGGGCTGTACATGGTGTATTTGCGGCAGGACGAGCAGTATAGAAAGCTCACGCGCCTCGAAAACATGCTCAGCTCGGTCCCAGGCGCCGGCGACGGCTACAAGGATATTCATCCACGGGTCAGGGCCAAGATCGTCGCCGGGGAAATCAGCGCAGCGATCATCCTCCACCGCACCATCGAGGCGATCTCGTTCAGCGAGGCCGAGGCCGCCATCAGAAGCTACATCGCGCGCCAGGATGATGCCGACGGCGCCTCATCCGCGGCGAGCACAGCCACGAACTCGTCGGCTACCGGCCTGCTGAAGAAATAGTCCTGCATCTCCATCGCGCCCCGTGCCCTGGATTTTTTACGGACCCCACCAGGGCATTCATCTCGAATAGCCATCGATTTCGCGCCTACCAGCGAGCCGGGCGTTTGAATGTCGCCGGCATTGCCCGAGCGGCGCCGTTTCCCGGCTTCTTATCCAGGTTGCGTTACTCAAATTCCATGGTCCGGATGGACCTCGCAGTGTTGCGTCTACTTCGGTAGTGACCACAGATTGGGGTGATCTCGATCCTGTATTTTCAACTTGAGAGTATAGATAAATTCCTTTATCAGCATCTCGATAGTCCGGATGAACCGGCCGGATGAGGCGGCCATGTTCGCCAGATATCGATAAGCGATAGGAAAGCCACCGGTGGCGGCAGTCAAAAAGAACTTTTCAGCATCGGCCACGTTCTTAACAACCCCCGTCCCAAACATGCTCATTGCACCTAGATAAATTCCCGCCTGCGGAAGCTTGTTTTCGTACGCAATCCGAAGGTGTTCGCCGGCTTTCACCATATCCTTCCGTAGCGTCTCGCTGCCTTCGTAATAAATGCGCCCGAGCCCCAGATGTGCAAGCGGATCATTATTTTCGAGAATCGCCTTTTGATACCACTCTACCGCCTGATCCAAGTTTTTCTCGAACGTGTGCGACCGGTGGCGATACCCTGTTTCATACAGTTCCCCAATACGCGCGACGGCTCCCACCGCACCGTGCAGCGCCATCCGTTCATAAAGAACGATCAATCGCGCTATATCGCCGGCCTGCAATGCGTCTTCCGCTTGCAAAATGAGGCCGTCGATATCGTCTATCTCTTTCTTCATGATATTCACCCTTCAGGTACGATTCTCGGTCAGCGCCGCCATCCTCCACCAGCGGTCCATCGAAGCGAGTCCTTCAGCGAAGCCGTTTGCCGCTGTCAGAAGCTACATCGTTACGCAGGACTAATCCGACGCACACCGTCGTTCACGAGCAGGGCGGCAAACTCGTCGGCGGGCACCGGCCGGCTGAAGAAGTAGCCCTGCACTTCATCGCAGCCCGCGCCGTCGAGATAGTCGAGCTGGTCGCGGGTTTCCACTCCCTCCGCCACCACCGTCATGCCAAGGCCATGCGCGAGCGCAATCGTGGCCTTGGCGATCGCCGCACTCTTCGCATCATCGGTAATATTGCGCACGAAACTCTGGTCGATCTTGAGCTTGTCCAGCGCAAAGCGGCTCAGGTAGCTGAGCGACGAATACCCGGTGCCGAAGTCGTCCAGCGCCACCGCCACGCCCATCCCCCGCAGCTCCGCGATCTGGGCCGTGGCCAGCTCTGCTTCCTGCATCAGCACGCTTTCGGTCAGTTCGATGGCCAGGTAGCGCGCCTCCATCCCGCTGGTCCTCAGCGCGCTGTCCACGATCGCCGGCAAGGTGCCGGCCGTGATCTGGTGCGCCGACACGTTGACCGCCACCGCCAGCGCGCACAGGCCGGCGTCCTGCCACGCCTTGTTTTGCGCGCACGCCGTGCGGATCACCCATTCGCCGATCTCGACGATCAGGCCCGAATCTTCCGCCAGCGGAATGAACTCGGCCGGCGAAATCATGCCCAGCTCGGCGCTGCGCCAGCGGATCAGCGCTTCCGCGCCGTACACCCGCCGGTCGCTCAGCCGCACCTGGGGCTGGTAGAACAAGGAAAACTCGGCGCGCCCGAGCGCGTTGCGCAAGCGGTGCTCCAGCGCCATCCAGTGCAATGCGTGCGTATTCATTTCGGACGTGAAATAACGGAAGCTGTTGCGCCCGCTATTCTTGGCGTGCGACAGCGCCGTGTCGGCATTCCTGATCAGGTCGCCCGGCGTCACGCCGTCGAGCGGGAACAGCGCAATCCCCACGCTGCCCGTGACCACCACTTCAATCCCCAGCAACTGGCAGGGCGCCGCTACCGTGTCGAGCATTTGCTGGGCCGCGGCGTTGATGTCGTCGTTGTCGTCCATGTGCGACAGCACCAGCACGAACTCGTCGCTGCCGATGCGCGCCAGGGTGTCGCCCGGATGCAGGCGCGCCAGCAGGCGCTGCGCCATTTCGCGCAGCAACAGGTCGCCGGCATCGTGGCCGATGCTGTCGTTGACGCGCTGCAAACGGTCGATATTGAGCAGCAGCACGGCAATCGCGCGCTGGCCCTGGTGCGCCGTTTCGATCGCCTGCTCCAGCCGGTCGTTGAGCAGCGAGCGGTTCGGCAGGCGCGTGAGCGGATCGTGGTTGACCATGAATTGCAGTTGCTCATTGGCCTCGGTGATGTCGCTCAGGTCGGTGAACACGCCCACGTAGCCGGCCGTGCCATGCTCCGCGCTGGCCACCGCGCTGATGGTCAGCCACTCGGGAAACACTTCGCCATTCTTGCGCCGGTTCCAGATTTCTCCACGCCAATGACCGTCGCGCGCCACCGTGTCCCACAGTTGCCGGTAGAAATCGATATCGTGCAGGTTCGAGCGCAGCATGCGGATATTTCGTCCCAGCACCTCCGCCTCGCTGTACTGGGTAATGCGCTCGAATGCCCCGTTCACCGCCACGATGGTGCTGGCCGCGTCGGTGACCACGATGCCGTCGCGCGTGCAGGCGAACACGCGCGCGGCCAGTTCGAGTTTTTCGTTGGCCTGGCGCCGCTCGGTGACGTCCTGCAAGGTGCCCATCAGCGCGATCATGTTGCCGGCCGCATCCAGCACACCCGTGCTGCGCGAATGAAAATAGCGCTGCGGGCCGAGCGCGGGATTGCTGCGCAGCTCGCCCGACCAGTTCATGCCATGCTGCACGGCCGACTCGACCAGATGGCGGTCGTCCGGATGAATCTGTTGCAGGAATACATCGAGCGGCGGCGGTTGCTCGGCCGGCGGCATCCCCAGCACACGGTACATCTGTTGCGACCACTGCCCGTTGCGGCTGACCAGGTCGAGCCGCCAGCTGCCGATCAGCGCCAGTTGCTGGGCCGCCCTGAGCGCCTCGTCGCTGTTGCGCAGCGCCTGGTTCAGGCCGAAGCGCTTGTGCAACTCGCGCAGCGCCAGCGCGGACAGGCCGGCCAGCACTACCAGAAACGCCAGCGACATGCCGATGTAGGCCCGCGCCATGCCGTACCAGTCGGCCAGCAATTCATCCTTGCCCAGCCCCACCACGACCACCAGCGGACGTCCGCTGACGCGCTGATAGAAATACAGGCGGCGGATGTGGTCGATGCTGCTGTCGGCAACGTAGCTGCCGGCGTCGGCCAAGCCGGGCGTTTCATGGAAATTCGGGAAGAAGGTCAGGCGCTTGCCTTCGGCCGTGCTGGCCACGGGCACGCGCAGCATCAGCACGCCGTCGGTGCGCACCAGGGCGACGATGCCATCCTTGCCGACTTTTACTGAATCGTAAAAGCGGCGCAGATATTTCGGTTCCAGCGCCGCCACGATGACTCCGCCAAAGCTGCCGTCGGGCCGGTTGATGCGGCGGCTGAAGCTGATGAACGGCACACCCAGCTTGCTTACGATCGGCCCTTCGATATGCATGCCGTAGGTCGGCTGGTCGCGGTGGGTGCGGAAATACGCGCGGTCCGACAGGTTGTAGCTGCCCGGTAATTTCTGGCTGTCGTGAATCATATTGCCATCCGCATCGAGCAGCCAGATGGCGCGAATGAAGGGCAGGTTGGTGATGCTGCTGTCGAGCAATTCATCGATCAGGCGCTCGCGCTCGGCAGAACCATGTGGCGCCATGTGCACCGCCTTGATGGTGGTCTGCATGGCCAGGTCGACCGCGAAGATGCTGTCGATGGCCTGCTCTTCGAGCACCTTCACGAGCACGCGCGCACTGTTGCTCTTTTGCGCGATGACGTTGGCGCGCGCCTGCGCCAGCTCGAAGACGAGATTGGCGATGATGCAGATAAATATCAGGCCGGCAAAGCCGAGCACCAGCAAAGTGACCCCGCGCTCGCCGCGTAGTGCAAGACGAGGGGAAAGAAGGGGGTTCATGAAATTGCACCTCGATCGGTTAAGCAGGCCTGCACGGCGCCTGCTATGGCATTCTTGACCCTGTTTTCACATCTGTTATATCAGATCATGCATAAGTAATAAAGTGTGAATTGTTGTGTTCGATGAAACTGTTGGCGGGCTGTTCCGTGTCATCCGGCGCGCAACCATTTAAAATAGCCGGTTTGCTTCCTGAAAAGTCCGCCGTGAATGCCCGTCCGCCCCTCTGCCAAGCGTTGCCCGCCGTCCGCCAGCAGCTGGCGCGCGCGCGTGCGCTGGTCGCGCCGGGCGAACTGTCCAGGCTGGTGCGCGATCCGGCCGTGCGCCTGATCGAGGTCGGCTGCGCGGGCGCTGCCGCTTTTGAGCAGGCGCATATCGACGGCGCGGCCTACCTCGACACGCGCGAACTGGAAGCGCCGCCCCTGTTCAACAAGGTCGACGATGCGGCCTGGCTGCGCTCGCTGCTGGCGCAAGGCGTCAGGCACGACACCACCGTCATCGTCTACAGCCGCAACCCGCTGGCGGGGGCGCGCGCGGCGCACCTGATGCTGTACGCCGGCGTGCTCGACGTGCGCATGCTCGACGGCGGCTTTGCGGCGTGGTGCGCGGCCGGCCTGCCCAGCGCCGCCGGTGCGGCACCGGCGCCCATGCCCGCGCAGGATTTCGGCGCGCCGTTCCCGGGCCGTCCCGACTACCTGACCGGCATGGCGCAGGCGCGCGCGCTGCTGGCGCGGCCCGACGCCGCCCTGGTCAGCATCCGCACCTGGAGCGAATACACCGGCGCCACTTCGGGCTACAGCTACATCGCGGCGCGCGGCGAGATCCCCGGCGCGCTGTGGGGCCGGGCCGGACGCGAGGGAGATGTGAACAGCATGAGCCACTTCCAGCACCCGGACGGGCGCATGCTCGATGGCGAGGCGATCGAGGCGCTGTGGCGCGCCGCCGGCATGCAGCGGGCCTGCCACAACGCTTTCTACTGCGGCACCGGCTGGCGCGCCTCGCTGGCCTTTTTTTATGCGTGGGTCATCGGCTGGGAGCGCATCAGCGTGTACGACGGCGGCTGGTACGAGTGGAGCGCCGACCCGGCCAACCCGGTGGACATCAACGCTGAGGCGCTGCCACGATGCAAAACGCCAGTTCCATCGGGTCCTGCACCGTCAGTGCGCCACCCATCACCGACATCGGCGTGATGCCGAAATCGGTCTGCTTCAAGGTGAACGTGCCGCTGGCGGTGATGCCGTCGGCGCTGCGCTCGATCGTTGTCGGCACGTCGACCGTGCGCGATACGCCATGCAGGTTCACGGTCAGGTGCACGGTTTCAACTTTGTCACCTTTGGCATCCTTGTCGCTCTTGCCGGCGGCATGTTCGGCGTGCAGCTCCACCAGCGGAAAGCGCTCGGCGTCGAGCACCCGCGTGAGCATGTTGGTGCGGGTGCCGGCGATGGCATCAAGGTCGGGCTGGGTGGCCAGTCCGGCCTTGGTGCGCAAGTCGGTTTCGTCGACCGTCATCTGATCGAGCCGGAAGCGAAAGTCGGCGCGGCCCGCATCGGGCGCGACGAACCCTTCGATGCTGCGGCTGGCGACAACATGGTCGTGCCCCATGCGCGCAAACGTGCCGCCACGCCGCACGGTGACGGTGATGAGCGACAGCGCCGCATCGATGCGCAGCACCTGCTGCGTGCGCGCGGCGTCCTTGTACCAACTGAAGGAGGCGTCGGCAGGGGTGGGCGCCGGCGGTGGCACGGGCGCGCTGGCGCAGCCGGCGACCAGGACCAGCAGCGGGAGGTAGGTTCGGATCGGTTTCATGGGGCCGATTGTGGCACGATTTTGCCGGGTCCGCCGCTTACTGCGGCGCCACCGCTTTCAGCGAGCTCCCAAGAATGCTCAACGCCATCCACAGCGCCACCAGCGCGTAAAACACGCGCGGCAGCCACGCCATCATCTCGAGCTGGAAGCGGTTGATCGTATCGCTCTCGCTGGCGGCATGGCGGCGCAGCATCTCGGGCAGCGTGCCGCTTTGTTCTCCGGTCAGCACCAGCGCGTGCAGCTGGCCGGTATCGGCCAGGCGCAGCGCGTTGACCGCCTGCGCCAGGGTGGCGCCGGATTTGAGCTTGGGCAGCATGGCTTCCAGGTCGGCCCGTACAATGGCATTGTCGACCGTGTCCAGCGCCACCGGCATGGCGTCGAACAGCGGGAGGCCGGCTTCCAGCAACAGCGCCAGGCTGTCGACAAAGTCGCGCATGTTGCGGCGCAAGTGCATCGGGCCGAAGACGGGCAGCGCCAGCAGGGCGTTCCCGACGCTGGCACGCGCGGGCGACGCGCTGCCGGAGCCGAACCATGCGATGGCGCGCGCCGCCAGCAGCGCCGCGCCGGCCAGCACCAGTAATGGGGCCAGCACGCGCCACAGATAGCCGGCGCCTGAGAGCGTGCCGCCCGCCAGCGCCGGCAACGGCTGGACCGCCAGCGCGAGCGTCAAAATCGCCACCGGCAGCACCATGCGCGAGCGCAGCGTGGCCAGTTGCTGGGCTCTCGCGGCATGAAAATCGGCCAACCTCTGATACGTCGCCATCGGGCTGCCGGCGGCGAACGCCGCGCGCAGCAGGCGCGCTTCGAACATGGTGAACAAGCCGCTCGCCAAACCCGCGCCGGCCGGCTCGTTGCGGCGCGCCGCCAGTTTGCGAAAGGCCGCCACCCGCTCGCGCCCCGGCTGCCCCAGGTCGAGCAGCGCGTAGGCGCGGTCGGGCGGCAGGCCGGCTTTTTCCATGGCCGCCAGATGCTGGAAAAGCTGCGCGCGCCGCAGGGCGGGAAGAGGGCGGTGGCGGGTCATGCGGCGATTGTGGCACAGCGTGAGCGAAGCGGCCAGATTGGCGCTATGATGCGACTTGCTGTTTCGTCATCAACCACGAAAGGAATGCCATGATCGACCTGTATTCGGCGCCTACGCCGAACGGCCACAAAGTCTCCATCGCGCTCGAAGAACTGGCCTTGCCGTACACCCTTCACACACTCGACCTGCACCAGAACCAGCAGAAGGAAGACTGGTTCCTGGCGATCAACCCGAACGGGCGCATTCCGGCGATCGTGGACCGTGCCGAAGACAATTTCGCCGTGTTCGAGTCGGGCGCGATCCTGGTCTACCTGGCCGAAAAGACCGGGCAGCTGATGCCGACGGACCCCAAGGGCCGTTCGCAGGTCATGCAGTGGCTGATGTTCCAGATGGGCGGCATCGGTCCGATGATGGGGCAGGCCAATGTGTTCTACCGCTACTTCCCCGAAAAGATCCAGAGCGCGATCGACCGCTACCAGGGCGAGAGCCGGCGCCTGTTCAAAGTGCTCGACGGCCGCCTGCGCGATCACGAATTCTTGGCTGGCGATTATTCGATTGCCGATATCGCCAACTGGGCCTGGGTGCGCACGCACAAATGGTCGGGCGTCTCGGTCGAGGAACTGCCGCACCTGCAACGCTGGATCGACGCCATCCGCGCCCGTCCAGCGGTGGAAAAGGGCTTGCAGATGCCGCCGTCGCCGCGCGAGCTGTCCGGCACCAGCGAAGAAGAAGCGGCCAAATTCTCGGCTGCCGCCCGCACCATGCTCGAAACCGGCCAGTCGCGCAACTAACCACTCTTAAGGACGACCATGAAACTGTACGTCAGCACGTTCGCGCCCAATCCGCGCCGGGTCACCATGTTCATCGCCGAAAAAGGCATCAACGGAATCGAGCAGGTGATGATCGACCTGGCCGCCAATGAACACAAGAGCGACGCTTTTGTGGCCAAGAACCCGCTGGCGCGCGTGCCTGCGCTGGAACTGGACGACGGCCGCGTGCTGTGCGAAACGCGCGCCATCTGCACCTATCTGGAAGGGCTGCATCCGGAGCCGAACCTGATGGGCGAGGGCTTCGAGGAACGTGCCTTTATCGAAATGGCCGACCGCCGCGTGGAGATGCATCTGTTCCTGGGCATCGCCAACAGCGTGCGCCACACGCATCCGGGGCTGGCGCTGCTGGAGCAGCCGCAGTTCCCCGACTTCGGCGCCTCGCAGGGCGAGAAGATGCGCGAACACGCGCGCTGGCTCGATGGTGAACTGGCCAAGCGCCCGTTCGTGGCCGGCGAGCGCTTCACGGTGGCCGATATCACGGCCTGGTGCGCGCTGGAGTTTGCGCGCGGGCTGATGAAGTTCAAGCCGGGCATGGAGGGGATGGCGCATTTGCAGGCATGGCGCGACCGCATCGCGGAACGGCCGTCGGCGGCGCGATAGATCGCGCATTCAAGCGTGGCGTCGAGGGTTCTTCAAGCTTCGCCATGTAGCGCTTTCTACGATGTTTTCCCATAGATCATTGATTGGAAATGACGCACCTGCATCCGTTATTATCTTTGCGCTATTACTAGTGTGCTAACGTAGCACGTGTTAGTCAAACAGCAACCGAGAGATGACTACGTGAACGATTTGCTAAAATTCGCTTATTCTGCGACATTTCGAAGATTGGTAACTATGCAGTTCCTTTGTTGAAGTATTTTTATAATTGTTGTCGATATTGCAACAATGTGTTACATGACAGTCGCGTCCAGCGTATTCCCGTCACACAATTAGCAAAATAACAGTTGGGGATAACACACCTTTATCATTTTGACTGCTTCCTG
This sequence comes from Telluria sp., assembly GCA_036386755.1. GTDB lineage: Bacteria > Pseudomonadota > Gammaproteobacteria > Burkholderiales > Burkholderiaceae_D > Telluria_A. Next base: position 57,586 of record DASVVC010000035.1, read on the forward strand.
CATTTCTCTTTTTTGCATAATGCGATATGGTTGCCCTAACTGATTGGTGTGAAATTTATCCAATTAGCATATATTAGTGTTAGAGCAAAAGCTGAAACACTCTATTAAGGCTACTCGCTAAAGGGCTCGCTACAGCTTGAAATCGCTTTTTGAGGTCTTTCCAAACCCAAATTTCTCGTTGCAATGGCCTACACCTTCTTTGCTAATCACGGCCTTCCGCGCCAAAATATGAATTGGCTGCATTGAACTAGCTAACTTGATCGGTCCGCCTTCCGAACTCACGCTCTCTTGGCATCGCTTTGCCAATGCGACCTTCAGTAGCGCAATTTCCGCAATCGAGCAACCATGTATGATACCTCTTGACCCACAGAAATCCAGTAAAGGTAGCATGTGCTAGCGCAAAGAAAAATTTCCTACTAGTATAAAAAATTGTGTAAGCTTGAGTATCGCTACGGGATCACTCGGAATGTGTAGGGAGGATTTTGATGTTTTTGCTTGTGCAATCTTTAGCACACGATGAATAATTTGTTACACGTGCGCCGTAGAGTTCCAGCAAATTTGCCCATTTATCTTACACAGTCTTTCTAAATTACGGTTCGGTTCACGACCAAACGGTGGCTTTAAATTATGTTTCTAAAATAAAATATTTAGCGAATCACTTTTTTCATGAGGAAACAATCTATATGCCAATTTGCGATTTTAAGAAGACGCGTGCAAGGTGGAGTTTTGTCTCAAAAATTGATACCTTGGGCTCGCTAGATTTTTGGACTTTAACCGTAAGTCTGGACTCGTTATCTCCGTCAGATACTCGGCAACTAAGTATGGACGACCTGTTAGTCGCTGATACGCTATCAATGGAAGATTACGAGCGTCACTCTAAGGTTCTACCGCTTGCTGTCCATGAATATACTCATTTTGTCGATGCTACTTCAACCGTATGGGGTTTGAGACATTTAGAGATGTTGAATAAATGTCATGACGTTCCGGTGCATGATGAATTTCAATTTTATATTCTGAAAAACACTTATGATTATATTCGACAGATCAGGCTTCCAGATTACTATACTGCCGTCGAGAAGAATGTGGGCTCTGGAACGCCATGGACGAGTAACATTACGAGCGGAGTAATGTTCAACGCAGACGGTAGTGTTGGCGATAGACCAATAATTTTCGTACGTTTTTGGAACTCCAACAAGGAGCCTATTGTGAGATCGCCGATTTCACTCGTTTCCTTACTTGAGGCATCCGCGATGGAAAGGGAAATTGACTGCCGTGCAAAATTGCTCCGCAGGTTAAAAGGGGATGAACGGCTCGTCGAGGAAAAGTTGATGACACAGGACGTTCTAAAATATATATATAATCCGAAATTGACAGAGTATTCAGTGTGCTTTCATTTGTTGGCTAATCTTCAAGATGAAAAAGACCTAGCGACGATATCGATATATGTAGGTATATTGTCTAGAATGGTTCTAAATGCGCCAACGATTGCGTTTTCTACAATGCTAAAAAATATTGGCGCTTATGCAAATAGGTATAAGCTTGATGATAACCACCCAAGCTTAAGGCGGATGAAAAAATCCATTGAAATGAACAGTCGGGGCGCGTTTTTTTATTTAATCTGCCTTTTTCTTCCTAAATATGCTTTAAAAAACCAAGCAACTTTTTTTCGTTCGGTTGACGCTTCACTCAAGCAATTTGGGTTGTCGCTTGATAAATTGCGACGAGGTGCCTGTGCTGAAATGCAAGAGTTGAAGTCCCGGTTATCCCTGAGCTCGAATCAATCAATCCGAGAGCTTGCAAAAGCGGGCCTCCATAACTTCCAGATTGTCTATCCTAATCAGCTTTCATATCCGCTTGAAAAATTAGCCTTGCCCCCAGCATTATTGGGAGACCTAACAAAATTTAATTTTTCAAAAACGGAAGAAAATATTCTGAAGGATTATGATCTTGACATAGGATACGATAACCTAATACCAGGGCAGATTCGATCCGAAAATTTTGCTGAAGCGTGCAGGTAAGAGTGCAGCCTCGACGCTTAACTGAGCGCATTTATTCGGTTACTTTCGCATTCGAATCGTATTCTCTGTCTAAGTTCAGGCTTTAAGAACCGGCTTGGTTAATTGCGCGTTTTAAAAAACAGACTCTTCTGCTTATAATTTCTTGAGCGTGCCGATACTTGTCTGATATTTTAATGCCCATTGAGGAAGTTTTGGATTTTGAAAAAGTTGTGCAGAGTCAAGTCGATTTTGGCTGGTTAACCAAAGCGGGCCTGATTAAAGTTCGCTGCTTGATCGTCCAAGCGCTTCCCCAAACTGTTCTTTGGAGGGGCGTGCAAAACTGAGTCCGTACTCGATCCTGAAATGTTTGCACTGGACATTCGAGCATACTTGTTATGCAATCCCCGGTACCATATCTGCTGATGGGAAAGCGCGCGGTAAATTGCCTGCCGTATTGTGAGCAACTGAGGATGTTGACCGGGCAGGGTGCGTTCAGTGGTGGCCGGAAATCATCTCTGGTCCTATCGGCTTGATCGGCGTAAGCACTCATGCAGATCTCAGCGGGGTGATAGCGATGGCCAATCGCTCTGGTCTACCTCCAATATATGCGGCAATTAATTGATGTCGATATCGCATAGCGTGGAGGTTCAAATTTCCTTCCGCAGTAGATGAACGTACGGGCGTAGCCGTGCAGGGCGTGGGGTGAAATTGACAGCGGTAGAGCGGTTAAATTTGGATGGGTGCATGATCCGGCGAGTCGGAATATTTTACGCCACACGCTTGTACCACGCCTGGTGCGCAAACACCGGCCGGTAGCTGGCCGCCAGCGTGTCGCCCGGCGCCAGTTCGCGGTCGATGCCCAGCACCCCGAACAGCGCCAGGCTGTCGTGAAACAGGCGCAGGACGCGCTGGCGCAGCAGGGGGCCGAAATCGGCCAGCGCGCGGCGGCATACAATCAGTTGAAATTCGTTGAACGAGGCATCGGTCACCAGATTGTACTGCGCCCACGTGATGCGGCTGCGCAGCGCCGGCAGCAGCACCGCGCGCTCGCCGCGCACCTCGAAAAAATCGCTTAGGTCGGCCGTTCCGCCGCTTTTCAGGTAATTCTCCTGATACTGCGCCATGCGCTCCAGCGGGATGCTGGCCTCCATTGCCTCGGCTAGCAGTTCCTCGTTGGCGACGGTGGCAAAAATCTCGGTGCGGTGATGCATCTGCTGCTCGGCCAGCAAAATCGCCAGCGACCACGCTTCCTCGGCGTGCGCGCACTCGGCCAGCCACACTTTTGGCACCGCCGACGCGCGCAGGCAAGCGCCAAGCACTTCGCGCGTCTGGCGTACCTGTTCCGGGTCGTCGAACAACAAGGCCGGCCGCACGCTCAGCGCGCGCAGCAGGGCCGACGCTGCCGCCGCATCGTGCAGCACGCGGTCCTGCAGCAGCGACACGGTCGCCAGAGCACGCTCGGCCATCAGGCCGCGCACCCGCTGATTCAGGCGGGGCCGGTCGTAGGCGCGGAAGTCGAAGCCGTAGCGCTGGAAAACGCCTTCGAGCAGCAGGTCGATTTCCAGCTTGTCGTCATCGTCCTGCGCGGCGGCGCCAACGCAGCCCTGCTTCGCCAGAGCGTTCAATGCAGCCACACCCGCATCAGCGACAGCAGCTGGGCCACGTCGACCGGCTTGGTGATGTAGTCCGAGGCCCCGGCGGCGATGCACTTGTCGCGGTCGCCCTTCATCGCCTTGGCGGTCAGCGTGATGATCGGCAGCGACTTGAACTTCGGTATGCGCCGGATCGCGCGCATGGTGTCGTAGCCGTCCATTTCCGGCATCATGATGTCCATCAGGACGATCTCGATGGTCGGGTCTTTTTCCAGCACCTCGATGCCATCGCGGCCATTCTCGGCGAACGAGACCTGCATCTGCTGGCGTTCCAGCAGCGACGACAGGGCGAAGATGTTGCGCAGATCGTCGTCGACGATCAGCACCTTGCGGCCGGCCAGGCCGCCGTCGGCGGCGTGGATTTCTTCCAGCATGCGGCGCTGCAGTTCCGGCAGCGAGGCGTGCGAGCGGTGCAGGAACAGCGCCGTTTCGTCGAGCAGGCGTTCGGGCGAGCGCGCATCCTTGATGACGATGGTCTTGGCGTAGCGTTTGAGCTTGGTCACTTCCTTGCGGCTCAATTCCTTGGCGGTGTAGATCACGATCGGCAGGTCGCGCAGGGCAGGGTCCTTGCCGATCACGTCGAGCAGGTCGAAGCCGCTGATGTCGGGCAGGGTCAGGTCGAGCACCATGCAGTCGAAGTGCGCGCCGCGCAGCGCTTCGAGCGCCGCTGCGCCGGTTTCCACGGCCACGATGTGCAGGTCGGCGTCGCCGATCAGGGCCACGATCGAATCGCGCTGCATCTTTTCGTCGTCGACCACCAGCAGGCTGCGTTTGCCGCCCAACAAAAACTTCTGGATGCGCGTGAATTCCTCTTGCAGCGCGTCGCGTTCGACCGGTTTGCCGATGTACGAAATGGCGCCCTGGCGCAGCGCCCGTTCGCGTTCGCGCAGGGTGGACATCACGTGCACCGGAATGTGGCGCGTGCTCGGGTCGCGCTTGAGGCGGTCGAGCACCGTGAAGCCGTCGATGTCGGGCAGGTCCAGATCGAGCATGATGGCCGACGGCAGGTAGTCGCGCGCCAGCGACAGCGCCGAATCGCCCTGGTGCGTCACGATCGCCTTGAAGTTCTTCTCGCGCGCAAACTCCATCACTTCCTTGGCGAAGCGCTCGTCGTCTTCGATGATCAGCACCGACGGGTCGCCCGGGGCGATCAGGCCGCGGTCGTCCAGCACGGACGCGTATTCGACCGCTTGCGCTTGCGATGCCGCCATTTCCTGCGCGGCGCCGCTGTCGTGCGGCGCCGTGGTGCTGGCGATCACCACGGTCGAGGGCGGCGGCGCCAGGCGGGCAGGCTGCGCCTGGCGCGCCTGGTCGTAGTTGATGAAGCCGGCCCGGTTGTAAGGCAGGAACAGGGTAAAGGTGGAACCGGCGTTGACCACCGATTCGACCCGGATTTCGCCGCCCAGCAGGCGCGCCAGTTCGCGCGAAATCGACAGGCCAAGGCCAGTGCCGCCGTATTTGCGGGCGGTCGAGCCGTCGGCCTGCTGGAACGCTTCGAAAATCAGTTGCAGCTTGTCGGACGCGATGCCCACGCCGGTGTCGCGCACCGAGAACGCCAGCACCGCGTCGGCATGCACCAGGTTCGGATGGTCGCTCGTCCAGCCGCTCGTCACGAGTGAAATTTCGAGGGCGACTTCGCCGTGGCTGGTGAACTTGAAGGCGTTCGACAGCAGGTTTTTCAGCACTTGCTGCAAGCGCGTGGTGTCGGTCATCAAGGCGGTCGGCAGGGCGTCCGCCAGCAGCACCGTGAAGCCCAGGTGCTTCGCTTCGGCCATGTGGCGGAAGGTGCGGTCGACGTAGTTACGCAAGTTCGAGAAGCGGTATTCCGACACGTCGAGTGTCACGGTTCCGGATTCGATCTTGGACAGGTCGAGAATGTCATTAATCAGAGTTAGCAGGTCCGACCCGGAACCGTGGATCGTCTTTGCGAACTCTACTTGCTTTCCCGAGAGGTTGCCCTCCGGGTTATCCGACAGCTGCTGCGCGAGGATGAGCAGGGAGTTGAGCGGGGTGCGCAACTCGTGCGACATATTGGCCAGGAATTCGGATTTGTACTTGGACGACAGCGCCAGCTGGGTCGCTTTTTCTTCCAGCGCCAGCTTGGCCTGTTCCACCTCGCGGTTCTTGCGTTCCACCTCGATGTTCTGTTCGGACAGCAGGCGCGCCTTTTCGGCCAGTTCCTGGTTGGTCTGCTGCAGTTCCTGCGCCAGCGACTGCGATTGCGTCAGCAGCGACTCGGTGCGGCTGTTCGCTTCGATCGTGTTGAGCACCACGCCGATCGACTCCATCAGCTGGTCGAGGAAGGAGAGGTGGGTTTCGGTGAAGCGGTCGAGCGAGGCGATTTCGATCACGGCCTTGACCTGCTGCTCGAACAGGATCGGCAGCACCACGATGTTGGTCGGTGGCGCCGCGCCAAGTCCCGACGAGACCACGATGTAATCGCGCGGCACGTCGGTCAGCCAGATGCGGGTTTTCTCCACCGCGCACTGGCCGACCAGCCCTTCGCCGGGCAGGAAGGAGGTGGCAAGCTTGCGGCTGGAACGGTAGCCGTAGCTGGCGATCATGCGCAAGCGCGCGTCGAGTTCCTGCGAATCCATCATGTAGAACACGCCGTGGTGGGCGGAGACCAGCGGCGCCAGTTCGGACAAGATCAGTTTCGTCACCGCCTGCAAATCGCGCTGGCCTTGCAGCAGGCGCGTAAAGCGCGCCAGGTTGGTCTTGAGCCAATCCTGCTGCGCATTCTTCTGCGTCGTCTCTTTGAGGTTGCGGATCATCTCGTTGATGTTGTCCTTCAGGTAGGACACCTCGCCGCGCGCTTCCACCTGGATCGAGCGCGACAAATCGCCGCGCGTCACGGCGGTGGCCACCTCGGCGATCGCGCGCACCTGGTTGGTCAGGTTCGCGGCCAGCTGGTTGACGTTCTCGGTCAGGTCTTTCCACGTGCCGGCCACGCCGGACACGTTGGCCTGCCCGCCGAGCTTGCCTTCCGTTCCCACCTCGCGCGCCACGCGCGTCACTTCCGACGCGAACGAGGACAACTGGTCCACCATCACGTTGATGGTGTCCTTCAGCTCCAGGATCTCGCCCTTGACGTCCACCGTGATCTTCTTGGACAGGTCGCCGCGCGCCACGGCGGTGGTGACCGCCGCGATGTTCCTCACCTGGCCGGTGAGGTTGGACGCCATGAAGTTCACGTTATCGGTCAAGTCCTTCCAGGTGCCGCCCACGCCCGGCACATAGGCCTGGCCGCCGAGTTTTCCTTCGGTACCGACTTCGCGCGCCACGCGCGTTACTTCCGAGGCGAACGAGGATAATTGGTCCACCATCACGTTGATCGTGTTTTTCAGCTCCAGGATTTCGCCCTTGACGTCCACCGTGATCTTCTTGGACAGGTCGCCGTTGGCCACGGCGGTCGTCACGTCGGCGATGTTACGCACCTGGCCGGTGAGGTTACCCGCCATCGAGTTCACGCCGTCGGTCAGGTCTTTCCAGGTGCCGGCCACGCCGGGCACGTTGGCCTGGCCGCCGAGTTTTCCTTCGGTACCGACCTCGCGCGCCACGCGCGTGACTTCCGATGCAAAGGAGTTCAACTGGTCGACCATCACGTTGATGGTGTTTTTCAGCTCCAGGATCTCGCCCTTGACGTCCACCGTGATTTTCTTGGACAGGTCGCCGTTGGCCACGGCGGTGGTCACGTCGGCGATGTTCCTCACCTGGCCCGTCAGGTTGCCCGCCATCGAGTTGACCGAGTCGGTCAAGTCCTTCCAGGTACCGGCCACGCCTTTCACCTGCGCCTGGCCACCGAGCTTGCCTTCCGTTCCCACTTCGCGCGCCACGCGCGTCACTTCCGAGGCGAAGGAAGAGAGCTGGTCCACCATCACGTTGATGGTGTTCTTCAGCTCCAGAATTTCGCCCTTGACGTCCACCGTGATCTTTTTAGACAGGTCGCCGTTGGCCACCGCGGTCGTCACCGCCGCGATGTTCCTCACCTGGCCGGTGAGGTTCGACGCCATGAAGTTCACGTTATCGGTCAAGTCCTTCCAGGTGCCGCCCACGCCCGGCACGTAGGCCTGGCCGCCGAGCTTTCCTTCGGTGCCCACTTCGCGCGCCACGCGCGTGACTTCCGACGCAAAGGAGCGCAGCTGGTCCACCATGACGTTGATGGTGTCTTTCAGCTGCAAAATCTCGCCGCGCACGTCCACCGTGATCTTCTTGGACAAGTCGCCGTTCGCCACCGCCGTCGTGACTTCGGCGATGTTACGCACCTGCGAGGTCAGGTTGCCCGCCATCGAGTTGACCGAGTCGGTCAAGTCCTTCCAGGTGCCGGCCACGCCTTTCACCTGCGCCTGGCCGCCGAGCTTACCCTCGGTGCCCACTTCGCGCGCCACGCGCGTCACTTCCGACGAGAACGAGGAGAGCTGCTCGACCATCGTGTTGGCGGTGGTGGCCGCGTGCAGGTACTGGCCCTTGAGCGGATGGCCGTCCACTTCCAGCGCCATGGTCTGCGACAGGTCGCCCTTGGCTACCGCGCCGATCACGCGCGCCATTTCCGTGGTCGGGCGCACCAGGTCGTCGATCAGGGTGTTGACCGAGCTGATGATGGTGGCCCAGCCGCCCACCACGTTCGGCACCGAGGCGCGCTGCGCCAGGCGGCCTTCGGCGCCGACCACGCGCGAGACCTCGGTTACCGCCTCGACCATTTTTTCCTTGGTCTCGATGATGTCGTTCAGGGTATCGGCGATCTTGCCCGAAATGCCGCTCCAGTCGGATGGCATGCGTGCCGTAAAGTCGCCTTTTTTAAGCGCCATCAGGGTCGATAGCAGGAGCTTGATGTCCAGTTCCTCGGCCATGTCGGTCATGTTGTTCATCGGCTTTTTCCTCGTTTTTTGGGAGTTGAAAGAGCGGCCTGATTCAGGTTCGGGCTCGTTGTCTGTATTGTTCGTGTCGTGGTTTTGGCCTGCAGCAGCGCCAGCATGGCCGCTGCGTGCAGGGGAGGGCTCAGTAGTTCGCCCTGGTATTCGTCGCAGCCGAGCGAGGTTAAAACGGCCAGCTGTTCGGCGCCATGCACGCCCTGGGCCAGCACGCGCAGGCCGAGCGCGCGCCCGAGGTGGACGATGGCCGCCGCCATGTCGGTGCCGCGTTCGACCCCGATGGCGCCTACAAAAGCGCGGTCGATCTTGATGGCGTCGAGCGGCAGTTCGCGCAGCATGGCCAGGGCCGCGCCGGCGCTGCCGAAGTCGTCGACCGTCAGGCGCACGCCGGCCGCTTTGAGCTCGCGCAGCGCGGCCGCGCTGTCGCGCGTGTCGAGCAGCAGGTGTTCGGGGATTTCGAGCTCGAGCCAGCCGGCCGGCAGCTTGCAGCTGCGCAGGTGCGCCAGCACGCGCGCGGCCAGGCCGGGGCGGATCTGCAGCAGCGCCAGGTCGACCGCCATCACCACCTGCGCGGCCTCGGCCAGCGGCGCCGCCTGCGCCGGAGTTTGCGCCGCCGCGTGTGCCACCGTGTGCGCCGAGTCTGCGCGCCATTGCGCCGCTACGGCGCAGGCGGTGCGCAGCATCCATTCGCACACTTGTTCGAGCAGTAGGTTGTCGGCCACGTCGGGTAAAAAGCGCGCTGCGGCGATCATGCCGTGGCGCGGGTGGTGCCAGTACAGCAGCGCTTCGACCGCGCAGATGGCGCCGCCGGGCAGGGCGGCGCGCGGCTGGAACAGCAGTTCGAATTGCTCGCCGTCGAGCGCCGCCTGCAGCTCGGCCACCCATTGGGCGCGCTCGCGTTCGCGCGTGTTGAGCTCTTCGCGGAAAAACTCGATGCTGCCGCGCCGGTGTTGCTTGGCGTGGTACATCGCCGTGTCGGCGTTTTTCATCAGCTGGGCGGCGCTGCTGCCGTCCTGCGGATACAGGCCGATGCCGATGCTGGTGGAGGTGCCGATGCGCTGGCCGTTGATCTCGAAGGGGCGCGTGTGCGCCTGCTCGATCTTGCGCGCCACCCGCGCCGCGTTGGCCGCCGCGCCGCGCCCTTCGAGCAGCACCACGAATTCGTCGCCGCCCAGGCGCGCCACCACGTCCGACACGCGCACCGCCGCCAGCAGGCGCGCGGCGACCTGGCGCAGCAGTTCGTCGCCCACTTCGTGGCCCAGGGTGTCGTTGATCTGCTTGAAGCGGTCCAGGTCGAGAAACAGCAGCGCGAATTCGCCGCCGTGGCGCTCGGCCGTGGCGACGGCATGTTCGAGCTGGGCGATCAGCGAGCGCCGGTTGACCAGGTTGGTCAGCGGATCGCGGATCGAGAGCGCCTGCGCGCGCTGTTCGGCCACCTTGCGTTCGGCCACTTCCTGCTCCAGCGCGCGGTTGATGCGTTCGAGGTCCTGCACGCGCTGCACGCGCAGATCCTGGTTAAGAAGCGACAGTTCGCGCGTCTTCGCCTGCAGCTCCAGGTTCTTGCGGGTCAGGTCGACGAAGACCGCCACCTTCGTTTGCAGTACCTGCGGGATCACCGGCGTAAACAGATAGTCGGCCGCGCCCTTGCTGTAGGCTTCCAGCCGGTGCCGTTCGTCGCCGTAGTGGGCGGTGATGAAGATGATCGGCACCGCGCTCGAACGCGGGTGCGAATGGATCGCCTCGGCCGTTTCGAATCCGTCCATGCCGGGCATGTTCACGTCCAGCAGGATCACGGCAAAGTCGTGGGTGAGCACCATGCGCAGCGCTTCATGGCCGGAGCTGGCCTTGAGCAGCTCGTAGTGTTGCGCACGCGTGGCTTCCGAGAGCAGGCTTTCGAGCGCCAGCAGGCTGGCTGCGTCATCGTTGACAAGTAATACTTTCGGAATGATCTGCACGGTAGGTCTGTTTGTAGTTGGCTGCCGATCACATTCTTTACGACGGTAATAGCAACTGTATATCAGTGCGCCAGCCAGTCAAGCGTCCGGGGAATCCGGGCTCATCAATGTCGCGGAGCGACAGCTTACCCTATTCAGGTACGATGGCAAGGTGAAGTTGGCAGAGCCTACCCCAGAATAAATTTCCAGGACGCACGATTCATTGCGCGGCATACCAATGTTGCGATTGCGCTACGGGTTTGGCTTCTTGGTGCAAGTCAACCCGACGTAACTGGTAGTTTATTTTCTGCCAGGAACTGGATGCAAAAACTGTCTAACACAAGCGCTGTGAAACGCCTAAAATACTGACAAATAGTTACATAAATGAGAGTTATAGTTAGTGGGAAGACATCCGCTCGTGTCATTACGCGATACTTGTGTAAAATAGGCAACAAAAGGGAGTGACCGCAATGGTGAAAATGGGACAACTGATGACGCTTTTGAAAAGCGACCAGGAGAATGGCTGGAGTTCGGCCCTGTTTTCGCTGGCCTACGACCAGGGATTCGACCAGGTATTGTATGGCTCGGTCGGTTCCAAGCATGTCAAGCTGGAAACTGCCTTCTTGCACAGCAACTACGCGCCCGCATGGCGCAGCCGCTACGACGCCGACAAGCTTCATTACGTCGACCCGACCGTTTCCCATTGCATGACCAGCTCGCTGCCGATCGTGTGGGAACCGGACACCTTCCATTCCCCCGGCCAGCGCGAGCTGTACGAGGAAGCCTGCGGCTACGGCATCCGCTCCGGCATCACCTTTCCCATCCACGGGCCGAGCGGCGAGTTCGGCGTGGTCAGCTTCGCTTCCGACGCCCCGCCCAACGGCGACTTCGACAGCACGATCAGCCAGCTGATGCCGTCCCTGTCGCTGATTCGCGACTATGCCTTCGAGTCCTCGCTCAAATTCGTCGCGCCCAAGCCGGGCGCCGAACCGCTGCCGCGCCTGACCAAGCGCGAGCTGGAGGTGCTCAACTGGGTCATGGTCGGCAAATCGTCATGGGAAATCTCGAAGATCGTGCTCTGCTCCGAGGCGACGGTGAATTTTCACATCGGGAACATCCGCGTGAAATTCAACGTCAACACCCGGCAGCAGGCACTGGTCAAGGCGATCAGCCTGGGCATCATCAGCCCGGAAGATCCCCATCGCTGAGTTTGCCCTTGACATACAGCTTCACTAAAATCGCCACCGGCGCTGGAATGCCCAGGCCGGTTTCGAAGCGGCTGCCGCTCGACTGCGTGACGCCGAAACGCCCCCAGAATTTTTCCTGGCTTTCGCGCTTGCTGATCCTGAACCGTTTTAATTCGCTGTGGGGCGTGCTTGCCGTCGAACCTGCAATGGCAGCGCCGCTATCGTGATCGACCTCACCGCGCTGTTCTGCCACGGCCATCGTCTGGTAATTGAAATCCTGAGCCATACCGTTTCCTCGCAAACAAAAGGGCAGTATTCCATTCACTGTGCTTAGAGGCCACCTAGCAACTCTACTAGTTATGTTAATGCATTTTTTGCATGATTCTCCATGCAAGTTGCATAACTTTTATATAAAGCGAGGTACCAAAGATGGCTCTGCATATTCGAATCGCTGCACGGCGCGAATTCAAGTCGCGCGACCTGTGGGAGATGCACAAACTGCGCGCCAAGGTCTTTAAAGACCGGCTGGGATGGGAAGTGCCGATCATGAGCGGCATGGAGATCGACGGTTACGACGCCCTGGAACCGTTGTACATGATGATCCGCGAACCGGGCGGAGGGCCCCTGCGCGGCTGCTGGCGCATCTTGCCGACCGAAGGCCCGTACATGCTCAAGGACTCCTTCGCGCAGCTCCTGCACGGCCAGGAAGCCCCCGAGAACGCCCGCATCTGGGAATTGTCGCGCTTTGCCATCGAAACCGACGGCAACCCGCGCTTCGGCTTTTCGGACATTACCATGGAGTCGATCGCCGAAATCATCAGTTACGGCCATCACGCCGGGCTGGACCAGTACGTGACGGTCACCACGGTCGCCATCGAGCGCCTGCTGCGCCGCGCCGGGGTGTTGACCACGCGCTTCGGCGATCCGGTCCAGATCGGCGTCGAGCGCGCGGTGGCCCTGTATGTGGACATCGCCGGGACCTACGAAGCGATGTTCGAGGCGCGCCTGGCTTCCTAGTCGGCCGGGGCCGCAGGAAAGGCGGCGATGCGCGTGGCCAGCATGCGCCAGGATGGCAATGCCGCCTGCAGCTGGGCGTGCGCCGTGTTGCTTACCGCAGGCCCGGCCAGCAAGACATTTTTCAGGTCGTCGAGTTCGGCGCGCAGGGCGCGCGTGCCGGCGGCGGCAATGCGAACGCCGGCGCCGATCCGGTCCATGCCGCTCAAATAGGCCGACAGCGTCGGCAGCAAGCCCTGCAGATACACCGCTTCGGCCATCATCGCCGTCTGTCCCTCGCGCAGCTGGTCGAGCTGGCGCATCACGCTCTCGAGTGCGCTGCTGTGCTTGTCGATGTCGGCGCGCGCTTCCCCGGCGTCCGCGCCGAGCAGCCAGTGGCTGTGGCGCCGCGCGCGCGCCTCGGCCAGGCGTCCCTGCAAGGTATTGACCTGTTGCGCCAGGATGAAGGCATGCACATGGTCGGCCTGCAGGCGCTGGGTCACCATGACCGTATCGGTTTCCAGCTCGCCCGAGGCGCGCCCCATCTGCGCCAGGTAGCTGCCGACATCCTGGTCGAGGGCGGACAGCGCATCGGCCGGGGCCGCCAGGCGCCGCACCAGCCCGTCGACCAGGCGTACCGCGCCGGGGCCGGACGAGGGGCGGCCATGGAACATGTTCAGCAGTGCCGTGGCCAGCAGCGGGGCATCCTGCGCCAGCAGGCTGTCGCCGACATGGCGCAGGCCGTCGAGGGCCGTGTGCAGGCCGGGCCGGCTGCGCGTGGCCCAGGCCGCGGCCAGGGTCTTGACCATGAACAGGTATTGGGTGACCATCGGCCGGCCGCGCCCGGCGCGCTCGGGCAGCCGTGCGATGCGCCGCGACAGGCTGTCGATATCGCCCGACAATTCGAGGATGATGCCCGCGCCGAGGCCGATGCCGGGACTCCAGAACATGCCGCCGCCGATCATGCGCGGCGATGGCTCGCGCAGGGCCGCCGGCTGGGCGGGAGAGAGCTGGGGAGGAAGTGACGCCAGGTGTGCCATGCTGATGGCTCCAGTCATTATTGGGTGGACTCGCGGTTGATCGGCGCTCGCGCGGCGGGTAGGAAAATTCGCTTGACGAACCATTACAAACCCGCCGACCGGGGCCGGGAAGCTGTCAGGATTGTTAGGGCCTTCAAGTGGGAAATCCGGGCGCGAAGGGCGTCGCGGCACGCCTGGCAGGCTGACTGGACGGGAACAATCGCGCAAAAGTTTGCGCCAATCGATATTCGGGACAGATTTTTTTGCGCTAACGCGACAGCGCCACAGGGTGCGATGCGGCTTGATCCGTTCATAACCGCGTGGGAAAAAACGGGTTTCGCGCGGAGCAGAAACAGGAGTAGGAGCAGGAGCAGGCCTTCCTTGGCGCGCAGCATGGATGGCCCAGGTTCATGGCCGAACTGGAGCAGGTGCTGTCCAGGGAACAGTAAATGACCAGCCACACGAGAAGGAATTCGGCGATGAACGACGTTACCGGCACCGATCCCAAGGTGGACGCAATGCTGCAGCGGGCCACCAGCTGGCGCGAGGAGTTCGCGCTGTTGCGCTCGATCGCGCTCGGCTGCGGCCTGACGGAACAATTAAAGTGGGGCCAGCCATGCTATGCGCATGAAGGCGGGAACATCGTCCTCATCCATGGCTTCAAGGAGTACTGCGCCTTACTGTTTTTCAAGGGCGCGTTGCTCAAGGATCCCGAGGGCATGCTGGTCGCGCAGACCGCCAACGTGCAGTCCGCGCGCCAGGCCAGGTTCACCGACGTGGCACAGGTGGCGCGCCGGCGCGCCGCCTTGAAGGCCTGCATTCTGGAGGCGATCGAGGTCGAACGCGCCGGGCTGAAGGTCGCCCTGTGCGAGACGGCCGCGTTTCCGGTGCCGCAGGAGTTCCAGGAGCGGCTGGCGCAGCTGCCCGCGCTCAGGACCGCCTTCGATGCGCTCACGCCCGGCCGCCAGCGCGCCTACCTGCTGCATTTTGCCGGCGCCAGGCTGTCGGCCACGCGCGCCGCGCGGGTGGGAAAATGCATCCCGCTGATCCTCGATGGGATCGGGTTGAATGACAGGTGAGGCCGAACGCCAGGCAGGCAGCGACCTTCACCGGATCGTTGAAAGAATCAGCACTCCCAAGGCGACACATAGAATATTGCCGGCGCGCGGCGGTGATGGCAGCCGGCGATACAAACGTAGACCTCGCCAGGGGACTTGTCCTCAAATTCCGGCACGTTGCACGGCTGGTATTGCTTTAAGGTCGTCACGCGGTACGTTGTACCGGCCAAGGGTGAGCGGCTGTCATGCCTGCAAGAGAACTGTTTAACGTCCTCGTTATCGGCGCGGAACGACGGACATTCGTCGAGCAGGACATACCGTTCTTTCCATACGTGATCCTTGGCGTTCTTCTGCACATAGATTGTGTCGGCAACATCGGCCCCGATATGAATGATTTCACCACGCTTGTTCTTGCCGCTCGCTCCGCCATATCCTGAAGCAAGGGCAAGCGAAGGCATACAGAACAAAAGAATGAATGCAAATCTCATTGGATCGATACATTTAAGCATGGCAAATGTGGGACGTGCGTGGAGCAAAGTACTATAGCACCGCTGCAAATAATGCCGCCAGTTCTCCATCAGCCGGTAGTGGGGCGGCGCGTTGTCGCTCTGCGTGCCCCGGCCTACGGAGCGCCGTGCCGACGCTTTCTTGCAAGTGTTGCTGGAAGTGAGCGGGTATTGCCAGGCGCGTGCGTGAAGTACGCCTTGCCCTGCGAGGGACGAGCCGCAACGACCCGGCGATGGCTCTAGCGCAACTGCTCCAGCAGGAATGTGTAGGTCAGCGCCCACATCTGCGCCTGCTGGTCGTTGTTGGCCGCGCCCGCGTGTCCGCCTTCCAGGTTTTCCCAATACAGCACGTCATGCCCCTGCGCCTCCATCAGCGCCACCATCTTGCGCGCATGGCCCGGGTGCACCCGGTCGTCCCTGGTGGAAGTGGTCAGGAGCATGCGCGGATAGCGCTTGTCCTTGAATACATTGTGATACGGCGAATAACGCGCGATGTACTCCCACTCGCTCGCCACTTCCGGGTCGCCATACTCGCCCATCCACGAGGCCCCGGCCAGCAGCTTGTGATAGCGCCGCATGTCGAGCAGCGGCACCTGGCATACCACCGCGTTGAACAGGTCCGGCCGCTGCGTCATGGCCGCCCCGACCAGCAAGCCGCCATTGCTGCCGCCCATGATGCCGAGATGGCGCGGGCTGGTCACCTTGCGCTCGATCAGGTCTTGCGCCACCGCCAGAAAATCGTCGAACGCGCGCTGGCGCTGGTCCTTCAGCGCCGCCTGGTGCCAGCGCGGCCCGAACTCGCCGCCGCCGCGGATGTTGGCCAGCACGTACACGCCGCCTTTGGCCAGCCAGGCTTCGCCCGTCACGCCGCTGTAAAACGGCTTCATGGCGATCTCGAAGCCGCCATAGCCGTACAAGACGGTGGGGTTAAGCCCATCCATCCGGGTTTTGCGGTCCATGACGACAAAATAGGGCACCCGCGTGCCATCTTTCGACACCGCCTCGAATTGCTTCACGATATACGGCTTGGCGTCGAAAAACACCGGCATCGCCTTGAGCGGCTGGCGCCGGTCGCTGCCGGCCTGGCCCAGGTACAGGCCGGTCGGCGTCAGGAAGTCGGTCACGGTGAGGAAATACCGGTCGGAGCCGTTCGGGTCGAGCGCGCTCACGCCCAATGCGCCAAAGGCCGGCGCGCTCACCTCGCGCCGCTGCCACTGGCCGTTTACATGGCGCAGCTCGACGATGCGGTTTTTCACGTTATCGAGCTCGGTCAGGAGGAGGGCGCTCGCGGTCATGGCCACCCCGTCGAGCGAACTGGTGGCACTGGGCATGAACAGCACCGCAAAGTCGCGCTCGCCGTCCATGAAGCGGGCGAAATCGGTCGCCACCAGCGCCCCTTGCGGATAGGTGCGCCCGCCCACCTGCCAGTCCGAGCGCAGTTCGATCACCAGCTGGTCGCGCACGGTGTAGGCGTTGGCGTCGTCGGGCTTGTCGATGCGGGTCAGGCCGGCGCTGTGTCCGCAATGGCTGCGCAGGAACAGCTCGCTGCTGTAGAAACCGATCTGGCGCTCGACGAATTCGTGCTCGAAGCCCGGGGTGAAGTCTTTGTAGGCCGACACGCTCAGGTCGTCGGCATGCGCCTCGAACAGCGTGGTGGCGTCGGCCAGGGCGGTGCCGCGCCGCCATTCCTTGACGATGCGCGGATAGCCCGACGTCGTCATGCTGCCCGGGCCGAAGTCGGTGGCCACGGCCAGCCGGTCGATGTCGAGCCAGCGCGCGCTGCACTTGGACTCGGGCAGCGCGAAGCCGCCGGCCACGAAGGCCTTGTCGGCCAGGTCGAATTCGCGCACCACGTGGGCGTCGCCGCCGCCGCGCGAGAGCAATACCAGGCAGCGCGTGCCGGCCGGCGGCAGCGACGATGCGCCGGCCCAGACCCAGTTTTCGTGTTCGGCGAGGGCCAGCTGGTCGAGGTCGAGCACGGTTTCCCACTGCGGCGCTTGATCGCGGTAGCTCTCCAGCGTGGTGCGCCGCCACAGGCCGCGCACGTGGATGGCGTCGCGCCAGAAGTTGTACACCAGTCCGGCGTGCTCGCTGATGTAGGGAATCCTGGCCTTGTCGTTGAGGATGGTCCCGAGGCGCTCGCGCAGCGCCGCAAAGCCGCTGTGGCCTTCGAGTTCCTGCTCGCACACGGCGTTGCGCGCACGCACCCAGTCGAGCGCCGCGCCGGAAGTGACGTCTTCCAGCCACAGGTGAGGGTCGTCGGCGCCATCGCTGCGCGCCGTTGTGCTTGTTTCCGATATGATTTCACCAATCAAATGCCGCATTCCTGCTCCTGTTTGTGTCGATATTGACGTTCTGCCATGGCATGGACGCGACAGTAAAATTTATCAATTGCATGTTCTCTTGCTGCAAAGTACTCTTACAGTATTGAAGCATGTGCGCGGCAGGGTCGCGCGCCGTCGTTTCATGACTAGTATGCTGCCTGCCGGGCAGTTTCCAAGTACCACCGAGCGAAAATAACGGGGTTGGACAATGACGCAAGCGATCAAGCGCAGCATGACAGGCACGGTCGGGAGCCGTCCTGTTTCGCGCCTGGTGTGGTGGGGCGCGGGACTGTCGCTGTCGCTGCTGGTGGCGTCGCTGCTGCACGCGGGCGCCACCAGGACGGTCGACGCCGATGCGCGCCAGCGTTTCGACGCCTTTGCGCGCGGCGCGCAATCGAGCCTGTCGACCCGCATCAAGTCCTATTCCGACCTCGCGCGCGGCATGTCGGCCCTGTTCCAGAGCGACGACGCGCCCACCCGCCTGCAATTTCACCGCTACGTGCAGGCGCTCGGCATGCGCATGCATTATCCGGCCATCGAAAGCGTCACCTTTGCCCGTTACGTGACCCCCGCCGAACGCGACGAACTGGTCGCCTCGGTGCGCGCCGACCGCAGCGTGGACCCTGGCGGATACCCGGAATTCAGCATCCGCCCCGCGGGCGAGCGCGCCGGCTACACGGTACTGACGTATATCGAACCGGAAGCGGCGCGCGCCAGCAGCCGCCTGGGCCTGGACATCGGCGCCAATCCGGTCGCCGCCGCCCACCTCGACCAGGCGCGCGACAGCGGCAGGATCAGCGCCTCCGGCATGCCGATCATGGTCAGCGAACCGCGTCCGCACGTGGCGCTCGGCATGCGCATGCCGGTCTACCGCAGCGGCGCGCTGCTGTACACCGCGCAAGCGCGCCGCGCCGCCTACATCGGCAGCGTGGGCGTGGGCTTTTCGGTGCCGGCGCTGGTCGGCAGCGCGCTCGAAGAAATGCCGCAGCGGCGCCTGCGCCTGGCCCTGTACGCCGACGGCAACCTCGACGCCGAGCGCCGCACCCTGGCGCTTGGCCGCCAGGACCGGCAACTGTACAACGACCACGACCCGGTGGCCGCCGGCGAGAACGAGAACGACAGGTTCGACACGGTGCTCCCGGTCGACTACAACGGCAGCCTGTGGAAGGCCCATTTCCGCATCGCCCGCGCGGACCTGTACAGCGACTTCGACGTGATGCTGCCGCCGGCCGCGTTCGCGCTGGGCTTTCTGGTGACGATGCTGGCCTACGCCTACTTTTTTACCCTGTACCGCTCGCGCCGCACCGCCATCGAACAGCGCGTGCTGCTCGACTCGGTCTTGAACAGCATCGACGCGCACGTGTACATGAAGGACCGCGAGCGCCGCTACATCTATATCAACGCGCGCACCGCCGAGGCGATGGGGCGGCCGGCCGAAGCCATCATCGGCAAGCTCGATCGCGAGGTGATGGCGCCCGAGCAGGCCGATTTTTACTGGAGCCAGGACAGCCAGATTTTTGCCGACGGCGCGCGCCATGCCAGCCAGGTCGAATTCACCCAGCCCGACGGCGAGGTGCGCCAGCTCTGGACCGTCAAGGTGCCGGTGCTGATCGATGGCGAAGTGAGCGCCGTGATCGGCCTGTCGACCGACGTGACCGAACTGCACAAGCTCAAGGCGCAGGCCGACGCCGCCAACCAGGCCAAGAGCAACTTCCTGTCGAACATGAGCCACGAGATCCGCACGCCGATGAACAGCATCATCGGCATGTCGCACCTGGCGCTGCGCACGGTGGCCAATCCGAAGCAGCGCGATTACCTGGAAAAGATCCACCATTCGAGCCAGCACCTGCTCGGGATCATCAACGACATTCTCGATTTTTCCAAGATCGAGGCGGGCAAGCTGGAACTCGAAGTGCTCGACTTCGGCCTGAACGCGCTGATGCAGAACCTCGCCAACCAGCTTGGCGACGCGGCCGCCAACAAGCACCTGTCGCTCGAATTCGAGATCGACCCGGCGCTGGCGCAGCAATTGCGGGGCGATCCGCTGCGGCTCGAACAGGTGCTGCTCAATTTCACCTCGAACGCGATCAAGTTCTCGGAAAACGGCAGCATCCGCGTGCGCGCGCTGGCCGCCGCAGGGGACACGAACGAGAACGACATCCTGGTGCGCTTCGAGGTCGAAGACGCCGGCATCGGCATGAGCCAGGCCGAAATCGCCGACCTGTTCAAGTCCTTCCACCAGGCCGACCCTTCGACCACCCGCAAGTACGGCGGCACGGGCCTGGGCCTGGTGATCAGCAAGCAGCTCGCCGAGCTGATGGGCGGCACCGTCGGCGTCGATTCCCTCCTGGGCCGCGGCAGCTGCTTCTGGTTCACGGCGCGCCTGGGCAAGGCGCTCAACTTCCTGCAGGGCGGCGGCGGCAAGGTCGACGCGCAAGTGCTCGACCAGCTGCGCGGCGCCTACATTTTGCTGGTCGAAGACAATATCTTCAGCCAGCAGGTGGGCCAGGAACTGCTCGAAGAAGCCGGGTCCACGGTGGTGGTGGCCAACAACGGCAAGGAAGCGATCGACCTGATGCTCAAGGAGCGCTTCGACTGCGTGCTGATGGACGTGCAGATGCCGGTGATGGACGGCTTCGAAGCGACCCGCATGATCCGCTCCGACCCGCGCCTGCGCGACGCGCTGGTGATCGCCATGACCGCCAACGCCGGCCGCGACGACCAGGCGCGCTGCCTGGAAGCGGGCATGAACGAATTTGTCACCAAGCCGATTTCGCCCAAATTGCTGTTCGAGGTGATCGCCAAGTGGCTGGCCACGCGCCCGGCGCGCAACGGCCGGCGGCGCTT
This sequence comes from Telluria sp., assembly GCA_036386755.1. Taxonomy (GTDB): domain Bacteria; phylum Pseudomonadota; class Gammaproteobacteria; order Burkholderiales; family Burkholderiaceae_D; genus Telluria_A. The sequence goes on from DASVVC010000035.1 coordinate 77,974, forward strand.
GGCGGAAGCGGCCGACCAGGCGCCGACCCGCATGTCGGCTGCACCGGTGGTATCAATCGACGCCGGCATGCTCGACATGGGCGCGCTGTCGCTCACGTTCGGGGCCAATCCGGTCAAGATGCGCAAATACGCATTCATGTTCCTCGACTCGGCGCGCGACGGCCTGGCCGACGTGAGCGAAGCGCTCGACCGCGCCGACATGGAACGCATGGCGGACCTGGGGCACCGCATCAAGGCGTCGGCCAAGGCGGTGGGCGCGATGCGTTTCGCGGGCCTGTGCCAGGACCTGGAACGCCTGCGCGACGGCGGCACAATGGACCAGGCGCGCACCTTGGTGGCCAGCATGTACGCCTTGCTCGACCAACTGAACGAGCACATCGCGCACGAACTGACCGAATCGGCAAGCTGAGCCCGCTTTCCTCAGCTCCGTCATTTCTGCCATTGG
>DASVVC010000036.1:0-27811 GCA_036386755.1 Telluria sp.
TGGCAACGCTGAGCGCGGCCCTGACCCTGGCCCTGGCCCTGGCCGGCTGCGCGGCGATGATGCGCACGCCGCCGCTGCCGGGCGACACCCTCGACGTGGTGCGCGCCAAGTTCGGCGAGCCGACCGCGATCCACGCCCTGCCCTCGGGCCAGGTGCTGGAATACGCCACCGGGCCGTACGGCCAGTTCACGTGGATGGCGCGCATGGGGCCGGACGGCAGGCTGGCCGCATTCGAGCAGGTGCTGGGCGACGTCGGCTTCGGGCGCATCAAGATCGACAAGGCGACCAAGGCCGACGTGCTGGCGACGGTGGGCCGCCCGGCCGAGCGCTCGTACCTGGCGCTGTCGGACCTGGAAGTGTGGTCCTACCGTTACAAGGAGAGCGGCGTGTGGAATTCGATGATGCACGTGCACTTCGACCGCAACGGCATCGTCCGGAAGATGATCAGCGGGCCGGATCCGATGTACGAGGAAAAGCGCGGTTTCTTTCGCGATTAAGCAAGACGGCATTGAGCAAGACGGCGTTGAACAAGACGGCGGCAACGCCGGGCGCTGCCGCCGCCGTCATGCTCACAGCGCGTTGTTGACCTTGTGAAGCGCCGAGTACTTATACAGCGGCAGCAGCGCGTGTGCCAGCGAGTGGGGATGGTCCTGCTGGTCGAGCACGCTCAGCGCCTGCGCCAGGTCGAGTACCGGCGGCACCGGCGGAACATGCTCCGCCATGGCGCCGACAGCCTGGCCGAACTCGGGCGGCGCCGGACGCGGCACGACGGCGTCCGCGCTGCCGATCAGGTTTTTCAGCACCGGCGCGGCCGCCGAACGCGGGGTCAGGCTGCCCGGCAAACCGAACTGCGCGCACACGGTGCTGATCAGGCTCGTATGGTCGAAGAAGGTCGTCCCCACCTCGCTGCGCGGCGGATAGATCGTGCCCGGCGCAATCGCCGGATTGATGAACAGCGCCGGCACCCGCACCCCGTAGCGATCGTACGAAAAATTGTCGACGGGCTCGGCGAACGGCGAGACGGCGGCCGGCGGGGCCACATGGTCGTAAATGCCGCCGTGCTCGTCGTAGGTCACGATCAGCAGGGTTTTCTTGAACGTTTCCGGATAGGCGCTCAGGATCTGGTAGACCTGCTTGAGGAATGCCTCGCCATCGGTGACCGAAATGGCCGGCGGCAGGGACGAGCCGTTCGGGTCCTTGAAATCGATGCCGGCGCCGCCCGGGTGCGAGGAATTGACCGGCCCGTCGCCATAGAAATTGGTGTAGCGCGGTTCGATAAAAGCGTATTTCGGCAGGCGATGGTGCTTGATGTCGTACTCGAAATTGGTCTCGGCCTTGCCCCATTCCTTGAAGCTGAAGACATTGCCGCCGTCGGTCGAGGCCATCTTCCAATGGTCGAACACATACGAGGACAGGGCCGCCACCGGCGCATCGTGGTAATACACTTTCCAGTTGGTCTCGCCGGGATAGGTTTCGTCGAGCAGCTGGAAGATGGTCTTGTCTTTCACCGGAGGCGAAAAATTGGCCGCCGTCATGCCCTTGATAAAGTCCGGATTGTTGACCCGCGCCTGATTGGTGCCCGGAATGCGTCCGGGCGTGCCGCACTGGGCGAACATGCGGTTCGACAGGGTCTGCACCGGTCCCGACGCGAACCAGCCATCGCACACGGCGTACTGGCGGGCCAGGAAGGACGTCATCGGCACCGATTGCTCGGCGTAGTAGTGCATCGCATCCCTGGCGCCCGGCACTTGCAGCGCTCCGTCCTTGGTCAGCGGCGCGCCGGGCTGCTTGCTGTAGTTCCAGGCGAAACCCTGCATGCTGGCGAGCGAGCCCGGGGCCGGGTTGGCGCTGCCGAACAGCTGGGCATTCATGTCGACGAACAGCTCGCCCGGATCGGGATACGGCATGATGGCGGTGGCCGGATTGCCGGGATCGCCTTCGAACACCGACGCCCTGCCCTTGGACGGGTCGGCCGGGTCGAGCGGATTGCTTTCTTCGCCGGTCAGGCCGCGATACAGGCCCTGGCGGGTCTTGTCACGGTACAGGCCGCCCAGCATATTGTCGAAGGAGCGGTTTTCCAGCATGACCACCACCACATGTTCGATCAGGCTGGTCAAGGGCTGGTTCGGAATCACCGGCTTGGCGACCGGCTCAAGGGTGACGTCCAGGTTCATGTACTTATCCCAGGCGAACAGGAAGCCGTCTTCTTTCGAATGCAGCGACAGGCACTGGCCGTTGCTGTCCGACACCAGGCGCGCACCCTTGAGGGTGAATCCGGTCGCCCCGATCCAGTCGTAGAAGCCGATGTAGGAACCGGTGCTGACCGACATGTAGCGGCTGCTGCCCTTGATCCGGAAATAGTTCACATCGTTATAAAAGTAAGCCTGCAGAACCAGCGAATGGGCGTGCTCGTCCACCAGCACCGCCCACTGGTTGCGGTCCTGGCCGAGCCAGCCCAGCGCCTTGCCCTGGTACGACAGGGCCAGCCTGAAACTGCCGGTGGGAACCGACTCCGGCTCCGCCCCCGGGGCATTCTGCGCGAAAGTACGGACTGCTTCTTGTTGCATCGGATGCGTTGCCATCGTGTTCTCCCCTTCATGAACGACAAAAGGGTGGCGCCGCCGCAGCCGCCACCCCGACTGCGGGCGCTTACTGGGCGACCTGGGCCACCTCGAGCACGGTGTACGCGTCCCAGGCGTACAGGTAGCCGTTCGAATTCGAGTAGAGCGACAGTTTTTGGCCGTTGTAGCTCGACACCAGGTGATTGTCTTTCATGCTGAAGGTGGTCGCGCCCAGCCAGTTATAGAAGCCGATATAGGCCTGGTTGCTCACCGACAGGTACGAACCGCCACCCTTGACGGCATAATAGGTGCCGTTCGAATCGATGTATTTTTCGAACACCACGGCCTGGCTCACGTCGCTGACCAGGATCGCCCAGCCGCCGCTGTCCTTGCCGAGCCAGCCGAGCGTGGTGCCGCCGTTGCTGAGCGCCAGGGTGAAGCTGTTGGCTCCGGCCGCGGCGACGGGCGTGGCGCCGGCATTCGCGCTGGCCAGGCTCTGCTGGCCCAGATGGTCGGCAAAAGAGCCGTTCGGTTTGACGTCTGCTGGATTGTTCATGGTTGATTCCTCCTCGTGTGCGGAGCGGCCCCGCCTCGACAGGCGTGGCTGTCCGCGTCCCGCATGCAGCTGATCAGCGCTGCCCTGGTATGCCCCGTCCGGTGCGATGGGATGACTGTAGCGGGGCCGGCGCGCCGATATCAGTGTCGTTACCGTTACACCGGCACCCGTTACGTCGCGCTCACGGCGCGCACAGCATGGGAACAAGTGCAGTGCAGCAAGATTCAGCCAGCGCTTCCTGGTGTTCCAGCGACAGCTTGCCGGCATGATCGAACTGCTCGCTCCAGAGCGTGCGTGCCTCGTCCAGGCCGATCAGGCGCAAGGTGGTGCGTAGCAGGCCCTCGTCCTGGCGCACGCTGCCTTCAAGCACGAAACCGATGCCCAGCCCGCGCAATTGCTCGACGCTGTCCTGCCCGGGCGTCAAGATGGCCAGGCGGGCGCCGAAGGCGCGGTACAGGCGGTAGCGCAGTTCCTCGCCCAGGCCATGGGTGAAGGCATCGACTTCCTTCCCTATGGAAATGCAGCGCACGCCCTGGAACATCATCCGCACCGGCTGTGGCGGACGCTGGCGCAGGCGCGGCACGTAGTTTCCCACCGGAATATCGATACGCGCGCGGCTGCCGTTGCGCCCTTCTCCCAGGTAATACTCGTCCAGGCGCGAACGCAGCCGTCCCATGTGCACGCGCACGATCGGATCCTCGCCGGTGCTGTACAAGGCGGCATCGCGCTCGAACACGGCGATGCCGATCGCATACTCGTTGACGACCCCGGCCACCCCACGCGCCGCCTGCTCGACCAGAAAAGCGAGCAGGCGCTTGCCGCGTTCCGCCTTGCGAAAATGCTCGCTTGCAAGTACGCGGCGGGCCTCCGCTTGCAATTCTGAAAACGTTTCGCTGGTCCGCTGCGTGGCTGAAACAGGGGGCGAGGATAATACGAATGCATTCACGATAGACTCCGGAAGAAGGAAGAATGACCAAACATCAAAACTTGCCTTTACACTAAGCAGACCCGGCAGAAGCGTCCTTCCGTTAACCTGCCGGCCGACCAAGCCGTTGTTTTCAATGAAAATTTCTGAAAGAGGAAAGGCGGCCGATGATCCACAAGAGCTTCCGACTGGGCCCGTGGCAGGTCGATCCGAACCAGAACGCGTTAATTGATGGGGCCGAACGGCGCCTGATCGAGCCGCGCGCGATGGCGGTATTGCGCGCCTTGTGCGCCGACGCGGGCCAGGTTGTTTCTGCGGAAACATTGCTGGAAGTGTGCTGGGGACCGGCCGCCCAAGGCGACAACCCGGTCCACAAGATGATTGCCCAGCTGCGCCGCGCGCTCGGCGATTCGAGCGCCGAGCCACGCTTCATCGAGACCATCCGCAAGCGCGGCTACCGCATCGTGGCGCCTGTGCGCGACATCGACGATGCCCGGCCCGGCAGCTGGCACGCCGGTTCGCCCTTCCGCGGACTCGAACCGTTCCGCCAGGAACACGCGGCCATCTTCTACGGCCGCAGCCGCGCTGCCGCTGCCCTGCTCGCCACCTTGCGCGCCCAGGCCGCGCAAGGCTGCGCGATGGTGCTGGTGCTCGGCGCTTCCGGTTCCGGCAAGACGTCGCTGATCCAGGCCGCCCTGTTGCCGCAATTGCTGTCGGCACAAGCCGATCCGCTGCTGGCCTGCCAGGACGCGCTCTACCTCGACTGTGCCGACGTCGGCAGCGACGGTCCGTTCGGCGCGCTCGGCAGCGTGCTGCTCGATGCCGAGGCGGGCGGCAAGGCGCTGTTCGAGGGCGACAGTGCCGCCTCGCTCGGACGGCGCCTGGAACACGATCCGCACGCCGTCCTGGCCAGCCTGGGCGCGCAGCCGCCGCTGCGCCTGGCCCTGTGCATCGACCGCTTCGAGGCGCTGTTCCGGCTGGGCGAGCAAAGCAACGACGGCTGCGCCAGCTTCATCGGCGTGCTCGAGATGCTGGCGCGCAGCGGCAGCTGCGTGCTGGTGCTGGGCTGCCGCAACGATTTTTACCCGCAGTTAAGCGCTCATGCGAGCCTGATGGCGCTTAAATTGCGCGGCGGCCATTTCGACCTCGGTCCGCCCAGCCGCGAGGACATCGGGCACATCATCCGCCAGCCGGCGCGCGCGGCCGGCCTGCGCTTCGGCGCCGATGCGCACGGCGGCGCGCAGCTGGACCAGATCCTGGCCGATGCCGCCCTCGGCAGTCCGGACGCCCTGCCCCTGCTGCAATACTGTCTGAACGAACTGTACCGGCTGCGCGCCGCCGACGGCGAACTGCGCTGGGAGGCCTACCAGCAGATGGGCGGCCTGGAAGGCGCCATCGGCGCCCGCGCCGAACACGTGGTGGCCGGCCTGACCGAGCGCCAGGTGGCGGCCCTGCCGCGTGTGCTGTCGCAACTGGTGAGCGTGGCGCGCGACGACCTGGCGCTGACCTCGCGCCGCGCTTCCCATGCCAATCTGCACAGCCAGGCCGAGCGGGAACTGGTGCAAGCCCTGGTCGACGCCCGCCTGCTGGTCAGCGGCCTGCACGGCGATGCCTCGACCTTTGCCCTGGCGCATGAAGCGCTGCTGCGGCGCTGGCCGCGCGCGCTGCGCTGGATCGACACCCATCGCCAGGCGCTGCAACTGCGTGCCAATATCGGCGCCCAGGCGGCGCGCTGGCAGGCCGGCGGCGGCGCGCGCGACCTGCTGCTGCCGCGCGGCAGCCAGGTGCGCCAGGCCGCCGGGCTGCTCAAGCACGGCGACTTGTCGCTGAGCGAACAGGAACTGAGCTTCATTCGCCTGTCGCAGCAGCGCGCCACCCGCGCCGAACGCCTGCGCATCGTGGTGTCGGTGGCGCTGGTGGTCCTGGCCCTGCTGGCCAGCGGACTCGGCCTGACCGCGCGCGCGCTCCAGCAACAGGCCGAGCGCCACCGTACCGAAGCCGAAGGCCTGATGGGCTACATGCTGGGCGACTTCGTGGACAAGCTGCGTCCGATCGGCAAGCTGGACATGCTCGACGATATCAGCAGCCGGGCCCTGGCCTATCTGTCGGGCAAAGGCAATGCCGGCGACAGCGATGCCGCCCTGACCCAGCGCGCCAAGGCGCTGCAAGTGATTGCCGAAGTCAAGATCGCGCGCGCCGATCCGGCCGCCGCCACCAGCGCCCTGCTGGCCTCGCAGCAGATGCTGGCGCCGCGCCTGGCCGACGGCAAGGCCGACCGCGACATGCTGAAAATCCTCGGGGCGAATGCCTTCTGGCTGGGCCAGATCGGCCTCGATCAAAAGGACTCGGCCCGGGCCGAACGCCATTTCCTCGAGTACCAGCGCCTGAGCGGCCAGCTCGCCGCGCTCGACCCGGACAACAGCGACGCCTGGATCGAACAATCCTACGCCCACAACAGCCTGGGCAGCCTGTACCTGCGCCGTGGCGACCTGCAGCGCGCGGTGCAGGCCTTCACCCTGTCGGTGAGCCTGAAAACGCGGGCGCTGGCCCAGACGCCGGCCAACCGCAGCCTGGGCGCCGACCTGGCCAACAGCCTGTCGTGGCTGGCCAGCGCCCAGGCCAAGCTGGGCCGGCTGGAACTGGCCATGGCGCTCTACCAGCGCGAATTGCAGCTGATCCGTCCGCTGCTCGAGGCCGAGCCGGCCAATGCCCTGTGGCGCCAGCGGCTGGCGTTCGCGTTCTGGCACCAGGCCGACCTGCATCTGGCGCGCGGAAACAATACCAGGGCCAAAGCCGACTATCTGCAGGCCGAAGCACTGCTGCAAGAGGTAGTGACGCAAGATCCGAGCAACCGCAGCTGGCAATCGGCGCTGTACACCGTGCAGCTGCGCCTGGTCGACCTGCGCGACCCGCACGACAAGCCGGACGCCACCCTGGCCGCGCTGGACCTGCTGCACCAGCGCTTGAGCGCCCTGGTCGCGCTGGAGCCGAAAAAGCTGAACCTGCGCCGCCTGCTCGCCGTCAGCCAACAAAGCCAGGCGCGCATCCTCGACAGCCAGGGCAGGCACGCGGCGGCAGCCGCCCTGCTGGCGCAGGCCCTGGCCTCGCTCGAAACGCTGCATGCCGGTGCACCGGCCGACCAGCCGATCCGCGAATCGCTGGCGGCGCTGCTGCTGGCCAGGGCCGGCTTCGAGCGGGGCCACGGCCAGGGCGACGTTGCCCGTCAAGCCTGCCTGCGCGTGCGCGCCATCTTGGCGCCGATGGCCGCGCAGAGCACCGACTACACTCTGCTGGCGCCCTGGGTCAGGGCCCACCACTGCACAGGTGAAGATGCTATAGTTTCTACGTTTCAAAATAGACTAAAAGAAATAGGATACTTAGAAAGCAACTACGTCCATCACATGTCGGCCCGTTCCAACCAGGAGATTACGAATCATGCCCAAGAGAAAAACTGAATTTCTGAACGTCCAGGTGACTGCGATAGAAACGAGTCCGGGAAAATTCGCTGCCACCTTCGATCCCGAGACACTGAACGTCCATCGCAAGGATTGCGTGATCAACTATCAGTTGATCAACTCGACAGGCATCACATTCACCGGCCTGACGGTCGATCCGGCCGACAACGACCAGTTCAGCGTGCCGTCCGTGAGCAAAAGCGGCAAGATGATTACCCTGAGCGACGCCAATACCGACCACAAGACTTTCCATATTTCGCTGCTGCTGACCGGCAAGAAAAACGGCAACGTCGATCCCGAAGTCATCAACCAGCCGGAAACCACGGGTCCGGACGACGAATAAGCATCCCGGCGGGCGCGTCCCGGGCCTGCCTGGCGGCACCGGCGGTAGCGCCAGGCGGGGCTTTCGACACGCACGCGGCGGCCACCGTCCGCGCTCTGCCGGGACGGTACAAGCACCGCTATACTTGTTGCCCTATGGTCACCGACTTCACTCCTCCTCCCGCACCGCGCCGTTACGCCGGCATCGCACTGACCTTGCTCGCGCATGGCCTGCTGGTCATTGGCTGGCACTACGCGCGCAGGCTGCCGGCCGTCGACAGCGACGACGCCCAGCGCATCGCGTGGGTCACGGTGACGCCGTCCACGCAGCGGAAACCGCAGGCGCCCGCGCCCACGCCGCCGCCACGGCGCGCCAGCACCGCCACGACGCAGCCGAAGCCGCCCGCGCCAGCCGCGGTACCCGAGGCGGCGGCCGCACCGCCGGTCGAGCCGGCGCCGCCAGCGGTGGCGGCCGATGCGCCGGCGCCTGACGCGGCCGAGATCATGCGGCAAGCGCGGCGCAGCATCGGCACCATCGACCGCGACTTGCGCAAGGCCTACCCCGGGCAGCCGATCACGGCGCCGGCCAGCAATCGCGCCACGCGCCTGGCGCAGGGCTTGCAGGCGGCCGCCGACGCCGCCCCCAACCGCTGGTACGAAGCGCCCAAGGTCACCGAGATCATCGATCCCGGTTCGTACGCCCGGCGGCGCTACCGCGTGGTCGGCGCCGACGGCACCTACTGCATCACGGTCGAATCGAACCACGCCCCGGATGGCCTGGACATCATGAAAAATGGCATCCAGCACAAAAAGACCAACTGCGAACCGAACGAACAAGCCGCCACCAAACAGACATGGTGACAGCGCGCCCCGGGCCGATGACGCCGGCGGCGCCAGACAGCGTGCGCAGAGCGTCTACTGCTGCGGGTTGACGCGCTCGATCTTCGAGTGCAGCTTGTTCAGGCCCGACAGATAGGCCTTGGCCGAGGCGACGATGATGTCCGGGTCCGAGCCCACGCCGTTGACGATGCGCCCCGAGCGCGACAGGCGCATCGTCACTTCGCCCTGCGACTGGGTGCCGTTGCTGATCGCGTTGATCGAAAACAGCACCAGTTCGGCGCCGCTGGCCGCTTCCTTTTCGATGGCGTTGACGGTGGCGTCGACCGGGCCATCGCCCTCGCCTTCGGAGGAAAATTCCTTGCCCTCGATCGCGAACACCACCCTGGCGGTGGGGATTTCGCCGGTTTCGGAGCGCTGCGCGAGCGACACGAAGCGGTAATGTTCGTTTTCCTGCGCGTGTTCTTCATCCGAGACGAGCGCCATGATGTCTTCGTCGAAGATCTCGGACTTGCGGTCGGCCAGTTCCTTGAAACGGGCAAAGGCGGCATTGACTTCCGCTTCCGATTCGAGCTCGATGCCCAGTTCGCGCAGGCGCTCCTTGAAGGCGTTGCGGCCCGACAGTTTGCCCAGCACGATCTTGTTGGCGGCCCAGCCCACGTCTTCGGCGCGCATGATCTCGTACGTTTCGCGCGCCTTCAGGATGCCGTCCTGGTGGATGCCGGAGGCGTGCGCAAAGGCGTTCGCGCCCACCACCGCCTTGTTCGGCTGCACGGCGAAGCCGGTAATCTGCGACACCATTTTCGAGGCCGCCACGATCTGGGTGGTGTCGATGCCCAGTTCCAGTCCGAAGTAGTCGCTGCGGGTGCGCAGCGCCATGACCACTTCTTCGAGCGCGGTGTTGCCGGCGCGCTCGCCCAGGCCATTGATGGTGCATTCGATCTGGCGCGCGCCGCCGATCATCACGCCGGCCAGCGAGTTGGCGACCGCCAGCCCGAGGTCGTTGTGGCAGTGGACCGACCAGACAGCCTTGTCGGAATTGGGAATGCGCTCGCGCAGGCGGCGGATGGTGGCGCCGAATACCTCGGGCACGGCGTAGCCGACCGTGTCGGGGAAGTTGATGGTGGTGGCGCCTTCGGCGATCACCGCTTCGAGTACGCGGCACAAAAAATCTTCGTCGGAGCGGCTGCCGTCTTCGGGCGAAAACTCGATGTCGTCGGTGTACTGGCGCGCGCAGCGAATCGCAATCCTGGCCTGTTCCAGCACCTGCTCGGGCTCCATGCGCAGCTTCATCTGCATGTGCAGGGGCGAGGTGGCGATGAAGGTGTGGATGCGTTTGCGTTCGGCCGGCAGCAGCGCTTCGGCCGCGCGCGCGATGTCGCGGTCGTTGGCGCGCGAGAGCGAGCAGATGGTCGACTCGCGCACCGCGCCGGCGATGGCGCGGATGGCGTCGAAGTCGCCCGGCGAGGCGGCCGCGAAACCGGCTTCGATGACATCGACGCGCATGCGCTCGAGCTGGCGCGCAATGCGGACCTTTTCATCCTTGGTCATCGAGGCGCCGGGCGATTGCTCGCCGTCGCGCAGGGTGGTGTCAAAAATGATCAGGCGATTCGAATTCGTCATGGCGGCTCCATTGGGCTGGGAAAAAAGCGGGCGCGCGTCCGCCGCCGTCAACGCATCGCGTGGACGGTCAGCGGCGTTCGCTCGGGTCGACAGGGTCGTCGTCGGTCTGCACGATGCTCACCGGCTTGCCCTTGGCAAGGCGCCACGCGTACACGGCATAACCGGACAAGCCATAAATAACAAACAGCGGCATCAGTACTTTTGGCGGGTCGATCGAGACCAGCGCCAGCGCCAGCGCGATCAGGAAGACGGCGATGAAGGGCACCGATTTGCGGAAGTTGACATCCTTGAAGCTGTAGAACGGCACGTTGGTGACCATGGTCAGGCCGGCGAACAGCGCAATGCCCCACGAAATCCACGGCAGTTCGGCGCCGGAAAAACCCAGGTCGGACATCATCAGCACGAAGCCGGCCACCATGGCGGCGGCCGCGGGGCTGGGCAAGCCCTGGAAGAAGCGCTTGTCGACCACTTCGATATTGGTGTTGAAGCGCGCCAGGCGCAAGGCGGCGCCGGCGCAGTAGACAAAGGCGGCCAGCCAGCCGAATTTGCCCAGGCCGCGCAGCGACCATTCGTAGATCACCAGCGCCGGCGCGGCGCCGAAGGAGACCATGTCGGCCAGGCTGTCGTACTGCGCGCCGAATTCGGATTGGGTGTTGGTCAGGCGGGCGATGCGCCCGTCGAGGCCATCGAGAATCATGGCGATGAAAATGGCCCAGCCGGCGTGTTCGAAGCGCTGGTTCATGGCCATGACGATGGCGTAAAAGCCGCAGAACAAGGCGGCGGTGGTAAAGGCATTCGGTAACAGGTAGATCCCACGGCGCCGCATGGGGTTGCCGTCGGCGTCGATCCGCTGGCGGCCAATCTTGCTGAAGCGGGACAGTTTGCCGCCCTTCGCTTTCGGGACTGAGGGCTTTCTGCGGCGTGGGAAGGTCGGCATATGTTTCCGTTTCAAGTAATGGGATCGCTGCGTGCGGCCGCGTCCGGAGGTGGACGCGGCCGCCGTGGCTTCGGCTGGTTTCCCACTTATTATAGTGGGAGCACCGTCAACTTAGCGATCAACTACTTTTACTTGAATTTCACCTTTCCTACAAGACGCATCTGCAGCGTGGTTTCGCCGGGTTCGAAGCTCGGTTCGGCCACTTCCACGGTTTCGGCCTTGGCGGCGCGCATGAACTGCGGCGCAGCATCTTGCTGGCCAGCATAGTTACCCGAACCTTCGTAGTCCAGCGTCTCGATCACCGCTTCGCTCATCTTGCGGCCCATGGCGCTGGCGATCGCGGCGACGCGTTCGTTCAGGTTTTTATAGGTGGCGATCAGGCGCTCGTCGTCGAGCTTGCGGGTGGTTGCGGGCGAGAGGCCGAAATTGAGGCCGTTCAGGGCCAGGACCTTTTGCACGGCGGCCGTCATTTTCGGCAGGTTGGCCAGGTTGGTGGTTTTCACTTCCAGGTACTGGCCGACTCTCCAGCCGGTCGGCACGAGCGGGCGCGGCTGCGGCTGGCCGTCGGGACGGGGCGCCACTTCCGGATAGACCGGGTAAGTGTAGTAGCCGACCGTTTTCAGGATCGCTTTCGGGTCTTCGCGGCGCACGATGTCGGTGCCCTGCTTCATCTTCTGGTTCACGCGCGACGCGGCCGCGGCTTTGTCCTTGTCCTGCTCTTCGATGAAGAAGGTGGCGACGACCTGGTCGTTCGGATGCGTCACTTCACCATAGGCGGGGACGATCACCAGCGCGCCGGCGGTTGCGAGCGTGTTCTGGGCGAACGCTGGCAAGGCAAACGCCACGGCGGCGATGAGTGCAATTTTTTTGAGGGACATGATTTTCTCCAGGTGAATGGCAAGCATGCGAGGTATCACTACCTCATCAGCTTGGTTAACCGGGACGATAACCGGAATTGGACAAACCACGTACCGTTGTAATCAAAATTTGCAAAATTGAGAAGGTTGCTTACATTTGGGTAATACAGACCATCTTCTTGTTGTTAAGTTAAATCTAGCGTTTCTCAGCACCTCAAACTGTATAGTCGTCGTCCCCGCGAAGGCGGGATCCATAGCACCTAAGATCAATGGTGCTATGGATCCCCGCCGAGGGCCGCCCTGGCGCGGGAAAGACGGTTTTGAGGGCAACGGTGTAAGCATCGACTAGCGCGGCTACCGTTACGCCAACAATTAGTTCTTCGACTGATCGACCAGCTTGTTCTTGGCGATCCACGGCATCATTGCGCGCAGCTTGGCGCCGACTTCTTCGATCGGGTGCTCGGCCGTCAAACGGCGGCGCGAAATCAGGGTCGGGGCGCCGGCTTTGTTTTCCAGGATGAAACTTTTTGCGTATTCGCCGGTCTGGATATCCTTCAGGCACTGACGCATCGCATCCTTGGTCGCCGACGTCACGACCTTCGGACCGGTCACGTACTCGCCGTACTCGGCATTGTTCGAGATCGAGTAGTTCATGTTGCCGATGCCGCCTTCGTAGATCAGGTCGACGATCAGTTTCAGTTCGTGCAGGCACTCGAAGTAGGCCATTTCCGGCGCGTAGCCCGCTTCGGTCAGGGTTTCGAAACCAGCCTTGATCAGCTCGACCGCGCCGCCGCACAGGACTGCCTGCTCGCCGAACAGATCGGTCTCGGTTTCTTCACGGAAGTTGGTTTCGATGATGCCGGCACGGCCGCCGCCGTTGGCCATGGCGTACGACAGGGCGATATCGCGCGCCGAGCCGGACTTGTCCTGGTAGACCGCGATCAGGTGCGGCACGCCGCCACCGGCCGCGTAGGTGCCGCGCACGGTGTGGCCCGGTGCTTTTGGCGCGATCATGATCACGTCGAGGTCGGCGCGTGGCACGACCTGGCCGTAATGCACGTTGAAACCGTGCGCAAAGGCCAGTACGGCGCCCTGCTTGGCGTGCGGAGCCACGTTCTCGGTATAGACCTGGGCGATATTTTCGTCAGGCAGCAGGATCATGATGATGTCGGCCGCTTTGATCGCGTCATTGACTTCGGCAACTTTCAGGCCGGCCTGCTCGACCTTGGTCCAGGAAGCGCCGCCCTTACGCAGGCCGACGGTGACGTTCACGCCCGAATCGTTCAGGTTCTGTGCGTGCGCATGGCCTTGCGAGCCGTAGCCGATGATGGCAACGTTCTTGCCTTTAACGAGGGAGAGGTCGCAATCTTTGTCGTAAAAAACGTTCATGATAATTTTCCTATAATTTTTGGTGTGGGACATGCCCGTTTGGGACGTGCCCGTGTGGGACGTGCTCGTACGGGAAGTGCCCGTGGGCACGGATTAAACTTTGAGGATGCGTTCACCGCGGCCGATGCCGGACCCGCCGGTACGCACCGTTTCGAGGATGGAGGCGCGGTCGATGGAATCGATGAACGCGTCGAGCTTGCCCTTGTTGCCAGTCAGCTCGATCGTGTAGGTCTTTTCCGTGACGTCGATGATGCGGCCGCGGAAAATGTCCGCCGTGCGCTTCATCTCTTCGCGTTCCTTGCCGACCGCGCGCACCTTAATCAGCATGAGCTCGCGCTCGATGTGCGCGCCTTCGGTCAGGTCGACCACTTTCACCACTTCGATCAGGCGGTTCAGGTGCTTGGTGATCTGTTCGATCACGTCGTCCGAACCGCTGGTGACGATGGTCATGCGCGACAGGGTGGCGTCTTCGGTCGGGGCGACGGTCAGCGTTTCGATGTTGTAGCCGCGGGCGGAGAACAGGCCGACCACGCGCGAGAGCGCACCGGCTTCGTTTTCGAGCAGGACAGAAATGATATGGCGCATTACAGGTCCTCCGAGCCGAGCAGCATTTCGGACAAGCCCTTGCCGGCCTTGACCATCGGCCAGACGTTTTCGGACTGGTCAGTGATGAAGTTCATGAACACGAGGCGGTCTTTCATGCCGAAGGCTTCCTTCAGGGCGCCGTCGACGTCGCCCGGCTTCTCGATCTTCATGCCGACGTGGCCGAACGATTCGGCCAGCATCGAGAAATCCGGCAGCGAATCCATGTAGGACTCGGAATAGCGCGAACCGTAGTCGATCTGCTGCCACTGGCGCACCATGCCGAGGAAGCGGTTGTTGAGCAAAATGATTTTCGGCGTCAGGTGATATTGCTTGCAGGTAGCCAGTTCCTGGATGCACATCTGGATCGAGCCTTCGCCGGTGATGCAGGCGACCGTGGCATCGGGATTGGCCATCTGCACGCCCATGGCGTACGGCAAGCCCACGCCCATCGTGCCCAGGCCGCCGGAATTGATCCAGCGGCGCGGCTTGTCGAACGGGTAGTACTGGGCCGCCCACATCTGGTGCTGGCCGACGTCGGAGGTAATAAAAGCATCGCCCTTGGTGATTTCCCACACCTTTTGCACCACCGACTGCGGCTTGATGACGAGGTCGGAATCGGCGTATTTGAGGCACTCGCGCCCGCGCCATTCGCCGATCTGCTTCCACCAGTCCTTGAGCGGAGCGGCGTTGACCTTGGCGTCGGCGGCGTCGAGCTGCGCCAGCAATTCGACCAGCACGTCCTTGACGTTGCCGACGATGGGAATATCGACCTTGACGCGCTTGGAAATCGACGATGGATCGATGTCCACGTGGATGATCTTGCGCGGGTTGGAGGCGAAGTGTTTCGGGTTGCCGATCACGCGGTCGTCGAAGCGCGCGCCGATGGCGATCAGGACGTCGCAATGCTGCATCGCCATGTTCGCTTCGTACGTGCCGTGCATGCCGGGCATGCCGAGGAACTTGTCGCTCGAAGCGCGATACGCGCCCAGGCCCATCAGCGTGTTGGTGACCGGGAAGCCGAGTTTGTCGACCAGCTTGTTCAGCTCGGGCGAGGCATTGGCCAGGATCACGCCGCCGCCGGTGTAGATCATCGGACGTTCGGCCTGCAGCAGCAGTTGCACGGCCTTGCGGATCTGGCCCGAATGGCCCTTGTCGATCGGCTTGTACGAGCGCATTTCGATATCCTTCGGATAATCGTAGGCGCACTTGTGCATGCTGATGTCTTTGGGGATATCGACCAGGACCGGACCCGGACGGCCGGTGCGCGCAATGAAGAACGCTTTCTTGATCGTGGCGGCCAGGTCTTTCACATCCTTGACGAGGAAGTTGTGTTTGACGCAGGGCCGCGTGATGCCGACCGTGTCGCACTCCTGGAAGGCATCCTGGCCGATCGCGGTGCTGGGGACCTGGCCGGAAATGACGACCATCGGAATCGAATCCATGTAGGCGGTGGCCAGACCCGTGACGGCATTGGTGACGCCCGGACCGGAGGTGACCAGGGCCACGCCGACGGTGTTCGAGCTGCGCGAATAGGCGTCTGCCGCATGCACGGCGGCCTGCTCGTGGCGTACCAGGACGTGTTGGAATTTGTCTTGCTTGAAGATGGCGTCGTAGATGTAGAGTACGGCGCCGCCTGGATAACCGAAAACGTGTTTAACGCCTTCTTCCGCCAGACAACGGACAAGTATTTCGGACCCCGTGATGGTGGCCGATGCTTCGTTGTTCATGATACATTCCTTTCAAGACCCATTGGGAGGTGATCGGATGCTCTTTCCTAACGAGATACACGTGTCGCGACAGTGCTCAGGCTTCCCTTCTTTCTGCGGTCACGTCGATCTTTCACGTACCCATAGATACGTTACGAACCGGCGCTAAACGCAACTCGTTTGGCGTGAGTTTCTGTAGCGATTACTGCGAACCTCTCGCGCTTGTGGCGCGGGTTAGAGCAAACTGCCTACATATGAAAGCGCGTCACGTCGATGTTGGCCTTGTGTGGCGTTTTCGACTTGACCATACAGCTTCGGGGTTGCAAAGCGTCATATACCTTACTGCGTTGCACCATTGCGGTCAAGTTAAATCAGCCGCGCCCGGCTGCTTTCGTGGCGCTTTCCGGGCCTGCCGCAGCAAATACCAAGCAAAAAGGGCCATTCTTTGCTAGCATGCGTCAGTTTTCTCCAATGCTCCCAGGCTATGTACCCGGGATGCTCCCTACCCCACTCCTGTTCGCATGGCCACAGACAAAGAGTTATCCGATTTTCTTGAGAATGTCGAGCGGCGTGCTTTCAAGCAAGCCGTGTACGCCGTGCGCAAGGATGAAGCTGCGCTCGATATCGTGCAGGACGCGATGATCAAGCTCGCCGAAAAATACGGAGACAAGCCGGCCGCCGAGCTGCCGATGCTGTTCCAGCGCATTTTGCAAAACACCATCCTCGATTACTTCCGCCGCGAAAAGGTCCGCAATACCTGGGTCAGCCTCTTCTCGGGCATGGGTAAACGCACCGGAGAAGACGAAGAATTTGATATACTTGAATCGTTGGAGGCGGAACAAGGTTCGGCCTCGGCGGAGTCGAGCGCAGACCAGGTCGAGCGCCAGCAGACCTTGAGCCTGATCGACGCCGAAGTACAAAAACTGCCGGCGCGTCAACGGGAAGCCTTCCTCATGCGTTACTGGCAGGACATGGACGTGGCTGAAACAGCCGAAGCGATGGGGTGTTCCGAGGGAAGCGTCAAAACGCACTGCTCGCGAGCAACTCATACCCTCGCCGAATCGCTGAAAGCCAAGGGAATAAAATTATGAACACCGACGATCTGAACTTCGCGTACAAGGTACGCCACGCCCTCAACGAACACCTCGACGAGCTGCCTGCTGCGACGACCGACCGCTTGTCGGCCGCGCGCCGCGCCGCCATGGCCCGCAAGAAGCCGCACGCGCCGCTCAAGGCCGCGCAAACCCAGCTGGCCGGCAATATCGGCGCGCTATTCTCGTTTTCCTCGCTCGGCCGCATGAGCGTGGCCATTCCGCTGATGGCGCTGGTGGCCGGCCTGGCCGGCATTTATCAGTACGAAGAACAGCAGCGCCTCGAAGAAATCGCCGAGCTCGACGCGGCGGTGCTGTCCGACGAGTTGCCGCTGACGGCCTACCTGGACCAGGGTTTCAACGCCTACCTCGCCCAGCGCGCCCAATAAGGATGACGCGCGCAACTTCGTCCCGGCATTTCCTGGCGCTTGCGCTTGCATTGTTGACAACGACCGGCATCGCCGCAGCCCAGGGCGCCGCACCCGCGCCCGCCGGCGCTGCGTTGCCGGCTCCGGCCGTCGCGCCGGGGCAGCCCGCCGCGCCCGTGGTGGCGCCGATCTCCAAGCCTGCGCCGGTCGTGGCGCCGGCCTCCAAGGCTGCGCCAGCGATGGCCGCGAAACCGGCGTCGGCAGCGGCAGCGGCACCGGTTGCGGGCAAGCCCATGTGGAAAGACCTGTCCCCTCCCCAGCAGGTCGCGCTCGACCCGCTCAAGGGCGAGTGGGACCGGATGGAGTCGGTGCGCAAGCAGAAATGGCTCGATATCGCCAACCGTTATTCCTCCATGAAGCCCGATGAGCAATTGCGCATGCAGGAGCGCATGCGCGCGTGGACCCGGCTCACGCCCGAAGAACGGCGCGTGGCGCGGGAAAACTATACGCTGAGCAAAAAGATCGACAAGAGCCAGAAATCGGCCGAATGGGAGAAATACCAGCAGTTGCCCGAAGAAGAAAAGAAAAAGCTGGCGCTTGACGCCGCCGCTGTCAAAAAGCAGGTGACCAACCTGCCGCCGGCAACCCAGCTCAAGCCGCTCGCGCCGAGCAAGCCGCCGCCGGCTGGCTGTCCGCCGGGCACGATTCGCAATGCGCCGGCTGCCGTGCCGCGCTGCATCGCCATGCCGTCGGCAGGCGTTCCGCTGGCGGTGCCGGCGACGCCACCGGCCGTGACAGCTCCCCCTACTACCTCATCAAGCATCCCGGCCGCGCCTGTGCCGGCACCGCCTGTGCCGGCCGCGCCCCTATCCAATGCAAAATAGTAAGACCCCGGTTGCCACGCCCACCCTGAAACGCCGTCTGATCTGCATGGTGTACGAGCTGTTCCTGCTGACGGCCGTGGTCATGTTCGGGCTGCTGATTTTTCTGCTGATCACCCAGAAGATGAGCGACAGCGTCAAGGAACATGGGCGCACGCTGGTGCTGTTCCTGATCATCGGCGCCTATTTCATTTACTCCTGGACCGGGAGCGGCCATACCCTGGCCATGAAAACCTGGCGCATCAAGCTGGTGAAGGTCGGGCACGCCAGCGTGCCGTTCAAGGCCGCCGCCCTGCGCTACCTGCTCGCCTGGGGCTGGGTGCTGCCGGCGCTGGTCATCTGCTGGCGCTTTCACCTGACGAGCAAGAGCCAGGTGGCGACCGCGGTGGCGATCAACGTCGTGGCCTGGGCCATGACCGCTTTCCTCTACAAGGACCGCCAGTTCCTGCACGACAGGCTGGCCGGCACCCGCCTCATTTCGCTGCCAAAACCGGTCAAGGCCGACAAGGCAGCCAAGCCGGCGCAGGCTTGACCTTAGGGGCGACATGAGCGAGGCCTTGTGTCCCCTGTGCGGCCGGCCTCTCGGCACGCGCAATGTCGACCGCCATCACCTGATCCCCAAGACCTACAAGGGGCGCGAGCAGTTCGACATTCACAAGATCTGCCACCAGAAAATTCATTCGACCTTCACCGAACATGAATTGTTCAAGGCCTTCCATACCTGGGAGGCCTTGCGGCAGCATGAGGATATTCGCGCGTTTATCGACTGGGTGGCCAAAAAAGATCCGGCTTACTTCTCGCGCAATGTGCGCTCGAATAACAAGAAGAAGCGATAAAGCCGGACCCCATTGAGGCACGTCCCGCGCGCCAGCCTTCCGTTGTATTCGTAGGACCTGGCGTCAGAAGCGCTCGTACTCGTGCAGGTAGCGCCACTGCCCCGACGGCAGGCTGGCCATCGGCACGCGGCCGATGCGCAGGCGCTTGATGCTGACGATACTGAGGCCCACCAGGCGGCACATGTGCATCAGCTGGCCGGGCTTGACGTTCTTGAGCGCGAAGCGCAGGCGCGTTTCGTTCTGCCAGCTGACCTTCATCGGCGGGATTTCCTTGCCGTTGAAAGTGAGGCCATGATTGAGCAGTGCGAGGCCGCCTTCGCGGATGTCGCCTTTGACTTCGACCACGAACTCCTGCTCGACGCGCGCGCCTTCGTCGACCAGTTTGCGCGCGACGCGAAAGTCCTGCGTGAACACCACCAGGCCGCTGGCCTTGGTTTCCAGCGGCGAGGTCAAGGTCAGCCCGCTCAGGTGGCGCTTCAAAAAGCGCTGCTTGCCGTGTTCGGCCACCAGCAGGTTGTCCTGCGTGAGCAGGTTCAGGGCCGGTTCGGCGTCGGCATCCGCACCGGCGCTGTAGCCGGCCGGCTTGTGGAACAGGATGGTGACGGGCGCTAGTTCGACCAGCGTCGCCTCGGGATGGATGACGACGTCCTGCTCGTCGGCCACGCGCGCGCCTGCTTCTTCGACGACCACGCCGTCAACGCTGATCCAGCCGCCGGCGATGTACTTGTCGGCTTCCGCGCGCGAGCACGGCATCATTTCGGAAACGCGCTTGGCGAGGCGGATGGTGGAATCGGTCATGAAGCTCAGTGCCAGTCTTTAAAAAATGTGGTGAAGACGGCGACGACTCGTTCGACGTCGGCGGCCGTGATGTTCAGGTGCGTGACCAGGCGCGTATGCTGGCCGACGGTGGCGCGGATATGCTCGCGCGCCAGCGTGGCGCGCAGGGCGTCGCAGGCACTTGGGGGCACCTCGATATAGAAGATATTGGTCTGCGGCGTGGCCACCTTGAGCTGGGCGATCTGCGCCAGGCCGCGCGACAGGTTGGCCGCGTTGGTGTGGTCATCTGCCAGGCGCTGCACGTTGTGTTCGAGCGCATACAGACCGGCGGCTGCGATCATGCCGGCCTGGCGCATGCCGCCGCCGAGCATCTTGCGCCAGCGCTTGCCCTGCTCGATGAAGGCTTTATTGCCCAGCAGGACCGAGCCGACCGGCGCGCCCAGGCCCTTGGACAGGCACACCGAGACGCTGTCGAAACCGGCGCAGGCCGCGCGCAGGCTGATGCCCTGCTTGACGGCGGCGTTGCAGATGCGCGCGCCGTCGAGGTGCGTGGCCAGCCCGCGCGCGTGCGCGAGTGACGTTGCGGCGGCCATGTAGTCGGCGCCCAGCACGCGCCCGCCGATGGTGTTTTCCAGGGCCAGCAGGCGGGTGCGCGCGAAGTGCATGTCGTCCGGCTTGATGTAAGCGGCGATGTCGGCCAGCGCGATGCTGCCGTCCGGCTGGTTGGCGATCGGCTGCGGCTGGATGCTGCCCAGGACCGCGGCGCCGCCGCCTTCGTACTTGTAGGTGTGCGCTTCCTGGCCGACCAGGTACTCGTCGCCGCGCGCGCAGTGCAGCAGCAGCGCGATCAGGTTGCTCTGCGTGCCGGACGGCGCGTACAGGCCGGCCTCGAAGCCGAACATCTCGGCGGCGCTCTCCTGCAAGCGGTTGACGGTGGGGTCGTCGCCGTACACGTCGTCGCCCACGGGCGCGCTGTGCATGGCGTCGCGCATGGCCTCGTCCGGTTCGGTTACGGTGTCGCTGCGCAGGTCAATCCAGGTAGGGGCGTGTTGGCTCATGTCGTCGATTCGGCTTCGGCTAAATGCTGCGTGTAGAAACGCTCGCCCATTTCTTCCAGGCCGAGCGTGGCGAGGACTTCCTGCAAGCGGTCGGTGGGACGCTTGCGCGGCAGGTTCTTGTAGCTGGCGATGATAAGCTCATTTTTCATCGAGTGCTCCCAGCCCACCAGTTCCGTCACGTTGACCTGGTAGCCGTGCGCTTCGAGCTGCAGGCAGCGCAGCACGTTGGTGACCTGGCTGCCGAATTCGCGCGTGTGCAGCGGATGGCGCCAGATTTCGGTCAGCGCGCTCTTGCCCAGGTCCTTGCCCTTGTTCTTCTTGAGGACCGTGGCCACTTCGGCCTGGCAGCACGGCACCAGCACCATGAATTTGGCGCGCTTCTTGAGCGCGAAGTCGATGGCGTCGTCGGTGGCCGTATTGCAGGCGTGCAGCGCGGTGACGATGTCGATCTGGTCCGGCAGTTTGTCGGAACGGGTCGATTCGGCCACCGACAAATTCAGGAACGACATGCCGGGAAAGCCCAGCTTTTGCGCCAGCGCGGTCGACTTTTGCACCAGTTCTTCGCGCGTCTCGATGCCGTAGATGCGCGAGCCGTCGTTCAGGCCCTTGAAAAACAGGTCGTACAGAATGAAGCCGAGGTAGGATTTGCCGGCGCCATGGTCGACCAGCGAAATGGCGGCGTGGTCCTGCTGGATTTCTTTGAGCAGCGGCTCGATGAACTGGTACAGGTGATACACCTGCTTGAGTTTGCGGCGGCTGTCCTGATTGAGTTTGCCGTCGCGCGTGAGAATGTGCAGTTCCTGCAGCAGCGCGATCGATTGGCCCGGACGGATCTCGGGCGCCAGCGTTTCAGCCGGCTTGGCCTTCTCGGCGGTGGTATCAGCGCGCTTCATCGATCCACGCCGCCTGTATCGCTTCCAGTACCTTCTCTCCGCCGCGCGTGCGGTCGTCGTCGAAGCCGTCGAGTTCAACCACCCAGTTGTGCAGGTCGACGAAACGCACCGCGCTAGGGTCGACCTCGGGGAATTTGTCGAACAAAGCTTCCGCGATGGCCGTGATGTCGCTCCATTTCATGGCGCTCTCCCGATCAATGGTTCTTTTCAGCCGCATGATTGATCGTGTACTTCGGAATCTCGACCACCAGGTCTTCGGTTCCCACGATCGCCTGGCACGACAGGCGCGAGACGGGCTCCAGGCCCCAGGCGCGGTCGAGCAGGTCTTCTTCTTTTTCTTCCGGCTCGTTGAGCGAGGCGTAGCCTTCGCGCACCAGCACGTGGCAGGTGGTGCAGGCGCAGACGCGGTCGCAGGCGTGTTCGATTTCGATATCGTTTTCGAGCATGACGTCGCATACCGACTTGCCGGAGGGCGCCTCGATGACGGCGCCTTCAGGGCAGAAGACGGGATGGGGAAGGAATACGATTTGGGGCACGGTGATTGTCCTGGTAATGTGTTCTTGGGACCCGCAGTTTTGCGGGTCCGGGATGTTCAGACTTCGTCGAGCGTCTTGCCGGCCAGCGCGCTGCGCACGCTCTGGTCCATGCGGCGCGACGCGAATTCTTCGGTGCCGTGGGCCAGTGCGTCGACGGCGGCGTGCAGGGCGGCCTGCTTCGAAGCCGGCTCGCCATCGTCGACATTGGACGCGGCCAGCGCGGCGCGCACGCCATCCATCAAGGTGTCGACCGAGACGCGTTCGTCTGTCGAGAGCAGCGCGGCGTCGCCGTCCAGCGCCGATTGCGTGGCCAGCAGGATGCGCTCGGCCTCGACCTGTTCTTCGCGCAGCGCGCGCCGCACCATGTCGCCTTGCGCCGAGGTGTACGAATCTTGCAGCATGCGCGCCACTTCATCGTCGGCCAGTCCGTAGGACGGCTTGACGGTGATCGACGCTTCGACGCCGGAACGCGTTTCGCGCGCCGACACCGACAGCAAGCCGTCGGCATCGACCTGGTAGGTGATGCGGATGCGCGCGGCGCCCGCCACCATCGGTGGAATGCCGCGCAGCTCGAAGCGCGCCAGCGAACGGCAGTCCGACACCAGTTCGCGCTCGCCCTGCAGCACGTGCACCGCCAGGGCGGTCTGGCCGTCCTTGAAGGTGGTGAATTCCTGCGCGCGGGCGCACGGAATGGTCGAATTGCGCGGGATGATCTTTTCGACCAGGCCGCCCATGGTTTCGATGCCGAGCGAGAGCGGGATCACGTCGAGCAGCAGCCAGTCGTCGCCGGCGGCGCGGTTACCGGCCAGCAGATTGGCCTGGATGGCGGCGCCCAGGGCCACCACTTTGTCCGGATCGATGTTCGCGTGCGGGATGGTCTTGAAAAATTCGGTGACCGCGCGCCGCACGTGCGGCATGCGGGTGGCGCCGCCGACCATCACCACCCCATCGACATCGTCGACCGACACCGAAGCGTCGCGCATGGCTTTTTTGATCGCGGTCATGGTCTTGTTGACCAAGTGTTTGGTGATATCAACAAAGACTTCGACGCTGATCCTGACGTGCACGATCTCGCCCGAGTTCAGCATGGCGTCGATGGTGGTGTCGGCGTTGGTGGACAACAGTTCCTTGGCCTGGCGTGCCTTGACCATCAGGATGGCCGTGTCTTCGTCCGACAACGGCGCCAGCTTGGCCTGCTCGCAGATCCAGCAGAACAGGCGATGGTCAAAGTCGTCGCCACCGAGCGCCGAGTCGCCGCCCGTGGACAGTACTTCGAACACGCCCTTGGACAGCTTGAGGATCGAGATATCGAAGGTGCCGCCGCCAAGATCGTAGACGGCGAACACGCCTTCGGAGCCGTGATCGAGCCCGTAGGCGATGGCCGCGGCGGTCGGCTCGCTCAAGAGGCGCAGCACATTCAGGCCGGCCAGCTGGGCCGCGTCCTTGGTGGCCTGGCGCTGGGCGTCGTCGAAATAGGCGGGCACGGTGATGACCGCGCCAACGAGTTCGTCGCCGAGCGCGTCTTCGGCGCGCTGGCGCAAGGTGGCGAGAATCTGGGCCGAAATTTCAACCGGGCTTTTGATGCCGGCCACGGTTTTAAGCTGCACCATGCCGGGCGAATCCTGGAAATCGTAGGGCAGGTTTTCGGCGTAGGCGATGTCGGCCAGCCCGCGGCCCATGAAGCGCTTAACCGAGACGATGGTGTTCTTCGGGTCGGTGGTCTGGTGGGCCTGGGCCTTGTAGCCGATGTTGGCGTGGCCGTTCGGCAGGTAGCGCACGATGGACGGCAGCAGCGGACGGCCCTCTTCGTCGCTCAACACTTCGGGACTGCCGCTGCGCACGGTGGCGACCAGCGAATTGGTGGTGCCCAGGTCGATGCCGATGGCCAGCCGATGCTGGTGCGGCGCGGTCGACATGCCGGGTTCTGAGATTTGCAAAAGTGCCATGTGATTACCGATTTCTTTTTATATGCAAATGCCTCGACTTTTCTTTGCAACCTGGAACCCTGTTACCTCTGGGCAGAGGTGCTATGGGTTCCCGCCTGCGCGGGAAAGACGAGGTAGACGCGGAGCAAGGAAAACCAAGCGCACGCCCGGCGCAAGCGTCCAAAGGCGTGGCTATTGCTCCAGCGCGTCGAAGGCAAAGCTAAGTTCTTCACCGAATTTTTCCAGGAACATCAGCGCCCTCACCCCCTGCGCCGCCTGTTCGTAATCGCCCGCATCGAGCTGCCCGCCGATCTGGACCAGGCGCGCTTTGCGCTCCTGCTTGACCTGCTCGTCGAGTTCTTCCAGCGCACCGAGATCCTTGGCCGCACGCGCGTCGCCCAGCGCTTCGCGCCATTCCATCTGCTGCATCAGGAACGCCATCGGCATGGCCGTGTTCGACTCCGTTTGCAGGTCGACGCCGTTCTGCTCGCACAGATATTGCGCGCGCTTTTGCGGGTTTTTCAGGGTCTGGTATGCCTCGTTGGCGCGCGTGGCCCACTGCATGGCAACGCGTTTTTCGGCGTCGGTGGCATTGACGAAGCGGTCGGGATGCACCTGGCCCTGGACGTCGCGGTAAGCGGCGTCGAGGGCGCCCGTGTCGAGCGAGAAACGGGGCGGCAGGTTGAAGAGATCGAAGTGATTCTGCATGGGTGCGGCTACCTGACCGAGGTCAGATGCGGAAGCTTTCGCCGCAACCGCACTCGTCCTTGACATGCGGATTGTTGAAGCGGAAGCCTTCGTTCAAGCCCTCGCGCGTGAAGTCGAGCTCGGTGCCATCGATGTACGGCAGGCTTTTCGGGTCGACGAAGACCTTCACGCCGTGCGACTCGAAGACATTGTCTTCGGCCGCCGCTTCATCGACATATTCGAGCTTGTAGGCCAGGCCCGAGCAGCCCGTGGTGCGCACGCCAAAACGCAAGCCGACACCCTTGCCGCGACGTTCAATGTAGCGGTTGATGTGCTTGGCTGCTTTTTCGGTCAGTGTGATTGCCATGTTTCCCTCCGCGTGGACTGCGTATTAAACGACAGCCGGATGCTTGGTCTTGTAGTCGAGTACGGCCGCCTTGATCGCGTCTTCCGCCAGGATCGAGCAGTGAATCTTGACCGGCGGCAGTGCCAGTTCTTCCGCGATCTGGGTATTCTTGATCGACAGCGCCTGGTCCAGCGTCTTGCCCTTGACCCATTCGGTCACCAGCGACGACGAGGCAATGGCCGAGCCGCAGCCGTAGGTCTTGAATTTGGCGTCTTCGATCAGGCCATCGGCGCCGACCTTGATCTGCAGCTTCATCACGTCGCCGCAGGCCGGCGCGCCGACCATGCCGGTGCCGATCGTTTCGTCGCCCTTGTCGAAGGCGCCGACGTTACGTGGATTTTCGTAGTGGTCCAACACTTTGTCCGAGTATGCCATGGTAGAACTCCTGAATATTCAATACGGTTAGTGGGCTGCCCATTGGATCGAACTGATGTCGATGCCTTCTTTGAACATGTCCCACAGCGGCGACAGTTCGCGCAGCTTGTGGACTTTCGACTTGAGCAGGTCCACTGCGAAGTCGATGTCGGCTTCGGTCGAAAAACGGCCGATGGTAAAGCGGATCGAGCTGTGCGCCAGCTCGTCGCTGCGGCCCAGGGCGCGCAGCACATACGATGGTTCCAGGCTGGCCGAGGTGCAGGCCGAACCGGACGAGACGGCAATATCCTTGATCGCCATGATCAGCGACTCGCCCTCGACGTAATTGAAGCTCACGTTCAGGTTGTGCGGCACGCGGTGTTCCATGTCGCCATTGATATAGACTTCCTCGATCTCTTGCAGGCCCTTGGCGAGGCGGTCGCGCAGGGCGGTCACGCGCGCCAGTTCGCTGTCCATCTCTTCCTTGGCGATGCGGAACGCTTCGCCCATGCCGACGATCTGGTGGGTCGCCAGGGTGCCCGAACGCAGGCCGCGCTCGTGACCGCCGCCATGCATCTGCGCTTCGAGGCGCACGCGCGGCTTGCGGCGCACGTACAGGGCGCCGATGCCTTTCGGGCCGTAGGTCTTGTGCGCGGTAAAGGTCATCAGGTCGACCTTGCTGTTGGCCAGGTCGATGTGCACCTTGCCGGTCGCTTGCGCGGCGTCGCAGTGGAAAATGATGCCTTTCGAGCGGCACAGGGCAGCCAGTTCCTCGATCGGCTGGATCACGCCGATTTCGTTATTGACCAGCATGACCGACACCAGGATCGTGTCCGGACGGAACGCCGCTTCGAGCTGGGCGACCGTGATCAGGCCGTTGTCTTGCGGCTCGAGGTAGGTGGCGTCGAAACCGACGCGCTCCAGTTCGCGCACGGTGTCGAGCACGGCTTTATGCTCGGTCTTGACCGTGATGATGTGCTTGCCCTTGGTCTTGTAGAACTGGGCCGCGCCCTTGATCGCCAGGTTGTTGCTTTCGGTCGCGCCGGAAGTCCAGATGATCTCGCGCGGATCGGCGCCGACCAGCGCAGCCACGTGCACGCGCGCTTCCTCGACCGCCGCTTCCGCGGTCCAGCCGTACATATGGCTGCGCGATGCCGGATTGCCGAACTGCTCGCGCAGGTAAGGAATCATCTTGTCCGCGACGCGCGGGTCGATCGGCGTCGTCGCCGAATAATCCATGTAAATCGGGAAATGCGGGGCAGTCACGAAAGTCTGCTCGAGGTTTTTGTCCAAAGGCGCGTTCATCAAATCACTCCAATATGCTTCAATTTTGTCCGACGGCGGCGTGCGGGCGGTGTACGAGCACGACGTTTTGTTCAGAATTCTTTTGCTTCTGCTGGTCGACCAGGTCTTGCAGCGAGACCGAATCGAGATAGTCGACCATCTTTTCGTTCAGCGTGGCCCACAGCTCGTGGGTCATGCAGCGGGTGCCGGTGGCTGCATCGGCGCCGTGGCAATTTTCCTTGCCGCCGCACTGGGTCGCGTCGAGCGGTTCATCGACGGCGATGATGATGTCGGCCACGGTCACCTTGTCGGCGCGGCGCGCCAGGCTGTAGCCGCCGCCCGGGCCGCGGATCGACTCGACGATCTCGTGGCGGCGCAGTTTGCCGAACAATTGCTCCAGATACGACAGCGAAATGGCCTGCCGCTGGCTGATGCCCGACAACGTGACGGGACCCTTGCCCTGTCGCAGGGCAAGATCGATCATCGCAGTTACAGCAAAACGGCCTTTTGTGGTCAGACGCATCACAATCCCGGTCACAGTGGTAAAATATTGCCTCGTTTCAATCAACTCAGGTCGATGCAGATTGCCATCAAAGACCTTATTAGTTGATCGAATTAGTCAAGTATACCAAAGACGGGGCATCTTGTCTTGGGACGCCCATTTTGTGCCCCTGCGCGGCGCTTGCTCACCTTCCCTTGCCGCATGCCGGCGTCTCGCTCAGTTCCACGGGAACCAGGTTCACCTTGCCATCAGCCAGCGGCGCGCAGCAGGTGCATCGGTCCGAACAGGCCTTGCATGCCGGCATGCTGGATAAATGACAAATTATAGGGATGCTCGGAGCTCAGCTGCGGAAAACTCTTCGTTTCCGGCAATTTTTGGAGTTGCTCCGCAATTTTTCCCCACAAAACCAGGGTCGGCTTGTGTTCACGCGCGGCGAGCGCCGCCATGACAGTTTGCAGGAA
>DASVVC010000037.1:0-77783 GCA_036386755.1 Telluria sp.
CGTGCCGAAAGCCCAGGCCCAGCTGATGGCGGTAGCCCAGCGTCCGATCGCCGAAGCCGCCCTGACCGAAGCGTCCGGCGCCCCAGCCTGGAAAAACCTGCCGTCGTACTTCATCTACGGCACCGGCGACAAGAACATCCCGGCCGCGGCCTTGGGCTTCATGGCGGAACGTGCCAAGTCGCGCAAAACCGTCGAAATCAAGGATGCATCGCACGTCGTGATGACTTCCAACCCGGCTGCCGTTGCGCGCCTGATCGAAGACGCAGCGCAGTCCAAATAAGCCCATCCAATATATAGCTCGCTACTTAATAGACATCAAACTAAAAGGAACATCATGAAAGCCACCGCCACCCTCGCCCTGACCCTGCTTGCCGCCTCGCTCTCGACCGCCCACGCGGCCAGCCTGCCCGGCGTCGAACGCAATACCGCGCAATTCTTGAAAGCGATCGAAGGCGGCAAGCCGCTCAACCAGATGACGCCCGACGAAGCGCGCGCCGTGCTGGTCGGGGCGCAGGCGGGCAGCAAGGTGGCGCTGGCGCCGGCCGATGTGAGCGAAAAAACCGTCACCCTCGACGGCAAGCCGGTCAAGCTGACCATCGTGCGTCCGGCTGGCGCCAAGGGCAAGGTCCCGGCCTTCATGTTCTTCCACGGCGGCGGCTGGGTGCTGGGCGACTATCCGACCCACGAGCGCCTGGTGCGCGACCTGGTGGCCGGTTCCGGCGCGGCGGCGGTGTTCGTCAACTACACGCCCTCGCCGGAAGCGGGTTACGGAGTGGCGGTCAGGCAGGCGTATGCGGCGACGCGCTGGGTGGCCGAGAACGGCGACGCGATCAATGTCGACGGCAAGCGCCTGGCGGTGGCCGGCAACAGCGTGGGCGGCAACATGGCGGCGGTGGTCAGCCTGATGGCCAAGGAGCAGGGCGCACCCAAGCTGCGCGCCCAGGTGCTGATGTGGCCGGTGACCGATGCGAACTTCGATACGCCGTCGTACAAGCAGTTCGCCGACGGCCACTTCTTGACCCGCGACCTGATGGTCTGGTTCTGGGATCACTACACCAAGGATGCAAGCGCCCGCAAGGAGATCTACGCCTCACCCCTGCAAGCGACGACACAGCAACTGCAAGGCCTGCCGCCGACTTTGATCCAGACCGCCGAATTCGACGTGCTGCGCGACGAAGGCGAAGCTTATGCCCGCAAGCTCGACGCGGCTAGCGTGGACGTCAAGAGCGTGCGCTACAACGGCATGATCCACGACTTCGGCCTACTCAACGCGCTGGCCACCTTGCCGGCCACCCGTAGCGCGCTTGAACAGGCGGCGCAGGAATTGAAGCTGCGTTTGAAATAAGCAGTCATAAGCAGTCGCGGCCGGCCGACTGAGCCGGCCTGCGTCACCATGCGTGCCTTCGCTGGCGAGAATGCCGGCCCCGATCGCCTGACACTACCACTTGCACCCGCTGTCCTTCTTGTCGAGCAGAAGGATGAGCGGAGCCAGCAAGCCGCCCGGAATCCCATCCTTGCAGTCCCGCCGCTTGGCCTGGGCGATCACGCGAGCCGCCTTGGTTTCGGTGGCATATGGCTTGGGCGGAATCTGCGCCACCGCCATGCCGGCACGCGCCGGGTCCGGTTTGGTGGCGATCTCGCGCGCAAACTTGCGTGCCGCATCCGGATCGAACTGCGGCGCGCCTGGCGGCGGCGCCACGGTGAACGCTTCCGGCGCATTCGCCTCCCTTTCCGGCAACGCAATCACATCGGGCGCCGGCGTACTTTCCGCTGGCGCTGGCGGGACACTCGCCGTGCGCGCCTCCGCCCGCGCTGTTTTCTCCCTTTCCACTTTTACCGCTCGCTTCGCTTTTAGTGCCGGCTTCGGTTTCACCTCAGGCTCGGCCTTCGGCACCGGTTCGGGTAGCGGCTCGGGCATCGGTGCCGGCAGTGCGCGCAGCGTCACCACCAGCGTATCGCGCGTCGCGTTGGTTTCTTCCCGCCATGGCGGCACCACCCCGTGCCGGTACGCGAACAGCAGCAGTCCATGCAAGGCAATCGACACCGCGATGCCGGCGCCGACGCGCAGCAACACGCGGTCGCTCGCGGCCCGGCCGTCAGCAGGTGCGTAAAAATTCATCTACTTTGTAGAAAAACGCGAAAAAATCATACTGACCCTTGACCAAGGCAATTCCCTCCGCTATGATTCTGGTCCTCGGAGTGTGGCGCAGCCCGGTAGCGCACCTGGTTTGGGACCAGGGGGTCCAAGGTTCGAATCCTTGTACTCCGACCAGTCTTACTTATGCAGGCCGACGAAAAACATCTCGTCGGCCTGTCATATCTCCCTCTAGTAGTTCTGTTTCGCAATATCATTCTCCCTCCCAGTAGTCGATCGATTGGCCAATGTGGCCTACTGTGCGTTGTGGCAAGGTGTTTGCACCGTCGCCTGCATCGAGCAGCAGTGTCGCATACTTGCCGGAATCGGGAAATTCCACCACTTCCGGCGACTGGTTCGTGCTCAGCGCAAGATAGCGCAACTCCCCCTCTCCCGTATTCATAATCTGATGTGCCGTCTCCTGCCCGCCCGCCGGACAGGCAACAATATCCCCCTGCCGCAATGGATAGCTCGCGGCGCCGATCCTGATCGTTCCACTACCTTGGACAACGATGAACAGCTCTTCGTTCACCCGGTGGTTATGAAAAGGGAAGGCGCGCTTGCCGGGCGCCAGCACGGTCAGGTTGCAGCCCAGCGCGCGCATGCCGATCAGTTCGCCGATCATCGCGATACGCGGCGCGAACCGTTGCGCGGCCGTGCCAGTGGGCGCGTACTGCGGCGGCATGGCTTGCGGCACCAGCTGGTCGAGATTGATGACGGGATGGGGCATGGCGGTCTCCTGTGCTTGATCGATCAGCCATTATAGGAGTGCCGCTTGCGAAGAAAAACAGCGGCAGCCGTAATACACTGTCAAACTCAATTGACAATCGATCGCCTATTTATGCTGAACCTGAACCGGCTGCAGATGTTCGTCGCCATCGTCGAGACCGGCTCGTTCACGAAAGCCGCGGCCAGCCTGGACGTCACCAAGGCCATGCTGAGTTTTAACCTGAAGCAGCTCGAAGGCGAGCTCGGCGTGTCGCTCCTGACCCGCACCACGCGCCGCATTGCGCTGACCGACGCCGGCCAGCGCTTCTTCGACAGTTGCGTGCAGGTGCTCTCGCAAGCCGAAGCGGCCATCGACGCGGCGCGCAGCAGCCATGCGGCGCTCACGGGCACCTTGCGCGTGACTTCGACCGCCGAATATGGCGCGCACATGGTGGTGCCCGCGCTGGCTGCATTCGCGCGGGAGCATGCCGGGTTGAAGGTGGATTTTTCAGCGTCGCCGGGTTTGGCGGACCTGGTGTCGGACCGGTTCGACCTGGCGCTGCGCCTGGGCAGCCTGCGCGACTCGACGTACCGCGCCGCGCTGATGGAGCGCTTTGCCACGCTGCCCGTCGCCAGTCCCGCTTACCTGGCGCGCCACGCGGCGCCCGAGACCCCGCAGCAGCTGCAGGCGCTCGACGGCATCTTCCACACGCGCTTCGAAGGGCCGTTAAGCTGGACGCACACTGCCAGCGGCGATAGCGTCGCCACCACGCATCCAAGGCAGCGCATCGTCACCGACAACGCCGCCGGCATGCGCAGCTTCGCGCTGGCCGGCGCCGGCGTGGCGATTTTGCCGCAGTGGCTGGTGGAGGAAGACGTGGCTGCGGGGCGGTTACTGCGGCTGTTGCCGACATATGCGCTGCCCGAACAGGGCGTGTACGCGGTCTATCCGAACACGCGGCACTTGCCGGCCAAGGTGGGTATGTTCATCGCCTTCCTGCGTGAGTACATCGCCCAGCCCCGGTCATATACCCGTACCCTCAAGACCGTCGTTCCCGCGCAGGCGGGAACCCAAGGCACCGTCGCTTAGCAAAGAAACTTGGCTTGACGCGGGGGCGCCTGGCTTTGCGCGGCGCTAGATGCGCTTGGCCGCCAGCGCATTACCCGCGCGGCTCGACCCCTTGCGGCCCAACTGCTGCGAAATGAACTGCCCGGCATCGACCACCATATCGAGATCGATCCCGGTTTCGATCCCCAGCCCCTGCATCAGGTACAGCACATCCTCGGTCGCCACATTCCCCGTCGCGCCCTTGGCATACGGGCAGCCGCCCAATCCCGACACCGACGAATGAAAGATCGACACACCCACTTCCAGGCTGGCGTAGATATTCGCCAGCGCCTGCCCGTACGTATCGTGAAAATGCCCGGAAATCCGGTCCAGATGAAACTCCTGCGCCGCGCGCAGCATCACCGCCTGCGTCTTGCGCGCGGTCGCCACGCCAATGGTATCGGCGATGTCGATCTCGTCGCATCCCAGCTCGCGCATGCGGCCCACCACGTCGGCCACGGCGTCGAGCGGCACCTCGCCCTGGTACGGGCAGCCGAACGCGCAGCTGATGCTGCCACGCAGGCGCAGGCCGTGTTCCTTGGCCGCCTTGGCCACGCCCTCGAAGCGCGCGATCGATTCGGCGATCGAGCAGTTGATGTTCTTTTGCGAGAACGCCTCCGACGCCGACCCAAATATCACCACTTCGTCAGCCCTGGCCGCCAGCGCCGCATCGAAACCCTGCATGTTGGGCGTGAGCGCCGAATAAATGGCGCCTGCGCGGCGCGTGATCCCGGCCATCACCTCGGTGCTGGTCGCCATCTGCGGCACCCACTTGGGCGAGACGAACGACGCCGCTTCGATATTGGCAAAGCCGGCGCGCGAGAGGCGGTCCACCAGCTCGATCTTGACGGCGGCGGACACCGACTCCTTCTCGTTTTGCAGGCCGTCGCGCGGCCCCACTTCGACGATCTTGACTTTCTGCGGCAGGGTATTCATGTCTGTTCCTTCTTCGTCTGGCGGTTAATACCCGCGTGCGCGGTCGACCACGTCGGCCACCGGCTCGCCGCGTTCGAGCGCGCCGATCTTGCCGGCGATCTGCGCCACGCTTTCGCTGCGCAAAGTCAGCGCCGAGATATGCGGCGTGATCGTGATGCGCGGCTCATCCCAGAACGGGTGCGGCCCGGGCAGCGGCTCATTGCGAAATACGTCGAGCGTGGCGCCGGCGATGTGGCCCGACTTGATCAAGGTGAGCAAATCCGGCTCGGCCAGGTGCGCGCCGCGCGCCACGTTGATCACGAACGCGCCCTCGGGCAGCTTGGACAGGTTGGCGCGCGCCAGCAGGTTGGTGGTGTCGGGCGTGAGCGGCAGCATGCACACCAGCACCCGCGTGCCGCGCAAGAATTCGTCAAGACCGTTTTCGCCCGCAAAGCAGGTAACGCCATCGATTTCCTTGTGCCCGCGGCTCCATCCGCGCAGCGGAAAACCGAATTGCCCCAGCGCGTCGAGCACGCGCCGCCCCAGCATGCCCATGCCCATCACGCCGACCGTGAACTGCGCCTTGTCGAACTGCGGCAGCGGCGCCCAGACGCCGCGCCGCGCCTGGCGTTCGTACTCGTCGAAGCGGCGGTAGTAGCGCAGCACCGCGTGCGCCACGTATTCAGCCATCTGGACCGCCATGCCGGCGTCGCCCAGGCGGATGATCGGCACCGGCGGCAGCGCGTCGCCGAACTTGAGAATGGCGTCCACGCCGGCACCGGTCAGGAAGATCGCCTTGACCTTGGCCAGCTGGTCGAGCAGCGCCGCCGGTGGCGACCATAAAACCGCGTAATCGCAAGGCGCGCAATGCACGCCCTCCTGCCAGACGACTACCTCGGCTTGGGGCAGCACGCTGGCGAAATCGCGGACCCACGGCTCGGTAACGCCGTCGGCCCGGTGTAGAAGAATGCGCATGCTTGTCTCCACTATGCTTTTCTGTTTTGTTTTTATGCAGCCTTGAATGCCAACAGCGGGGCGCCGTCGGCGACCTGGTCTCCTACCTGGTACAGGATTTCTTCAACCAGCCCGTCGCCTGGTGCGCCGATGGTATGTTCCATCTTCATCGCTTCCATGATGACGAGCGGGTCGCCCTTCTTCACTTGCTGTCCTTTGGTGGCCAGTACCGCCACCACTTTGCCCGGCATCGGCGCGGTCAGGCGTCCGTCTGCGGCTTCGGCTTCGCCGGCGTGCGCCATCGGGTCGTTATAGACCAGCACAAAGTGCCGCCCGCCCGTGAACACGTGGAAGGTGTCGCCGTCACGCCGCACGGCGCCGTGGATCGAGGTCGCACCGAGCTTGATCGACAGCTCGGCGCCAGCATGCGCGGTCAGCGCCAGCTCGGCTTCGATGCCGTTGACCGACAAATCCCATCCGTGCGGGCGGTAGGTCAGGCCGACCTTGTACGCCTTGCTCTCTTTTGCCGCCGAATACTCGTCGGCGAACGAGAGCTGGCGCTGGTAGGCGCTGTTCAGGCGCCAGCCGAGCGCATTGCCCCACGGGTCGGACGGATTGTCCGACTGGCCGATGGAAGCCTTTTTCTCGGCGCCGATCAAGGCCACCGCGGCCAGCGCCAGGGCGCCCACGGGCGCCGCTTTCGGCAGCGGGAACAGGGTGTCCGCATTGCGTTCGATCAGGCCCGTATCCAGGTCGGCCGTCGCAAAGGCGGAGCCTTCGACCAGGCGCTTGAGGAAGGCGATATTGGTGGCCAGGCCGACGATCTGGAACTCGGCCAGCGCCTGCGACATGCGCGCCAGCGCCTGCGTGCGGTCGGCGCCCCAGACAATCAGCTTGGCGATCATTGGATCGTAATACGGCGAGATGGCGTCGCCTTCGCGCACGCCCGAATCGATGCGCACCGCCGCAGGCGATCCGCCCGGGGTTCCGCCGAGCTCAAAACTGACCGCGCCCGGGGTATCCATATGGCGCAAGGTGCCGATCGACGGCAGGAAGCCTTTTTCAGGATTCTCGGCGTAGATGCGCGCTTCGATCGCGTGGCCGTGGATGCCCAGCTCCATCTGCGTTTTCGGCAGCGGCTGCCCGTTGGCCACGCGCAGCTGCCACTCCACCAGGTCGGTCCCGGTGATCATTTCGGTCACCGGATGCTCGACCTGCAGGCGCGTGTTCATCTCCATGAAGTAGAACGAGCCATCCTGGTTGGCGATAAATTCGACCGTGCCGGCGCCCACGTAACCGACCGCGCGCGCGGCAGCCACCGCTGCCTCCCCCATGGCGGCGCGGCGTTCCGCCGACATGCCCGGCGCCGGCGCTTCTTCCAGCACCTTCTGGTGGCGCCGCTGCACCGAGCAATCGCGCTCGTGCAGGTAGACGCAATTGCCGTGGGTGTCGGCGAACACCTGGATTTCGATGTGGCGTGGACGCAGCAGGTACTTTTCGGCCAGGACCTTGTCGTCCCCAAAAGAGCTGATCGCCTCGCGCTTGCACGAAGCCAGCGCCGCCTTGAAGTCTTCCGATTTTTCGATCACGCGCATGCCCTTGCCACCGCCGCCGGCACTGGCTTTGAGCAGCACCGGGTAGCCGATGCGGTCGCCCTGCTTTTGCAAAAAGTCCGGGTCCTGCTCGTCGCCGTGATAACCCGGCACCAGCGGCACGTTGGCCTTTTCCATCAGCGACTTGGCCGCCGACTTGGAACCCATCGCACGCATGGCCGAACCTGGCGGGCCAATGAACACCAGGCCCACTTCGGCGCAGGCGTCGGCAAATTCCGCGTTCTCCGACAAGAAGCCGTAGCCGGGGTGGATCGCTTCGGCGCCGGTGGCCAGCGCCACGGCGATGATCCTGTCGCCGCACAGATAGCTTTCCTTGGCGGCGGCAGGGCCGATCAGCACCGCTTCATCGCATACCGCGACATGCTTGGCGTTCGCGTCAGCCTCGGAGTACACGGCGACAGTCCTGATGCCCATGCGGCGCGCGGTAGCGGCTACACGGCAAGCGATTTCGCCACGGTTGGCGATGAGGATTTTTGTGAACATGCGTGGGTCTCGATTGTTATTCTAAAAAGTGGATCAGCCGCCGCAGCTGGCCTTGGGCGCCGATTCCAGGGTCGACGCGCGCGTCACCAGGCCCAGTTTGGCCAGCAGGGTGCGGTCGTCTTCGGCTTCCGGATTGTCGGTGGTGAGCAGCTTGTCGCCGTAGAAAATCGAATTGGCGCCGGCCAGGAAGCACATCGCCTGCACCGCTTCGCCCATCTGGCGGCGGCCCGCCGACAAGCGCACGCGCGCCTGCGGCATGGTGATGCGCGCCACCGCGATGGTGCGCACGAATTCGAACGGGTCGAGCGGGTCCATGCCGTGCAGCGGCGTGCCTTCGACCTGCACCAGGTGATTGACGGGCACCGATTCCGGGTACGGGTTCAGGTTCGCCAGTTGCGCGATCAGGCCGGCGCGCTGCAGGCGCGATTCGCCCATGCCGACGATGCCGCCGCAGCAGACCTTCAGGCCGGCGCTGCGCACGCGGCCCAGGGTGTCGAGGCGGTCCTGGTATTCGCGGGTCGAGATCACGTTGCTGTAGAACTCGGGCGCGGTGTCCAGGTTGTGGTTGTAGTAGTCCAGGCCCGCTTCTTTCAGGCGGTCGGCCTGGCCTTCTTCGAGCATGCCGAGGGTGGCGCAGGTTTCCAGGCCCAGCGCCTTGACTTCGCGCACCATCTCTTCGACCTTTTCCATGTCGCGGTCCTTCGGGCTGCGCCAGGCAGCGCCCATGCAAAAGCGCGTGGCGCCGTTGGCCTTGGCCTGGCGCGCCGCGTCGAGCACCGTTTCGATGCCGAGGATCTTCTTGGCTTCAACGCCGGTGTCGTAACGCGCCGCCTGCGGGCAGTAGCTGCAGTCTTCCTCGCAGCCGCCGGTCTTGATCGACAACAGCGTGGCCAGTTCGACGTCGCCCGCCGGGAACTGCTTGCGGTGCACGGTCTGGGCCTGGAACATCAGGTCGTTGAACGGCAGCTCGAACAGCGCCAGCACGTCCGCCAGCGGCCAGGTGGCCGCTTCCGGCAGGGTGATCGGCGCCGCAGGCGGGTGGAAAGAGACAGCTTGGGTTTGGGACATCGTGGTTCCTTCAGGTTCAGTCGCGCGCGGACGGCCAGCCTGGCAGCCCCGCGAGATCAATAAATTTGGCCGCTTCGGCCGCCGTCGGCGGGTTTAGGTACGGAATGCGCCCCAAGAGGCGCGCCGGAATGCGTTCTGCCAGCGCGTCGATATTCTCGTCGGCGAAGCGCATCTCCGGATCGATTTCGTTGACCACCCAGCCGGCCAGCACCAGGCCGCGCGCGATAATCGCTTCGACCGTCAGCAGCGCATGGCTGATGCAGCCAAGGCGCAAACCGACCACCAGGATCACCGGCAGGTTCAGTTGTTCGGCCAGCTGGGCGCTGTCGAACAGATCCGAGAACGGCACGCGGAAGCCGCCCACGCCCTCGACCACCACGGCATCGGAGGCGGCCGCGAGTTCGGCATAGGCGGCGATGATCGGCACCGGTTCGATGGTCACGCCATCGAGTTTGGCGGCGATGTGCGGCGCGCACGCTTCGCGCAGCATGTAGGGCGTGGTGATGTTGACCGGCAGGTGCACGCTGCTCTCGGCGACCAGCATGTCGGCGTCGTCGTTATGCAGTTCGCCGTCGCGCATGGTGGCGCCGGCGGCCACCGGCTTCATGCCGCAGGCGCGCACGCCGCCGGCCACCAGCGTGTGCAGGATCGCGGCCGAGACCAAGGTCTTGCCGATTTCGGTATCGGTGCCGGTGACAAAGCAGCAGAAGCGCGACGGCAGGCCTTCGGCCGCCAGCGACGGCTGCGGCTCGGCCACCAATACCGGTTCGGCATCAAGCGCCGGTTCGGTCACCACGGGTACGACGGGGTCATTGAGGCTCATCTCACGTCCTTTCCAGGTCGTTGAGCACAGCGGCGAGCTGCGCGACTTCTTCATGCGTATGGGCGGCCGACAGGGTCACGCGCAGGCGCGCGGTCCCTTCGGGCACGGTCGGAGGCCGGATCGCCGGCACCCACAGGCCATGCCCGTGCAGGCCGGCGCCGATGCGCAGCACTTCTTCGTTGGTGCCGATGACGATCGCCTGAATCGCGGTGGTCGAGGGCACGCGTTGCCAGCGTTTCAGGTCGATCTGTTCATCGAAGGCGGCAATCAGGGACGCCAGGTGCGCGCGGCGCGAAGCACCTTCGTCGCCGCCGATGATATCGAGGCTGGCCAGGAGAGCATGCGCCAGCGCCGGCGGCGCGGCGGTGGTGTAGATGTAGGGCCGGCCGCGCTGGATCATCAGTTCGATCACGCTGGCGTGCGCCGCCACGAACGCGCCACCCACGCCGGCTGCCTTGCCCAGGGTGCCC
Source organism: Telluria sp. (assembly GCA_036386755.1). Taxonomy (GTDB): domain Bacteria; phylum Pseudomonadota; class Gammaproteobacteria; order Burkholderiales; family Burkholderiaceae_D; genus Telluria_A. The sequence continues at coordinate 10,277 of DASVVC010000037.1, forward strand.
ATGTAGACGATATTGGGCGAGCGCAGGTCGAAGTGTTCGAGCGCGCCGCGTCCGTGCGCGCCCAGCACGCCGAAACCGTGGGCGTCGTCGATCACCAGCCACGCCTCGTGCTGTTCGCACAGCGCCAGCAGTTCGCGCAGCGGCGCGATGTCGCCATCCATGCTGAAGACGCTGTCGGTGACGACCAGCTTGGCGCTGGCGTTGCTGGCGGCGAGCAGCGCGCCCAGCGCCGCCAGGTCCGCGTGCGGATACACCTTGACGGCGGCGCGTGCGAGGCGGGCGCCGTCGATCAGCGAGGCGTGGTTGAGCGACTCCGAAAAAATCTGGGCGTCGCCGTCGGCCCCGAGGGTGGTCAGGATCGCCAGGTTGGCCATGTAGCCGGTGCAAAAACTCAAGGTGCGTGCGGATTCGAGGTGCGGGCCGACGAATTCGGCCAGCCGCTCTTCCAGCCGCTGGTGCGCCACACTGTGGCCCGAGATCAGGTGCGAGGCACCGCTGCCGGCGCCGTACAGGTCCGCGCCTTCGCGCAGCGCGTCGACCACGCGCGGGTGCGCGGCCAGGCCCAGGTAGTCGTTGCTGGCAAAGGCCAGCAGCGCGCGTCCGTTCACCATCAGGCGCGGCTTGCATGGCGTTTCCATCACGCGCCGTTCGCGCGTCAGGCTTTGCTCGTCCAGCTGGCGCAGTTGGCGCTCGATTGCATCAATCATCTTCATCCGTCAGCTCGCGATCACGGTGTCGAACACGGCGCGGGTGCGCTCGGCCAGGCCGTCGCTTTCCTCGTCGCTGAGGATATACGGCGGCATCAGGTAGACAGTGCGGCCGATGGGGCGCAGCAGCAGTTCGTTTTCCAGCGCGCTGGCGAAAAACCGGCGCGAGAAGGTGGCGGCGCGCGCGGCGTCGGGTTCGACCGCGTCGAAGGCCCAGATCATGCCGCGCTGGCGGAAATGGCGCACGCGGTCATGCTCGGCCAAGGGCGCCAGCGCCATCGTCAGGCGCGTGGCGCGCGCGCGGTTGCGGTTCAACACATCGTCGTCGCGGAAGATCTGCAAGGTCGCCAGCGCGGCGCGGCAGGCAAGCGGATTGCCGGTGTACGAGTGCGAATGCAAAAAGCCGCGCGTGACATCTTCGCTGTAGAACGCCTGGTACACCTCGTCGCGCGTGAGCACGAGCGAGAGCGGCAGGTAGCCGCCGCTGATGCCTTTAGAGAGGCACAGGAAATCGGGCCAGATGGCGGCCTGCTCGCAGGCGAAAAAGGTGCCGGTGCGCCCGCACCCGACCGCGATTTCGTCGAGGATCATGTGCACTTCGAAGCGGTCGCACAGTTCGCGCACCAGGGTCAGGTACAGCGGATCGTGCATCGCCATGCCGGTCGCGCACTGGACCAGCGGCTCGATGATGATGGCGGCAATCTGGCCTGCGCGTTCCTCGAACAGCTTTTCCACATCGGCGGCGGCGCGGCGCGCCACATCTTGCGCGCTTTCGCCTTCTTGCGCATTGCGCGCGTCGGGCGACGTCACCACGCGCGCGGCGCGCAGCAGCGGGCCGTAGGCATCCTTGAACAGCGCCACGTCGGTCACCGCCAGAGCGCCGATGGTTTCGCCGTGGTAGCTGCCCTGCAGGCAGACGAATTCCTGCTTGTCGGACCGGCCAGCGTTGCGCCACGCATGGAAACTCATCTTCAGCGCGATTTCGACCGCCGAGGCGCCGTCGGACGCATAGAACGCGTGGCCGAGCACCTTGCCGGTCATCTCGGACAGCTGCTCCGACAGGCGCACCACCGGCTCGTGCGTGAAGCCGGCCAGCATGGCGTGCTCCAGCCGGTCGAGCTGGTCCTTCAGCGCCGCGTTGATGACCGGGTTGGCGTGGCCGAACAGGTTGACCCACCACGAACTGATCGCGTCCAGGTAACGCTTGCCTTCATGGTCGTATAGCCACGCGCCGCGCCCGTGGCTGACCGGGATCAGCGGTACAGTCTCATGATGCTGCATCTGCGTGCACGGGTGCCACACGCTGCGCAGGCTGCGCGCTACCCAATCCTGGGACATGTCCGCCATCGCCTTATGCCAGCCACGAAGGCTTGCGTTTTTCGAGGAAGGAGGCGACGCCTTCGCGCCCTTCATCGGACGCGCGCACGTTGGCGATGCGTTCGGCGGTATCGACCACCATCGCCGCGTCGACCGCCTTGCCGGTGATCTCGCGCACCAGCACCTTCGCTTCGCGCACGGCGTTCGGGCTGCTGGTCACCAGCGCGTTGACGATCGCCGCCACGTGGGCGTCGAGCGCGTCGGCGGTGACGATGTCGTGCACGAAGCCGATGCGGTGCGCTTCCTGGGCGCTGAATTTTTCGGCCGTGAGGAAGTAGCGGCGCGCCGCGTTCTCGCCCATGGCGCGGATCACGTACGGCGAAATGGTCGCCGGGATCAGGCCCAGCTTGACTTCGGACAGGCAGAAGCTGGCGCTATTGACAGACACCGCGATGTCGCAGGCGGCCACCAGGCCCATGCCGCCGGCGTAGCAGTCGCCCTGGATCTTGGCGACCACCGGTTTCGGGCACAGGTAGATCGCGCGTAGCATCTCGGCCAGCTTGGACGCATCCTCGCTGTTTTCGGCGTGCGAGTAGCCGGCCATTTTCTTCATCCAGTTCAGGTCCGCGCCGGCGCAAAAGGCCGGCCCGTTCGCATCGAGCACGATGGCGCGGATGTCGTCGCTGCGTCCCAGTTCATCGAAGGCCAGCGACAGTTCGGCGATGGTGATTTCGTTGAAGGCGTTGCGCACCTCCGGGCGGTTCAGGGTCACGGTGGCGACCTTGTCGGCGATGCCGACGGCGAGTGTCTGGTAGTGCATGCGATTCCTTTACCTGTTGCTTTACATGCGGAAGACGCCGAACTTGGTGTCCGGGATCTCCGCGTTGAGGGCGGCCGACAGACCCAGGCCGAGCACCATGCGGGTGTCGGCCGGATCGATCACGCCATCATCCCACAGGCGCGCGGTAGCGTAGTAAGGGTGGCCCTGGTGTTCGTACTGCTCCTTGATCGGCTGCTTGAAGGCGGCTTCTTCCTCCTCCGACCACTGGCCGCCCTTGCCCTCGATGCCGTCGCGCTTGACCGTGGCCAGCACCGACGCGGCCTGGTCGCCGCCCATCACCGAGATGCGCGCGTTAGGCCACATCCACAAAAAGCGCGGCGAAAACGCGCGGCCGCACATGCCGTAATTGCCGGCGCCGAAGCTGCCGCCGATGATGACCGTGAACTTCGGCACCGCCGCGGTGGCGACCGCCGTGACCATCTTGGCGCCGTTGCGGGCGATGCCTTCGTTTTCGTATTTGCGCCCGACCATGAAGCCGGTGATATTTTGCAGGAACACCAGCGGGATCTTGCGCTGGCAGCACAATTCGATGAAGTGCGTGCCTTTCAAGGCCGACTCGGAGAACAGAATGCCGTTGTTGGCGATGATGCCGACCTTGACGCCGTAGATATGGGCGAAGCCGCAAATGAGCGTGGTGCCGTAGCGCGCCTTGAATTCGTCGAAGTCGCTGCCGTCGACGATGCGGGCGATGACTTCGCGCACGTCGAACGGTTTGCGGGTGTCGACCGGAATGACGCCGTACAGTTCTTCGGGTGCGTATTTGGGCTCGACGGATTCGCGCAGCGCCATCTGGGCCGGTTTGACGCGGTTCAGGTTCGAGACGATGGTGCGCGCCAGCGACAGCGCATGCAGGTCGTTTTGCGCCAGGTGGTCGACCACGCCGGACAGGCGCGTGTGCACGTCGCCGCCGCCCAGGTCTTCGGCCGTGACCACTTCGCCGGTGGCCGCTTTCACCAGCGGCGGGCCGCCCAGGAAAATGGTGCCCTGTTCCTTGACGATGATCGACTCGTCGCTCATGGCCGGCACGTAGGCGCCGCCGGCGGTGCACGAACCCATGACGACGGCGATCTGCGGAATGCCCTTGGCCGATAAATTGGCCTGGTTGAAGAAGATGCGGCCGAAATGGTCGCGGTCGGGGAACACGTCGTCCTGGTTGGGCAGGTTGGCGCCGCCCGAGTCGACCAGGTAGATGCAGGGCAGGTTGTTCTGGTCGGCGATTTCCTGCGCGCGCAGGTGCTTCTTGACCGTCATCGGGTAGTAGGTGCCGCCCTTGACGGTGGCATCGTTACAGACGATCACGCACTCCTGGCCGGAGACGCGGCCGATGCCGGTGATGATGCCGGCGGCCGGCGCGGCGCCGTCGTACATCTCGTACGCGGCCAGCTGGGAAAATTCGAGGAAGGGCGTGCCGGGATCGAGCAGCATCTGTACGCGGTCGCGCGGCAGCAGCTTGCCGCGCGCGACATGCTTGGCGCTGGCCGCGTCGCCTCCGCCGGCGGCGGCCGCGGTGACCTTGGCGCGCAGGTCGTCGACGATGCGTTGCATGGCCGCGGCGTTGGCCTTGAAGTCGTCGCTGCGCGGATTGAGTTTGCTGTCGATGTGGGGCATTGCGATCCTTTTTTAGTCCGGGAAACTGCCGTCCAGGTAGTACCAGCGCGCCACGCCGTCGTGCGTCTCGCGAACGAAACGGCTCACTTCGTGCAGGCGGTGCGCGCGCCCGCCAATCTTGTAGCGGGCGACGAATTCTACGGTATCGGCGTCCGGCGATTCTAGCAGGTTTGCTTGACGTTTACGTAAACGTAAAGCAGATTTAATCTCCAGTCCCAGCCAGCGGGTTGCCTCGTTTTCGCTGACGATCGGCTCGGCCGGGACGGTGCTCGGGTGCCAGGTGGCGCGCAGGTAGGCCTCATTACCCAGGGTATAGGCGCTGTAGCGCGAGCGCATCAGGGTTTCCGCCGTCGGCGGCACAGCCTCGCCCGCCAGGAAAGGTCCGCAGCAAGTGGCAAAGGTTGCGCCGCCGCAAGGGCAGGTGGAGGGAGAGGGCATGGTTGTTTGCAAAATCAGAATCTTGCAATTATCCGCCATATTGCCGGTGGCGATGGCACGGCCTGCACATTTGCGTGCGCGCAGACTGTGCTCATCCAACGCTGTTAAGTTTGACGTCTTCGATTGACACTGTGCGTTGACAGGCACCTCATGAATAATAACTATGCCAGGCCACTGCAGGACCATGAAAGCATTGAGGCATTTCTGGACAATTGCCTTGGTATCAGGCATGAGCTGCCGTTGCAGGATGGGGGCAGCGTCGACTTGCCTGAGCTGTGCAAGCGTATTCGCGATGCGGAGAGCGCGCACGCGGCGGGCCATGCAGACCCAACGAGCGTGAGTCGGCGCAATCGCGTGCCGCAATACCGCAGCGATCTTTCACGCGAGATCCTGCGCCGACAGGTGATTAAAGAGCTGATTGTTTATGACCGGCTTGATTTTGACGAAGAGATTCTGCTGGGTAAAGGCGGCGCGAAGCCGTGCGGACGACCGGCGTACGCCGGCGCATGCGCCTATATGATTACCGGACTGCCGGCATCAGGCAAGTCTACGCTGGTCAGTGTCATCTCGGATCGCTTGGGCGCCATGGTTCTCGACTCCGATTTTGCCAAGCGTAAGCTGCCTGAATTCGCGCATGCGCTGGCTGGAACTGCGTTGGTGCATGAAGAGTCGAGATTGCTCATTTTTGGCATGGAGCTCTCAGCAGATACATCACTGCTCACATATTGTATGTCCAGAAAGCTGAACGTCGTCATTCCACTGGTTGGCAATGATGAGCGCCGTGTGAAATCGATGCGTCATTTGTTGGTCGAAAACGGCTATCAGGTTCATCTGACTGCGATGTTGCTGGATCGGGTTTCCGCAACCAAGCGGGCGCTTGATCGTTTCCTTAAAACAGGGCGTTACATTTCTCTTGGCATGATCTTTGATCGATATGCGAACGAGCCCATTTTGAACTACTATAAAGCGTGGATGGACGCTGATACAGGCAGGGATGCGCAGTGGACATCTTTAGGCGCACTGGCGATGGCAACGCATCCGCCAAGTGTTCACAGCTATAGCTCGAATGCCAACCCGGCTGCACTCTGGGAGCAAACACCATGAAAAAGACTTCACTTCGCAAGAACCGCTTTGCCACTTGGCCAATGCGATTGGTGGACGGTCCCGTCACCATTGACAGAAAAACGAACGCCATCCTGATGGCGAACATGATGGAGAAATGGGATGACGCCGACATCGTCGAGCGCATGACCGCCGCGCTGAGCCGCCCTATCTCTGCGCAAGCGCAGGCTTTCTACGACCACATTGACGCGGTGCTGGAAGGAAGGGCATCCATCGGCGACCCGCTCAAGCCGGCCGTCGGCGAGGTCGCTTAAGCCCGCAGCGCCAGCCCGTCCAGGCTGATCGGCGGCGCCGCGCCGCGCATCACATCGGCCAATATGCTGGCCGACCCGCACGCAAACGTGAATCCCAGCGGCCCGTGCCCGACGTTCAGCCACAGGTTGCCCAGCGGCGTGGCCCCGATGATCGGCGCGCTGCTTGGCGTGGCCGGCCGCAGCCCCGCCCACACGCTCACCTGCCCGTAATCGCCCGCCCGCGGCATCACCGCGCGCGCCTGACGCAGCAAACCCGCGATCCGGCCCGCGTCGAGCGAGGCATCCTCGCCCACCATGTCGACCATGGCCGCCACCCGCAACTGCGCGCCGATGCGCGCATACAGCACCTTGCGCTCGAAGTCGGTCACGCTGATCTGCGGTGCCATATCTCCTGGGCGGATCGGCGCGGAGAGGCTGTAGCCCTTGAGCGGATACAGCGGCAGGTAAATGCCGGCGGTGGCCGCCAGCGTACGGCTGCGGATGCCCGCCGCCAGCACAAACGCATCGGCCGCCAGCATGCCGCTGCTGGTGTCGAGCCAGCGCACCTTGCCATGCTCGACCAGTAACTGGCGCGCCGTGCCGCGCACCACGCCGCGAAAACGCGGATGCGCATGCAGGCGCTGCCCCAGCCCGACACAAAACGCATGGCAGTCCGCCACCGCTTCGCCCTGGTTGAAAACGCCGCCGGCCAGCGCCGCCTGCGCCGCCGCCAGCGCCGGTTCGCGCGCCACGCAGTCGGCCGCCGACAGCACCTCGCCACCGGCCGCCGCCCGCGCCGCCGCATCGAACAATCGCGGCGAGCGGTACACCACCAGCTTGCCGGCCTCGCGCCAGGCGAACTCTTCTTTTGGGAGGATGCCGTCCAGCCGTTCCATCGCTGTGCGGCTCAATTCGCCTAACTGGAGCAGGCGCGCCGTGGTCCGGCGGTGCGTGCCGGCATTGCAGTGCGCCAGGAACTGCGCCAGCCAGCGCCACTGGCGGCGGTCGGCCTCGGGCCGGAAGCGCAGCGGGCCGTCTTTCTGCAACAGCCAGCGCAGCGCCTTGAGCGGCACCCCGGCGTCCGCGAACGGCGCCACGTAGCGATAGCTGAGCTGGCCGCCATTGCGGAAACTCGCGCCCGCGCCCAGCGTGGCCTCGCCTTCGAGCAGGGTCACGCCGAATCCGGCCTCGACCAGCCACCAGGCCGACGCCAGTCCCACCACCCCGCCGCCGATCACGATCACCTCGCGCATGCCGCCTCATCCTTCAATACATCCATGCCGCCAGCTTACGGACAGAGCGCCGCGCGCGCCAATGAATCTTGCAGGCGCGTCCATAACCGCCGCTCATGAGCCTTGCCTATACGCTAATAAGTCTGGCGCCTTTGTCAGCACGACATAAAATTTCCATGGCGGCACGGGAGCCGGGCGGCCAATCAGGCTAGAATGTACGACCGGCGCAACACTATTTGCTGCCTGCTATAACTTGCTGATATGCGCGCGGTGGATAATTTCATACTGGCGCATACTTACCCTCAGCGGCATTGCGACGACACTGTCGCGCGCGCCGCAAGACGGAGCAGCACAGGACCATGACCATGAGCGGAACCGTAATGAGCACTACCCACACCGATTTCAAGGTCGATTTGAACGACAATTCCCCGCTGTACATGCAAGTGGCGCGCAAGCTGATCCAGGATGTGCGCGATGGGCGCTACCAGGTCGACCAGGCGCTGCCGTCCGAACGGCTGCTCTCCGAACAGCTCGACGTCTCGCGCGTGACCGCCCGCAAGGCCATCGACCAGCTGGTCGAGCAGGGCCTGGTGGTGCGCCGCCGCGGCTCCGGCAACTACGTGGCGCCGCGCATCGAGCAGCCGCTGTCGAACCTGTCGAGCTTTTCCGAGCAATTGCAGCAGCGCGGCTACCGTCCCGGCTCGCAGTGGCTCAGCCGCTCGGTGGTAGTGGCGTCCGCCGACGAGCAACTGAGCCTGGGACTGTCGCCGAACGCCCGCGTGGCCCGCCTCGAACGCCTGCGCCTGGCCGACGACGTGGTCATGGCGTACGAGGTCAGCGTGATTCCGGCCACCGTGCTGCCCAAGCCCGAAGTGGTCGGCAACTCCCTGTACGAGCACCTGGCCACCACCGGACACACCCCGGTGCGCGCGCTGCAGCATATCCGCGCCATGAATGCCGGCGCCGTCCTGGCCGGCCAGCTTGGCGTGCCGGAAGGCCAGGCCGTGCTGTACATCACGCGCGTGGGTTACCTGGAATCGGGCCAGGCGGTCGAACTGACCCATTCGTATTGCCGCAGCGACCATTACGACTTCGTGGCGGAGATGCGCAGGGTCGCTTGATGCTCGCCTGAGGCTGTCGCGTTCTTATCCCTTTCATACTGAACGCGACTGCTTTGGCATTACACTAGCCGCATCGAATCAGCGGAGCGGCCATGTTGAACACCGAAACCCCGGACCGGCAGCATGCGGCCCTCGACCAGTATCCGACCGCCGACCTGGTCGACGCGCTGGTCGACGACCAGTTCAATGCCGTGCGCGCGGTGCGGGCGGCCTCAAGCCAGATCGCCGCCGCCGTCACGGCCGCGCTGCCGCGCATCGAAGCCGGCGGACGCCTGATGTATGTCGGCGCCGGCACCTCCGGCCGCCTCGGCGTGCTCGATAGCGTCGAACTGTATCCCACCTTTTCCTGGCCTCACGAACGCGCGCTGGCGCTGCTGGCCGGCGGCATCGACGCCATGTTCGTCGCCGTCGAAGGCGCCGAGGACGACACGGCCCAGGGCGCGGCCGACCTGCGCGCGCTCAACCCGGGGCGCGACGACGTGGTGCTGCTGCTGGCCGCCTCCGGCGCCACCCCCTACGTGCTGGGCGCGCTGCGTGCGGCTACCGAGGCCGGCGCGCTGACGGTCGGCTTCGCCAACAATCCCGATGCGCCGGTGGTGCGCGGCGCGCAGATCGGCATCACGCTCGACACCGGCCCCGAAGTCATCTCCGGCAGCACCCGCCTGAAGGCCGGCACGTCCCAGAAAATCGCCCTGAACACCTTTTCGAGCGCCCTGATGGTGCGTTTACACAAGGTCTACGGCAACCTGATGGTAGACTTGAAACCAACCAATGCCAAGCTGGTGCTGCGCGCGGTCCGCCTGACGATGTTTGCCACCGGCGCCGACGAGGCCGCCGCCCGCGCGGTGCTGGAGCAATGCGATTTCCATGTCAAGGTCGCCATCGTGGCCCTGACCAAAAAAACCAGTATCGGCCAGGCCAGGGCCCTGCTTGACAGCGCGCGCGGTAGCGTACGCCAGGCACTGGCCGCTTGACACCATCCCGTGACTTGCGCGGGGCGGCGCAAGCGGCCCGCCCTGCCTGCATGAGATCACGAAAGAGTTATGCCAACCGCGATGCAAACTGCGCAAGATAAAAGTCCCTGGCTGTGGGTGCCCTCCCTGTATTTCGGCCAAGCCATTCCGTACGTGGTGGTGATGACCCTGTCGGTGCTGATGTACAAGGACCGCGGCGTCGGCAACGACGACATCGCCTTCTATACGAGCTGGCTGTACCTGCCGTGGGTCGTCAAGCCGCTCTGGTCGCCGCTGGTGGACATGGTGCGCACCAAGCGCTGGTGGATTATCTCCTTGCAACTGGCCATCGGCGCCGCGCTGGCCGCGGTCGGCTTCACGATGCATTTGCCGGGCTGGTTCCAGATCAGCCTGGCCGTGCTGTGGGTGATGGCCTTCTTTTCCGCCACCCACGACATTGCCGCCGATGGTTTCTACATGCTGGGCCTGAAGCAATACCAGCAAGCCGCCTTTGTCGGCGTGCGCAGTACCTTCTACCGCCTCGCCACGATTGCCGGCGGCGGCGCCATGGCCATGCTGGCCGGCCGCCTGACCACCAGCAGCGGCGACGTCGGCTTTGCCTGGTCGGTGGTGTTCTTCGCGCTCGCTGCCCTCTTCATCGGGCTGTTCGCCTATCACAGCGTGGTGCTGGGGCGCCCGGCAGACGACAAGACCGTGCTCGGGGGCGAGAACAAGCTGGCCGAATTCTTCGCCACCTTTGCCTCTTTTTTCGGCAAGCGCGACATCTGGCTGATCCTCGGCTTCATCCTCACCTTCCGCCTGGGCGAATCGCAATTGCTCAAGCTCGCCATTCCCTTCATGAAGGATCCGGTCATCAAGGGCGGCCTAGGCATGACGACCGCGCAGGTCGGGCTGGCCTACAGCACCATCGGCATCATCGCGCTGACCCTGGGCGGGCTGCTGGGCGGCTTGCTGATCTCGCGCCTGGGTTTGAAGCGCTGCCTGTGGCTGATGGTGTTCGCGGTGCACATGCCCGACGTCGTGTTCGTCTACCTCGCCACCGCGCTGCCGCAGGATTTTGTGCTGATCGCCGCCAGCATCGCACTCGAACAGTTCGGCTACGGCTTCGGCTTTACCGCCATGCTGCTGTACATGATCATGGTCTCGGACGGCGAACACAAGACGGCGCACTACGCCATCTGCACCGGGCTGATGGCCCTCGGCATGATGGTGCCCGGCATGTTCAGCGGCAAAATCCAGGAAATCCTGGGCTACCAGCACTTCTTCATCTACGTGTGCGTGATGACGATTCCGGCCTTCATCATGGCCGCGCTGGTGAAGATCGATCCCGAATTCGGCAAGCGGGCCGATAAATGATGGCCGAGCAATGACGGCGCCGGCCCGCCTCGCCTCGCTGGACGCCTTCCGCGGTTTTACCATCGCCGCCATGACCCTGGTGAATAATCCGGGCGACTGGAACCATCTGTATTCGCAGCTGGCGCACGCGCACTGGCATGGCTGGACCTTCACCGACTGGATTTTTCCGTTTTTCCTGTTCATCGGCGGGGTCTCGATGGCGTTGTCGTTGGGCCGCCTGGCCGCCGCTGGCGCCGACAAACTCACCCTGTTGCGTAAGCTCGCTGTGCGCGCCGGCATCATCTTCCTGATCGGCCTGGCGCTGAACCTGATCCCGGGTGTCGACCTGTCCACCGTGCGCATTCCCGGCGTGCTGCAGCGCATCGCCATCTGCACCCTGCTGGCCGCGCCCATCGTGCTGTACTTTAACTGGCGCCAGCAAGTGCTATGGATCGCCGGCCTGCTGGCGCTCTACAGCGTGCTGATGCTGTGGGTGCCGGTGCCCGGCATCGGCGCCGGCGTGCTCGAACCGGGCCAGGACATGGGCGCCTACATCGACCGGCTGCTGCTGGACGGTCACCTGTGGCCGCAGTCCAAAACCTGGGACCCGGAAGGCTTGCTCTCGACCATCCCTGCCCTGTGCAGCCAGCTGCTGGGCGTACTGGCGGGGCGCTGGCTGCTGTCGAACCACTCGCGCACCGAACAGACCGTCTGGATGTTGCTGGCCGGCCTGGCGCTGCTGTGGATCGGCTCCATGCTCGACGTGGTCCTGATGCCGATCAACAAGAGCCTGTGGACGCCCTCGTTCTGCCTGTTCATGACCGGCTGGGCGCTGATCGTGTTTTCCAGCTTTTACTGGCTGCTTGACGCCAATCCGCACGCGGCCATCCGCGGCGCGGCGGCGCGCTGGAGCACGCCGCTGATCATTTACGGCATGAATGCGCTGTTCATTTTCGCGTTTTCCGGACTGGTGTCTAAAATGCTGGGTTTTATCGCGCCCGGCGGCGTGCCCCTGGCGACACGCCTGTATGCACAGGTGACGGCGCTTGGCGTGTCGCCGGTGAACAGCTCTTTGCTTTATGCTCTGCTGTTTAATGCGGCAATGTTCTTGATCGCCTGGGGTATGTGGCGCAAGAAGTGGTTTGTAAAAGTTTAAATTGGGGAATGGTTTGCAGCCGAACAGGACAAGACGCGCATTCGCGCGAGCAGGGGTAGCCGGCGCCATGGCGTTGAGCGGGTTGATGACAGCGTGCACCACGGACACGCCGGTGTCGCCGGGCGGAGCCTATGGCGTGGTGCCCAGCCCGGCCACCATCCAGGGCGGCAGCGAGACCGTGCCGCCGGTGGCGCCGCGCGAATTTCGCGCCGCCTGGGTGTCGACGGTGGCCAATATCGACTGGCCCTCGCGCGCCAACCTGTCGGCCGAGAAACAGCAAGCCGAAGCCATCGCCATCCTCGACCGCGCCAAGGCCATGAACCTGAATGCCATCGTGCTGCAGGTGCGCCCGAGCGCCGACGCCATCTATCCGTCCAAGCTGGAACCGTGGACCGAGTACCTGAGCGGCGCCCAGGGCCAGGCCCCGCAGCCCTGGTACGACCCGCTCAAGTTCTGGGTGACGCAAGCCCATGCGCGCGGGCTGGAGCTGCACGCCTGGTTCAACCCTTACCGCGCGCGCCACGCCACCGCCAAGTCGCCGCCCGCGCACGACCATATTTCCAGGTCCAATCCGGCCGCCGTGAAAACCTACGGGCGCTTTTTGTGGATGGACCCGGGCGAGGAATCGGCGTCGAAACATACGCTGGACGTGATCCTCGACGTGGTGCGCCGCTACGACGTCGACGGCGTGCACCTGGACGACTATTTTTATCCGTACCCGATCGAGGCGCCCGGCGCCAGCGGCGCCGAAACGGCCGCGCTGGACGGCGCCTACGTGCCCAAGGCCGAGCTGGAGTTTCCCGACCAGCCGGCCTGGCAGCGCTATCTGCTGTCCGGCGGCAAACTCGAGCGCGCCGACTGGCGGCGCCAGAACGTCAACAAGCTGATCGAAGCGATCTACAGCGGCATCCACCGCGAAAAAAGCTGGGTCCGGCTCGGCATCAGCCCGTTCGGCATCGGCCGTCCGGACCGGCGCCCGAAAGGCATCGTGGGCCTCAGCCAGTACGACAAGCTCTACGCCGACGCCGAACTGTGGCTCGCCAACGGCTGGCTCGATTACCTGTCGCCGCAGCTGTACTGGTCCATCGCCCAGCCCCCGCAAGCGTATGACGTGCTGCTCGACTACTGGGTGGCGCAGAACCGCAAGCGGCGCCACATCTGGCCGGGGCTGTTCACCAGCCGTATCGGCGCCGCCAGCAAAGGCTTCCCGGCCAGGGAAATCGTGCAGCAGATTGGCGTCACGCGCAGCCGTCCGGGCGCCGGCGGTCACGTGCATTTCAGCATGGTGGCGCTGATGGAAAACCGCCAGGGCGTGAGCGACCAGCTCAAGGCCGGCCACTACATCGCCCCGGCGCTGGTGCCGGCCTCGCCATGGCTGGGGGACGAAGCGCCCGGCGTGCCGGCCGTGACCGCGCGGCGCCAGGGCAACGGTGTCGCGCTCAAGCTCACGGCGGGCAAGTCGAATGCGCAGTACGCCATCTGGTCGCGCCATGGAGTCGAATGGCGCTTTGCCGTCGTGCCCGCATCGCGTACCGATTGGACCGTGCCGGACGACGCCAAACACGGCCCTGCCAGCGCCGTGTTCGTCAGTGCGGTCGACCGCCTCGGCAACGAGAGCGAACGCGTGCCGGTCATCAAGCCATGAACGGAGTGGGCCTTGGCATCGACGCCGGCGGCACCTGCACGCGCTGGGCGCTGGCGGCGCTTGACGGCACCATCGTGGCCGAGGGTGAGCAGGCCGGACTGTCGGCCTTGCAGATGGGTAGCGCGGATGGCCGCGCCACGGTGCAAGCCGGTTTTGCCGCGCTGGCCGCCAGCGTGCTCGTCCACGGCCAGCCGCAGGCGGTGCGCGCCGGGTTGACCGGTTTCGGTGGTGACGATGCGCAGTTGCGCCAGTGGCTGGCCGCGCCGCTCGGCTTGCCGGTCGAAGCGGTGGTGTTGAGCAGCGATATCGAAATCGCCTACCTGGCCAGTTTTGCGCCGGGCGAGGGCTACCTGGTGTACGCCGGGACCGGCTCGATCGGCGCGTGGATCGATGCCGACGGCGTGTTCCACCGGGCCGGCGGGCGCGGCGTGATGCTCGACGATGGCGGAGGCGGCTTCTGGATCGCGCGCGAGGCGCTACGCCACGTCTGGCGCAACGAGGATGAAGAACCGGGCCGCTGGCGTTCCTCGCCGATGGCGCAGGCCGTGTTTGCGCAGATTGGCGGCGACGACTGGGCGCTGTCGCGCCAGTTCATGTATGGGCAGGAGCGCGGCGAGGTGGGCCGGCTGGCGCTGGCGGTGGCGGCCAGTGCCGAGGCCGATCCGGTGGCGGCCGCGATTCTTGCGCAAGCCGGACGCGAACTGGCGCGCCTGGCGCGGGCCCTGACGGCGCGTTTCGGCGTGCGCCCGGTAGTGTTGGCCGGACGCGCCGCCGGGCTGCATCCGCTGATTGTGAACACGATGCGCGCCGAGCTGCCGGATGCGATAAGCTTGACGCAAACGACGGCCCGCGCTCATCATGCTGCGGCGCGCTTGGCGGTGAGCGGGACCTAAGCGCCATCGCCCGCGCCAACCCCCGTCGTTCTCGCGCCAAGGCGGCACTCGGCGGGAATCTATAGCACCTACTATCAGCCAAGGTGCTATGGATTCCCGCCTGCGCGGGAACGACGGAGGGTATTTGAACATTTACCTTCTTCTCTCTATCTTCGCCAATGAAAACCCTGCTCGCCGCCCTCCTGATCGCCCTGCTCACCGGCTGCGCCACCAGCCCCGCCATCGACCGCACCTACTCGGCCAAGGGCCAGAGCAGCCGCGTTAAATTCGTCGTCCTGCACTACACGGCCATCAACCTGCCGCAATCGATCAAGGTGCTGACCCAGCAAACCGTGAGCAGCCACTACCTGCTGACCGACGAAACCGTCCCCATCGTCTACGGCCTGGTCGACGAAACGCGCCAGTCCAACCACGCCGGCGTATCGAACTGGAAAAACTACACCCTGCTCAACGGCAGCTCGATCGGCATCGAAATCGTCAACCCCGGCTTCACCCAATCCCCGACCGGGGGGCGCATCTGGTACCCCTTCCCGCAAGCCCAGGTCGACCGCCTGATCGTGCTGCTGCAAGACATCGTCAAGCGCCACAACATTCCGCCCGAAAACATCCTCGGCCACAGCGACATCGCCCCCCAGCGCAAGCAGGACCCGGGACCGATGTTCCCATGGGACCAGCTGGCCCGGCACGGCCTGGTGGCCTGGCCCGACGCCGCCAGGGTCGCCGCCGCGCGCCCCGTCTACGAGCTGATGCTGCCCGACGTCGCCTGGTTCCAGGCGCGCCTGGCCACGGTCGGCTACGCGGTGCCGCAGACCGGCATGCTCGACGAAGCGACCCGCAACGTCATCGCCGCCTTCCAGATGAAATACCGCCCGGTCACCATCGACGGCGCGCCGGACGCCGAAACGGCGGCCCTGCTCGACGCCCTTACCACGCCGGCCGCGAAACCGGCGGTACCGGCAGTACCCGTGCAGCCAGCACCTGTGCAGCCGGCAGCATAGGCCCACCATGCGCCTGCGCCACATCGAAGTCTTCCACGCCATCATGCAGGTGGGCACGATCAGCGGCGCGGCCCAGGTGCTGCACATTTCGCAGCCGGCCGTGACCAAGGTATTGCAGCATTGCGAGCTGCAACTGGGCATGCCGCTGTTCGAGCGCGTGCGCGGCAAGCTCTACCCCAAGCCCGAGGCGCACCGCCTGTTCGCCGAAACCGAAAAACTGCACCGTGACCTGCAAGGCATCCGCCGCCTCGCAGCCAGCCTCAAGGGCGGCGCGGTCGACACCATCCGCCTGGTGGCCACGCCGACGATCGCCATCAGCGTGCTGCCGCAGGCGATGACGGTGTGGCGCAAGGAGTTTCCGCACACGCGCTGCGAGCTGGGCACGCACCACACCAGCGAAATCGTCCAGACCCTGCGCCTGGGCGAAGCCGACCTGGCCCTGTCGCTGCAAGACCCGCGCCACCCCGGCATCGTGGCCGAAGCGCTGGCCGAAGGCGTGATGACCGTCATCGCCCCGCCCGGGAGCTGGAGCGGGGACCTGTGCGGCGAGCCGGTCGGGGCCGATGGCTTGAGCGGTGAACTGATCGGCCACGCCGACAACGACCCGCTCGGCGAACAGCTGGTGGCGGCCTGCGAGGCGCAGGGTATCCATCCGGTATTTCACACGGTGGTGCAGACCTACCAGATCGCCCGCTCGCTGGTCGAGGCCGGCGCCGGCATGGCGGTGGTCGATCCGTTCACGGCAGCCTCGGCGCAGGATGCCAGGGTGCAGCGGCGCGCCTGGACGCCGCCGATTCCCGTGCAGTTGTTTTTGCTCACCGCCAGCAACGCGCCGCTGTCGCACGGCGCGCGCGCCCTGGTCGCCAGCATCGGTGCGGCGGCGCGGCAATGCCTGACGCGCGGAGCTCTGTCATGATCGACGGCTTGCCGATCGAACAGGTGGGCGAAGGTGCCGGCTTCCGCCATTTGTCCAGCATTGCCGGGATCGCCATCGACCTGCGCTACGCCGGTCCGGACAACTTCACCGGGCGCGACCTGTACTCGCCCTTCGATTGCGCCTGGCTGCATGTTGACGCCGCCAGCGCGCTGGAGCGAGTGGTGGCCTGGCTGGCGCGCGAGCGGCCCGGTTGCACCGCGCTGATCCTCGATGCGCTGCGTCCGCAACGGGTGCAGGAAGCGCTGTGGGACGCGCTCGACGGCACTGGTCTGCGCATGTACCTGGCGCCGCCCGAGCGCGGTTCGATCCATTCCTTCGGCATGGCGCTCGACATCACGATTCTGGACGAGGCCGGGCGCGAGCTCGACATGGGCACCGGTTTCGACGACATGAGCGAGCGGTCGCATCCGGCGCGTGAAGACCTGCTGCTGGCGCGCGGCGAACTGACGCCGCAGCACGTGGAAAACCGGCAGCTGCTGCGGGCCGCGATGGCGCACGCCGGGTTTGTGGGCATCGCCAGCGAATGGTGGCACTTCGATTATGGCGAGCGCGACTGGGTGCGGCAAACCTTCCAGCGCGTGCTGTAGGGAGGCGCCAGCAAACGTCGGCTGCTACCATAAAGGACTCTCAACCACGTCCGTCGACCTGTCCATGAACATCAGCCTGAACGACCAGATCGGCGACGCCGAAGTCATCGCCCTGTACCGCGCCAACGCATGGTCCTCGGCCGACAAGCCCGAGCAGCTGATGGCCGCGCTGCGCAATTCGCACAGCCTGGTCACCGCGCGCGAGGATGGCGTGCTGGTCGGCATCGGCAACGCCATTTCGGACGGCCACCTGGTGGTCTACTACCCGCATTTTCTGGTCGATCCCGCGCACCAGCGCAAGGGCATCGGGCGCCTGATGATGCAGGAGCTGTGCGCGCGGTACGCCGGCTTTCATCAGCAGATGCTCACGGCCGACGGCGACGCCATCGCCTTCTACGAATCGCTCGGCTTCACGCGCGCCGGCCGCACCGCGCCGATGTGGATTTACGCCGGCACCGAGCACTGAACGCCCGCTACTGGTGCGGGCGGCCTTCGTCAATCCAGGCCTGGGTTTCTTTCATGCCGAGCCGGTAGCGCGCGCAGTTAAAATCGGCAAGGATGTTCAGTTCCTGTGCGAGCAATTCCTGGAATCTTGGCATGTCCTCGGCGGGCAATGCCAGGGCCGATATTGCCTCTGCCATCGGTTGACGGCGCCGGACCACCGATCCCACCGCTTCGTTGAGTGCTTCGCGGTACTTGACGCGAAAGGGATCCGGCGCATCCAGGGATCCCGCCACAGCCTGGTATTTGGCTTGGGAGCGCCGATATGTCCATGCGAAGAGGTCGACTGCCATCGAGACGTCGCAAGCCTCGTAGACACCCATCATCGCCAGCGCATAATCTTCACGGTCGACATCGAGAAACGACAGCGGCGCCTGGTTATACAGCATCAGTGGAATATTGGCGGCAATCCGGCTGACGCGCTTGTTGCCGTCTTCGAAAGCCTGCAGGTACGCCAGGTTTACCCACAGGAAAAAGGCTGCCTCCAACGGATTCTTGATTTGCTGCGCCTTCAAGATGATGCGCTCGAACATCTCTTCCAGCACCGCCGGGACTTGGGACGGAATATAGGTACAACCGCTGAGGTTGACTACTTTCGTGCGAAACGTGCCGAGTGATGCAGCATCAACTAAAAGGTCATGCATGAGCACGGCATGCGTATTGCGAACCAGACGGGTGTTGAGCCCTTGCAGGGGAACAGCTTCCACGATGAACTCAATGGCAGCTTTGTGATTAAGCAGCATGATGGCATCGCTGTCGGTAGCGGCAGCGCCGCTTTTGAACAGCTTTTCCGTATCCAGAAGGGTGTAGCGATTGCCTTCGAGACGTGAGGATGACCATGACAGGTCGATGAGCAATTGCTCCAGCACCTTACGCGCATAGGTCCCCGCTGGAAGTCGGCCCGGGAGATGACCGAGCGCAACCAGCTCTTCTGCGAGTTCAGGAGGCAGCAGGAAAGTTTCGTTGGGCTTGTAGTCGTCAACGAATTGCCGACGATACGTTACGGGGGTTCGTGCACCCAGCGGTATTGTCAGTTGTTGCCGGAGCTGCAGACTGGCGGGACGCCAAGGCGGGCTGTCACCGGTGGATACGGCGTTGGCGTTCATCTGCGTTGCCGCCTGTCCAAGGGCAACAGAGGTTGTCGGCAGCCGATACCGCGTGGCGCGGGCTTTGCCTGTGACCTCGACCTGACCACCTGATACCAACCTCGACAACATTCGCTTGACCGCATCCTTGCTCGATCCGGTAGCGGCGACCAATTGAGACGATGAGACGAACTCATTCCCAGTCGTGGCCATGTTGGTCAGGACTTGCAGCAGATCTGCCATGGTCAGACGGTCGTTAGTACGCATCAATCAGCTCGATAGTATGAGGCGATTCTACCTAAACTACGCATATTCGGCAGTATCGGTGCAGTTTTTCTAGTATCGGTGCATTTTTCCGAGTATCGGTGCAGTATTTCGAGTATCGGTGCGATTTCAGAAGTATCGGTGCGATTTCTAGACTCGCTGGCGGCGCAAAGTCAGGTCATGGTAAATCACCACCATATTGGCCGACACAAACATCGGCACCAGCGCCGACAGCACGACGGCGATCAACGTAGCTACCACCGCCTCGACAACCTGGTTCGACAGCGACACCATGTTGACATCGAACGCATTCACGCAGAACACGACCGGATAGATATAACTGAAGCCGAACGCCACATGCCACCAGTGCCCGCGCACCATCCGCAGGCTGCTCATCAAGGCCTTGAACACCGGCAGCCCATCGACCACAACCGCAATCCACCAGAACGACAGCGCAATAAACAAATACGTGCCGGGCAACATGAACATGACCGAGCCGATCCCGACCGCGAGCATGAACAGCGCCGCTCCAGCCAGGCACGGAAAAAAGCAGCGCAGGCCGCGCCGCAGCGCCTCAAGCCCGCTCACCGGCCGCTCGTGCGCGCTGGCGTGCACCTGGACCACCAGCGGCGCCATCAACGCCGGGCACAGCACCAGAAAACCAGCGATCAGGTACAAGGCCCAGGCCTTGCCGAGATACTCCGCCTCGCCGAGCAGGTAGCAGGCCCCGGCCAGCGCGAACAGCACCACCACCGGCACCAGCGCATACGGCAGCGCGCGCACGAAACTGGTGTAGAACAGGCGCAGCGCCGCGCGCATCAGTTCGAGCGGCACCAGCGGCGTGGGCGAGAGCCTGAACAGGGCGTCTCTCGGCTTAATTGGCGGCTCCCGAACGCGCCACCCAATCGACCAGCGCATCGAGCACGGCGCGGCCCTTGCCGTTAACGATCAGCTCGCTGTTGATCATGGCCACCACCACGCATTGCTGCCCGCCGGCATCGCGCACGTAACCGGCCACCGCCACCACATTGCGCAAGGTGCCGGTTTTCAGGCGCGCGCGCTGGGCCGCCGGGCTGTCGACGAGGCGCCGGCGCAAAGTGCCGTCCACCGCCGCGATCGGCAGGCTGCTGACGAATTCCGGCGACCAGTTGCTGCGCAGTCCGGCCTGCAGCACGCCGCCCATCTGCACCGCGCTGATGCGTTCGATGCGCGACAGGCCCGAGCCATTTTCCAGCACCAGCCCGGTGTCATCGATGCCGCGCGCGCGCATCCAGTCGCGCACGGTGCGGTCGGCGCGCGCCACCGTGGTGTCGCCGGGAACGGCCGCCAGCGCGCGGCTGCCCACCACCGGATCGGCTTCCAGGCTGCCCAGGGTCAGGAACACGGTGCGCGCCAGGGTGTTGTCGGAGCTCTTGTTGTAGTCGCGCACGATCTCGGGCAAGGTGCGCGAGACGTGCTCGGCCAGCAGGCGCGTGGCCGGCGGGCCGGCCGCTTCGACCGTGTCGCCCGCCAGCACGCCGCCCAGGCGGGTCCAGGTGGCGCGGAACAGGCGGTCGAGGTAATCCTGGCGGTCGAGCACATTGACCCGATACGATTTGGCGCAGTACTTCGGAAAACTGCCCTTGAGCAGCACCGTGATCTTGCCCATCCGGTCGCGCTGCACGTCCGGCTGCTTCCAGCCGTTGGCCCAGCTGCCGCAGTCGGCGTCGACCAGGGTCATGGCCGAGCTGACCGTCACGCCCTCCAACGCCGGGTATGCCGCCACCGCCACCGTGCTCGCGCCCGAGCGCAGGTCGAGTTCGAGCATGTTCTTGTTGACCATCAAGGCGTCGGGAATCACGTTGGTGTAGGCCTCGGG
Organism: Telluria sp.; assembly: GCA_036386755.1. Lineage (GTDB taxonomy): Bacteria > Pseudomonadota > Gammaproteobacteria > Burkholderiales > Burkholderiaceae_D > Telluria_A. Next base: position 31,129 of record DASVVC010000037.1, read on the forward strand.
CGATTCGTCGAACTGCGGCGCGCCGATATCAAGCCTGGCCGGGTTGAACAGCTGGCGGTCCAGCACCAGGCGCCCGTCGATCTTGCGGATGCCCTGGTTGCGCAGCGATTGCAGCATGCGTTCCAGCACCTCGCCGCTGAAATCGGCGTCGGCCCCGCCGCGCAGCACCAGGTCGCCGCGCAGCACGTCACCCGCCACGCTGGCGCCGCTGCGCAGTTCGGTACGGCCCCGGAACGCCGGCCCCAGCTGGTCGAGCGCGACCATGGTGGTCACCAGTTTCATGGTCGAGGCGGGATTGAGTGGACGCTCGGCCAGGTGCGACAGCACGGGCATGTCGCCGCGCAGCACCAGAACGCTCATGGCGTCTTCCGGAATGTTGGCATCGAACAGCAACTGGCTGACCGGCGCCGGCAACTGGGCGCTGGCCGCTTGTGTCAACGCCAGCAGGACGGCAAGGGCGAGCGGGCGCAGCATCTTGATGCCCATGATCAGCCGAAGAACAGGTAAGCGACGCAGATGGCGGCAACGATGCCGGCGAAATCGGCAATCAGGCCGGCCGAAATCGCGTAACGCGTCTTGCGGATGCCCACCGAGCCGAAGTACAGTGCCACGATGTAGAAGGTGGTGTCGGCCGAGCCCTGGAAGATGCAGGCCAGGCGCCCCACGAACGAGTCGACGCCGTAGGTGGTCATGGCGTCGATCATCATCGCCTTCGAACCGCTGCCCGAGAGCGGCTTCATCAGCGCGGTCGGCAGCGCCGGGGTGAATTCGGTCGGCATGCCCAGGCTGATGAAAATCCACTCCAGCCCGCGCACGACGAAGCCGAGCACGCCCGAATTGCGGATCACGCTGATCGCCACCAGCATCCCCACCAGATAGGGAATGATGGTCAGCGAGGTCTGGATGCCGCCCTTGGCGCCTTCGATGAAGGCTTCGTAGACGTTGACCTGCTTGCGCATGGCGCCGAGGATGAAGACGATGATGATCGAGAACAAAATCAGGTTGCTCGACACGCGCGAGACCAGTTCGATTTCGGGCTTGGTCAGGTAGTTGGTGAAAAAGAAGATCAGCGCGCAGATGGCGGCCGTCATCCCGCCCAGCCAGCCGATCACGACCCGGTTGAGCAGATTGATGCGCTGCTTGATCGACACCACGATGATGCCGGTGAGCGTGGCCACGTAGGTCGCGATCATGCAGGGAATAAAGATGTCGGACGGGTCCTTGGCGCCGAGAATGGCGCGCTGGGCCATGATGGCCAGCGGAATCAGGGTCAGGCCGGAGGTGTGCAGCACCAGGAACATGATCTGGGCATTGCTGGCCGTATCCTTGTCGGGATTGAGCGTTTGCAAGCTTTCCATGGCCTTCAGGCCGAACGGCGTGGCGGCGTTGTCGAGCCCGAGCAGGTTGGCGGAAAAATTCATCACCATGTGGCCGGTGGCCGGATGTTCTTTCGGCACGTCCGGAAAGATGCGCGAGAAGAAGGGCGAAATCACCTTGGCCAGCCAGCCAATGGCGCCGGCCTTTTCGCCGATGTTCATGATGCCGAGCCACAAGGTCATCACCCCGGCCAGCGGCAGGGCAATATCCATCACGGCCATCTTGGCCGATTCGAAGGTCCCGTCGACGATCTTCTTGAAAATCTCGGTGTCGCCCAGGAAAATCCACTGCGCCAGCGCCGCCAGGAAGCCGACCAGGAAAAAGCCGGACCAGATGTAATTTAATGCCATATCGTATTCGTTTCGCGTTAAGGAGCCGATGTTGCAGCGAGAGTATAGGCGCAGGTTACCGCGAATTAAGGAAACCATGCAGCTTGACTATGTAAAAAGCCGACAGGCATGCTCGTGGCCTATCATACGCACCGGACCACGAGGATTTGCCATGACGATTCGCCGCTTTATTATTGTCAGCGTTGTTGCCCTGCTGTTCGCCGGCCCCGCGTGCGCGGCGGAAAAAGTCCTGCATACCTTGCTGGCCAACAGCGAAACCGGGCTCGACCCAGCGGTGGCGTCCGACATCGCCACCCTGAGCCTGCTGGAAAACCTGTTCGACCCGCTGCTGCGCTACGATGTCGACGCCCGTCCGGTCGCTTTGCGCGGCAATGCGGCGCTGGCGCTGCCACAAGTGAGCGCCGACGGCCTGGTGTACACCTTCCGCCTGCGTCCCGGCATGCTGTTCGCCCCCGACCCGGCCTTCAAGGGTCAGCGGCGCGAGGTGACGGCCGCCGACTATGTCTACAGCCTCAAGCGCCTGTACGACCCGGCCCTCAAATCGCCCTGGCTGTTTCTGTTCGAGGGCAAGCTCAAGGGCGACGCCGCGCTCAAGGGCGCCTTCAGCCATGCGACCGAGATTGCCGGCCTTCAGGCGCCCGACCGCCATACCCTGCGCATCACCCTGGCCGCGCCCGACAGGAATTTCCTGTTTTACCTGGCGATGCCGGCCTCCGGCGTGGTGGCGCGCGAGGTGATCGACGCCTATCCGGGCCAGGCCGGCAACCATCCGGTCGGCAGCGGTCCGTTCCGCCTGGGCGAGTGGAAGCGCAGCGACAAGATCGTGCTGCTGGCCAACCGCGACTGGGGTATCGAGCGGCACGGCCGGCGCCTGCCGCTGCTCGACAAGGTCGAGGTGCGCATCGCCGAGGAATTCCAGGGACGCATGCTGGGCTTTTTGAGCGGCGAATACGATTACCTGGAGCAGGTGCCCGAATCGCTGACCGACATGGTGATCCGCAACGGCCAGTTGAAACCCGAACTGGCGGCGCGCGGTATCGTCCTGACCCGCTTTCCGGTGCTGCAAACCTATTATATGTGGATGAACATGGAAGACCCGCTGCTGGGCGGCTACGGCAAGGACAAGGTGGCCCTGCGCCGGGCGATTGCGCTCAGCTACGACAGCGCGGAAGATATCGGCCTGCTCAAGAAAGGCTTCGCCCTGCGCGCCGAGTCGCCGCTACCGCCGAACGTGCTCGGCTACGATGCGGCCTACCGCACGCCGGCGCCGTACAACAAGGCGCTGGCGCAGGCCCTGCTGGAGCGCTTCGGCTACCGCCAGCGCGATGCGGACGGATTCCGGCGCGGCCCCGACGGCAAGCCGCTGACCCTGACCATGCACAGCGAAGCGACCGTCGGCGGGCGCCTGCGCGACGAGCTCTGGCGCAAGAACCTGAACGCCATCGGCCTGCGCGTGGTGTTCCGGACCGACAAGAAGACCGAGATCATCAAAGCGTCGCGCCTGGGCAAGGTGCAAATGTTCGAGAGCAACTGGATCGCGGATTTTCCGGATGGCGACAATTTTTACCAGCTCCTGTACGGCGCCAACCGCGGCCGCGCCAACTACGCGCGCTTCAACCTGCCGGCGTATAACGAACGCTACGAACAGGCGCGCCAGCTGGGCGACTCGCCCGCGCGCCAACAACTGTATGGCGAAATGAATCAGTTGATCCACGCCTACAACCCATGGGTGCCGCTGAGCCATCCGCTATCTGCCGACCTGCAACATCCGTGGTTAAAAAACTACAAGCGCCACCCTGTCGAATTCACCACGTGGCGTTACCTCGACATCGATCCTGAACAGCGCCAGCGCGCCAGTAAAATGGCCCGTTAATGCAGCATGCATGCCGACACGAGCCATTCGGCGAGCCATTCGGCAAGCCATTCCCTGAAGTTATAGTTGCTTCAGGAAATTTCATTGGCTGGCCCAGCGGGCAGCGCGTAGGCTCGTTCGATGCATGACGTCTTGCCAAGAAAAATAATGTGTGCAAGCTGTGCATCAGGAAACCCAAGGAGAAACCGTGAAGTTAACCAAGCTAGCGCAAACGATTGCCCTGATGTGCGTGGCCGGCTCGGCCGCCGCGCAAGCGGGCGGCGAGCCCATGGCGCGCGTCGAAATCACCGGCAGCAGCATCAAGCGCATCGCCCGTGAAGGTGCCTTGCCGGTCGAAGTGATTTCGCGCAAGCAGATCGAAGCCCAGGGCATCGTCAACGCCGAGCAACTGATCGCCACCCTGAACATCAACGGCAACGGTTCCGACAACCTCGCCAGCAATGCCGACGTGACGTCCGGCTCGCAGCGCGGCAACAACGGCGCCTCCTCGGCCAACCTGCGCGGACAGGGCGCCGACAGCACCCTGGTGCTGCTCAACGGGCGGCGCGTCGCCACGCACGGCATGAAAGGCTCGGCGGTCGACCTCAATTCGATTCCCTTCGCGGCGGTCGACCGGGTGGAAGTGCTCAAAGACGGGGCCTCGGCCATCTACGGCACCGACGCCATCGGCGGCGTGATCAACTTCATCCTCAAGAAAAACTACAAGGGCCTGGAAGCGCAGGCGTTTACCGACGTCACCGAAGCCGGCGGCGGCAACATCCAGCGTTACCAGGTCACGGGTGGTATCGGCGACTTGCAGGAACAGGGCTTTAACGTGCTGTTCGCCCTGTCCACCGGCGAAAACAAGGCCCTGCGCGGCGACCAGCGTGACTTTGTGAATACCTTCCAGCCCGACCGTGGCGTCTCGGTCGATACGCGCGGCACGCCGTTTGCCAACGTTTTCGCCACCAGCCTCGGCAACACCATTTTCAGCCGCAGCAGCAACACCGGCCCGGTGCGGCGCGGCACGAATCAGGCCTATTCGGGCGTGAGCCTGCTGGACTTGCCTGGCGGCGCCGGTTGCGAGTCGATCGATGGCATGGGCGCCTACGACGACAAGCTGTGGGATACGCCTTCGGGCGGCCTGGGCTGCGCGTGGGATACCGGGCGTGCGGCCGTGCTGCAGCAGCCTGTGAAAAACAGCAACTTCGTCACGCGCGCGACCCTGCGCCGTGGCGGACACGAATTTTTTGCCGAGCTGGTCGGCGCCAAGACCGAGGTCGCCAAGCGTTTTTCGCCCAACCAGATTTCGCCGGGCGCCGCCACCTTCCCGGCCAGTTCCTTCTATCCGGGCACCGGCGCGGCCTATAACGAGGTGTTCAATGCGCTGGTGAAAGAATTCCCGTCGATCGAAGCCAACCGCGGCTTGCCGATCGCCTACCGCTGGCGCTGCATGGAATGCGGCGACCGCGAAATCGCCACCGAAAGCAAAGCCGGCCGCCTGCAACTGGGCGCCGACGGCCAGATCGGCAAGTACGACTACAAGGTCGGCCTGGCGCGCGCCACCAGCGAGTCCGAATCGACCCTGGGCAACGGCTACAGCTACACCGCCCCGCTGGCGGCCGCCCTCGGCAGCGGCCTGATCAACCCGTTCCTGAAAGCCGGCGAGAAGCAGTCGCAGCAAGCGCTCGACCTGATCCGTGGCGCCTCGGCCGCCGGCGTCGTGCTGTACGGCGGCAAGACCACCCTGACCGCCTTCGATGCCTCGCTGTCGGGCGAGGTGTTCACCTTGCCGGCCGGCCCCATCATGGCCGCAGTGGGGACCGATATCCGCAAGGAAGAATACAAATTCAATGGCGACCTGCGCAACATCGCCGAGCGGCGCGCCATCCTCAACGCGCCCTTCGACGACGTCAATGCCCTGCCGCAAGTAAGCCGCGATATCCGCGCCTTCTACGCCGAGGTGCTGGTGCCCGTCACCAAGGAACTCGACATCACCGTGGCGGCGCGCCAGGACCATTATTCGGGCTTCGGTAACACGCTCAATCCCAAAGTCTCGTTCCGTTACCAGCCCACCACGCAGTTGCTGTTCCGTGGTTCCTACAACGAAGGTTTCCGCGCGCCCTCGTTCAACCAACTGTTCAACGGCATCACGGAATCGACCTACGCCGGCAAGGACCTGGCCGATCCGGGCAAGTGCGCCAGCGGCAAGGTCGACACGACCAAGCCCGGCTGCGAATCGATCACTCCCGTCGTCTTGACGGGTGGCAAGGCCAACCTGGGGCCGGAAACCTCCAAGCAGGGCACGGTCGGCGTGGTGTTCGAGCCGACCGCGCGTTTCTCGGCCAACCTTGATGTATGGGAAGTGCGGCGCTTCGAGACCATCAAGGAAGTCGACCTGCCGGTCATGCTGGCCAACTACGACCTGTTCAAGGACCAGTTCTATCGCGACGAAGGCGGCAACCTGGCCGGGATCGACCGGCGCTGGCTGAACACGGGCGCGGCGATTACGCGCGGCATCGAAGTCGGCGCCCGTACCAATGGCAAACTGTGGGCCGGCAACTGGGCAGCGGGGGTGGATGGTTCCTACTTGCTCAAGAAAAAGAGCAAGCCCCTGGAAACGGCGCCCTACAGCAAGGATGAAGTCGGCGTGTTCAGCTTCACCGGCGACCTTGGCCTGAAGTGGAAGCACACTGCCTACGTCACCTTCGCCAGGGGCGACTGGAGCGCCATGTTCCAGAACGTGTATCGCAGCGGCTACACCGACCAGGTGCTGCCGGGCGTGGCCAGCGGGCGCATGGTGCCGTCCAATTACCAGCCGAAGGTCGACGCCTACTCGATCTTTCATGCCAGCCTGAGCTACACTGGCGTGAAAAACCTGACCCTGACGGCCGGGATCAAGAACCTGTTCGACGAGGATCCGCCATTCGCCATTACTTACGACGGCAACACCGGGGCCGGCAGCTCGTGGGAACCACGCGTGGCCGACCCGCGCGGGCGTTCGCTCACCTTGATGGCGAATTACAAGTTCCTTTGATGGTCCGGGCGGGCGGCCCAGCCATGGGCCGCTCTTTCGAAAGCATGCATGTCCCCTAGCGACAAGATCAGCCGGCGCGCGTTTGCGGGCCTGGCGGCCGGCGCGGTGTTGCTGCCCTCCACCTCGCACAGTGCGTCACGTAGTGCGTCACCTGATGCGTCACCTGATGCGTCACCTGGTGCGCCACATCGTGCGTCACCCAATGTGCCACGGCCCATGCCGCGCTCCCTGATCAAACCGCCACGCCTGCGCGCCGGCGACCTGATCGGCCTGGTCGCCCCGGGCGGGCGCGTCGATGACGACGCCATCGCCTACGCCGTGACGCGCATCGAAACGCTGGGCTTTCGCGCCAAGCTGGCGAAGAACCTGCGCGCCGTGCATGGCGGCTACGCCGGCGCGGTGCAACAGCGCGTCGACGACCTGCACGCCATGTTCGCCGAGCGCGAGGTCAAGGCGATCTGGTGCGTACGCGGCGGCTCGGGCTGCATTTCCTTGCTGGCGCACATCGATTACGCGCTGATCCGTGCCAATCCAAAGATATTACTGGGGTATTCCGACATCAGCGCCTTGCAGCTGGCCATTCTCAGGCAAGCGCGGCTGGTGACCTTCCACGGGCCGGTGGCCTTGTCGGGCCCCTCGGACTACGCAGTCGAACACATGCTGGCCGTGCTGATGCATCCGCAAGAGCGCTATACGATCCCGATGGCGCTGGAAAACAGCCGGCGCGCACTGTTGGAGCCGCATTTCGCCCTGCGCACGGTGACCGGCGGCCAGGCCACCGGCCCGCTCATCGGCGGCAACCTGAGCCTGGTCAGCGCGCTGATGGGCACGCCGTACGCGGCAGACTTCCGCAAAGCAATTTTATTCCTGGAAGAAGTGAATGAAGCGCCTTACCGGATCGATCGCTGGCTGACCCAGCTCGACCTGGCGCTGGGCTTGCGCCACGCGGCGGCGGTCATGATCGGCATTTGCGACCATTGCGGGCCGCAAGACGAAGAGCCGTCGCTGACCCTGGACGAGACCCTCGATTTGCACCTGAAACCGCTGGTGATACCGGCGGTGAGCGGCTATTCGTTCGGCCACATCCGCCACCAGTTCACCCTGCCGCTCGGCGTGACGGCCCGGCTCGACACCGCGCGCCAGACCGTCACCTTGCTCGAACCCGCCGTTTCCTGACACCAGCCCGACACCAGCTCTCAGTGCGACACGATCTGCGACAGCACCGAAAACGCCGGTCCGGTCTGCGGCTGCTCCAGCAGCACGGTCAGCTCGGAAAACGTGCACATCATGGTGACGATGTTGATCTTGTTCCAGGCCAATTTTTTCAGCACACCGTGGTAAATGCCGGGCGTTTTCAGGGCGTCGGGATTGAGGCGCAGGGTCAGCGCGGTCAGGTTTTCCACCCGAGCAATATGGCGCTCGCTGGCGAACGCCGATTCGACCAGGTGGATCAAGGGCCGGCTGCACACCACCAGCATCTCGTGCACCCCGCGCGTGACCGACACAAAACTGCCCGGATGGCGCTCGGCCAGTGCCAGCAGTTCGCGCTGGCATTCGTTGCTGTTGTCCGATAGCCGGTAGGTCACCAGGGTCAGGTCGGTGCGCGTGGTCAGTTCGCTGGTGCGCGGCGAAATGACGATCGGCTGCGACTGGGCCGCCTGCGGCAGGCGCTCGGACAGGCGCCGCAGCGCCATCACCACGGCCGCCTGGCCCACCGGCTTCCACAGATCCGATTCGAGCTGGGGCCGCAGCTGGCGCGCCAGCTCCGACAGGTTGATCAGCCCGAGCGATATCCCTTCCGTCAGGAACGCCGATTCCGACACTATTTGCTCAACTTTGGTCGCGATCGAAAGCATCTTTCTCCGGTCCTCATTGGGTAGCCGCCGCCCATCCGCGCGCGCGACATGTGAGGGACGGTGCCCTGTCGCTGCGCTCGCATGGTGGTCGCTCTGTTACCGTGAATTGGTTCTATTCGACTGTTCTACTGCGCACTGCTGGTAGCTGCAATCTCCTGCTGCACGTGCACCATCGGCAAGTCGGTCAGGTCGGCTGGGTTCTCTGGGGATCGGGCTTGGGCAACAGCACCGGAGGAGGAGACAAACATGCCCATGCAAAGGTGAGGTGTGACGTCATGATTTTCCCGTTAACTGATTGCGCTTTATCCGGAGTGTGCCCCGTGCGCTTTAATCCATGTTGCCTGAGAGTTTTTCCCGGCAACTGAGAACGAGTGTAGACCGCATTCCCGCTCTAACGCAATCGAATTGAGTTCGTTTTCCATGTGAATTGTTACATTTCTGCACGTCTTAGAGTACGGCATCTAATTGCCTGCCATGTGGGAAAAATGCCTCAACTTTACGTACGACAACAAAACATTCTTCAGGCAATTTGCCTTGTATACCGTTCAGTTTCTGGAAAAGAATGTCTAAAACTGAACATTTGGTGTGCATACGACCAAATCACCCATTTTTTTGACTTGGGTTAAGAAACAGGAATAGTGTGCATTCTCTCGCGTTCACCGGACCAACTCAACGGCGCGCTCGGGTGGCCGCCACAGCATCGTGGCCAGCAGTCTTATCTCATTCAATCACTGAACTACCAATGGAGAAATAATGAACTTCCGCAAAACTTTGCTCGCTGCGACGATTGCTGCACTGCCGTTGATGATGGTTGGCCAGGCCATGGCCAATGCGCCGATCATGGCCGGTCCGACCGCCTTGAGTTCGCCGCAACAGGGTCAGGCCCTGGTCGCCAAGCTGGCCGCCACCCGCGCCACCCACGGCCTCGATGCGGACCACGGTTTCGCCATCACGGTCCAGCATCCCGGCGTGATCGGCACCAAAATCAGCCGCGCAGCGCACACCTACAAAGGCGTGCGGGTGTTCCAGTCCGAATCGGTCGTGGTGACCAACGATAACGGCGAGATCGTCAGCGAGTCGATTTCCGACCGCCGCTCGGGCCTGGGCCAGGGTAGCGGCGGCAATGCCGCCCTGCGCGCACGCAGCGCCGGCTTTAACGTGGTGCCGCAAATCCAGACCGCCGCCGCGATCGACCTGGTCGTGAAGAAAGTGTCGCCGAACGCGGTGCACCAGACGCCTCCGAGCGCCGAACTGATCATCTATCCGGTGGTGACCACCAAGCGCGCTCCTGGCGCCCTGAGCAAGTCCGAAGCCCAGCTCAACGCCCTCGACCTGGTCGAGGAAGTGAGCGACTACGCGCTGGCCTACCTGGTCAAGACGCGCATGATGGAAGGCACCAAGCCGGTCTTCTACGACACCATCATCAGCGCCGCCGACGGCAGCGTGCTGAAACAATGGCGCGCGCTGCAGACCGTGGCCGGCACCGGCAAGAGCCAGTACAACGGCACCGTGCCGCTCAACACCAGCCTGTCGGGCACCACCTACTCGCTCAAGGATCCATCGCGCGGCACCGGCGGTACCTACGGCATGATGGCGATCACCAACGCCAACCACGGCACCACGGCCGGCTCGGTGTACACCAACACCACCAATACCTGGGGCGACGGCCTGCAATACGTGTCCGGCGGCAGCACCACCAACGCCAACGGCCAGACCGCGGCAGTGAACGCCATGTGGGGCCTGATGAACACCTACGACACCTTGAAAAACGTGCTCGGCTGGCAATCCCTGGACGGCAACAACACCGCGACCTACATCGCCGCCCACGTCAACACCAACTATGACAACGCCTACTACAGCGACGGTTGCAAGTGCATGTTCATCGGCGACGGCGGCAGCGGCTTCTACAGCCTCGGTTCGATCGACGTGATCGGCCACGAAATGGGCCACGGCGTGACCAACGCCACGTCCGACCTGACCTACAGCGGCGAATCGGGCGGCCTGAACGAGTCGAGCTCGGACATCACCGGTGAGATGGTGGAAGCCTACGCACGCGCCGGCGGCACCGGCACGGTCATTCCGAACACCGGCAACGACTGGGCCATGGGCAAGGAAATCGCCAAGTCCGGCAATCCGCTGCGCTACATGTACAAGCCGAGCCTGGACGGTTCGAGCCCGAACGCCTGGAGCAGCACCATCAAGAACCTGGACGTCCACTACAGCAGCGGCCCGAACAACCGCATGTTCTACTTCCTGTCGCAAGGTTCGAACGCCAGCTCCTCGTCCAACTACTACAGCCAGTACCTGGTCAAGAGCCCGGCCGCAATGACCGGTATCGGTAGCGACAAGGCCTTCCGCATCTGGTTCAAGGCCGCCACCACCAAGTTCACCGCCTCGACCAACTACGCCGACGCGCGCACCAAGGTGATCGCCGCCGCCAACGAACTGTATGGCGTGGGCAGCAAGGAATCGATCGCCGTCACCCGTGCGTACGCAGCCATTAACGTCGGCACCGACGTCGACGAAGGCGGCGGTACGCCAGGCGGCGTGTCGATCAGCTCGCAGCCAACGAGCGTGACCGTGCAAGCCGGCGCGACCGCGACGTTCTCGGTCACCGCCACCGGCGGCACCGCGCCGTACAAGTACCAGTGGCTGCGTAACGGCACCGCCATTGCCGGCGCCACCGGGCCGACCTACAGCCTGACGGCGCAAACGGCCGACAGCGGCGCCGTGTTCAGCGTCAAAGTGACCGATTCGGCCAACAGCCCGACCACCGCCACCAGCTCCAACGCCACCCTGACGGTGGGCGGCGGCGGCGGCGGCAGCACCGAGCGCATCGTCAACGGCGGTTTCGAGTCGAGCACCACCGGCTGGGCCGGCAGCACCGGCGCCATCGGTACCTTCAGCGGCCAGTCGGCCTACGAAGGCGCGCGTTACGCCTGGCTGGGCGGCAACGGCACCACGACCACCGAAACGCTGACCCAGGCAGTCGCGATTCCGGCCGCCGCCACCTCGGCAGCGCTCAGCTTCGCGCTGCACATCGATACCGCCGAAACCGAAGCCGTGGCCTACGACAAGCTCGTTGTCACGGTCAAGAACTCGGCCGGCACGGTGCTCGCCACCCTGGGAACCTACACCAACCTGAACAAGGCGTCGGGCTACCAGGTCCGTACCTTCAACCTGCTGCCGTACAAAGGCCAGACCGTGACCCTGTCGTTCGCCGCGCGTGAAGACTCGTCGCTGCAAACCTCGTTCGTCATCGACAAAGTGAGTCTGGTAACGCAATAAACCGGGTGACCCCACAAGAGGATGGCTGGCTGTCCGTCCTCTTTTTTCAGCTCCGGCTTCGGCCGGGGCTATTTTTCTTTAAGGAGGCCGTGATGTCACCTGGATAACCAGGTCTTTATCTTGCAGGGAGTCAATTAGTAAAAGGGTTAACCATGCAGTTTCAACTCCAGGTCCAGGCCGCTGCCGCAGCAGGCAGCCGCCAGCATATCGCCATCGATGCCCCCAGCGAAGCCGATGCCATCCGCATCGCCGCGCGCAAGGGTTGGCGCGTCCTCGCCATCGAGCGCCCGCAGGCACCAAGCGAACCGCGCCGCAAGCACGCCTTTCCCCTCATGCAGTTCAGCCAGGAACTCCTGGCCCTGCTCGAAGCGGGGCTCAACCTCACCGAAGCCATCGCCACCTTGCACAACAAGGAAACCCAGAGCAGCACCCGCGCCACTATCGGCGCCATCTTGCAAACCCTACAACAGGGCAAGAGCTTGTCCGATACCCTGAACGATTTTCCCGCCATCTTCCCCGAAATCTACGTCGCCACCGTCCACGCGGCTGAGCGCTCCGGCAACCTGCCCGAAGCCCTCGGCCGTTTTGTCGCCTACCAGCTGCAATTCGAAGCGATCCGCAAGAAGCTGGTCTCGGCCGCCATCTATCCGGTCATGCTGCTCGTCGTCGGCAGCCTGGTTACCCTGTTCCTGCTCGGCTACGTGGTGCCCAAGTTCAGCGTGGTGTACGAAACCTCGGGGCGCGACATTCCCTGGGCCTCGAAAATGATGCTCGGCTTCGGCCAGGTCATGTCGGCCCATCCGTTCCTGTTCCTGGGCGCGCTGGCCGCGCTGGTCGGGGCAATCGTGTTCGCCCTCGGCCACCCGGCGATCCGCCAGCGCCTCATTCTCGCGCTGCTGCGCCTGCCGGTGCTGTCGGCGCGCGCGGCCGAATTTCGCCTGGCGCGCTTTTACCGCGCACTGAGCCTGCTGCTGCATGCCGGCATTCCCCTGTCCAAAGGGCTGGCCATGGTCTCGGCCATGCTGCTGCCGAGCCAGCAGCAGCAGCTCGACGCGGCGCGCCGCGCGGTGCAGGAAGGCATGCCGTTTTCCTCCGCGCTGGAACAGAACCAGCTGGCCACGCCGGTCGCGCAATCCTTGCTCAAGGTCGGCGAAAACACCGGCCGCCTGGGCGACATGCTGGAGCGCTCGGCGCGCTTTCACGATGAAGAATTCGCGCGCTGGGTCGACTGGGCCTCGCGCCTGCTCGAGCCGCTCCTCATGACCTTCATCGGCGTGGTCATCGGCGGCGTGGTGGTGCTGATGTACATGCCGATTTTCGAACTGGCCGGGAGCCTGTCATGAACGCGCCCGGTTTTCCTCACAATCCGGTGGCCAGCGCGCCGCTGTCGGGGGCGCTGGTGCAGCAGGCGCGCCTGGCCGCGCCGGGCCAGGGCCGCCCCATGCTGGTCGTGCTCGAAGAGATGACCGGCCTGGAGCCCGAAGCCTTCGTCGCCGAACTGGCGGCCCTGTTCAGCTATCCGCTGTGGACCATCAGCGCGCTGCAGGCCGGCACCCCGGCCTTTCACCTGATGCCCTATACCGACTGCGCCCAGCGCGAGTGCGTGCTGATGGAGGGCCCGGACGGCACCCCGGTGCTGGTAGTGGGCGACCCCTTCGCCGACGACACCCTGCAATGGGCCGACGCCGCCCTGCCCGCCGGCTTCTCGGTGGCGCTGACGCACCCGGACGAACTGACCGCCTACCTGGCGCAGCAGGAGAACGTGCAGCAAGCCATGTCCGGCATGGGCGGCGACGCCGACCATGTCGAGAGCCTGGACCAGAGCATCGAAGACATCTCGCTGGTGCGCATCAGCGAAGACAGCAGCCCGGTGGTCAAGCTGGTCAACTCCACCATCTACGACGCGCTCAAGTTCCAGGCCAGCGACATCCACCTCGAATGCGACGGCGACAAACTGATCATCAAGTACCGCGTGGACGGGGTGCTGGTGCAGGCCGGCCAGGTGCAGGGCTTGCAGATGGCCGAGCAGATCATCTCGCGCATCAAGGTCATGGCCGACCTGGATATCGCCGAGCGCCGCATTCCGCAAGATGGCCGCTTCAAGGTGCGCGTCAAGGGCGCCGAGATCGACTTTCGCGTCTCGATCATGCCCAACATTTTTGGCGAAGACGCGGTGCTGCGCCTCCTGGACCGGCGCGCCCTGACCGAGGCGGCCCAGTCGCTGCGCCTGGAAAGCCTGGGCCTGAACGCCGACGCCATCGTGCTCATTCGGCGCCTGGCCGCCAAGCCGCACGGCATGCTCCTGGTGACCGGGCCGACCGGCTCGGGCAAGACCACCACCCTGTACGCGGCCATCACCGAGATCAACACGGGGCGCGACAAGATCGTCACCATCGAAGACCCGGTCGAATACCGCCTGCCGCGCGTGCTGCAAATTCCCGTCAACGAAAAAAAGGGACTGACGTTCGCGCGCGGCCTGCGTTCGATTTTGCGGCACGACCCCGACAAGATCATGATCGGCGAAATCCGCGACGACGAAACCGCGCAGATCGCGGTGCAGGCCGCCCTCACCGGCCACCTGGTGTTTACCACCCTGCACGCGAACAATGTGTTCGACGTGGTCGGACGCTTTCTGCACATGGGCGTGGACGCCTACAGCTTCGCCGCCGCCCTGAACGGCATCGTAGCGCAGCGCCTGCTGCGCCTCAATTGCGAACACTGCGCGGTGCCGGTTCCGCCCGACCCCGACGAACTGCGCGACAGCGGCCTGACCCACGCCCAGGTGGAAGGCTGGCGCTTCAAGGCGGGCGCCGGCTGCGGCCACTGCCGCGGCACCGGCTACAAGGGTCGCAAGGCCGTGGCCGAAGTGTTGATGCTCAACGACGCCATGCGCGAAATGATCACTACCCGCGCGCCGGTCAGCCGCATGAAGGAAGAAGCCTCGCGCGCCGGCATCCGCCTGGTGCGCGAGGCCGCGCTGGACCTGGTGCGCCAGGGAGAAACCACATTGATGGAGCTAAACCGTGTCACTTACTGAACTCTTCTCCAGCCGCACCGTGTGCGTCTCGCTCGCGCCCGACCTGCTCACCGCCGTCGTCCGCAGCGGCAAGCGCATCGTCGCCCACAGCGAAGTACGGATTCCCCTCGACCAGGCCGACGGCAAATGGGATGGCGCGCTGGCCGCCTTCGGCGCCTATCTGCGCAGCGCCGGCGTGGCCCTCAAGGGCGTGCCGGTCTCGGTCGCGCTGACCACGCGCTGGTGTCAGCTGGCCATGATCCCGTGGAGCGACGCCTTGCTGCACCAGGGCTCGGCGCAGCGCTTCCAGCAGGCCCAGTTCATCGGCATCTACGGCGACGCCGCCCGCACCTGGTCCATCGTCTGCGACGACGCACCGTACGGCCAGCCGCGCCTGGCCTGCGCCATCGAGCGCGACTTCCTGCAAGGCTTGCAGGACGTGGCGCGCGAGTGCGGCCACCCGTGCATGGCGATCGAATCGGTGCTCTCGATCACCTGGCGCGCCATCGCATCGAGCCACCCGCAGGCGTTCGCGCTGGTCGAACCGGGGCGCCTGGTGCTGGCCGCCGCCGCCAACGGCCGCATTCACGCGGTGCAGGCGCAAGCGCTGCGCGGCCCCTGGGAAAACGAACTGCCGCAGGCGTGGCAGCGCTGGACCCTGCGCGCGCCCGAGCTGGGCGAAATCGCGCAGGTGGCGCTGGTCAGCCTGGACGAACGGCCGGCGCTCAAGGCGCTGCCCGAGCACTTCGACATGGTCAAGCTGCCGCCGGCCCCGGCGCCGGGCTACGCCGCCGTGGCCATGATGAGGTGCTGACATGGCGCTGACCCAACTCAATTTTGTGCGGGAAGCGCAGGCGCCCAGGGGCTGGCGCCTGGCCTTGCTGGCCGGCGGCCTGCTGGCCCTTGGCGCGGCCGGCGTCGACTGGGTGGTGCAGGCGCGCCAGAGCGGCGCGCTGGAAGCGCAGCTGGCGCAGGTCGCGCCGCGCGAAGCGCCGCAGGTGCGGCTGTCGGAAGCCGACCAGCGCGCCCAGGACCGCCAGCTCGCCATCATCGGCGACGCCGTGCGCCAATTGAATTTGCCGGTGACGCGCCTGGTCAAAACCGTGCAGGCGCCGCCCGACATCCACGTCGCGCTGCTCGGCATGGACTTGAACAGCAAACCCGAAAACGGAAATCAGGGCAGCAGCGCCGCCGGCGGCCTGAAAATCGCGGCCGAAGCCGAAACCGCGGGCGACATGATGAACTACGTCGCCTACCTCAACGAGCAGGCCCTGTTCACCTCCGTGTACCTGGTCAAGCATGAATTGAACGGTGCGGCAGCCAACCGGCCGTACCGTTTTCAACTGGAGGCGCAATGGCAGGACTAAAAATCGCCAGTATCGGACAGCAGGCGGGAGCGCCGTCGATGCTGGCCGCGCGTCTGGCCTGGGAAGCGCGCCGCCATGGCGCTCGCCTGGGCTGGGGCGCCGCCGTCGGCGCCTGCGCGCTGGCCGCCGCCGTTCTGTGCGCGTGGCAGTCGCAGCGCCTGGAAGCGCGCCAGCAAAACCTGGCGCAGCAGATCAGTGCCGCGCGCTCGGCCAAACCGGCCCAGCAACGGGTGGCGCTGCCGGACGGCGCGCGCCGCGTGGCCGCTTTTTACGCCTACCTGCCGGCGCATGAAGCCATTCCCGACCTGCTCAAGCAGCTGGTCGACGTGGCCGCCAAAAACGGCGTGGTGCTGGCCAAGGCCGACTACAAGGCGCAGGCCGAAGATGGCGCCGCCTTCATGCGCTACCAGATCACCTTGCCGATCAAGGCCGATTACGCAAAGGTGCAAGCCTTCATCGTTGGCGCGTTGCGCGACATGCCGGCCCTGACACTCGATTCCGTCACATTCAAGCGCGAGCAGATCGACACCGGCGAGGTCGAGGCACGCGTGCATTTCAACCTGCTGGTCAGGAAGGCCGCAGCAAAAGGAGGACGCCGATGAAAAAGATGACGATGGCGGTGGCGTTGGGCGTGACGCTGCTGGCCTGCTATTTCGCACCCGATGACGATACCGACATCATCGCCCCGGCCCAGGCGCGTAGCATCGCGCAAGCGCCACCGCCGATCGTGCCGGCAGCCGTGCAGGCGGCAGGGCCGGAAGCCGCGCTTGGCGCCGCGCTGGAACCCGAAGCGCCGCCGCTCGATATCCGCCCGCGCGGCCAGGACGAGGAACTGGGCAACGCCTTTGCGCGCCAGAGCTGGCAGGCGCAGGTCGTCGCCGAGGCGGCGCCGGTCAAGCCGGCCGACAGCGCCGTCACCAAGCCGCTGCAGGCCAGGCCGGCCGCCAGCGCCGGCGGCGCGCCGGAGCTGCCGATCCGCCTCTTGGGGCGCTTCCTCGACGACGGCAAGCAGGCCTACTTCCTGCAGGTCGAGGAACGCAACGTGGTCGCCTACGTCGGCGACAAGATCGACGAGAGCTACACCTTCGACAGCGCCGGGGAGGACACGCTGACCTTCACGTATCTGCCGCTCCGGAAGAAACAGACACTCGCAGTAGGGGACATGAATTGAATCACTCACACATGAGCAAAACGGCACGCACGGGCCTGCGCATGCTGGCCCTGGCCGCGGCGCTGAGCGCCTGCGCCGGTCCGCAAACCTTCAAGGAAGGCAAGGCCCTGATTGACCAGGGACAGATCGAGCAAGGCCTGGCCAAGCTCGAAGAAGCCGTGCGCCAGGATCCCGGCAATGCCGAATACCGGATCGGCTACTTGAACCGCAAGGCCAGCATCGTCAATGCCTTGAACGGGCGCGCCGAGCAGCTGCGCGGCCAGGGCAATTACGCCGAGGCCGACAAGATCACGGCCCAGGTGCTGGCGATCGATCCCGCCAACGCGGTCGCGCAGCAGGGCGCGCAGGCCGTCGCGCAAGAGCAGCGCCACAAGGAGATGGTGGCCGGCGCCGAAGCGTCGTGGCGGCGCGCCGGCGAGGCCGACCTGGCGCAGGCGCTCGAAGCGCTGCGCGTGGTGCTGCAGGAGCGTCCCAACCAGCGCGACGCGCTGGCGCTCAGAAGCCGCATCGCCGACGAACAGGCCAAGAAGAACGCCGGCGGCGGCAAGCTGGCCGCCGCCTACAAAAAACCGGTGACCCTGGAATTTCGCGATGCGCCGGTGCGCTCGGTGTTCGACTTCCTGGGCAAGGTCTCGGGCCTCAATTTCGTGTTCGACCGCGATGTCGACCCGGCCATCCGCACCACCATCTCGGTGCGCAATACCAGCCTGGAAGAAGCGATCCGCATGCTGCTCTCGGCCAACCAGCTCGAACAGACGGTGACGGGCGAGCGCGCCATTACGATCTATCCGAACACCGCGCAAAAGGTGAAGGATTACCAGCAGCTGGTGGTGCGCAGTTTTTACCTGACCAATGCCGACGCCAAGACGGTCTCGTTTTCGATCAAGACCCTGCTCAAGGCCAAGGACATCGTCACCGACGACCGCCTCGGCATCATCATGATGCGCGACACGCCCGACATGATCCGCATGGCCGAACGCATCATCGCCATGCAGGACATGGCCGACCCGGAAGTCATGCTCGAAGTCGAGGTGCTGGAAGTCAAACGCACGCGCCTGATGGAGCTGGGCGTGCGCTGGCCCGACAAGGCCACCCTGAGCCTGGCCAGCGTGGGCGACAGCCTCAAACCGCTGACGCTGGCGGACCTGGGCGGCATCAACCGCGGGCGCATCAATTTTGCCGTCGGCAGCGCCACCATCAGCGCCAACCAGGTCGACAGCGACAGCAACATCCTTGCCAATCCGCGCATCCGCGTGCGCAACAAGGAAAAGGCCAAGGTGCTGATCGGCGACCGGGTGCCGGTCATCACCGTCACCACCAACAACGGCGTGAGCTCCGACAGCGTGAACTACGTCGACGTCGGCCTGAAACTCGACGTCGAGCCGAATGTGCATCTCGATGACGAAGTGGCGATCAAGATCAATCTGGAAGTGAGCAACGTGGTCAAGGAAGTGATCAGCAAATCGGGCACGCAGGCTTACCAGATCGGCACGCGCAGCGCGGGCACGGTGCTGCGCCTGAGGGATGGCGAGACCCAGGTGCTGGCGGGCCTGATCAGCGACGAGGACCGGCGCAGCGCCGACAAGCTGCCGGGCCTGGGCGAACTGCCGGTGCTCAAGCGCCTGTTCGGCAGCCACAAGGACGACACCTCGCGCAGCGAGATCGTGCTGTCGATCACGCCGCGCATCCTGCGCGGCATGCGCCGGCCCGACCTGACGACCGCGCAATTCGATTCCGGTACCGAATCGAACGTGGGCGGCTACGGGCCCGGTCCGGGCGGCGGCGGCGCTGCGGGATCACCGCAGCAACAGGCAGCGCAGCAGCAGGCAGCGCAGCCGCAGCCGGTGGAGGCGCCGCCGCCGGCGCCGTCGGCCATGACCGGCAACGACAGCCCGCCGCCGCAGCCGGCGAACAATGACGGCGTCAGCGACGGCGCCAGCGCCAAGCCGCCCGGCGCCGATGCACCGCGCAAGGTGATCCAGTGAAGGCGCGCGGCTTCACCTTCATCGAGCTGATGATTACGCTGGCGATCATGGGGACGCTGGCGGTGGTGGCGGTGCCGATGGCGCAGGTGGCGGTACAGCGCGAAAAGGAGCGCAGCCTGCGCAGCGCCCTGATCGAGATCCGCGAGGGGCTCGAAGCGTACAAGAAGGCGGCCGACCTTGGCCGCATCAAGACCGCGGCGGGCGACTCGGGCTATCCGAAAAAGCTGGAGGAGCTGGTCGAGGGCGTGCCCGACCAGCTCAGTCCCGCCAAGAAGAACATCTATTTTCTGCGGCGCCTGCCGCGCGATCCGTTTGCCGCCCCGGACGAGGCGCGCGCCGCCGATACTTGGGCCAAGCGCTCGTATTCCTCGCCGCCGGATAACCCGAGCGAGGGCGACGATGTCTTCGACGTCAGCTCGCGCTCGGCGGCGGTTGGGTTGAACGGTGTGCCGCACAAACAATGGTGAGGTGCTGAACATGAAAACGAGAATGAGAAGATTAGGCCGTGGCTTCACGCTGGTCGAACTGCTGGTGGTGATGGCGATCATCGCGACCTTGCTGACGATTGCGGTGCCGCGCTATTTCGGCTCGGTCGACAAGTCCAAGGAAGTCGCGCTCAAGGAAAACCTGCATGTGCTGCGCCTCGGGATCGACAAGTTTTATGGCGACAAGGGCGTGTATCCGTCCTCGCTGGGCGACCTGGTGACGCACAAGTATTTTCGCTCGGTGCCGGTCGATCCGGTCACCGAATCGAGCGTGACGTGGCAGCCGGTGGCCTCGAGCGATCCGGATAAACCCGGCGTGGCCGACATCCGCAGCGGCGCGCGCGGCAAGACGCGCGAGGGCGTGCCCTATGAACAGCTGTAATGACAACCCTGGGGGTAATGCCGCTGACTTAAGAGCCGTCATTCCCGCGAAGGCGGGAATCCAATGTCGTACCGCAGCGACAGGCGGATCCATAACATTGGATTCCCGCCTTCGCGGGAATGACGGTCTTGAGATTTGCGATGGCTCAAAAAATCCTCGATCCAGGACGTTGAGTACCGAGGCCGGATTCGCCTATATCTGGACCCTGCTGCTGGTGGCCTTCATGGGCATCGGCAGCAGCATCGCCAGCGAGCTGTATTCGACCTCGGTACGGCGCGACAAGGAGCGCGAGCTGCTGTTCATCGGCCACGAATTTCGCGCCGCCATCGCGCGCTATCACGGCAGCGCCGCCGCCGGCCCGCAGATGTATCCATTGACCCTGCAGGACCTGGTGAAGGACCCGCGCTTTCCCAACGCCAGACGCCACCTGCGGCGCTTGTACGCGGACCCGCTCACCGGCAAGGCCGATTGGGGTCTGATCCGGGTGGAGGGGCGCATCGTGGGGGTGCATTCGCTGTCGCAGCGTGCGCCGATCAAGGTCGACAATTTCGACGATCACGACAGCGGCTTTCGCAGCAAGGGCCGGTATGCCGATTGGACGTTCGTGTACCCGCACGATATGTTCGTCCCGCCGCAGGAGGGCGAGGAAGGCAAGAACGGCGCTCCGCTGCAGATCGGCGTGTTGCCCAAAGCCGGCGCGCCGCGCTGAGGCGGCTACTTGAGATAGGTGAATTCCATCACGTAGGGAAACCCCATGGCGCAAGGCTGGCCCGCGCAACGGGCTGGTTTGAATTGTTCTTGCATGACCACCCTGGTCGCCAGAGCCGCCAGTTCGGGATCGGGCGTGGCGAAGGTGCTGACCGATTGTCCCTTTCCGTTGCTGTCGACCATCACCACCATGCTGAGCAAGCCCGGGAGCGCCGCGCCCTGCGCATCGGCCATGGCGTGGACCGCGCGCAGGGCGCCGCCGATGCCGCCGAGCGGATAGGGTGGCTCGTCGTTTTCGTCGAGCAGGGCGTAGCGGCCGCGCACGCTGCGGCGCTGTTGCTCGCTCAACTGCTCCCAGGATGCGCCGTACGGCTGGCTGCCGCCGGCGACGATGCGGTGCAGGAAATGCGAACCGGTCCTGGGCTGTTCCGCTTTCAGGCTCGGCACCTGCAACTGCGTGCTCGATACCAGTGCGGGCACGGGGGGCGCGGCGCGCGGAACGGCGTCGCCCTCCACCCGCCGCCCGTTTGACAGGACCGCCGCGCCCCGGCTCGTGATCCGGTCGTCCTTCCATTCGCCGTCGTAGCGTCCGCCCAAGGTGTAGACGATCGAACCCGGGCCGTCGCGCTTGCCGGCTTTCCATTGGCCCTCGTAGCGGTCGCCCAGCAAGTTGATAGAGATCCCTTGGCCCTCTTGCAGGCCATCGCGGAACTGGCCGTTGTACGTGTTGCCCGGGTAGCTTGCCAGGCGCCCTTTGCCGTGCGGCCGGCCTTGCTCCACCATGCCTTCGTAGCGCCAGGGACGGCGTTCGTCACCCCGCTTTTCAATCACGCCTTCACCATGAGCGAATCCATCCTTGCAGGGCCCGCGCCAGCGCAGGTCGGCGCCCGCTTCCAGGCCGCGCAGGGCAAGCGCGCACGCATCACCAGCATGGGCGGCCCGTGGCGCCAGCAGGGCGAGCATGAACATGGGGAGAAACGGAGTGAAACGACGTAGCGAGGGCATATCAGGCTCCTTCATGGGTTGAGAAGAAGTTGTTAGATTGATATGCCTGCAAATGGTTCCCCGCAGCGCAGATATCGTGCCCGGCTAGCGCCGGATCGCGCGCTTGTTTCGCGCTGGCGCAGCGCGCAGGGGAGGCGAACGTTCGCCCTCGCTGTCCTTAAAACCGGGTCCGCGTGAATTCGAGGAGGTAAGGATATGCCATGGAGCAGGGTTTGCCGGCGCAGCGCGCGGGTTTGTATTTCTCGTGCATGGCGATCAAGGCGGCCTTTTCCGATAACTCCTTGTCGGGGGTGAGGTGGATGTCCACGGATGTGGCGTTCCCCTCGCTGTTTACCATGATGATCATGCTCAGCTTGCCTTCGGCCGGTTTACGCGCGTTGACGGCGTGCACGGCACGCGCAATGCCGCCCATGCCGCGCAGCGGATAAGGCGGCTCGTCGGAGTCGTCCAGCAGGTGATACCAGCCGCGCACCATCGCACGCTGGGCAGGGGTCAGCTGTTCATACGACGCATCGTAGGGCAATGGGATCGCCTCGATGATGGTGCGCGCAATGTGCGTGCCAAGCCGGGGGCTGTCTTCCTTGATCGGCTCCTGGTCCGGCAAAGGTGCTGCGGGGGGCGAACTGGCGGCAGCCTGGCCCGGCGCGCGGCCGTCGACGAACTCGCCCTCGATGCGGCGACCGGTGGCCGTTACCGCCACGCCATGACCGTGAAACTTGTTGTTTAGCCATTCGCCGTCGTAGCTGCCGCCCAGTGCGTACAGCATGGATCCGACGCCATCGAACTTGGAGAATTTGAAGGCGCCTTTGTAGCGGTCGCCCTTGAAATTGACCCAGACCCCTTCTCCATGCGCCACGCCCTTGCGAAACTCGCCCTTGTATTCGGTGCCGCTTTGCTGGGTGAGATAGCCCTGGCCATGGGGGCGCCCCTGTTCCACCATGCCCTCGTAGAGCATGACGACCTTGCGCTCCCTGAGCGCTTCGATCTTGCCTTCGCCGTGCGCGAAGCCATTCTTGCAGGGTCCCTGCCAGCGAACTTGCACGCCCTTGATCGGTGGATAGTCCAGTTTGCATTCTTGCGCGTCGGCGGCAAACGCGGCCTGTACCATCAGGAGCAGGATCAGCAGCAAGGCGGCACGCAGGGTGGTACAAGGTACCGGGCTCATATCGCGCTCTTTCATCCTTTGAATGAGGATTTGAGTGATATGCCTGGGGATTAGTTCCGCATCGAGCGGAAGGTCAGGCTGATGCGTTCCCCGGCCCCTGGGTCCTTTTGGATCGCGTGTACCCACTCGTGCTGCACCTGCCCCGACATATAGAGCAGCGAGCCGTTCGGCAACGGATAGTCGACCCGCAGAGCCGCGTCCAGTTTGTTGCGGTAGGCAATCGCACGCACGCTGCCGAGCGAGATGATGGCTACGCCGGTGCCGTCG
Source organism: Telluria sp. (assembly GCA_036386755.1). Taxonomy (GTDB): domain Bacteria; phylum Pseudomonadota; class Gammaproteobacteria; order Burkholderiales; family Burkholderiaceae_D; genus Telluria_A. The sequence goes on from DASVVC010000037.1 coordinate 54,440, forward strand.
GTCAGGCCATCGGTTTCGTCGGAATGGAAACCCATGGACGAGGCGCCGTCGGGGTAGTAATTCAACAGGCAGTTGTTGGGCCGAAAGCCCAATTCGCTTTCAAGCCGCGCACACAGGGCGTCGAGCAGCGCCGGCATCGGCGCCTCGTCATACGCGATCTGCGAATAGTCGTAGCTGACGCCGAAACTGGCCGTCTTGCGCGCCTTCATGCGCTCGTCCCAGGCCACGCCGCTCTTGAGGGCGGCGAACAGGGCATCCGGTTCGGCGATGAAGCCGGGGCTGAGGCGAATCGGTGGCCCCTGCATCGGCATCGGCATCGTCAAAACCAGGCGCGGCTAAAGGTCATGGTGTACGGGAAGGGCATCGCGCAGGGTTTGCCCGCGCAGCGCGCCGGTTTGTATTTCTCTTTCATGGCCACGAAACCGGCCATTTCGGACAGCTTGGCGTCGGGCGTGACGTACACATTGACCGACTGCGCATTGCCCTCGCCGTCGACCATGACCACCATGCTCAGCAGGCCGTAGGACGGATCGCGCGCGTTGATCTTCTGGATCGCGCCGAGCACGTGGCCATTGCCGAGCAGGGGATACGGTGGCTCGTCCGCCGGGTCGAGCAAAGGGTACCAGCCGCGCACGATGGATCGTTCGGCGTCGCTCATCTGTTCGTACGATGCGTTGAAGGGCACCGCGCCGTGGGTGAGGACCTTGTGCGGGATATGCGTGCCAAGGCGCGGCCGCTCCGACTTGACGCTGTGTTCCTCGGACGGCGCCGGCGCCTTTGGCGGCGGCGCGCTCACCTTGCCCTGTTCGCCATCGACGGTCTGGCCGACGGCGGCGGCGCCGACCTGGCGCCCGTCCGCGTAGAACGCCTGGCCGCCGGCGGGCCGGTCGTTCTTCCATTGCCCATCATAGCGCCCGCCGAGCGTGAAGACGATCTTGCCCTTGCCCTCACGCTTGCCGGCTTTCCATTGGCCGTCGTAGCGGTCGCCGAACTGGTTGACCGAGGTGCCGTCGCCTTCGCGCAGGCCGTCGCGGAACTGGCCATCGTATTCGACGCCGGGGTAGTACATCAGGTAGCCCTTGCCGTGCGGCCGGCCCTGTTCGACCATGCCTTCGTAGCGCCATGTCTCCAGCCCGGTGGTGCGCTTTTCGATCACGCCCACGCCGTGCGCATAGCCGTCCTTGCACGGCCCTTGCCAGCGCATGTCGTCGCCCTTGGCGGCATCCGGCAGGGCGAGCTTGCAGGCTTCCTCGGCGTGCGCGGCCAGCGGCAGCAGCAGCGACAGGACCAGGACGGGGAGGGGGCGCAACAGCGCGCGCGAGGGCGCAGGCGCAGGGGCAGAAAATGGCATCGGCATGGCGGGTGCTTTCAATCGGAAAAAGGGATCACCGCGTTCGGGGGCGCGGTGGATGGATGGTGTCGCATAGTGCCATGATCGCGGCCCCTTTTGCGAAAAACATTGTCATTTATACCCTGGCTGGGTAGGCAGGCAATGTCAGCGCAGGGCGAGCGACATGAAGGTGTAGGCGAGCGCCTCGCCGTCGATGCGGAACATGTCGGCCGTTTCGCCGGTCTGCACGAAGCCGCAGCGCGCGTACAGCTGGCGCGCGGGCACATTCACGGACAGCACTTCGAGGTCGATCCAGTCGAGTGCCGCTTCGCCAGCCGCCCACGCAGCGGCCACGGCGATCAGGCGCGATCCCAGGCCCTGCTTGCGGGCGTCGCGGTGCACGCCCATGCCAAGCAGCGTGCGGTGCGCACAAGCGCCTTCAGGACGCGCACGCAGGTCGATGTGGCCTTCGATGCCGCCTTGCGCGTCGAAGGCCAGCCACAGGCGGCGCCACCCTGGCTGCCCGAGGGCGGTGGCGCATGCGCGGCGAAAAGCGCTTTCGCGCTCGGGGCCGAAGCGCGAGGCGGCGCGCGGCATCGGCATGAACAGCGCCGTGGCGCCGCTGCCGTTGTCCCGCAGGTGCTCGTTCAGGTACGCGAAGAACCCATCGAGGTCGTCGCTGCCGGCTGGCCGGATGAGTGCAACGCCCGCCACGATTACAGCGCCCGCGCGATCAGGATCTTCTGGATGTCGCTGGTGCCTTCGTAGATCTGGCACACGCGCACGTCGCGGTAGATGCGTTCGACCGGGAAGTCGCTCACGTAGCCGTAGCCGCCGTGCACCTGGATCGCGTCGGAGCAGACCCGCTCGGCCATTTCGGACGCAAACAGCTTGGCCATCGCGGCTTCTTTCAGGCAGGGCAGGCCGGCATCCTTCATCGACGCGGCGTGGCGGATCAACTGGCGCGCGGCCTCGATCTGGGTGGCCATCTCGGACAGCTTGAACTGCACCGACTGGTGTTCGAAAATGGGTTTGCCGAAGCTTTCGCGGTCGCGCGCGTACACCAGCGCCGCCTCGAACGCGGCGCGCGCCATGCCGACCGCCTGCGAGGCGATGCCGATGCGCCCGCCCTCCAGTCCCGACAAGGCGATCTTGTAGCCCTGGCCTTCTTCGCCGATCAGGTTGGCGGCCGGGATGCGGCAGTTCTCGAACAGGATCTGCGCCGTGTCCGACGAGTGCTGGCCCATTTTCTGTTCCAGGCCGGCCACGATGTAGCCGGGTGTGGCCGTCGGCACCCAGAACGCGCTGATGCCTTTTTTGCCAGCCGCCTTGTCGGTGACCGCCATGACGATCGCCACGTCGGCGTATTTGCCGCTGGTGATGAACTGCTTGGTGCCGTTGATGACGTATTCGTCGCCGTCGCGCGTGGCGGTGGTGCGCAGCGCCGAGGCGTCGCTGCCGGTGTGCGGCTCGGTCAGCGCGAACGCGCCCAGCATCTTGCCCTGTGCGAGGGGGCGCAGCCACTGTTCTTTTTGCGCGTCGTTCGCATACATCATGGCGATGCTGCACACCGGGCAGTTGTTGACCGAGATGATGGTCGAGGTGCCGCCGTCGCCGGCCGCGATTTCTTCGAGCACCAGCGCCAGCGACACGTAGTCAAGGCCGGCGCCGCCCAGTTCCTCGGGCACGGCCACGCCGAACGCGCCCAGCGCGGCCAGCTCCTTCAGTTCGTCCTTGGGAAAGTAGTGCTCCTTGTCCCAGCGCGCGGCGTTGGGGGCGAGGCGCTCCTGCGAAAAGCTGCGCAGGGCGTCGCGGATCATCTGGTGTTCTTCGGTCAGTATCATAGGTTTCGCTAGGTTGGGCTTACCAGGGAATTGGCGTGCCGTCGTAATTGAGGAAGGTGCCGTTGGCGGCAGCGTCGATGCCGGCCAGGGTGGCGCGCAGGCCGGCCGCGCTTTGTTCGACCGTGATGTCGGCGCTTGGGCCGCCCATGTCGGTCTGCACCCAGCCCGGGTGGAAGGCCACGCAGGTCGCGCCCTTGGGGCCGAAGCGGATGCCGGTGTCGACCAGCACCGAGTTCAGGGCCGCCTTGCTGGCGCGGTACACGGTGCCGGAGGCGCTGCTGCGCGCGCCCATCGACGCCATGCGCGAGGAGATCACGGCGAGTTTGCCGCGTGCCTCGGCCACCATCGGCGCGATCACGGGCAAGAGGCGCAGCGCCGCCAGCACGTTGGTGTGCATGACCGCGTCGAAGTCGTCCTGGGTGGGAAAACCGTCGTGGCGCGGGCCGTACACGCCGGCGTTAAGGAATGCGGCGTCGAGCAGTTCGCCGTCCAGGTTCCAGCCCAACGCGGCGATGGAGTCGGCACTGGTGACGTCTAGCTGGTACGGATGCGCGCCCATGGCGCCCAACGCCGTGCAGTCTTCGTTCTTGCGGGCGGTGGCCAGGACGCGCCAGCCGTCGGCCAGGTACTGGCGCACAAGTTCGCGGCCGATGCCGCGCGAGGCGCCGATGATGAGTGCTGTTGGCATAATTCTCTCGTAGCTGGGAACCTTAGCTCCATCGTTCCCGCGCCAAGGCGGCCCTCGGCGGGAACCCAAGTTAGTCGCTTAGCCAGTGGCTTCGGCACGAACTTGGGTCCCCGCCAAGGGGGCCGCCAAGGCCGGGGACGACGGATCGAAGGCTAGCAGTCGTCCATCACATCATCTCAAACGCCATCGCCGTCGCTTCGCCGCCGCCGATGCACAGCGAGGCCACGCCGCGCTTGCCGCCGGTTTTCTTCAGCGCGCCGAGCAGGGTGACGATGATGCGCGCGCCCGACGCCCCGATCGGGTGGCCCAGGGCGCAGGCGCCGCCGTGGATGTTGACCTTGTCGTGCGGGATATCGAGTTCGTGCATCGCCGCCATCGGCACCGCTGCAAACGCCTCATTGATCTCGTACAGGTCCACTTCCGACGGCTTCCAGCCGGTCTTGGCGAACAGCTTTTGCAGCGCGCCGATGGGGGCGGTGGTGAACAGGTTCGGTTCCTGCGCAAACGTGGAATGGCCGACGATGCGGGCGATCGGGGTCAGACCGAGTTCGCGCGCTTTCGATTCGCGCATCAGCACTAGCGCGGCGGCGCCGTCGTTGATCGACGACGACGAGGCGGCGGTGATGGTGCCATCCTTCTTGAATGCAGGCTTCAAGGCCGGGATTTTATCCAGCTTGGCCTTGGCCGGGCCTTCATCCTTGTCGATGATGGACTCCCCCGCGCGCGTGGTCACGGTGACCGGCGCGATTTCCCACTTGAAGTAGCCTTCGTTGTTCGCTTCCTGCGCGCGCTTGACCGAGGCGATCGCGAACGCATCCTGCGCTTCGCGCGTGAAGGCATACTTGGCTACGCATTCTTCGGCAAAGGTGCCCATGGAGCGGCCTTCGCCGGTTTTCTCGTTGCGCGAGTAGGCGTCTTCCAGGCCGTCGTACATCATGTGGTCGAACATCATGCCGTGGCCGATGCGGTAGCCGCCGCGCGCCTTCGGAATCAGGTACGGCGCGTTGGTCATCGATTCCATGCCGCCGGCGACGACGATGTCGGCGCTGCCCGCGAGCAGGCTGTCATGCGCGAAAATGGCCGCCTGCATGGCCGAGCCGCACATCTTCGACAGCGTCACCGCGCCGGCGGACAGCGGCAAGCCGCCCTTGATGGCCGCCTGGCGCGCCGGGGCCTGGCCCTGGCCTGCCATCAGGCAGTTGCCGAAGTAGACGTGTTCGACCAGCTTGGCGTCGACGCCGGAGCGCTCGACGGCGGCGGCAATGGCCACGGCGCCCAGGTCGCTGGCGGACTTGGAGGAAAAATCGCCCTGGAACGCGCCCATGGGTGTGCGGGCGGCGCCGACGATAACGACTGGATCATTCATTGTGTAAGTTCTCCAAATAGGACGGGGTGTACACCGCCGGATTATCGGCGGCGCTCTGGTTGCAAAAGCGGATTTGCTGCGGGTACGGGAATACGTCTTCGATATGGCCGTCCATGATGCGCTGCTTGCGCGACTGCCAGAAATCCCGGGTCAACAGATCCGCGTGGTGCTTCATGAAATACAGGCGTATTTTCGCGTTACCCAGCAAAAAGGCGCCGAACTGCTCGGGAAAAACATCGTGCTTGCCGATCGAATACCACGGCTCGGCCGACATTTCATCTTCTTCGTTGCGCGGTTCCGGGATATTGCGGAAATTGCAGTCGGTGATATATTCGATTTCGTCGTAATCGTAAAACACCACGCGGCCGTGGCGCGTGACGCCGAAGTTTTTATACAGCATATCTCCCGGGAAGATATTGGCCGCCACCAGTTCCTTGATGGCGTTGCCGTATTCGATCACGCCGTGTTCGATCAGCGCATCGTCGCCGGCCACTTCCGCCTTGTTCAGGAAAATATTGAGCGGCACCATGCGCCGTTCGATATACAAGTGGCGAATGATGATGCGGTCGCCTTCGTACTCGACCAGCGACGGTGCGTGGTGCATCAGCTCGGCGATCAGTTCTTCCGAAAAGCGTTCCAGCGGAAAGGCGACGTTCGAATATTCGAGCGTGTCGGCCATGCGGCCTACGCGGTCGTGGTTCTTGACCAGCAGGTACTTTTCCTTGATCTGGGCGCGCGTGGTTTCTTTCGGCGCCGGGAAGAAATCCTTGATGACCTTGAACACGTACGGGAACGACGGCAGCGCGAACACCAGCATCACCAGGCCCTTGATGCCGGGCGCGATTTCGAAGCGGTCGGCGGTGTGTTTCAGGTGCTGCAGGTAATCGCGGTAAAACAGCGTCTTGCCCTGCTTTTGCAGGCCGAGGATGGTGTAGATCTCGCTGCGTGGTTTGCGCGGCAGCAGGCTGCGCAGGAACTGGACGTAGGCCGAGGGCACTTCCATGTCCACCAGGAAGTAGGCGCGCGTGAACGAGAACAGGATGGTGATCTGTTCGTGGTCGAACAGCACCGTATCGAGGATCAGCTCGCCGTGGCGGTTGTGCAGGATCGGCACGATGAACGGATACTCGCGGTTGCCGTTAATGCCTTTGCCGACGATGTAGGCGCCCTTGTTGCGGAAGAACAGGCTCGACAGCACCTGGATCTGGTGGTTCGGCTCCAGCGCTTCGCCGCCGAAGATCAGCTTGAGGCGCCCTTCGACCAGCGCGATGTCGCGGTCGAGGTTGGCGAACTTGCAGTTGAGCTGGAAATTGGTGACGATGCGCTTGAGCGCGAAGCGCAGGCCGTCCTTGGCCGGGTAGTAGACGCGGTAGGTCGGCAGCAGTTCGTCGGTTTCGATGTACTCGGTGGAGACCACCGGGCGCACGAAAATGAAATCGTTGTGAAAATACGTGCGGTGCAGGATGTTGCAGCAGACGGAGTTGAAGAAGGTTTCCGCCAGCTCGGGCTGCTTGTGGCCGGACAGCATGCCGATGTAGTGCAGCTTGAGTTCGCGCCAGACTTCGTCGGTCAGTTCGCCGTTATCGTATTCATCTTCGAGGATTTGCACGCATTCCTGCACGCGCTGGTCGTAGAAACCGATGCGTTCGCGTGCCGCCTGCTGGGCGGTGGCCCAGGAACCGGTTTCGAAATGGCGCTTGGCGGTCTGGCTGGTCTGGCGGAACAGGCGGTAGTGCTTGTCGAAACCGTCGAGGATGGTGCGGGCGATGTCGAAAGCAATCTGCGAAGACAGCAGCTTGGGGAACGCAACTTGTGTCATCTGGCTTCTCGATCAGTCTTGGGTGGGAAGACTATTCTATACGTCGCAAGCTCGTCGTTCCCGCGCAGGCGGGAATCCATAGCACCTGTGATCATAGTTAGCGTATAAGCTGTTCATAGGTGCTATGGATCCCCGCCGAGGGCCGCCTTGGCGCGGGGACGACGGCTTTTCGGCTAACGGTTCGTTTCACCACACGGCCTTTGCGAGAAAGACTTACATCGTCTCCGCAAACAACTCCCGCCCGATCAGCATGCGGCGGATTTCGCTGGTGCCTGCGCCGATTTCGTAGAGCTTCGCATCGCGCCACAGACGTCCGACCGGATACTCGTTGATATAACCATTGCCGCCCAGGGTCTGGATCGCTTCGCCCGCCATCCAGGTCGCTTTTTCGGCGCTGTACAGAATCGCGCCGGCGGCGTCCTTGCGCAGGTTGCGGATCGCTTCCGGCGTCTTGGCGCGGTCGCAGGCCTGGCCCACGGCGTACACATACGCCTTGCAGGCCATCATGGTCGAATACATATCGGCCAGTTTGCCCTGCATGAGCTGGAATTCGCCGATCGGCTGGCCGAACTGCTTACGGTCGTGCACGTACGGCACCACCGCATCCATGCAGGCCGCCATGATGCCCAGCGGTCCGCCCGACAGCACGGTGCGCTCGAAGTCCAGGCCCGACATCAGCACGTTGACACCCTTGCCCAAACCCCCGAGCACGTTTTCGGCCGGCACTTCGCAATCCTGGAACACCAGTTCGCCCGTGTGCGAGCCGCGCATGCCGAGCTTGTCGAGCTTTTGCGCGATCGAGAAACCCTTGTAGCCTTTTTCGATGATGAAGGCCGTCATGCCGCGCGGGCCGGCTTCCAGGTCGTTCTTGGCGTACACCACCAGCACGTCGGCGTCGGGGCCGTTGGTGATCCACATCTTGGTGCCGTTGAGCACCCAACGGTCGCCTTTAAAATCGGCGCGCAGCTTCATGCTAACCACGTCCGATCCGGCGTTCGGCTCCGACATCGCCAGCGCGCCGATGTATTCGCCCGAAATGAGCTTCGGCAGGTACTTCAGCTTCTGTTCTTCGGTGCCGTTGCGCTTGATCTGGTTGACGCACAGATTCGAGTGGGCGCCGTACGACAGGCCGACCGAGGCCGAGGCGCGCGAGATTTCTTCCATTGCCACGATGTGCGCCAGGTAGCCCATCTGGGCGCCGCCGTATTGCTCGTCGACGGTAATGCCCAGCACGCCCAGGTCGCCCATCTTGCGCCACAGGTCCATCGGGAACTGGTCGCTGCGGTCGATTTCCGCCGCGCGGGGAGCGATCTCTACCGCGGCGAATTGTTGAACTGCTTCGCGCAGCGCGGCGATGTCTTCGCCATGGTCAAAGGTCAAGCCTGGAAGATGCAGCATTTGTCGTCCTCGCGGGGTCGGAATGGGAAGAGTTCATCATACGCATGTTTGACGTTAACGTAAACGTCAAGTAGCAATGCTATTTAGGCATTGGCCGTTTGCTCGGCCAGCATGCGCCGGCATTCCTCTTCATGGGCGGCAATTTCGGCCAGCGCCATGTCGATATCCTCGCGCTGGCGCTCCAGGGTTTCGCGCTGGTGGGCCAGTACGCCCAGGAAGCGGTTCATCTGCGCAGCGGTATCCTTGGGCGACTCGTACATGTCGACGATGCTTTTAATTTCCGACAAGGTCAGGCCGAGGCGCTTGCCGCGCAGGGTCAGCTTGAGGTGGGTGCGGTCGCGCGCCGTGTAGACCCGGTTGCGTCCGCCCACGCCTTCGCGGCTGGGGCGCAGCAGCCCCTGGTCTTCATAGAAGCGGATAGCGCGCGCGGTAATATCGAATTCGCGCGCCAGTTCGGCGATGGTGTAAGTACGCATGGACATCGGTGGCTAAGTACTAATCAAGAGCGGCGGTGGGAGGGGACGGCGCGCGATCGACTAGAATCGATGGGCAGCTTGCCGTTTACGTCAACGTCAACCTATTGTAGCGTGCCTGCCGCTGTCCTGAACACGAAAGAATGCTATATGAATGCTCTCGAATCGGCGCTGGCTCTTCGGGGACACCCTGCCCGCGCTTCGGCGCGCCGTTGTGGATGAGCACGGGCGAATATGGCTTTGCACGCATGATGTCGGCGGCCCAGCCGGGCGTCGCACGGGCGCCCGTTCACAGGCCTGCACACGCGCATTGCGCAGTTGCGCGCCCATCATGCCGCGCGCCTGCCCGAGGTGGTCCACGCCTGCCGCACGCCCGCCTCGGCCGCCGCCATCGTCCCGCTGATGTTTCGCTGTCCGCTCGACGCCCACCAGCTCACATTTGCGCTGGGCGAGGCGCTGGCCCATCTGCACAAGCTCTGGTACGACGGCGTCTTGCGCCGAAGCCATGATGACGACGGTATCCTGCGCTTTCATCTGATCTAGGCCAAACCCCCGTATCGTGCGCGGGGGTGGCGCCGGGACGCTGCGCCTACACTGGTTGCCCCGACCAGTGACGTCCGATCAAGTGCTTGGCCCGCAAAATTGCTGAAGAATTAACATTTAACGGTGGTTTCCGGCGATGCCATATGTGTGTACAATTCTCACTTGATTGTTACATAGAAAATGTAACTTGTCACAATTGGTCTCAACTATGAAGAGACTGACTTTCATGCCGTTGCATGAAATAGTGCCACCCATGAATTCATCCAACGAACGCGAAAGCTTTAGTGAACGCCTGCAGCAGGCACTGAAGAACGCCCATTACTCACCCGACAGTCCCACCCGCTTGGCGCGGGAATTTAACATTCGCTTCGATGGACGGCCAATCACGGTGCATGCTGCCCGGAAATGGCTGGTGGGAGAGGCTATTCCCACCCAAGAGAAGTTGCGCATGATTGCGCAATGGCTGGGCGTACCGGCGGAATGGCTGCGCTTCGGCGGGGACGAAAGCGCCGCCGCAAACAGCGAAGGCGCATCCGGTGTGTCGCGTTTTGAATCTGCCGATGTGAAATTAATCGCCGATTTACAGCGACTTGATGAACATCATCGTCAAATTGCACGCGAATTCATTCGCATGCTTGTACGCATTAATTACCAAAAGTAGCTATTTAGCACGAATGTCGGCATTGTTCGTGTTGATATAAACCTATATATTTTTACGCCAAGCGGCCCGATATCGGCGGCTGCCTGTTCGCGGATGCTTTTTGCGCCACATCAACATGAAATCGCGACCCCGTCCTTTGTAAATTCGACGGGGCTTTATGATTTGTCATGGCGAGGCCATAAAATTCATGCACAATGGTCAGACCGTGGTGAGGTTCCCCGGTGTAATGGATTCATATCGTGTCGCACAAAAACGGCATAGTGGCTCATAATCACAATAGCAATTGCAGTCTTGTCATCCCGTTACGCAACAAGCCGAGGATCCAGCCGCCTTATGAAAAGTAACTACAGCAACACCGCGCAACTCAAGGACCTGATGACTGTTCCCCCGATGAGTGCCGCGCAGCACGCAGAAATCATGCGCAAGCGCATTGCCCATCGCCGGATGGTCGAGGAAGCAAAGGAATTGAAAAAGGCGGACAGCTGGCAGTTCGACAAGCGCTGACCGCGGCAAGGGCGGCAAGGCGGTGCCGGCAAAGCTGGCGTACACGCCTGTTTGCCCGCTTGCTTGCCCGCTTGCTTGCCCATCAGGTTGCTCGTTAGCTCGGCGCCAGGCTCATTGCCACGCGCAGCGGCGTGGCGGGGCGCTCAAGCGTCTCAGGCGTCCCTGGTGTCCGTCCCCGGCTTCATGCCAGCCCAGCGCGGCGCCAAGGTGTGCGCCACGCCAAACAGGTCCATGACCCGTGCCACCGTATGATCGACCATGTCGTCGATGCTCTCCGGCTTGTGATAAAAGCTTGGCAGCGGTGGAAAGATCACTCCCCCCATTTCCGTTACCGCCGTCATATTGCGCAGGTGCGCCAGGTTGAACGGGGTTTCGCGCACCATCAGCACCAGCCGGCGGCGCTCCTTGAGCACCACGTCGGCCGCGCGCGCGATCAGGTTGTCCGACAGGCCCAGGGCCACGGCGGCCAGGGTTTTCATCGAGCAAGGCGCGATGACCATGCCGTCAGACTGGAACGAGCCGCTGGCGATCGAGGCGCCGACATCGCGGTTCTTGTGCACGACATGGGCCAGCGCCTCGACATCGCGGCGCTGCATGCCCAGTTCCTGATGCAGGGTCAGGACGGCGGCATCGGAGACGATCAGGTGCGTCTCGATGCCTGGCGTGGCGGCCAGCTGCTGGACCAGGCGCACGCCATACACGGCGCCGGTGGCGCCGGTAATGGCGACAACCAGGCGCCGCGGGCGGGAATCAGGCATCGAGCAGGGCTTTGAGTTCGCCCGATTCGAACATCTCGTTCATGATGTCGGAGCCGCCGATGAATTCGCCCTTGACGTAGAGCTGGGGAATGGTTGGCCAGTTCGAATAGTCCTTGATGCCCTGGCGTACTTCCGGATCTTCCAGCACATTGACGGTGGCGATATTCTCGACGCCGCAGGCCTTCAGGATCTGGATGGCGCGGCCGGAAAAGCCGCATTGCGGGAATTGGGCGGTTCCCTTCATGAACAGCACCACAGGGGTGGCGGTTACGGTGTCTTTGATCCAGCTTTTTACGTCGCTCATGGCTTGCCTCGGTGGGAAATGGGTTAGATGCCGACATTTTATAAGAAAACGGCGGGGGGCGGACTTTTAGGGGGCGGAGGCGTTGGGAGTAGGGGGAATAGGTACTTCGACGTAGGGTGTGGTATCGGCCAAGGTCGTCGTCTGCGGGTTCAAGGAAACTTCTCGGGCAATACCGGGGTCAGGCCGCTGACGGACAGTTCGCGGGCTGACACCGGGGTCAGACCCCTGACGGACAGTCCGCGGGGTAACACCGGGGTCAGACCCCTAACAGAAAAACCGGGGTCTGACCCCACGGCCGGGCTGTTCACAGCGCCTTCCCCAGGCAAACCGCATCGTCCCGTCCCACGTACTTGCCGTAGTTGGTAATTGTGCGGTATCCGTGCTTTTCGTAGAACGCCACCGCGCGCGTGTTGACCTTGCGTGTTTCCAGCCACAGTTCGCGGTAGCCGAACTCCTGCGCCGCCTGCTCCACGTGCGCCAGCAAGGCTGCACCGGCACCTTTGGCGCCGGGACGGGCGAACATGCGCTTGATCTCGCCCACCTGGTCCACCTGGTCCGCCTTGCCCTCCAGCGGGCGCAGCGCCGCGCAGCCGAGCAACTGCCCGGGTTCGCCCGTCGCCACCACGAACAGCGCGCGCGCCACGCGCGCATCGTCGGCCGAAAACGAGGCCTTGCCGCTGTCGCCCGTGATCGCCGCCAGCGCTGCCGACAGTTCCTCGATCAGCACGCGCGCGTCCACGCTGTCCGGGTCGCGCGCGGCAATCGCGATGATGGGCCGCTTATCCACTCAGCTTATCCGCGCAGCTTGGCAAACGCCGCGGCCATCGTGCCGCCGACCGGCGCCGGGGCGCGGTCCTGCTTCTGCTGGTGCTGCGCCAGGCGCTTGCCGTCGGTGCGGTCGCCCCGCTGCTCGGGCTTGGACCCGGCCTGCGGCGCGCTGTCGGTCAGGCGCATGGTCAGGGCGATGCGCTTGCGCTTCTCGTCCACTTCCAGCACCTTCACGCGCACCACCTGGCCGGCCTTGACCACCGTGTGCGGGTCCTTCACGAAGGTGTTCGACAGCGCCGAGATATGCACCAGTCCATCCTGGTGCACGCCGATGTCGACAAACGCGCCGAAGGCCGCCACGTTGGTGACAACGCCCTCCAAAATCATGTCCGGGCGCAGGTCGCGGATCTCTTCCACGCCTTCCTTGAAGGTGGCGGTGGTGAACTCGGGGCGCGGATCGCGGCCCGGCTTTTCCAGCTCCTTGAGGATGTCGGTAATGGTCGGCACGCCGAATTTGTCATCGGCGTACTTGGCCGGATTGAGCGTCTTGAGGAGCGTCGCGTCGCCGATGACGGACTTCATCTCCTTCTTGATATCGGCCAGGATTTTTTCGACCAGCGGATACGATTCCGGGTGCACCGCCGAGGCGTCGAGCGGATTGGCGCCGCCCATCACGCGCAGAAAGCCCGCCGCCTGTTCGAAGGTTTTATCGCCCAGGCGCGGCACGGCTTTGAGGTCCGCGCGCGAGGTAAAGGCGCCTTTCAGGTCGCGGTAGGTGACGATGGCCTGCGCCACGCTGGAAGACAAACCGGACACGCGCGCCAGCAGCGGCGCCGAGGCGGTGTTGACGTCCACCCCGACCGCATTGACGCAGTCTTCAACGACGGCGTCGAGGGAGCGCGCCAACTGGGTCTGGCTCACGTCGTGCTGGTACTGGCCCACGCCGATCGACTTGGGATCGATCTTCACCAGTTCGGCCAGCGGGTCTTGCAGGCGGCGCGCGATCGACACCGCGCCGCGCAGCGACACGTCCATGTCGGGCAGCTCGCGCGAAGCGAATTCGGAGGCCGAGTACACCGAGGCGCCGGCTTCCGACACCACGATCTTGGTGAGCTTGAGTTCCGCGCGCTGCTTGATCAGGTCTTGCGCCAGCTTGTCGGTTTCGCGCGAGGCGGTGCCGTTGCCGATCGAGATCAGGGACACATTGTGTTTCGCGGCCAGCGCGCCGAGCACGTGGAGCGAGCCGTCCCAGTCGTTACGCGGCTGGTGCGGATAGATCACGGCGGTGTCGACCACCTTGCCGGTGGCGTCGACCACGGCCACTTTCACGCCGGTGCGCAGGCCCGGGTCCAGGCCCATGGTGGCGCGCGGGCCGGCCGGCGCGGCCAGCAGCAGCGCTTTCAGGTTCAGGGCGAACACGTTGATGGCATCGAGTTCGGCGCGTTCGCGCAGGGCGCCCATCAGCTCCGTTTCCAAGTGCATGAAGCTCTTCACGCGCCAGGTCCAGCGCGCCGTGTCGGCCAGCCACTTGTCGGCCGGGCGGCCCTGGTTCTTGATGCCGAAGCGCGCGGCGATGCGGCCTTCGCACGGGTTGTGCGGCGCGTCCCACTTCGGTTTTTCGGCTTCGGTGTCCAGGCGCAGGACCACGTCGAGAATGCCTTCGCGGCGCCCGCGCAAGAGGGCCAGCGCGCGGTGCGAGGGCACGGTGGAAATGGTCTCGGAATAGTCGAAGTAATCGGCGAATTTTTCGCCTTCATCCTGCTTGCCCTCGACGACTTTCGATTCGACGATGCCGTGTTCCTGCACGTATTCGCGCAGCGATTGCAGCAGCGTTGCGTCTTCGGCGAAGCGCTCCATCAGGATCTGGCGCGCGCCGTCGAGCGCGGCCTTGATGTCGGCCACGCCGGGGTTGTTGCCGTCGTCGCTGGTGAACGCTTCGCGCAGGTACTTGGCCGCTTCTTCTTCAGGGGCGATGGTCGGGTCGCCCAGCAAGCCTTCGGCCAGGGGAGCTAAGCCCGCTTCGATCGCGATCTGCGCCTTGGTGCGGCGTTTTTGCTTGTACGGCAGGTACAGGTCTTCCAGGCGCGTCTTGTCTTCGGCGTGGGTGACGGCGTCGAGCAGGGCCGGCGTCATCTTGTTTTGTTCGGTGATCGAGGCAATGATCGCGGCGCGCCGGTCTTCCAGCTCGCGCAGGTAGCGCAGGCGTTCTTCCAGCAGGCGCAACTGGATATCGTCCAGGCCCCCGGTCGCTTCCTTGCGGTAGCGCGCGATGAAGGGAACGGTGGCGCCTTCATCGAGCAGGGCAATGGCGGCGGCAACCTGGACAGGCTTGGCGACAAGTTCTATGGCGAGACGTTGTTCGATAGTTGGGAGCATGGGGAACATCCTGATGAGTCAAGCACGGAATGATACGCAATCGCGGCGAATGCGCCAGTCTTGACAGTGCCTGAACGGTGTGCAGGGCGAGCACCGTCCGGGCTGTTTGAAAGCGCACAGTGTACCTTGCCTGGCTCCTGTGGATTCGCATAAAAAACAATGGCTAAAGTGCGCCGGTAGTTTCTCGAACTTGAATCGACATTACCGGGTGGCGGGCCGGGCTGCGGTACCGTTGAGCTGCCCCAGCATGCGGCGCCATGCGAGCCGCGTCACGGATTGGCGTCGCCCGCATCGGATGTGCCGCTGTCGGCAAGCAGCAGCGGTAATAACAGCGCCCGCCACTCTGCAAGCGAGGCCATGATGGTGCCGATCTCCAGGACCTGATGGTCGTGGTGAATGATGAGCTGCTCATTGCAGCAGCCGCATTTCACACGCACCGACGCCATGCGGTTCTGGCGTTTGACCGAGCGATAGATACGCAATTTAAAGCCGCCATCCACGGCGGGAATCGCCATTTTCAGATTATCGCCAATGTGTCGCATGGAGCCTTCAACGGTTTCTCTTAACGGCATTCCTGTCCGGATAACGCTTCACATCAGCATTCGAAACCATGCTGCTCGCGATACTGCTTGACCACCTTCGCCGGCATCGTTTTGAACAGGGCACACACGGTAAAACTGCCTTTCTGCTTGCCGTTCAATACATATCCCCAATCCGAAATGTCGGCGCGCTTGAACGTGATTTCTTCGCCGTTTTCGACGCTCTCGACGATCTCCGGGTCGTTGGCGATGGTGCCGGTAAAGCCGGTCGGGGTCTGCTTGAACGGCATGACCCACATATGTTCGCTGCCATGGTCGTCGGTGATTTTTACCTTGAGGCGAAACATGTCCGCGCCTTTCGGCGGCTTGGCGTAGGTGGCCAGAAAGGTATCGAGCGAGCCTTGCGCCTTGCCGATCGCCTCAGCCATCACCGGACTTTCATCGCGGGCCATGACAACCCGGTCGCCGGTTTGGGCATTGGCGGTGGCGGTAAGCAGCAACAGGGCGAGAACGGCGGACAGTTTCATGATTTTTCCAGGAGAGGAGAAGAGCGTCCCGCAGCGATACGGACGGCTTGAAAGTTGCCATTTTATCCATGTGGTAAATAAATAGCAATATTCTTGTCGTGGCGATTTTCCTGAATCCGCGGACTTTTCCAGGCGACTTCCTGACTGGCCGGATTGATATAGTGAATAAGAATTGTCTTTGTTAATGTCGCATCCAAGCCAGATAAAGAAGTTAATCCGATTCGAATATGCATTCGTCGCCGGCCCGATCACTTCACGAGCATGGCTGTCTCGCCGGCCCGCCACGTGCCGGCCGTCACCCGGGCGTTTTCCACCCGCCGCTTACCCTTACAGCATGAATGCAGGCTCACGCCCCATGGCCCGCGCAAACAAGCGCTTCTGCGTGCGAAAGAGAACAGAACACAAGTGTCTTTATGTCGGATAATATCGGGTGTTATCGTCTCCGATATTGCCCTTACAGAACACATGCACACGATGGATTTAACGCGCGACGAACCCCGTGAAGGACGCCCTGCCACCGCTGCGCCGCACGCCACCCCGGCGTCGGCCCTGCCAGCGCCGATCGCCAGCTGGCTGCAACGGGTCGAGGCTGCTGCCCACCCGCAGCCCAAGCTCGACCTGGAGGTCAAGGATCCCAAAGTCGCCCAGTACAAGTTCGTCTATGTCCTGGCCCCGACCAGCGGCGGGCGCCACGTGGCCCTGTGCCTGTGCAAGGCACGCCTGCGCCCGAACGGCGAAGTCGCCGCCGCCAGCCCGGTCAGCGAAGTGTTTTCCCTGCTGTCGGCCCCGCCCGCCTACCTTGAAGGCGACGATGAAGACCTGGTGCGTTTCTTCATCGCCATGCGCAGCGGCGCCGCCTCGCAGGGCGGCAGCGCGACCGAGCCGAAAGGCAAGGTCGGCGCCATCCTGCTGCAAATGTTGCTGGAACAAGACAAGCTGCTGTGGGCCAATTCCTGGCCCGACATGGCCAACGGCCTGATCTATCCGCTGCAGGCCGGCCCCGTGCGCGAAGCGAACCTGGTCTGGCGCGAGGAAGGCCGCACCGCGCGCCTCGGCTGGCAAGTCCAGCCCGCCAGCGGCGCGACCCACACCGCAGCCGACCAGATCGACTACATGCTGCCGACCGATCCGCCGTGGTACATCGACAACCTGTCCTGCGGCGCGCTCTCGCTCAACCGAGGCGGGGTCGATATTTCCCTGGCCGACTTGCAGGCGCTGGTGGCGCAAGCCCCGGCGCTGAGCGGCAACGATAAAAAGCGCGTCTCGCAACTGTTGCTGGCCCATGGCTTGCAGCAACTGATGCCATTGCCGCAGCCGCTGATCCAGCGCCTGCGCGACGACGTCAAGCCGCGTCCGCACTTGCTGCTCGACAGCGTGCCGCTGGCCGACGGCACCCATCAGCGCTGGCACGATTACGCGGTGCTCTCGTTCGACTACGATGGCGAGCGCGTTGCGTTCGACCCGGCCCAGCGCGTGGTGCGCCAGGTCGGCGACGTGACCGAGGTCATCGCCCGCGACAGTGCGGCCGAGGCCGCCGCGCTGGAAGAACTGCACGCGCTCGGTTTCCGCAAACCCGGCACGCCGCCGCTCAATGCGCTGGCCGGCGCCCAGCAGCTGGAAAGCCAGGCGCACTGGCTGCGCTTTGCCGAAGGCGACCTCGCCGCCCTGCTCGAAGGCGGCTGGCATGTGCACAAATCCAACAAATACCGCTACGACGTGGTCGCGGTGCAAGACTGGTACGCCGAGATCGACGAGCCGGCCGAAGCGGGCAACGCCTGGTTCGAGCTGGAGCTGGGCATCGTGGTCAACCAGAAGCGCGTGCCGCTGCTGCCGGTGCTGGTGCAACTGATCCGCAGCGCCCCGAGCGACTTCGATCCCGAGGTGCTGGCCGCGCACGCCGACGCCGACCAGATGCTGGCCACCCTGCCCGATGGCTTGCGCGTGGCGCTGCCCTGGGGGCGCCTGAAGCCCATTCTCAACACCTTGGGTGAACTTTACTTCAGCGACAAGATCAAAACCAAGGTCAGGCTCTCGACCCTGGATGCGGGCCGGCTCGAAGAACTGGCGCGCGGAACCGCCTTGCGCTGGTTCGGCGGCGAGCAGTTGCGCGAAACCGGTCGTAAGCTGAGCCTGTTCGGTTCCGTGCAAAAAGTGGCGCCCCCGGCCGGGCTGCAGGCGACCCTGCGCGACTACCAGGCAGATGGCCTGGCGTGGATGCAGTTTCTGCGCGAGTACGACCTGGCCGGCATCCTGGCCGATGACATGGGTTTGGGCAAGACGGTGCAAACGCTGGCCCACATCCTGATCGAAAAAGAGGCCGGCCGCCTGACCCATCCGGCCCTGGTCATCGCGCCGACGAGCCTGATGACCAACTGGCAGGACGAAGCGGCCCGCTTCGCGCCCGACCTGCGCGTGCTGCTGCTGCAAGGCAAGGAGCGCCTGGAACAGTTCGACAAGATCGAGGAAGTCGACCTGGTCCTGACTACCTACGCCCTGTTGCCGCGCGATGAAGAAAAGCTGCGCGAGCACGAGTTCCACCTCGTCATCCTCGACGAATCGCACTACATCAAGAACAACCGCTCCAAGGCGGCCCAGAGCGCCGGCCTGCTCAAGTCGCGCCACCGCCTGTGCCTGACCGGCACCCCGCTCGAAAACCACCTGGGCGAATTGTGGTCGCAGTTCCACTTCCTGCTGCCGGGTTTGCTGGGCGATGAAAAGACCTTCAACAGCCAGTTCCGCCACCCGATCGAGCGCCAGGACGACCCGCTGCGGCGCGCGCTGCTGAACCGCCGCATCCGTCCCTTCCTGCTGCGCCGGACCAAGGACAATGTTGCCAAGGAATTGCCGCCGAAGACGGAAATGGTGCGCAAGGTCGAGTTGTCGGGCGCCCAGCGCGACCTGTACGAAACCGTGCGCCTGGCGATGGACAAGAAAGTGCGCGACGAGATCGACAAAAAAGGCGTGGCGCGCAGCCAGATCGTCATCCTCGAAGCCTTGCTCAAGCTGCGCCAGGTCTGCTGCGACCCGCGCCTGGTGAAAGCGCTGCCCGCCAAGAAGAAAGACAGCGGCTCCGCCAAGCTGATCGACCTGATGCAGATGGTCGACGATTTGCTCGAAGAAGGCCGCAAGATCCTGGTGTTCTCGCAATTTACCAGCATGCTGGCGCTGATCGAGGAAGAGCTCAACGCGCGCCGCATCCCGTACGCCTTGCTTACCGGCGACACCAAGGACCGCGCGGCCCAGGTCGCCGCCTTCCAGCAGGGCGCGGTGCCGATCTTCCTGATCAGCCTGAAGGCGGGCGGCGTCGGCCTGAACCTGACCGCGGCCGATACCGTGATCCATTACGATCCGTGGTGGAACCCGGCCGCCGAGAACCAGGCTACCGACCGCGCCTGGCGCATCGGGCAGGACAAGCCGGTCTTCGTCTACAAGCTGATCGCCAAGGGCACGCTGGAAGAAAAAATCCAGCTGTTGCAGCAAAAGAAATCCGACCTGGCCCAGTCGATCCTGGCCGAGGGCGAGTCGCAGAAAATGAGCCTGACGCAGGAAGACCTGCAAGCCATTTTCGCGCCGCTGGACGAATAGCGGCCTCTGATTTGTGTTCATATACTTAACTGCAATGTTGGCGATATACTAGCGGAGTGTGATGTTGAACAGGTAAAGAAAGCGTTCCATGAACAATAGCGTCAGCGAGGCAAGGCAAGGACCCGTGCGGCCCAGCGACAACATGCTCGTGGAACAATTTCGCGCCATCGCCGAGTTGCGGGGCGATGTCGCCTGGATTGTCGATTGCGCCTCCGGCACCTTGTCGTACATCAGCCCGTCTGTGCGGCACCTGCTCGGATACGAGGCTGCAGATTTCATAAAGCAACTTTCCACCCAGCAGGCTGATGGACCTCTGGCGGCCTTGTGCGCGGGCTTGCCGCAGCGCCTCGCCCGTTTTGCCGCGGGCGACACCAGCCGGCGCGCGCTGCTGCGCCACTTCGACCTGTCGCGTCCGGATGGCGGCACGGTCCCGATCGAAGTGCGTTCGACCTTGTTGACGGATGCCAATGGCAAGCCGGATGCGCTGGTCGGCGTGCTGGTCGATACGAGCGCCGAGCGCGAGCGCGCCGAGGAAAAACGCCGCTTCGCCAGCATGCTGAACCACGAATTCCGTACGCCCCTGTCGACCATCGACGGCGCCATCCAGCGTCTGGAAGCGACCGCAACGCATGCCGACGAGCCGACCCGCCAGCGCTACCGCAAGATCCAGGCGGCGGTGGACCGGCTGATCGGCATGCTCGACCAGTACCTGTCTCCCGACCGCATGGACGAGATCGGCAGCACGCGTCAGGCCGACACCGTCGCGCCCGACCTGCTGCTGCGGGAAGCGGCGGCCCAGGTGAGCGCGGCGGGGGGCAGCGCGCGCGTGGAATCGAGCGGCTTGCCGGCCCTGATCCGCGCCCAGCCGAGCGCTCTGCGCCTGGCTTTAAAAGTGCTGGTGGACAACGCGCTGCAATATTCGCCGCCCGGGCAGCCCATCATCCTCGCCGGACATGCCACGGCCGACGGCATTGACCTGTCCGTGCGCGACCGCGGCAAAGGGGTGCCGCAAGCGGAAATGACCACGATTTTCGGCAAGGGTTGTCGTGGAAGTAATGCAGTGGGCCAAGGTTCGGGCCTCGGCTTATACATGGCGCGTTCCGTCATCGAAGTGCATGGGGGCACGATCGACGTCCAAAACGGACCATCCTCGGGCGCCGTGTTCAAAATCAGGCTTCCCGCACAACGTGTGGCGGGGAAAAGAGTTGCGTCGGAAGGTAGCAGCAGTGATAATTCCGGTAATCAACATACAAGGGAAGGCGCCGCGCGCAAGTAGGGAAACTACGCACGGGGTAATGAAATGAAAAAAATGGCCAACCCATGACGCAGATATTGATTGTTGAGGACAACGGCGACTATGCCGGTGATATGGCGGAGTTCCTGACGGAACTCAACCATGAAGTAATGATTGCGACCACCGCCGCCGAGATGTGGGCGGCGCTGACCAAGACCCCGACCGCCGTGGTCGTGCTCGACCTTGGGTTACCGGACGAAGACGGTTTCAATGTGATTCCGCGCATGCGCCAGCTGTATCCCGAGATCGGCCTGCTGGTGCTGACCGGCCGTGTTGCTTTCGACAACCGCATTCTTGGCTTGCGCCTGGGCGCCGACCACTACCTGACCAAGCCGATCAAGTTTCCCGAACTGGCCGCGCACATCGAGGCGCTGGACCGGCGCGTGCGTCCGCCCGAGCCGGCGGCCCAGCTGCCGAGCAAGTGGACCTTGCGCGTCAGCGCGCGCCAGCTCGAACTGATGGGTGCGGTGATCGACCTGACCGAAAAAGAGTGCAACTTCCTGCACCTGCTCACGCTCAACACCCGTCCCGTGCCACGCCAAGTGATCGTGGCCGGCATGGGCGGCGACGATCCGGACGCCAGCCGCCGGGTCGACATGCTGGTCTATCGCCTGCGCAAGAAAGCCCGCTCGGGCCTGGGCCAGGACTTGCCTTTGCGTAGCGCGTACGGCGAAGGCTATAGCCTGTCCGCCGGTTTCACGCTCGCGTAACCGGTTACATTGCGGCGCCGGCAAGAGCTCGCCATTTCAGGCGCGCTATTGCCAGTGCCGTAGCGCTGATCGCCCCGCCCCACAATGACACTCTCTCCCGACCATTTTTCCGGATGTTTGCTTGGCCTGGCCAGCGGTGACGCCCTCGGCGCTCCGTACGAGGGCGGCTTCATGGAACGTACGCTATGGCGCGCCATCGGCCGCACGCGGGGCGGCGAACTGCGCTGGACGGACGATACCCGGATGTCGCTCGATCTTGCCGAATCCTTGCTGGCGCGGGGAGAACTCGACCTTGCCGACCTCGCCGGCCGCTTTGCCAGCGGTTACGCCTGGAGCAGAGGCTACGGCCAGGGTACCGCAAAGTTGTTGAAGCGTATAAAACGCGGACAGGACTGGGAGTCGGCATCGACCGCAGTGTTTTCGCAGGGGTCGTACGGCAACGGCGCCGCCATGCGTGCGCCCGTCCTCGCCCTCTTTTACGCCCGTGACGTGGCCGCCATGCTCGGTGCGACACGTGCCAGTTCGCGCATCACGCACGCGCATCCCCTCGGGATCGAAGGCGCGGTGCTGGTTGCGCTCGCCACACATGCGCTTCTGCGGCAGCTGACGACGCCAGACGCGCTGGCGCTGTTAAAAAACTACTGTACCGAGCCGCGCATGGCGGCCAGGCTGGATTTTTTCCAGTGCTTTTCGCGCGGCGACCGGCGCGCCGAGACGCCGCGCGCCATTGTTGGCCAACTGGGTAATGGAATGACAGCCGAGACCTCCTGTTTCACCGCGATCTATCTCGCTTTGCGGTTTCGTGACGCGCCATTCGACGACATGATGGCTTTTGCGATCGCGTGCGGCGGCGACGTCGACACCATCGCAGCGATGGCAGGGGCCATGTGGGGAGCCGCGAATGGGGAACAAGGCCTCCCCCAGTTTTTGCTGGAAAAACGCAGCTACATCCGGCAGATCGGCCAACTGCTGTTCGACATGAACGAGCCGGCATGAGCAGGGTGACATGTCAAAATGGTTCGAAAACAGGGACACAGTCATGCGCCCTAAACATGGGGCTGTACTTAATTAGGGACAGAGCCAGTCCAATTGAGTAAAATGGCATGATTCGTCCGTCTTCATACTGCCATGGCCCGTCTTCCCCGTCTCGTCATTCCCAACCAGCCGCATCACATCATCCAGCATGGCAACGACCGCCAGCTGATTTTCCGCGAAGCCGAAGATTACCAGCGCTTCCTCGCCTGGCTGAAAGACAGCGCCAAGGAATTCAAGGTCGCCATCCACGCCTACGTGCTGATGCCCAACCACTTGCACCTGCTGGCATCGCCATCGACGGTGGAAGGCCTGGCCCAGACCATGCAGCGGGTCGGGCGCTATTATGTGCCCTGGTTCAATGCCAAGTACGGCCGCAGCGGCAGCCTGTTCCAGGGCCGCTTCAAAACCTCCCTGATCGACGCCGCAGCGTACTTTCTGCTGTGCAGCCGCTATATAGAACACAATCCGGTGCGCAACGAGCTCGTTTCCGATCCCCTGGACTATCCCTGGTCGAGCTACGCCCACCACGCCGGCGCCCAGCCCGACAACGTGATCACCGACCACGCCCTGTACTGGGCACTGGGAAACACCCCATTCCAGCGCGAAGCCGCGTATATCGAGCTGAGCCGGCCAGCCCTCACGCGTGAGCAGCTCGGCCAGATCAACGCCGCCGTACTGAAGGGCTGGCCCCTTGGTTCCGATGCATTTAAGACAGAATTGCAACACCGCGCCAAACGCCAGGTACTCCCCGCCAAACGTGGACGACCGTTCAAAATCACAGCTCCAGCTCCCTGAAAACGCCCCTCCGGGCGTTTTTTTCGC
>DASVVC010000038.1:0-36397 GCA_036386755.1 Telluria sp.
CACCAAGGCGTGGCGCTGCGCCACGCCGTCCGACCTGCGCAAGACGGGCGCCACCGGTTTGCGCACGAGTTGCCCGGCTGCGCAGATGCGCCGCGCCCGGCTCGAAAAGCAACAGCTCGCCTATTTCTCCTTCGTGCATGCGATTGCGCACGGAGCACATATTGCAGCAGAGTAAAATTTTTTAGGAGCGTAGCCCAGACATGCCTTCATAGGGACAGATTCATGTTACCCAACAAAATATTGCCGTTCGCGTTGATGGCCCTGGTTCAAGCAGTCGCCTCCGCCCAGGCGCCCACCGCCGGCAGCCAGTTGCAGCAAATTCCGCCGCCTGCAGTGCCGCTAAAAAGCGCGCCGACAGTACGCATCGAAGCCGATAAGGGGTCCGCAGCGCCCGCGGCGCCTGCGGCGGACCAAGTCAGGATTGTCGTCAACAGCCTGCACCTGACGGGCGCGCGCGCCTACCCGGAGGCGGAACTGCTGGCCCTGACGGGCTTTAAGCCGGGCAGCGAACTGGCCATGTCGGACCTGATGCGCATGGCGGCGGCGATCGGCGCGCACTACCACCGCGATGGCTATCTGCTGGCCGAGGTCTTTTTGCCGGCGCAAGACATCAACAACGGCGCCGTGACCATGACGGTGATGGAAGGCCGGTACGGCAAAATCGAGGTGCGCAATACCACCAGGCTGTCGGACCAGCTGGTCCATAGCCAGCTGGCAGGACTCAATGGCGGCGATGTCGTCACCAGCGCGCCGCTTGAGAGCCGGCTGTTGCGCCTGTCCGATATTGCCGGCGTTAATATCAAGTCGACCCTGGTGCCGGGCGCATCGCTGGGCACCTCCGACCTGATCGTCGACGTCACGCCCGGACAGTTTATTTCGGGAAGCGTCGATGCCGACAACGCGGGCAACCGCTACACCGGCCGCTACCGTGTTGGCGCCACGCTCAACGTCAACAATCCGCTCGGCATGGGTGACGTGCTCGGCTTGCATGTGCTCTCGTCCGGGGACGGCCTGAACTATGCCCGCGCCTTTTACCAGATGAAGTTCGGTCAAGTGCGGGCGGGCGTGGCATACAGCAAGTTGCGTTATGAATTGAGCGAGCAATTCGCCCCCTTGCTCGCCCACGGCAGCGCCGCCATCGCCAGCGCCTTTGTCAGCTATCCGCTAGTGCGTACGCGCAACAGCAATCATGTCGTGCAGTTGGCCTACGACCAGAAGCGCTTTCACGACCAGGTCGACCTGGTCGGCTCAATCAGCGACAAGAATGCCCGGGTCGTCATGGGCAGCCTGTATGGGGACGTGCGCGACACCGTCGGCGGCGGTGGCGCCACCATGTATTCGCTCACCTTGTCGGCCGGTGAACTCGACATCGCCAGCCCTGCGCTGCGGGCGATCGATGCGGCGACAGCGCGCAGCAATGGCCAGTACCGCAAGTTCGGCTACAGCGCCGAGCGCGCGCAATACATCACCGACGCGCTGTCGCTGTCGGCGTCGGTCAAGGGGCAATTCGCGTCGGGCAACCTGGATGTCTCGGAAAAGATGGAGCTGGGCGGCATGCATGCGGTGCGAGCCTATCCGGAAGGCGAAGCGTACGCCGACCAGGGCTACGTGCTGAGCATGGAAGCGCGCATGCGGCTGCCGGCCTCGACGGTCTTGCCGAACGGGCAAGTGCAACTGATCGCCTTTGCCGATACCGGCACGGTGACGCACGACAAGGATCCGTGGGCGCCCGGTCCGAACAAGCGCACGCTGAGCGGCGCCGGGCTCGGCATCGTTGTCTCCGGGCGCGGCAATTACCTGGTCACCGCGTCCTACGCAGGCAAGCTCGGTAATGAAAAGGCAAGCTCCGCACCCGACCGCTCGGGCCGGTTCTGGCTCCAGGCTGTGAAATATTTTTAAATGCGACCGACGGACGCGGTCAAACGATCACGTCGGAAGCCCTTTGCTTAACGCAAAAGGAATCACCATGAACATCGTCTTCCAATCGATCTGGAACGCCCAGACCGGCACCTTTGTCGCCGTGTCCGAACACACCCGGAGCGCGGGGAAAAGCATCTCGTCGCGCACCGGTGCGGGCGCGGCTGGCGCCGGCAATGGCGGCGCACTGTGCGTGATGCACATCCTGGCCTTGTCGCTGGCGATGTTCGGGTCCGATGCCCTTGCGCAGCAGCCGGCAGGCGGCGTCGTCAGCGCCGGCGGCGCCAGCATCAGCAGCGCCGGGAACGGCATGACGATATTGCAGTCGACCCAGAACGTGGCGATCAATTGGCAGAGCTTCAATATCGGCGCGGGCGACACCGTGCGCTTTGTGCAGCCGAACGCCAGCGCGGTCGCGCTCAACCGCGTCGTCGGCTCGAATCCGTCCAGCATCCTGGGCAAGATGAGCGCCAACGGCAAGGTGTTCCTGGTCAATCCGAACGGCGTCATGTTTGGGAAGGGCGCATCGGTCAATGTCGGTTCGCTGGTGGCGTCGAGCCGCAATATCACGGATGCGGACTTCATGGCCGGCAACTACAAGTTTTCGGGCG
Source organism: Telluria sp. (assembly GCA_036386755.1). Lineage (GTDB taxonomy): Bacteria > Pseudomonadota > Gammaproteobacteria > Burkholderiales > Burkholderiaceae_D > Telluria_A. The sequence goes on from DASVVC010000038.1 coordinate 2,529, forward strand.
GCGGCGCTGGCGCCGTGCGCAACGAGGGCGAGCTTAGCGCGGCCGATGGCGGCTACGTGGCTCTGCTCGGGGCGAGCGCGGTTAACGACGGCACCATCTCGGCCAGCCATGGCATGGTTGCCCTTGGCGCCGGCAATGGCATGACGCTCGACGTGCTCGGCGACCGGCTGCTCGGCGTGACGATCGACCAGGGTGCGCTGGACGCGCTGGTGCAAAACGGCGGCTTGATCCAGGCCGACGGCGGCGCCGTGCTCCTGACCACCCAGGCCGTGGGGAACCTGCTCCATACGGCCGTCAACAATACCGGCGTGATCCGGGCGCAGCGGCTGGAAAACTATGGCGGAGTCATCAAGCTGATGGGCGACATGCAATCGGGCACGATGACGGTGGGCGGCACGCTCGACGCCAGCGCTCCCGACGGCGGCAATGGCGGCTTCATCGAAACTTCGGCGGCCAAGGTGTCGATCGGCGCCGGCGCCAGGGTGACGACCGCGGCGCCGAACGGACAGGCGGGAACCTGGCTGATCGACCCGCAAGACTTCACGATCGGCAGCGCCCCGACCGACAATATGTCCGGCTCCACGCTCTCGGGTCTGCTGGTGACCAACAGTGTCGTCATCACCACCGCCGCCGGTCCCGATACCGTGGCCGCCGGCACCCCTCCGGTGAGCAACCTCAATACCAACACGGCGGGCAACGGCGACATCCATGTCAACGAGGCCGTCAGCTGGACGGCCAGCACCAGCCCGACGACGCTGACCCTGAACGCGGTGCGCGACATTCATATCAACCAGGCCATCACCAGCACCAATGGCAATTTCGTCGCCTGCTGCGGACGCGATATCAATGTCAACGCCGCCATCACGACGGCCGGCGGCAGCGTGTCCCTTGGGGCGGGCCGCGACCTGAATCTGAACGGCACGGCGCCGATGGCGGTCACCGACGGCAACATCATGATGTGCGCGGGTAATAACGTGAACATCGGCGCGTCCATCACCCTGACCAGGGGCAGCAGCCTCCCGGGCCAGAGCCTCGGCTTGCCGCTCGGCCTGGTATTGAGCGCCGGCGCCAATGGCAGCGGCTCGGGCACCGTGATCTTTGGGCATCAGACGCCGCCGTCGGCCGTTACCGGGCCGAATGCGCCGGTCACGATCAAGTACACCCCGGTGTCGTATGCCGCGCCGACCGACTACCTGCCCAGGTTCACGATGAGCGGGGGTGCTGGCCTGACCCAGCAGATGCTGGTCTTTGCCGCCGGCGGCGACAAGGCCTATGACGGCGACACGACCACGACCATGTCGTCACTCAGGGGAACGCCGGACGGGGTGACCCTGGTCGCCGCTCCCGGCAGCAGCGCCACGTTCGACACGTCGCAGGTCGGCAACAACAAGCCCGTCACCCTGATCGGCTACAGCCTCGGGGGCGCCAACGCCGCCAGCTTTGCGCTGCCGCAGACGTGCTGCGGCGCGGTCGTGGTGAGCACCGGCGCCAATATCAGCGCCGTCGTGTTACCGCCGCCGGTCGTCGAGCCGCCGCCGGTCGTGGTTCCGCCGCCGGTCGTGATTCCGCCGCCGGTCGTGGTGCCGCCCCCGGTCGTGGTGCCGCCACCGGTCGTGGCGCCGCCACCGGTCGTGCTGCCGCCACCGGTCGTGGCGCCGCCGCCGGTTGTGGTACCGCCGCCGGTCGTGGTACCGCCGCCGGTCGTGGTGCCGCCGCCGGTCGTGGTGCCGCCACCGGTCGTGGTGCCGCCGCCGGTGGTCGTGTTGCCGCCGCCGGTAGTGGTCCCGCCCCCGGTCGTGGTGCCGCCACCGGTGGTCGTGGCCCCACCGCCGGTGGTCGTGGCTCCACCGCCGGTGGTCGTGCCGCCAGTCATCGTGGCGCCGCCGGTCATCGTGCCGCCGGTCGTCGTTGCTCCGCCAGTCGAAGCTGTCGAACCGGCGGTGGTCGGGCTTCCTCCTTCGATCCGGTATATGGTCGGGCCGCCGCTGCCGCGCCTGGTACCATCCGGCGTGACCGCGCTGCCCATCACCGTGCGTCCGCATCCGGTTGGCGCGCCGCCATTGTTCGTGATGGCCCCGCCCGCGCAGCCGCCGGGGCAGTCCCCGGTCCAGCCACCAGTCCGGCCGCCCGAGGCGATCGACCTTGCACCGCTGCCCGAGCAGCCGGCGCCCGACGTCGACGTTCCGTCGCGCCGGCCACCAAAACAAGACCGCAACTAGGAGTGGGCGTGCCCGAGACGATCAACCGATGACGATCAACCCCATGACGATCAGAAGAGGGCGGTGCGCCACCCGCAGGCGGTCCGGGATCCATTTCGCCGCGCTGTGCCTGCTTGCGCTCGGTCTTGGGCTCTGCCTCGCTCCTGCGCGCGCCGCAGATACTGTGGGGCACCCAATACGCGCCAATTTCAAGGATGAGGACGCGTCAGCGGACGCCCTGCAAGTGGCGGACTGGGTCCTCAATTCGGGCAACAATCGCAACTTGTCCTTCATGGTCATCGACAAGAAGAAGGCCAGGGCCTTTGTCTTTCATCCCGACGGACAATTGCGCGGCGCCGCGGCCGTGCTGCTCGGAGAAGCGGTCGGAGACGATTCGGTGCCCGGCATCGGCGAACGCGCCTTGTCGACCATTCTCCCGCAAGAACGCACGACGCCGGCCGGGCGCTTCGTGGCGGCGATCGGCCGCAATCTGCAGGGCAAGGATATTCTGTGGGTGGACTACGGCGCCGCCATTTCGCTGCACCGGGTCGTCACAGGCAATCCGAAAGAGCGCCGTGCCGAACGCCTGGCTACGCCAACGCCGCTCGACAACCGTATTTCGTATGGATGCATCAATGTGCCGGTAGCGTTCTTCAACGACATCGTGTCGCCGGCCTTCGGGAAAGGTAACGGCATCGTCTACATCCTGCCGGAGACGCGCCCCTTGCAGCACGTATTTGCGGGCTTGGACGCCGCCGAGCAGGCGCGCCTTCAGCGCTAGCCGGGGCGGCGAGGGTGCTTCTGGCGCCAATCCTGCAGCGCCATCTTCACCAGCGCGCCCCGAGCTCTACACCCTGAAGCCGCCGACGATCTGTTCCAGGTTCGCGGCCTGCTGCTGCAGCGACAAAGCCGCCGCCGCCGCTTGCTCGACCAGGGCGGCGTTCTGCTGCGTGGTGTCGTCCAGCTCGGCGATCGCCTGGTTGACCTGGCCGATGCCCAGGTTCTGCTCGGCGCTGGCGCCCATGATGGCGCCGATGATACTGGCCACCTTGTCGGTGCTGGCGACGATCTGCTGCATCGTGGTGCCGGCCTCGGCCACCAGCACGGCACCCTTGTCGACGCCGGCCACCGATTCGTTGATCAGCGCATTGATTTCCTTGGCCGCCGCCGCCGAGCGCTGCGCCAGGTTGCGCACCTCGGAGGCCACCACGGCGAAGCCGCGTCCCTGTTCGCCGGCGCGCGCTGCCTCCACGGCCGCGTTCAGCGCCAGGATGTTGGTCTGGAAGGCAATGCCGTCGATGACGCTGATGATGTCGACAATCTTGCGCGATGATTGCTCGATCGCGCCCATGGTCGTCACCACGCTCGAGACGATGCTGCCGCCCTGCGCGGCCACGGTGGACGCTTCGCGCGCCAGCCGGTTGGCCTGGCTGGCGTTGTCCTCGTTGTTCTTGACGGTGCTGGTCAGTTCCTCCATCGAGGCCGCTGTTTCTTCGAGCGAACTGGCCTGCGCCTCGGTGCGCGAGGACAGGTCCTGGTTGCCGGCGGCGATCTCGCGCGAGGCCAGCGCGATCGACTGGGTGCTCGTGCCGATTTGCTGGAGCATGATTTGCAGGCGCTCGATAAAGGCGTTGAAGCTGCCCGAGACGGCGTCGAACTCCATGCCGCCGCCGGGCGGCAGGCGGCGGGTCAGGTCGGCGTCGCCGGACGAGAGCTCGTCGATGTTGCCCTTCAAGACGTTCAGTCGGCGCATGATCATGCGCACGCCCAGGATGATCAGCACCAGCATGGCAATCGCGATCGGAATCTGCACCACGCCCAGGGTGTGCAGGATGCGGTCGCTCTGCTGGCTCAGCAGGTGGTTGGGCAGGCCGGTGGCCAGCAGCCACGGACTGCCGGGAATGGTGGCGATGAACAGCGTGTGGTCGGTGCCGTCGCTGCGGTAGGCCGATTCCAGCTTCGGTTTGTCGCCCAGTTCCGGCAGCACCTTGACCAGCTGCGCCGCCAGCGGCGAAGTCGGGGCCAGGTCGCTGATGTTCTTGAGCACGATTTCGCTCTTGATATAGCTGCTGTTGCTGACGACCTTGCCGTCGTGTTCGAGAATCAGGATCTGGCCGTGCACGGCCGCCTCCATGTCCGCCACCAGGCGGTTGAAAAAGCCCAGCGTGACGTCCACCGTCGAGACGGCGAACAGCTCATCGCCCTTGTAGACAGCCATGGCGCAGTTGGTGCGCGGCTGCGGGCTGGCGTCGTCCTTGTAGGCCTTGGCCCAGGCGCAGTGGCCTTTGGGCGCCTTGGCGCCGCCCTGCCACCATGGCTGTTCGAAATACTTGAGCGACTCCGGCGTATTCCAGTGGGTGTTGACCTGCAGCTTGCCGGCCGCGTCGCGCGCGTAGAAGGTGCTGAACTTTTCCCGTTCCGGATCGCGTTTTTTCGGCATCGGCCAGATGCCGCCGCCGAACACGTTCAAGTCGCCATACTGGTCGACCAGGCCGGGCAGCAGGGTGTCGATGGACGCGCTGTCCATCAGCGCCACGGTCTGGGTAATGGCGCGCTGCTGCGCTTCCACCTGCTTGAGCTGCTCGGTGATCTTGACGGCGATGTTGTTGACATCGTTACCGATCAGTTTGCCTTCGGCGCGTTTGAGCTCCGGTGTGATGAACAGCGAAATCGCCCCCACCGTAATGACCAGCAAAGCGAAGAAAATGGCGGAAAACAGGAGGATAAAGCGCGACTGGCTGGAGCGGAAATAGTCGGTCAAGGGGGCCTCTGGGTGGTTTGACTGCGGATGTTGTCTGCTGGCTAACGCGCGCGTTAGCCGCACATCGTCCTTGTGCGCCATCTTGTGCGCCGAGAAAGGTTATGCCTGTAGGAAACTTCTGTCAAACGCTGCACGCCAGTTCTGACCAATATGCAACACGCTGAGTGTTTTAGAGGTGCTGATAATCATGATCGCTCTTGGTGGATTTCATAATAGAAAAAACTCAACACTAGGTGCACCATCTATCCCGTGATGCCGGACAAGGGTTCATCCCGGCCGGCATCGAGTCCAAACGGGAAAAGAGACATGACAGAATCAGTACAATCGATCTTGCCGGTCGATGCAGAACAGGCCTTGCTGGTCGGGCGCGCCTGGCGTGCCGGCGCCGGCCCATCGGTGGTGGTGCTGCGCGACGGCCAGCTCATCGACATCAGCGCGCACGCCGCCACCATGGCCGAGCTGCTCGAACGCACGGATGCAGTGGAAATTGCCCGCAACGGCGCCGGCGACGTGCTCGGGACGTTGGACGAGCTGCTGGCCAACGCCAAGGCGGGGGCCAACACCGACGGCACGCGCCTGCTGGCGCCGTGCGACCTGCAAGCGATCAAGGCGTGCGGCGTCACCTTCGCGGTCAGCCTGCTCGAACGGGTAATCGAAGAGCAAGCCAAGGGCGACCCGGCCCGCGCCGGCGAGCTGCGCGCGGCGATGCAGGAATGCATCGGCGACGACCTCTCGGCCATCAAGCCCGGCTCGCCCGCCGCCGATAAACTCAAGCAAGACCTGATCGCGCGCGGCCTGTGGTCGCCCTACATGGAAGTGGGCATCGGCCCGGACGCGGAGGTGTTCTCGAAATCGCAGCCGATGTCGGCCGTGGGCTTCGGCACCGAGGTCGGCCTGCATCCCGATTCCAAATGGAATAATCCCGAGCCGGAAATCGTGCTCGCGGTGAACAGCCGGGGCGAAGTGCGCGGCGCCAGCCTGGGCAACGATGTCAACCTGCGCGATATCGAAGGCCGCAGCGCCTTGCTGCTCGGTAAAGCCAAGGACAATAACGCTTCCTGCGCGATCGGCCCCTTCATCCGCCTGTTCGACGAGCACTTTACGATCGATACCATCCGCAATGCCGAGGTCAGCATGCTGATAGAAGGCGCGGACGACGGTTTCCACTTGGCGGGCGCGAGCCGCATGCGCGAAATCAGCCGCGATCCGCTCGACCTGGTCGGCCAGGTATGCGGCAAGCACCATCAATATCCGGACGGTTTTATGCTGTTTCTGGGAACCATGTTCTCGCCGATCAAGGACCGTGATGCGGCCGGGGCCGGCTTCACTCATCACCTGGGCGACAAGGTCAGCATTTCGACGCCTTCGCTCGGCACGCTCGTCAATGAAGTCCAGCGCAGCGATCAGGTGGCGCCGTGGACCTTCGGCGTGCGCGCCCTGTTCGACAACCTGGCCCGCCGTGGCCTGCCGAGAATCACGCAATGAGCGAACAACGCACTCTGACTTACGCCATCTACCCCGATCTGGCAGGTAAAACCGTGCTGGTAACGGGCGGCGGCAGCGGTATCGGCGCCGAGATGGTCATTGCCTTTGCCCGCCAGGGCGCACGCGTGTTTTTCGTCGATATTGCCGAACAAGCCTCGCTGGCGCTGGCCGACGCGCTGGCCGATTGCGCGTATCCGCCCATGTTTTTGCCGTGCGACCTGACCGACCTGGACGCGCTGGGCGCCGTCTTTGCGCGCATCGGGCAGGGCGGCGTGACGGTGGACATCTTGATTAATAACGCCGCCAACGACGACCGCCATGGCGTCGCCGACGTCACGCCGGCCTACTGGGACCAGCGCATGGCGGTCAACCTGCGCCACCAGTTCTTTTGCGCGCAGGCGGCGGCAGAGGGCATGCGTGGCAAGGGGGCGGGCGTGATTTTGAACCTGGGATCGATATCCTGGCACCTGGCCTTGCCGAACCTGAGCTTATATATGACGGCCAAGGCCGCCATCGAAGGCTTGACGCGCGGACTGGCGCGCGATCTGGGTGTCGATGGCATTCGGGTCAACTGCATCATTCCGGGGGCGGTGCGCACGCCGCGCCAGGAACAGCTGTGGCACACGCCGGAGGAAGAGGTCAAGATCCTGGCCGGGCAATGTTTGCGCGAGCGGGTGGAAGTGCAAGATGTGGCGGCGCTGGCGCTGTTCCTGGCGTCGGATAACGCGGCGCGCTGCACCGGACGCGAGTATTTTGTCGATGCAGGCTGGTACGGAGCATGAGCATGGCGCAGCCTGTTTGTTTGTGGCCGGTGGCGGCGGAGCTGGGTGAGGGGCCGATGTGGCACGCGGCCAGCGAGTCGGTGTATTTTGTGGATATTCGCGGCCGGCAAATCCATCGCTGCGCGGCTGATGGCTCGGGCCGGCAGTCGTGGAGCGCGCCGGGGCGGCCGGGGTTTATTGTGCCGGCGGCGGGGAGCCTCACCTCCGTCGTTTCCGCCACCCCTACCGTCGTTCCCGCGCAGGCGGGAACCCAAGTTCGTTCCGTAGCTATGGGCGGCGCTGATAACTTGAGTTCCCGCCGAGGGCCGCCTTGGCGCGGGAACGACGGAGCAAGCTTCATCGTCGGCCTCGACGACGGCCTGCACCACTTCAACCCGGACACCGGCGCCTTCCACCCTCTGCGCCACATCGAAGCCGACCAGCCCAACAACCGCTTCAACGACGGTTACGTGGCCGCCGACGGCTCGCTCTGGTTCGGCTCCATGGACGCCGGCGAAACCGACCCCACCGGCGCCCTCTACAGCCTGCACCCGGGCGGGCGCCTGACCACCGTCGACAGCGGCTACATCATCACCAACGGCCCGGCCATGAGCCCGGACGGCAAGACCCTGTACCACACCGACACCCTGGGCAAACGCATCTACGCCTTCGACCTGCTGCCCGATGGCACCGCCACCCGCATGCGCCTGTTCATCGCCACCGCCGCGCCCGGCCACCCGGACGGCATGGCGGTCGATGCAGAAGGCAATATCTGGGTCGCCATGTTCCGCGGCGCCCGTATCGACCGCTACGACCCGACTGGCGAACTGACCGGCAGCGTTGCCTTCCCGGTCTCGAACATCACCAAGCTGGCCTTCGGCGGCCCCGACCTGCGCACCGCTTTTGTCACCACCGCCTGGAAAGGCTTGAGCATTGACGAGCGCGCGCGCGAACCGCTGGCCGGCGCGCTGTTCACCTTCCGCACCGGCACGCCGGGCCTGCCCCAGCACACTTTTTCGCTACAGGACATCGCTTGAGCACCCATCCAACTCCGCCACGCCGCTACCGCTCGCAGGACTGGTTCGACAATCCCGACCACATCGACATGACCGCGCTCTACCTGGAGCGCTTCATGAACTACGGCATCACCGCCGACGAACTGCGCGCCGGCCGGCCGATCATCGGCATCGTCCAGAGCGGCAGCGACATCAGCCCGTGCAACCGCATCCACCTGGAACTGGCCAAGCGCGTGCGCGACGGCATCCGCGACGCCGGCGGCATCGCCATGGAATTCCCGCTGCACCCGATCTTCGAAAACTGCCGCCGCCCGACCGCCTCCATCGACCGCAACCTGGCCTACCTGGGCCTGGTCGAAATCCTGCACGGCTACCCGATCGACGCCGTGGTGCTGACGACCGGCTGCGACAAGACCACGCCGGCCCAGATCATGGCCGCCTCGACGGTCGACATTCCCGCCATCGTGCTCTCCGGCGGGCCAATGCTCGACGGCTGGTTCGAAGGCGAACTGGCCGGTTCCGGCACCGCCATCTGGCACGGCCGCCGCCGCCTCGCGGCCGGCGAGATCGACAACGAAAAGTTCCTCCAGATCGCCGCCGCCTCGGCGCCGTCCGCCGGTCACTGCAACACCATGGGCACCGCCTCGACCATGAACGCGCTGGCCGAGGCGCTGGGCATGTCGCTCACCGGCTGCTCGGCCATTCCGGCGCCGTACCGCGAGCGCGGGCAGATGGCGTACGAGACGGGCCGCCGCATCGTCGAACTGGCGCGCCAGGACGTGCGCCCGTCGCACATCCTGACAAAAGACGCGTTCCTGGACGCGATCGTGGTCAACGCGGCCATCGGCGGCTCCACGAATGCCCAGCCCCACATCATGGCCATGGCGCGCCACGCCGGCATCGAGATCGCATCGAGCGCGTGGATGGAATTCGGCCACGACGTGCCGCTGCTGCTCAACATGCAGCCGGCTGGCAAGTTCCTCGGCGAACGCTTCCATCGCGCCGGCGGCGTGCCGGCCATCATGTGGGAGCTGCAACAGGCCGGCAAGCTGCGCGCCGAGCGCCTGACCGTCACCGGCACCACCATGGCCGTCAACCTGAAGGACCGGGCCAGCGTCGACCGCGAGGTGATCTATCCGTACGACGCGCCGCTCAAGACCAAGGCCGGCTTTTTCGTCCTCAAGGGCAACCTGTTCGATTTTGCGATCATGAAGACCAGCGTGATTTCGGCCGACTTCCGCGCGCGCTACCTGTGCCGGCCGGGCCACGAAAACGTGTTCGAATGCCGCGCCGTGGTGTTCGACGGCTCGGGCGACTACCACGCTCGCATCAACGACCCGGCGCTCGATATCGACGAAAACTGCATGCTGGTCATTCGCGGCGCGGGGCCGATCGGCTGGCCGGGTTCGGCCGAAGTGGTCAACATGCAGCCGCCGGACGCGCTGATCCGGCGCGGCATAGTGAACCTGCCGACCCTGGGCGATGGGCGCCAGTCGGGAACGTCGGACAGCCCGTCGATCCTGAACGCCTCGCCGGAAAGCGCGGCCGGCGGCGGGCTGGCGTATGTGCGCAGCGGTGACATGATTCGCGTCGACCTGAACACGGGCCGCTGCGACATGCTGGTCGACGAGACCGTGCTGGCCGAACGCAGGAAGGAGCCGCTGCCGCCCACGCCGCCGAGCCAGACGCCGTGGCAGGAACTGTATCGCTCGACCGTGGGCCAGCTGGAGCAGGGCGGCTGCATGGAAATGGCGCTGCCGTACCGTGGGGTCGGCCAGGATCTGCCGAGGCATAACCATTAAATAATGCAAATATGGCAATTAATAGCAAAAATCCGCTATTCTCTTGTCAACAACACGGCGCCGTGCCGGGTAGCATCCAAGTCGTATAACAATAATGGAGACAAACAAGATGAAAAAAATTCTGAGCGTCGCGGTCGTATCGGCCATGATGATCCTTACCAGCGGCCAGGCCAGCGCGGACGCCAAAAATCCGAAGATCGGCTTTTCGATCGACGACCTGCGCCTTGAGCGCTGGGCGCGCGACCGCGATTATTTCGTCGCCGCCGCCGACAAGCTGGGCGCCAAGGTGTTCGTGCAGTCGGCTGACGCCAGCGAGCAAAAGCAGATCGCGCAGATCGAGAACCTGATTTCGCGCGGGGTCGATGCGCTGGTGATCGTGCCGTACAACGCGACGGTTCTCAATAACGCGATCAAGGAAGCGAAAAAGGCCAACATCAAGGTCATTTCGTACGACCGGCTGGTGCTCAATGCCGATGTGGACGCTTACATCTCTTTTGATAACAAGGCCGTCGGCGAGATGCAGGCGGCGGGGGTGGTGAAGGTTCGTCCGAAAGGCAATTACTACCTGCTGGGCGGCGCGCCGACCGACAACAACGCCAAGATGCTGCGCGAAGGCCAGATGGCCGTGCTGCAGCCGCTGGTGGACAAGGGCGATATCAAGATCGTCGGCAAGCAGTGGGTGAAGGACTGGAGCCCGTCGGAGGCACTGTCCATCATCGAAAATGCGCTGACCGCGAATAACAACAAGATCGACGGCATCGTCGCATCGAACGACGCAACGGCGGGCGGCGCGATCCAGGCGCTGGCGTCGCAAAAGCTCGATGGCAAGGTGCCGGTGTCGGGGCAGGATTCCGACATCGCGGCGGTGCGCCGGGTGATCGCCGGGTCGCAGGCGATGACGGTGTACAAGCCGCTCAAGCTGCTGGCCGGCGAGGCGGCCAAGCTGGCGGTGCAATTGGTGCGCAATGAGAAGCCTGCTTTTAACGGCGCGTATGACAACGGTTTCAAAAAGGTGAGCACGATTTTGCTCAAGCCGACTGCGCTGACCAAGGAGAATATCAATCTGCTGGTGACGGACGGGTTTTACACGCAGGCGCAGATTGCGGGGAAGTAAGCGCTCGGCTCATAGCCGTAGATCCGTCATCCCCGCGCAGGCGGGGACCCAAGTTCGTGCCGATGCTCGTGCGGCATTACGAACTTGGGTTCCCGCCTGCGCGGGAACGACGGCGCGTAGTTTAGCGGTCCTTATGACTGCCTAAATGAAAACGTTTTCAAACACGAGAACCAGTATGTCCGACTACTTGCTTGAAATGAAGGGCATCGTCAAGCAGTTCGACGGCGTCCGCGCGCTCGATGGGATCGATCTTCAAATCCGTCCCGGCGAATGCATCGGCCTGTGCGGCGAAAACGGCGCCGGAAAATCAACCCTGATGAAGGTGCTCTCCGCCGTCTACCCCCACGGCACCTGGGACGGCGAAATCCTCTTCGAAGGCCAGCCCCTGCGCGCCGCCTCCATCCGCGAAACCGAAGCGGCCGGCATCATCATCATCCACCAGGAACTGATGCTGGTGCCCGAGCTATCGGTCACCGAAAACCTCTTCCTCGGGAACGAAATCACCGGTTTCGGCGGGCGCATGAACTACCCCGCCATGAACCGCCGCGCCGAACAGCTGCTGGCGGACCTGAACCTGCGAGACGTAAACGTGGTACTGCCGGTGATGAACTACGGCGGCGGCCACCAGCAACTGATCGAGATCGCCAAGGCCCTCAACAAGGACGCCAAGCTGCTGATCCTGGACGAACCATCGGCGTCGCTCACCGCCGCCGAAATCAAGATCCTGCTGGAGATCATCCGCAAGCTCAAGGCCAAGGGCGTCGCCTGCGTCTACATCTCGCACAAGCTCGATGAAGTGGCGGCCATCTGCGATACCATCGCCGTGATCCGCGATGGCAAGCACATCGCCACCACGCCGATGGCCGAACTCGATGTCAACCGCATCATCGCGCAGATGGTCGGGCGCGAGATGAACCAGCTCTATCCCAAGCAGGAGCACGCGCTGGGCGAAGTGATTTTCGAAGCGCGCAACGTCACCTGCTACGACATCGACAAGCCCGAACGCAAACGCGTCGACAACGTCTCGTTCACCTTGCGCAAAGGCGAAATCCTCGGCATCGCCGGCTTGGTGGGAGCAGGGCGCACGGAACTGGTGTCGGCCTTGTTCGGCGCCTATCCGGGTGCTAGCCATGCCGAGGTGCGCCTGCACGGCGCCGTGGTCGATACCAGCACCCCGCTCAAGGCGATTCGCGCCGGCTTCGCGCTGGTGCCGGAAGACCGCAAGCAGCACGGCATCGTGCGCGACCTCGACGTGGGCCAGAACATCACCCTCTCCGTGCTCGAATCGTTTTCGCGCCTGACCCGCATCGACCGCGAAGCGGAGCTGAAAACGGTGCAGGAACAGATCGACCGCCTGGGCCTGAAAACGGCCAGCCCGTTCCTGCCGATCACCAGCCTCTCCGGCGGTAACCAGCAAAAGGCGGTGCTGTCGAAAATGCTGCTCACCAAACCGCAGGTGCTGATTCTCGACGAGCCCACGCGCGGTGTGGACGTGGGCGCAAAGTATGAAATCTATAAGGTGATGCTCGAACTGGCGGCCCAGGGCATGTCGATCATCATGGTGTCATCGGAACTGGCCGAAGTGCTGGGCATTTCCGACCGCGTGCTGGTGATGGGCGAGGGCCGGCTGCGCGGCGACTTCGTCAACGACAACCTGACCCAGGAAACCCTGCTCGCCGCCGCCCTCGACCACGCCGTGCACTGAACGACTCCAACGACGCCACAGACCACATGAACCAGATCAATTTCAAGAAAATCTTCACGCAGTACAAAATCCTGGCCCTGCTGGCCGCGATTGCCCTCATCTGGCTGTTCTTCAGCTGGAAAACCGACGGCGGCTTCACCTCAGCGCGCAACCTGTCGAACCTGATGCGGCAGATGGCTGTCACCGGCATCCTCGCCTGCGGCATGGTGTTCGTCATCATCGCCGGCGAGATCGACCTGTCGGTTGGCTCGCTGCTCGGGCTATTGGGCGGCGTCGCGGCGGTGCTCGACGTGAGCCACCACCTGCCGCTGCCGCTGATCGTGCCGCTGGTGCTGGCGTGCGGGCTGGTGCTGGGCATCTTCAATGGCTACCTGGTGGCGTATGCGGGCATACCGTCCTTCATCGTGGGGCTGGGCGGCATGCTGGCCTATCGCGGCATCGTGCTCGGCGTGACCGGCGGCACCACCGTGGCGCCGGTATCGCCCGAGATGGTGTACCTGGGGCAGGGCTACCTGTCGCCCGACCTGAGCATCGGCCTTGGGGTGCTGCTGTTCGCGCTGGCCTGCGTGCTGACCTGGCGCCAGCGTGTGAGCCTCGCGCATCACGGCCTGCCGGTGCCGACCGCCGTGCGCGATGGCGTGCGATTGCTGGCAATCGGCGTGGTGCTGTTTTCGGTGGTGCGCACTTTGCACAGCTACGAAGGCATTCCGCTGCCGGTGCTGCTGCTCCTGGTGCTGCTGGCGGTGTTCAGCTACGTGGCCACGCAAACCGTGTTCGGGCGCCGCATCTACGCCGTTGGCAGCAATATGGAAGCGACGCGCCTGTCCGGCGTGAACGTGCGCGCCGTCAAACTGTGGATCTTCGGCTTGATGGGATTGATGTGCGCACTCGCGGGCCTGATCAACACCGCGCGCCTGGCCGCCGGTTCGCCATCGGCAGGCACCTCGGGCGAACTCGATGTGATCGCAGCCTGCTTCATCGGTGGCACGTCGATGCGTGGTGGTTCGGGCACCGTGTACGGCGCCCTGATCGGCGCGCTGGTCATGGCCAGTCTGGACAACGGCATGTCCATGCTCGATGTGGACAGCTACTGGCAGATGATCGTCAAGGGCGCCATTCTCACGCTCGCCGTCTGGGTGGACGTGGTCACGCGCTCCGGCCGCCGCTGATTTGACACAAGGACCGATATGATTTTGACGAACAAACCCGTGCGCATGGCGCTCGCCATTTCCATGCTGCTGGTCCTCGGCGCCTGCGCCACGCCGGCAAGGCAGGGCGACGAACTGACGATTTACGCCGCCGGCCCGCGCGCCGGCTCGCACGTCGTGGTCGCCGATTTCGAGCAATCGCAGCCGGTTGACGGCGCGTCGGTCATGGTGCCGAAACCGGCTGTTCCCAAGGTGGCCGAAAGCCGGGTCGGGGTCGACGTCGGCAAGGAGGCGATGACCTTGCACTTCAAGGACGCCTGGTATGCCAACCTGCGCGTGGAGAGCAATGCGCCGCTCGACCTGCGCCCGTACATGCCCGCTGGCGTGCTGGCCTTCGACCTGAATGTGGAAGAGTTGGCGCAGGGGGGCGTGTCGTTCAAGGTCGGTTGCGGCAAGGAGTGCGAGCGCGAGGTGCCGTTCCTGGTGCCGGCGCGCGCCATGGCGGGCAAGGGCTGGCAGCCGCTGGTATTGTCGATGCGCTGTTTTGCGCGCGATGGCGACGACTTTTCGGCCGTGACCATGCCGTTCGCGCTCGACGGCAGCGGCAGCGGGCGCGTGGGGATTGCGCGTGTGCGCTTTCTTAAAGCGGGCACGCCGAACGCGGCCTGCCCGGACTACAAAACACAGTCGGTCACGCCGGAGATGCTCAATAAATCCTGGTCGATCAACCACTGGGGACCGCGCCACGAGGCGAAAAAAGCGGAAGTCAAACGCCGCAACGCCGCCGGCGAGAAAACGGCCATTGTCTTCATCGGCGACTCCATCACCGAAGGCTGGGAGAAAACCGGCGCACCGGTCTGGCAGCGCTATTACAGCAAGCACAATGCGCTGGGGCTGGGCTTTGGCGGCGACCATACCGAAAACGTCTTGTGGCGCCTTCAGCACGGCGCGCTCGACGGCCTCGATCCGAAGGTCGTGGTGCTGATGGTCGGCACCAACAACACCGGCGACCGGCGCGAGAATCCGGTGACCACGGCGGCCGGCGTGCGGCGCAATATCGAGGAAATTCAACAGCGCCTGCCGAACGCAAAAATCCTCTTGCTGGCGATCTTCCCGCGCGACGAAAAGCCCGATAGCGTACTTCGCCGCATCAACGACCAGGTCAACCAGATCCTGTCGGGCTTCGACGACGGCAAGCGGGTCCATTTCCTGAACATCAACCAGGCCTTCCTGGCGGCGGACGGCACGCTGTCGCGCGAGGTCATGCCCGATCTGCTGCACCTGAACGAACAAAGCTACGAAGCGTGGGCCATGGCGATGGAGCCCGCCTTGCAGTCGCTGTTGGGGCAATGACCGCCATGAAGACGGTGCTGGGCTGCGCGCTGCTGTTCATCGCCGTCGCGCACAGCGCCAGCGCCAGCGACCGTACCTTGCGCTACGAGCGCCCGGCGCCGGACACGCCGGAGGGCTGGGAACGCGAGGCGCTCCCGATCGGTAATGGCCGCATCGGCGCGATGATTTTCGGGCAGGTGGCGCGCGAGCGCATCCAGTTCAACGACATTACCCTTTGGACCGGCGACGATATAACGCTGGGCGCCTACCAGCCCTTCGGCGACGTGTATATCAACCTGCCGGGCCATGCCGCCGGCGCCAGCGATTACGCGCGCAAGCTCGATCTGGAAAACAGCCTGCATACGGTCACGTACAAACACGCCGGCGTCACGTTCACGCGCGAGATGTTCGCCAGCCATCCGGCCCAAGCCATCGTCGCGCGCCTGAGCGCCAGCCAGCCCGGCAAGTACAGTGGTTCGATCGAACTGACCGACATGCACGACGCGCGCATCAGCGTGGCCGGCAAGCGCATTTACGCCACCGGTTCGCTGGCCGGGTTCGCGCAGCCGGCAACATCGAACGTGATGGACTACGCCAGCCAGGTCCAGGTGATCAACGAGGGTGGCACCTTGTCGGTGGAAGGCAAGCGCATCGTGTTCACCGATTGCGATGCGCTGGTGCTGGTGTTAGGTGCCGGCACCAGCTACGTCAACGACGCCACCAAGCGCTTTCAGGGCGCGCATCCCTTGCCGCGCGTGTCCCGGCAGGTCAGCGCGGCTGCGGCGCAACCGTGGGCGCAACTGCTTGGCGCGCACCAGCAGGACTTTAAGCGCCTGTACGACCGCGTGAGCGTGGACTTCGGCCAGGCGCCGGCGGAGCGGCGCGCTTTGCCGACCGACCAGCGCATCGAAGCTTATACCGCCGAAGGCAAGGACCCCGGCCTGGAAGCGCAGTTCTTCCAGTTCGGCCGCTACCTGCTCATGTCGAGCTCGCGCGATTCGCTGCCGGCCAATTTGCAGGGACTGTGGAACAACAGCCTCACGCCGCCATGGAATTCGGATTACCACACCAACATCAACATCCAGATGAATTACTGGCCGGCGGAACCGGCCAACCTGTCGGAAGCGGCGATGCCGTTCTTCGACTTCGTCACCGGCGTGGCGCCCGTGTACCGCAAGCTGCTGCTCGATACGGCGGCCCAGCCGGCAAAGGCCGGTGAAGAGCGCTTCCTGACCGCGCAAGGCAAGCCGGTACGCGGCTGGACCGTGCGCACGGAATCGAATCCGTTCGGCGCGACCACCTACACTTGGAACAAGACCGGCAACGCCTGGTACGCGCAGCACTTCTGGGAGCATTACGCGTTCACGCAAGACCGCGAGTTCCTGCGTACGGTGGCGTACCCGCTGATGAAGGAAGTGTGCGCGTTCTGGCAGGACCATTTGAAGCGCCTGCCCGATGGCCGGCTGGTGGCGCCGCGTGGCTGGTCGCCCGAGCACGGGCCGATCGAAGATGGCGTGAGCTATGACCAGCAGATCATCTGGGACCTGTTCAACAATACCGTGGAAGCGGCGGACGTCCTCGGCACCGACAAAGCTTTCCGCAACCGGATCGCGGCCATGCGCGACCAGCTGACGGCCCCGCGCATCGGCAGCTGGGGCCAGCTGCTCGAATGGATGGACGAGAAAAAAGACCCGGTGTTAGACACCCCGGGCGACACGCACCGCCACGTCTCGCATCTTTTCGGCCTGTTCCCGGGCCGGCAAATCTCGCCCACCAAGACGCCGGCGCTGGCGGCGGCCGCGCGCAAGTCGCTCGAAGGGCGCGGCGACGCCGGCACCGGCTGGTCGATGGCCTGGAAAACCGCGTTCTGGGCGCGTCTGTTTGACGGCGACCATGCCTACAAAATGCTGCGCGGGCAGCTCGCCAAGCCCGGTGCGCGCGCCGCGCAGCAGGCCGGCCCCGGCACCGAAACCAACAACGCGGGCGGCACCTACGCCAACATGTTCGACGCCCATCCGCCATTCCAGATCGACGGCAACCTGGGCGCGACCGCGGCGATGTGCGAAATGCTGCTGCAGTCGCACACGGGCGAATTGCACCTGCTGCCGGCGCTGCCATCGGCGTGGCCCGACGGGTCGGTGAAGGGCTTGCGCGCGCGCGGCGGCTTCGAGGTCGATATCGCCTGGGCCAGGGGCAAGCTGACAGGCGCCACCATCCGCTCGGTGGCGGGGCAGGGCGGCGGGACGGTTCGCTATGGCGACAAAGTCGTCGCGCTGTCGCTCAAACCCGGCGCTTCCACGCGTCTCGGCGCCACGCTCGCCGTCGTCAAAAAGTAGCCTGGTATGCCGCCGTTGACGCATTTGCGCCGCAATGGCGCCAGGCGCGCATAGCCGCGCGCCGAGCGAACGTTGTTTCCTTAATATCATTGAACGTCTTGGTCATTTTCGTAATTGCGGCGAGGTGACGTAGCTCGGAAAATCAATACACAAACCAGCGCGGCACCAGCCGACGCATATAAAAATCCAAGCGAGACGCTATTCATGATGATCAACCGCAGGCCCCCGCAGCCCTGTCCCTGCCTGCCTTCGCGCCTTTCCACAATCGTACTGAGGAGGGGATGCCTTTATCGATGAACGACATTTCGCAGCAATGCCGGCACAAACATAAAAAGCAGCAGTAATCCGATTGGAACAGAGGAGACAAGTTGAACAACTATAAGAAAACAGCGATTGCCCTGGCAGTCGCACAGATCGCACTGATGTCAAGCCACGCCGCGATGGCGCAGACGGTTCCACTCAAGGACAGCCCAACCGGCGACGCCGCCGTGGTGGTGGTCAGCGGCCAGCGCGCCGCCCTGAACTCGGCGCAGAAAGTCAAACAGAATTCCGACGAGATCGTCGACTCGATCGTCGCCGACGATATCGGCAAGCTGCCCGACCGCTCGGTCACCGAAGTGCTGCAACGGGTGGTGGGCGTGACGATTGACCGCACCATGAGCAAGGCCGATCCCGAGCACTTTTCGGTGGAAGGCTCGGGCGTGTCGATCCGCGGCTTGAACTACGTGCGCTCTGAACTGAACGGGCGCGATTCGTTCTCGGCCAACGGCGGGCGCTCGCTCAACTTCGAGGACGTGCCGCCCGAACTGATGGCCGGCGTGGACATCTACAAAAACCCGTCGGCCGAGCAAATCGAAGGCGCCATCAGCGGCCTGGTGAACCTGCGCACCGCCATGCCGTTCGACTACAAGGGCATGAAGGTGGCGCTGTCGGGGCAGACCACGTACTCCGCACTGAAAAAGGGCCGCAGCTCGCCGTCGGCCTCCGGCCTGTTTTCGAACCGCTGGAAGACCAGCATCGGCGAAGTCGGCGTGCTGGTCGACCTGGCCTATTCCGAAAGCGCGACCCGCACCGACGCCTTGCAGGTCGATCCGTATTTTCCACGCACCGATGTCGTCCCCGGCAAAACCGTCTGGATACCGAAGGGGGCATCCTGGCGCACGCTCAATTTCGACCGCCAGCGCGAAGGCGCCTACGGTGCACTGCAATGGCGCCCCAACCGCGACATCAATACCTCGCTGACGTTCTTCAAATCGCGCTACAAGATGGACTGGGACGAACAGGCCATCTTTGCCGCATCGAACCCCTACAACATCCTGGTCGGTCCCGGCGCAAGCTACGACGACAAGGGCGCATTCGTCAGCGGCACCCTGACCGACCCGGCCGATAAAGGCATCAACTACGGGGGCGACACGCGCATCGCGAACCGCAAGTCCGATACCACTGACGTGTCGTGGAACCTGGTATGGCGCCCGACCAGCAGCTGGACCTTCAAGTCGGACCTGCAAAGCATCCGCGCCAAGACGGCGAACCTCGATTCGACGGTCGCTACCGGCGTGCAGATGCCCAAGCAGCAGCTGGACCTGGGCGGCGGCACGCCCAACCTGATTTTCGACGGCGCCGACCTGGCCTACCTGGCCAATCCGAATAACTATTACTGGGCCTTCACCCAGGAGCACGCGGACCGCAGTAAGGCCAAGGGCACCGCATGGAAGGGCGACGCCCAGTACGATTTCGATCACAAGGTGATGCGCGATATCCGCTTCGGCGTGCGCCTGACCAAGCGTGACGCGGTCACCGAAAAGACCAATCCGGACTACAACTGGGTGGCCATTTCGCAGCCGTGGCAACTGGGCTGGAATATCGGTCAACTGGCGTCACTGGGCGATCCGCGCTTTTCCGGCAATACGCGGGTTCACAACTTCAACAACTTCTTTGGCGGGAAAGCGTCGGTGCCGTCGCTTGTGGTGCCCAATACATCACTGGCAACCGGTTACCCGGACAGCTACGCTGGACTGCACAAGTACCACGATATTTTGTGTAACGAACACGCCGCCGCCAGCGGCGCCACGCCCGACTGCGCGCCGTGGAAAGCGGCCTCCTACGGCGCCGAACCGGCGGGCTCGAACGAGCAGACCGAAAAAACCGGCGCGCTCTACACCCAGGTGCGCTTCGGCTTTGACGATTTGCCGATGCCGATCGATGGCAATATCGGCCTGCGCTACGTGAAGACCGACATGAAGGCGAGCGGCTACACAGTGTTCAGCTACACCCGTCCGACCATCCCGGAGGGTTACCAGACCACGGGTCCTGCCATTCCGAATATCCCCACCTTCTCGCGCTCCCAGGACTACAGCAACTCGTACAGCAACGTGCTGCCAAGCCTGAACCTGCGCATGAAGGCGAGCGAGAAGCTGCAGTTTCGCCTGGCCGTCAGCTCGGCCCTGTCGCGCCCCGACTTCTCGCAATTGCAGGCCTATACGTCGCTGTCGCAGGATGTGAACACCACCTCCGACGACGCTGCCCACATCGTGCATGTCAACCGCGTGACCTTGACTGGCGAAGGTTCCGGCAATCCTGCGCTCAAGCCGGTCACCTCGCGCCAGGTGGACCTGACGGCCGAATGGTATTTCGCGCCGGCCGGCTCGCTCACCTTCGCTGTGTTCAACAAGCAGCTCAAGGACATCATCGTCGACCAGAGCTACAACTTCCAGCTGCCCGACGTGAACGGCGCCATGAAGGACTTTACCGTCACCGCGCCGATCAACGGCGCCAAGGGCCGGGCGCGCGGCTTCGAAGTCGCGTACCAGCAGTATTTCGACAATTTGCCGCAATGGCTGTCGGGCCTTGGCATGCAGGCCAACTTCACCTTCGTCGACGGCAAGAAGACCATGTATTCGTCGGTGTTCCAGCAATACTGCACCGGCGGCGCCGGCAATGGCGCGGCCAACCTGAACCTGAACATGAACGGCTGCGACACCAACGGCCGCGCCTTCGGCAACCTGCCGCTGTATAACCAGTCGCGCCGGTCGTACAACCTGGCGCTGATGTACGACAAAGGCCCGCTGTCGTCGCGCCTCGCCTACAACTGGCGTTCGCGCAGCCTGCAGGGCGTGAACGTGAACGGCACCAAGGGCGACGACGGCCTTGATGCCAATCCGGCCAGCCCGACCGTCGGCCAGCATAATGTGAGCTACGGCTTGCCTACGTGGGCGGCGCCGTACGGCCAGCTCGATGCGTCGATTTTCTACAAGATCACCGAGCGCCTGTCGTTCGGGATGGAAGCGCAGAACATCAACGATGTGAAGTTCAAGCAGGAGATGGACCAGGAAATCGGCACCAAGGGGCGCGCCTGGTTCGTCACCGGTCCACGCTACACGGCGCAGATGCGCTACAGCTTCTGATGGCGCGCCACGTGAACCGCTTGCTCGCCGCCGCGCTTGCCGTGGCGGCCACCGGCGCGGCGGCGGCGCCACCGCTGCCGCAGCTGGTGCAAAAGGATGGCCGCCACGCGCTCATGGTCGATGGCGCGCCGTTCGTCATGCTCGGCGCGCAGGCGCACAATTCGAGCAACTATCCCGCGGCGTTGAAGAAGGTCTGGCCGGCAGTCAAGGACATGCACGCCAACACGCTCGAAATTCCGGTGGCGTGGGAGCAGATCGAGCCGGTCGAAGGCAAGTTCGATTTCAGCTATGTCGATACGCTGGTGGCCGAGGCGCGCAAGAACAAGGTGCGCCTGGTGCTGCTCTGGTTCGCCACCTGGAAGAACACCAATCCGCAATACAGCCCGGAATGGGTCAAGTTCGACAACCAGCGCTTCCCGCGCATGGTGGACAAGGACGGCAAGCTCAATTACTGCATGTCGCCGTTCGGGGAAGCGACGCGCACGGCCGACAAGAAGGCATTTGTGGCGCTGATGAGCCACATCAAAAAGATCGACGAAGCCCATCGCACCGTCATCATGATGCAGGTGCAGAACGAAGTCGGCACCTATGGCCTGGTGCGCGATTACGGACCGAAGGCGCAGGCGGCGTTTGCGCAGCCGGTGCCGCAAGCGGTGCTGGAGCGCCAGAAGTCGCCGGTGAAGCTGGCGGCCAGCGGCACCTGGACCGAGGTGTATGGCGACTACGCGGAGCAGTATTTCCACACCTGGGCGATTGCCAGTTATATCGGCGATATCGCCAGGGCCGGGCGCGCGGTCTACAACCTGCCCATGTACGTCAACAACGCGCTGCGCGATCCGCTCGAACCGCTGGCGCCGTGGAAGGGCAATTTTGCCAGCGGCGGGCCGACGTACGATGTGATCGACATCTACAAGGCGGCCGCACCGGCGATCGACTTTGCCGCGCCCGATATCTACATGCCGCAGTCGGCCAAGTTCACCGCAACGCTGGAGCGCTTCCAGCGCCCGGACAATCCGCTGATGGTGCCGGAACTCGGTAACGCCGCCACCTATGCGCGCTACACCTACCAGGTACTGGGGCGCGGCGCGCTGGGGTTTGCGCCGTTCGGCATCGACTACGCCGACTACAGCAATTTCCCGCTCGGCTCCAAGCTGACCGACAAGGCGATGGTCGAACCGTTCGGATCCATCTTCGCCGTGTTCCGGCCGATGGAGCGGCAGTGGGCCAGATGGGCGTTCGAAGGCCGCACCTACGGCGTGGCGGAGACCGACGAGCGCACCGAGCAAACCATCGCCATGAAAAACTGGAAGGCCACGGTGTCGTTTCGCCAGTGGCGCTTCGGCGAAAAAGCGTGGAACCCGGAGATCAAGGATGAACCGGCCGGCACCGAGAACCCGAGCGGCGGCGTGGCGATCGCCCAGATCGGCGAGAACGAATTCATCGTCGTCGGCCAGCAGGTGCGCCTGCGGTTGAAAGGCGCCGGCAGCAACGAGGGCAAGCCGACCATGCTGGCGCGGGTGGAGGAGGGTAGTTTCGACGCCAACGGCAAATGGATCATGGAGCGCAACTGGAATGGCGATCAGGTCGACTACGGCATCAACCTGCCGGCCAAGCCCATCGTCCTCAAAATCAGAATCGGCACCTACTGAAGCGGCACCTACTATAACTATTGGAGATCACAGCATGCGTCTTAAATCATTGGTGGGAACCGCGTCCTGCCTGGCACTGATGGCGTCAAGCCACGCCCTGGCGGGCACGTTCGAAAAAACCGGCAGCGGCGTGGTGGTCAAACCCGACCAGGGCGCCGCGAAGGAAGTCCGCCTTGAGGTGATGAGCGAGAACATCATCCACGTCGTCAAGCTCGATCAGCCGGGCAAGGAACTGACGCCATCGATGATGACGGTGGCCAAACCGTGCGCCTGCGCGTTTACGGTCAGCGATGCCGGCAAGGATGTGGTGACGCTCAACGCGGGCAAACTCTCGGCGAAGGTGTCGCTCAAAACCGGCTTGGTGAAGTTCTATAACGCTAAAGGTCAAGTCTTCCTCACCCAGTCGTCCGAGAGCCTCACGCCCATCAAGGTCGACGGCAAGCCGTTCTTGGCGATCAAGCAGGGTTTCAACCCGGGCCTGAAGGACGCCTACTATGGTCTGGGCCAGCACCAGAACGCCCAGATGAACATGAATGGCGAAGACGTCCTGCTGGCGCAGCACAATATGGACGTCGCGGTGCCGTTCGTGATCTCCGACAAAAACTACGGCGTCCTGTGGGATAACAATTCGATCTCGCGCTTCGGCGACCCCAAGCCGTACGGGCCGATGAAGCGCGACCTGAAACTGGTGGACGCCAGCGGCAAGGCCGGCGGCCTGACCGCGCGCTACTACGTTGGCGACAAGCTGGTATTGACACGCCACGAAACCGATATCGACTACAAATACCTCAAGGACGTGGCCGAACACTGGCCCAAGGAACTCGGTCCGCTCAAGGACCTGAAGGACGTCAAGGTCGTGTGGGACGCAACCCTCAGTTCGGCCAAGGCCGGCGTGCACAAGATGCAGCTCTATTCGTCCGATTACGCGACCCTGAGCCTGGACGGCAAGCAGGTGCTGGACGTCTGGCGCCAGGGCTGGAACCCGTGGTACCACAATTTCGAGGTCAGGTTCGCGGCCAACAAGCCGGTCAAGCTGCACCTGGAATGGAAGCCGACCGGCGGCATGATCGGCATCACGCATAACGATCCCCTGCCGCAGGCCGAACGTCATTCGCTGACGTTTTCGTCCGAGATCGCGCAAGCGGTCAATTACTACGTCATCAACGCCGACAACATGGACAGCGTGATTGCCGGCTACCGCCACCTGACCGGGCAGGCTCCGATGATGCCGAAATGGGCTTACGGTTACTGGCAGTCGCGCCAGCGCTACGAAACGCAGGAGCAGATCGTTGGCGCGGTGCGCGAATACCGCAAGCGCGGCTGGCCGCTGGATAACATCGTGCAGGACTGGTTCTACTGGCCCGAAAACGGCTGGGGTTCGCACGATTTCGACAAGACCCGCTTCCCCGACCCGAAAGGCATGGTCGACGAGATCCACAAGAACAACGTGCGCGTGATGCTGTCCATCTGGGGCAAGTTCTACGCCGATACCGATAACTACAAGGAGTTGGCAGCCAAGGGCCACATGTGGACCAAGAACGTCGAAAACGGCGATCTTGACTGGGTCGGCCCCGGCTACAAGAACGCCCACTACGATCCGTACACGCAGGAAGCGCGCGATATCTATTATCGCCAGATCAAAACCAAGCTCGGAGGCCTGGGGTTCGACTCGTGGTGGATGGATAACAGCGAGCCGGATGTGCTGTCCAATACCCGTCCGGAAGACTTCAAGAAGCTGATCGGGCCGACCGTGCATGGCGCCGGCGAGATCACGTATAACACCTACAGCATGCCGCATACCCAGGCGCTGATCGAGGGGCTCAATCGCGACCAGCCCGACACGCGCCAGCTGATTTTGTCGCGCTCCGGCTTTGCCGGCATCCAGCGCAACGCGGTGGCGGTGTGGAGCGGCGACACGGTAGGGCGCTGGAATAACCTGTACGACCAGATTTCGGCGGGCGTGAATTTTTCGATGTCGGGCATTCCGAACTGGACCCACGATATCGGCGGCTACGCGCAGGAAGTACGCTTCCAGAGCGGCGACGTCGGCTCGGCCCAGGAAAACCGCAGCACCGGCACCGCCGCCGTCAATCCGGAAGACATGAAGGAATGGCAGGAGTTGAATTTGCGCTGGTTCCAGTTCGGCGCCTTTACGCCGCTGTTCCGCTCCCACGGCGAAGTGGTCAAGCGCGAAATCTACAACATCGCGCCGGAAGGCTCGGAGATGCAGGATTCGATGGTCTGGTACCTCAAATTGCGCTATCGCTTGATGCCCTACATTTACGCGACCGCCTCGGATATCTACTACCACTCGGGCACCGTGATGCGCGGGCTGGTGATGGATTTTCCGAAGGATGAACAGGTCAAGGACATCAAGGACCAGTACCTGTTCGGGCACAACATCATGGTAGCGCCGGTGCACGTGTACGGCGCGCGCGAGCGCAGCGTGTACATGCCGAAGGGAGCGAGCTGGTACGACTTCTATACCGGCGCGCTGTACCAGGGCGGCAAGTCGGTGACGATGGCTGCACCGGCGGCGCGCATGCCGCTGCTGGTCAAGGCCGGTGCGATCCTGCCGATGGGGCCCGTGACCCAGTACGTGGATGAAAAACCGGACGCGCCGATCACGCTCAACGTCTACACGGGCGCCGACGGCAAATTCAGCCTGTACGAGGATGACGGCGTGACCAACGCCTACACCCGAGGGGAGTTCAGTCGCATTCCGCTCAGTTACGACGACGCTACCCAAACCGTGACCATTGGCGCGCGCACCGGCCAGTACAAGGGCATGGTCGCCAAGCGCCAGTTCAAGGTGCGCTTCATCAAGGCCGGCGTATCGAGTTCGGGCGACTTCGACAAAGCCGACAAAGAGGTCAGCTATGACGGCCGCGCGCTGACAGTCAAAATGTAAGCGATCAGGCGCACCAACAGCCCGCCGGCGACCACCGGCGGGCTTTTTTTTCGTTCCTACGCCTTTCCGCTCACGCACGCCATACGCACGACGGCGTACTGCGCCTACGCCTTTTTCCCTTCCCGATCGACCTTCCTGCTCATAGGAATTGCCGAGTCCGGTCTTTACACTTATTCAGTCGGCATAGCTGTCCCCGAGGTCGACGCGAACCAGCGATTGAACCAGAACCGGAGAGTACAAACATGAAGAAGAACAGCCCAGCAACGACCAGCCCCGCCCCTGTCGGCAGCCGCCGCGATTTTCTCGGCAAGAGCGCCCTGGCGGGCCTGGCCACCGCAGGCGCCACCATCGGACTGACGGGATGCAAGGAAGAAGCCGCGCCAGGCAAGGCCGCCGTGCCCGCCAAGGCCGCCGACACCGGCGAACACATCAAACCTGGCCAGCTCGACACCTACTACGCGTTCATCAGCGCCGGCCACGGCGGCGAAGTGCGCGTGCTCGGCCTGCCGTCGGGCCGCACCCTGAAGCGCATCCCGGTCTTCAATACCGATTGCATGGTCGGCTGGGGCATCACCAACGAATCGAAGGCAATCATCGGCACCAAGCCCGACGGCACCCTGCTGTACACCACCGGCGACACCCACCACGTGCACGGCAGCTACAAGGACGGCACCTACGACAGCCGCTGGCTGTTCGTCAACGACAAGATCAACGCGCGCCTGGCCCGCATCCGCATGGATACGATGGAGTGCGACAAGATCACCAGCCTGCCGAACGTGATGGGCTTTCACGGCATTTTCCCGGACAAGCGCGACCCGGTCGACGCCGCCATCAACTACACCACCCGCGTGTTCTGCGGCACCGAATTCCACATGCCGCTGCCGAACGACGGGCGCGACCTGGACGATCCGGCCAAGTGGGGCTGCCTGTTCACCTGCGTCGACGCGGCCAGCATGGAAGTGCGCTGGCAGTGCCGTATCGACGGCAACATGGAGCTGGTCGCGTCGTCCTACGACGGCAAGCTGGCCGCCGCCACCCAGTACAATACCGAGGGCGGCGCCGACCTGGCGGGCATGATGTCGGCCGAACGTGACGCCTGCATTTTCTTCAACGTGGCGCGCATCGAGCAAGCCATCAAGGATGGCAAGGCGACCACCATCGGCGCATCCAAGGTGCCGGTGGTCGATGGGCGCAAGGCCGCCAATGCCGACGCCGCCACCGCGCTGACCTGTTACGTTCCGGTCGGTAAGAACCCGCACGGCGTCAACGCCAGTCCGGACGGCAAGTATTTCGTGTGCGCCGGCAAGTTGTCGCCGACCGCGACCGTGATCGAACTGACCAAAGTGCTCGGCTGGTTCGGCGGCGAAGTCAAATTGCCGCGCGATTGCGTGGTGGCCGAGCCGGAACTGGGCCTGGGACCCTTGCACACCGCGTTCGACGGCAAGGGCAATGCCTTTACCTCGCTGTTTCTCGACAGCGCCGTCGTCAAGTGGAACGTGGAGGCCGCGATTGCCCAGTTCAAGGGCGACAAGGCCGCCAAGGTGGTGCTCGACCGCATCGACGTGCATTACCAGCCCGGCCACGGCTACGCCTCCATGGGCGAAACCAAGGAAGCGGATGGCAAGTATTTCAACTCGGGCAACAAGTTCTCGAAAGACCGCTTCCTGCCGGTCGGGCCGCTGCACTGCGAGACGGAGCAGCTGATCGACATCAGCGGCGCCAAGATGAGCCTGATGGCCGACCACACCGCGTACCCGGAACCGCACGACGGCATCATCGTGCGCCGCGATGTGGTCAAGACGCGCCAGATCCACACCATGACGGACTTCCCCAACGCGGTCACGCCGGAAAACGCCGGCATCGAGCGCAAGGGCAACAAGGTGCAGGTGCGCCTGATGTCGCAGGCGCCCGCGTTCAGCATGCCGGTCATTAAGCTCAAGGTGGGTGACGAGGTGACCTTGACCCTGACTAACTACGACAAGGTGGAAGACCTGACCCACGGTTGCGCCATTCCGACGTACAACATCAACTTCATCGTCAATCCGCAGGAAACCAAGTCGGTGACCTTCAAGGCCGACCGGGCAGGGGCGTACTGGATGTACTGCACCCACTTCTGCCACGCGCTGCACCTGGAAATGCGCAGCCGCGTGCTGGTCGAAGCGTAAGCCTTGCCACCGATGCGCGCCGTGAACGTCATCCTGCGTCTGTTCGGCCTGCTGCTGTCGATATCGCTGTTGCTGGCGGCAGGGCCGGCGCGCGCCTCGGTCTACTCGGCCGAGCTGTCGCAGCAACTGCTGCACGGCCCCGACCTGTGCGCCGAGGCGCCATGCCGCGACGTGATGCCGCAGGCGAGCAAGTTCTCGCTGCGCAAGGGCCGGCCCAGCTATGTCGAAGCCGTCGCCGTGGCGGCGGACAAGACCGAGCGCGTGGTCGGCTATGTGTTCCTGTCGACCGATGTGGTCGACATTCCCGCGTATTCCGGCAAACCCATCGTCACCCTGATCGGCATGGATACGCGCGGCATCATCACCGGGGTGCGCGTACTCAAGCACTCCGAACCCATTTTGCTTGCGGGAATCGACGAATCGACCCTGCTCAAGTTCATTCACCAGTACATCGGCAAGTCGGGCGACGCCAAGCTCGAAATCGGCCATGGCGACGAGGCCAGCGGCACCGTCGGGCTGGACGCGATCAGCGGCGCCACCGTCACGGTCATCGCCGAAAACCAGGTCATTTCGCGCAGCGCTTACGAGATAGGGCGCCAGGTTGGTATCTTCAAGGGCGAAGTGCGGCCTGCGCCGCGCTACACACCGCTGAATGAGCGCCTGAGCTGGCAGCAATTGCTGGACGAAGGCAGCGTGGTGCATTTCCCCTTGCAGCGCAAGGACGTCGGCCTGGCTGGCGACGCCTCTTACATCGACATGTATTTCGGCCACCTGAACGTGCCGACGGTGGGCATCAGCCTGCTGGGCGAGTCCGTGTACACACGCCTGATGGCCGACCTTAAGCCGGACGAGCAGGCCATTTTCATCATCGCCAATGGCGAAGCCTCGTTCAAGGGCTCGGGATTCGTGCGCGGCGGCATCTACGACCGCATCCAGGTGCGCCAGGACCCGCAAAGCTTTACCTTCCGCGATACCGATTACCTGAACCTGTACGGCGTGCAGGCGAGCGGCGCGCCGGCGTTTACCGAGTCGGCCGTGTTCATCGTGCGCACGGCCAATTTCAACCCGGCCTGGCCGTGGCAGTTGACGTTCCTGGCCAACAAGGCGGACCCGCAGAGCGGCGCCAAGACCTTCGTCCACTTCAACGCGCCATATTGGCTGCCGGCGCGTTACCTGGAAGGCGGGCGCCCGCACATCGTCCAGCCGCAAGCGGCCTGGCGCGCTATCTGGAAGAGCAAGACCATCCAGATCGCGCTGTTCCTGCTGGTGCTGGCCTTTACGGCAGTTATGTACTCGCAGCGCGACAAGCTGGTGCGGGCGTCGAAGCGCAAGCACAAGCCGTGGATCGAGCGCCCGCGCCACGTGCTGTGGCTGGTCAGCGTGGTGTTCCTCGGCTTTTACCTCAAGGCACAACCGAGTATCACCCAGGTGCTGACCTGGTTTCATTCGCTGATTCATCAATGGAAATGGGAACTGTTCCTGTCCGACCCGTTCATCTTCCTGTTCTGGTGGTTCATCATCGTCAGCGTGCTGGTGTGGGGCAGGGGCGTGTTTTGCGGTTGGCTGTGCCCGTTCGGCTCCCTGCAGCAACTGGCGCTGAGCATTGGCAAGGCGGTTGGGCTGGGGCGCTTCCAGAAGCTGCTGCCCAAACCCCTGCACGACAAGCTCAAGTGGCTCAAATACGCGATCTTCGTCGTTCTGCTGGGAGTGTCGTTCTATTCGATGGAAATGGCCGAGCGGCTAGCCGAGGTCGAGCCGTTCAAGACCACCTTCATCGTCGGCGTATGGAACCGTACCTGGCCGTTCTGGGTCTTTATCGGCGCGATTGTCGGCTGGTCTTTCCTGAGCGAGCGGCCGTATTGCAAATACCTGTGCCCGCTCGGGGCCGGGCTGGCCATTCCCGGCAAGTTCCGCCTGTTCGGGCTCAAGCGCAAGGCGGAATGCCAGACTTGCCACGCCTGCGCGGCCGGCTGCGGCTCGCATGCGATCGACAGCGCCGGCCGCATCGACCAGATGGAGTGCATGCTCTGCCTCGACTGCATGATCCTGTACTACGACGACCATGCCTGTCCGCCGCTGGTCAAGGAGCGCAAGCTGCGCGAGAAGAATGGCGATGCGCTCACGCCCATCAATGCGGCCGGCTATTTTATTTCGCTCGATTCGGTGCGGGGCGCGCTCAAGGCCAAGGCGGCCTCGGCTTCCGAGGAGCAGCCGTGATGGCCCGTGCCGCCTGCGCTGCGGTACTGGCCCTGTGCACCGGCGCGGCAAGCGCCGCCGTGCTGCAGGTGCGCGCCGGCGAGTCGATCGGCGCCGCCGTGCGCGCTGCCAACGCGGGCGACACCATCCTGGTCGCGCGCGGGCTCTACAACGAACGCCTGCTGATCGACAAGCCGCTCACCCTGCGCGGCCAGCAGCGCCCGACGATTAGCGCTGGTAACAGCGGCGACGTGATCCGGGTAACGAGCAGCGATGTCACCATCGACGGCCTGATCCTGCGCGACAGCGGGGCCGACCTGGACCGGCAGAACGCCGGCGTGCATGTGGTGTCGGGCTCGGACCGTTTTTTGCTGCGCAACTGCGTGCTCAGCTACACGCTGTTCGGCGTCTTCCTGGACAAATCGGACCATTCCACCCTGACCGGCAACACCATCACCGGCAAGCGCGACCTGCAATCTGCCGCGCGCGGCAACGGCATCCAGGTCTACAACAGCGCCCATGTGGACGTGATCGACAACAACATCAGCTACGCGCGTGACGGCATCTATGTGGACCTGTCGCGCCACGCGCTGTTTCGCGGCAACAAGATCCACCACCTGCGCTACGGCACCCACTACATGAATACCAACCACAGCACGTGGGAAAACAATGAGTCCTACCAGAATCGCGGCGGGCTGGCGTTGATGGAAGTGCGCAACCTGGTGGTGCGTAACAACATCGCCTGGGGTAACGAGGACCACGGCATCATGCTGCGCACCATCCAGGATTCGGTGATCGAAAACAATGTGGTCGCGGCCAACGGGCGCGGCTTTTTCATCTACGACGCCGAGTACAACGTGCTGCGCAACAACGTGGTCATCAACAACCGCACCGGCGTGCACCTGTCGGCTGGGTCGTCCAACAACACGGTCGACGGCAACGACTTCATCGGCAACGAGGAAGCGGTCAAGTTCGTGGCCGCGCGCGACGTCGAATGGGGCCGTACGCGCGGCAACTACTGGAGCGGCTACAACGGCTGGGACCAGGGCGGCGACGGCGCCGGCGACGTGCCCTACGAAGCGAGCGACATGGTCGACCGCCTCAACTGGCAATACCCGCTGGTCAAGCTGCTGCTCACCAGCCCGTCGGTGAGCACCTTGCGCTTCGTGGCGCGCCAGTTTCCCGTGCTGCGCGCGCCCAGCGTGGTCGACAAGCATCCGCGCATGCGGCCCAACAATCCTGAATGGCAACGTTGGAATGACAAACATGTCCATTGAACTCGACGCCGTGAGCAAATCGTTCGGCCCGGTCGAGGCGATCCGCAATGTGTCCCTGAACATCGGGCAGGGCGAGATGTTCGGCCTGATCGGGCATAACGGCGCCGGCAAGAGCACCTTGTTCAAGCTGATGCTCGGCCTGCTGCCGGCCAGCGCCGGCGTGGTGAAGGTCGGCGGGGTGGCGACCAACAGCGCGCAGTTTCGCCAGGTACGGCGCCGCATCGGCTATCTGCCGGAAAGCTTTGTCAGCTACGACAACCTGACCGGCCTGGAAGTGCTGCAACTGTTCGCCGACCTCAAGCAGGTGGCACGCGCCGAATGCGGCCGGGTGCTGCGCCGGGTGGGCCTGGCCGACGCCTCCGGGCGCCGCCTGCATACCTATTCCAAAGGCATGCGCCAGCGGCTCGGCTTTGCGCAAGTGCTGCTGGGCGACCCGGCGCTGATCTTCCTCGACGAGCCGACCAACGGCCTCGACCCGGAAGGCATCGCCGATTTCTACACCATCCTGCGCGAGGCGCAAGGGCGCGGCGCCACCATCGTGATCACCTCGCACATCCTGGCCGAGATCCAGGACCGGGTCGACCGCCTCGTCATCCTCGATGCCGGCAAGGTGTCTGCGCTCGGTACGTTGGCCGAATTGCGCGCGCGCCAGGTGCTGCCGTCGCATATCGAGGCGCAGCTTTTGCCCGGCTGCGTTGACAAGGCCGGCGCAGCGCTGGCGCATCTGGCGGGCTTGACGATCATCGTCGATGGCGACCGCGCCAGCATCGCCTGCGCCGCCGCGCAGAAGGCCCCAGTGCTCGCCGCGCTGGCCCCGATGCTGCTGGACGTGACCATCCGCGAACCCTCGCTGGAAGACCTGTTCCTCGGTTATGGAGGCCACCATGCACGCACACATTGAGTGGGGCCAGGTGCGCGTGATCGCCGCCAAGGAATTTCGCGACCGCATCCGCAACCGCTGGGTGGTGGCGGTGGCCGTCATCTTCGCCCTGTTCGCGCTGGCGATCGCGTACTTCGGCGCGTCGCAGCAGGGCGAGGTCGGCTTTCGCAGCATCGACGTCACGGTCGCCAGCCTGGTCAGCCTGGTGATTTACCTGGTGCCGCTGATCGCGCTGATCCTGGGCTACGACGCCATCGTCGGCGAGCGCGAGCGCGGGTCGCTGGAACTGATGCTGTCGATGCCGATCACCCGTTTCGAGATTTTGCTGGGCAAATATTGCGGCCTGGCTGCTGCGCTGGCCAGCTCCACCGTACTGGGCTTTGGCGCCGGCCTGCTGCCGCTGGCGGCCGAACTGACCGTGCGCGACGGCTATCACTACGCGGGTTTTGTTGGCAGCGCCATCCTGATGGGCATGGCTTTTCTCAGCATCTCGATGCTGGTGTCGGTGGTCGCGATCGATCGCGTGCGCGCCAGCGGCGTGGCGATCGGCCTGTGGTTCTTTTTCGTGCTGATCTTCGACCTTCTGCTGATGGGCGCGCTGGTGCTCAGCCAGGGCCGCCTGAGCAGCAATGCTTTTGCGGCGCTGCTGATGCTCAATCCCGCCGACGTATTCCGCCTGCTTAATATTTTCAGTTCGGAACAGGCGCAGAGCCTGTACGGACTGGCCACCGTCATGCCGGGCGGCCTGACCGACCCGCTCGCGCTGCTGGCGATCATGGCCGCGTGGGTCTTGATTCCCTTTTTACTTGCGAACTGGAGTTTCAAATGTCCTTCAAGATGAGCCGCCTGCTGGCGGCGCTGGCCGCCGCCGGCCTGCTGGCCGCGTGCAGCGAGCAAGCCCTGACCGCTACCGCCCAGGAGCCCGGCAGTGACACTGCCTGCGCGCTCGACGGCATGGTGCTGCTCGACTTTCCCGGGCCCAAGGCGCAGATCCAGTATGCCGAGGGCAAGGCCGATTACTACTGCGACCTGATGGAATTGTTTACGGTGCTGCTGGCGCCGGAGCACAAGCGGCGCGTCGCCGGCGCCTTCGTGCAGGACATGGGCAAGACGGCGTGGGACAAGCCGAGCGGGCACTGGATCGCCGCCAAGGATGCGCTGTACGTGGTCGGCAGCAAGAAGCAGGGCTCGATGGGGCCGACCTTCGGTTCTTTCTCGGACCCCGCCCAGGCGGCCGCCTTTGCCAAGGCCGAGGGCGGCAAGGTGCTGCCCTACAGCCAGATTACCGCGGCCATGCTCGACACGGGCCACGCCGCCGGCGACATGCGCCATTGATTGTCCGCTTTTTTTAACGACTGGAAGAACATCATGAAAAACACGACCTTGCTTTCCCTGCTGATGGTTGCGGCGCTGGCCGCTTGCGGCGACAAGGCGCCGGCGCCCGCCACTGCGGACGCCCCCGCGCCCGCAGTCGCAATCACTCCCGCTCCCGCTCCCGCGCCTGTGGCGCCGGCATCAGCGGCGCCGGCCGCTCCCAGCGCCGACGTGCTGGCCGCCGGCGAAAAAATCTACACCGCCTCGTGCGCCTCCTGCCACGCCGCAGCGATCATGGGCGCGCCGAAACTGGGCGACAAGCCATCCTGGACGCCGCGCATCGCCAAGGGCGCCGACGTGCTGTACGCCAGCGCGATGAACGGCTTCAAGATGATGCCACCGCGCGGTGGCAACG
>DASVVC010000039.1:0-13266 GCA_036386755.1 Telluria sp.
CGCACCAGGATCGGGCGGATCGCCTGCTTCTGGATGTCGCTCATGCCGGTCAGCATCTGCTCGTCCACATACTTGAGCGCATCGGCCAGTTCCGAGCCGCTGCCGTCGAGCGTCTGCTGCATCAGCTGCTTGGCGCCCGGACCCGGGTCGCCCTGGTTCTTGATGGTGTTAAAGCGGCTGCGCAGTTTCGACAGGTGCTCCATGTAGCCGCGCATCAGCGAGGCATCCTTGTCCTTGAGCACCACCAGGCGCGCCACGCCCGAGAACTCGCGCCCGATCGGGCCGAGCGGCAGGTTGGCCGGATTGACGGCCGCCTGGTTGCCCTGCACGTTGACGTTGATCTGCGACGGCTTGCGGCGCAGGATCACTTCGCGGAACCAGGTCATCAGGTCGCGCTTGGCGCTGGCAAGACCCGCGTCGGCCAGGGTCGGGTTATCCCACGAGGTCTGCTCGGCCACGGTGGTGATCAGCTTGTGGATCGGCGACGATTGCGGGTCGCCCAAGCGGTTCATGGCCACGACCGCCGCTTCGAAGCCGTGCAGGTCGCGGATGGTCACGCCCTGGACGAACTTTTGCCATTCCTTGGCGTAGTCGTTCTTGTACATCTCGACCAGGGCCTTCTGGATCTGCTCCGGGCTGCCTTCGAGGGTCAGGTCGTTGGTCGAGGCGGTGCGCAGCACCCAGTCGGCGCTTTGCAGTTCCTTGTTGGCGGCATCCTTGAAGGCGGCCTGCACGTAGCCTTCCCAGGCTTCGCGCGTGAAGCTGCCCGGCACCGCGTAGCTGCCCAGCACCAGGTCCTTGTCCTGTTCGCCGACGATGCGGCCCACCGTCATCGACGGGAAGCGGGTGGCGGCGCGCGCCTTGACGTCGGCATACACGCGTTCGCGCGCCGGCATGCCGCGCACCACCAGGCGCAGGGTGTCGCGGGTCTGGTCGACCAGGGCCAGCTTGTTTTCGATCTGCGGCCAGGACACGTCTTGCATCTGCGCCAGGTAAAAGGCGATGGTGCGCTCGGCGCTGCGGATCATCTGCTCGCGCGGCATGGCACCGCGGTTGGCATCCAACCAGCCGCGCCAGAAACGGGTCAGCTGGTCGTTCAGGTGGCCGCCTTCGAAGCGCGATTTGTCGGCCAGCATCAGGTAAGTCTTGAGGGCGTTGTAGCCGTCCTGGGTGCTGGTGGGCGAGGAATCCTTGAACTGGGTGCTGGCCGGCACGGCCGCGGGCACTGCCACCGGCGCTGGCGCCGCCGCTAGCGCGGGCGTGGCCGCGCCAGGCGTGGCCGGAACCACGGTGGCGCCGCCCGGCGCGTCGGGCGCGACCGGCTTGACGCCGGCTTGCAGCTGGGCGGCGTTGGCGTTGACTTCGGCGAGGAAGGTTTCGAGCGAGGCGGTTACCGGCTTGAGCATGATCTCGCGCACGCCGCTGAAGTATTCTTCACGCAGTTTGCGTTCGAGCATCTCGCCCTGGTACAGGCCGAGGCTGAGCGAGAGCGGACGGTCGTCGCGGTATTTTTCCAGCTGTTCGATGCGGTCCTGCAAGATCTGCAGCGCTTCGAAGCGCGATTGCAGGTCGATCTTGTTGGCCTGGATCTTGACCACCTGGTCGAGGTCGGCCTGGACATTCTCCACCAGCTTGCGGTTGCTCATGTACGACCAGCTCCAGCCGCCCAGGGTCAGGCCGACCATGGCGGTGGCCAGGAAGAAGGCGGCGTAGCGCATGCGCGTCTTGTTCGGGCTGGCGTACTGGGCGACCAGGTCCTTGTCGGCGAAGATCACGTTGCGGAACAGGTTGAGCAGGAAGAAGCCGCTCTGGGTCTGGGTTTCGGCGTGGTGCTGCGGCTGCAGCTTGATGTCGAACAGTTGCGCCACGTGCTGCGAGGAAGCCGAAATCGATTCGCCTTCCTGCAGCGCGCTGGTGAAGTAAAAGCCGCGGAACACCGGCTTGAACTGGAACGGATTTTCCTCGAACAGGGTGGCGATGAAGGTGCGCAGCGGCTGCTTGATGGTGGAAAACTCGAGCGGGAAGGTGAATACGCCCGGCGGCATGCGCTCGCGCCACTGCAGCGCCATGTTGGCAGCGCTCATGTCTTTCAGGCCGTCGTACAGCTCGTCGAAGCGGGCGTCGAACTGGGCCAGCGCTTTTTCGCTGCCGGTGGTGTGGCTGTAGGGCAGGGTGGCGCCCCAGACGCGGTCGCGTTCGGCGCGTTCGGTATCCTGGAAAAATTCGTTAAAGCCGGCGATCAGGTCGGCCTTGGTAAAGACCACGTACACCGGCGCGTGCACTTCGAGGCGTTCGGTCAGTTCCTGCACGCGCATGCGCAGGTTCTTGGCCAGGTTGATGGCGAACTCGGGACGGTTGCCGGTCAATTCGGCCACGCTGACGGCAATGATGATGCCGTTGATCGGGGCTTTTTTACGGTATTTCTTCAGCAGCGACAAAAAGCCGAACCACTCGGTACGGTCTTCGTCGACCACCGAGTAACGCCCGGCGGTGTCGAGCAGGATGCCGTCGGTGGTGAAGAACCAGTCGCAGTTGCGGGTGCCGCCCACGCCCTGGACGATCTTGCTGTCGGCGAACGGGAACTGCAGGCCGGAACTGGCGATCGCGGTACTCTTGCCGGCCGCCGGATTGCCGATGACCATGTACCACGGCAATTCATACAGGGCGGCGTCGCCGGACAGCTGGCCCAGCTTGGAACCCTTGATAGTGGCGATCGCATCGAGCATGCGTTTCTTGATGGTTTCGTGTTCCTGGCGCTGGGCCGGGTCGGCGCGCACCGGCGAGTGGCTCACCTGCTGTTCGAGCATCTCGCCCAGATTGCCGGCGGCCTGCTTTCGCTTGTGGCGGCGCCACAGCCAGACCAGCAAGCCGAAGAACAGGGCCACCCCGAGCACGGCGAACGCGTATTCGATGGGGAGGTCCAGCACCGCCGCCCCGATCAGCAAGATGGCGGCAAACGCCAGCCACCCCACGACGATCAGGGTGCGACGGCTCGTCAGGAACTGCCAGATTGATTGCATCATTATCAGAAACTCAGTTTAGAAAACGTTTACGACAGGACCGTCGCGGGCCGGACCAGGGCGGCGCAGCGACGGAATGGATCTTCATTGCTCAGGCATAGTACAGGGGCATTCAGTTTCGCGGCTTGCTGCGCGGCCACGGCCAGCGCCGCCAAGAAGGGCACCGCGCCGCAGGTGCCGCTGGCGCTGCCGACCTGCAGCAGCTCGTCGTCGCCGTCGAGCTCCGGCAGCAGGGCGCCGGCCAGGCTCATCGCCTCCATCACGCGGGTGGTGCGGTTGCCAGTGTCGGCCACGATCAGCTTGACCTCGGCGGCCGCGCTGGCGGCGCGCGCCAGCACTTGCTCGGACAAGGTGCGCAAGACGGACGCATCGGCGCGCCTGGCGCTGTCGGCCGAGGCGTCGCGCTGGCCTTCGGCGCTGAGCAGCTGGACCGGGGCCTTGCCGTCGATCAGGGCCGCCTGCACCGGGTCGGCCAGCAGCAGGGCGGCCGCGCCTTCGCCGGGCAGCCGGCCCTGGCCCTGTTTCGCGGTCAGCAAGCTGTTCTGGCCGGCCCAGCGCGCCACGCTCGCGTCGCCGATGTGCGAGGCGCAGGCCACCACCAGGGCCAGCACCGGGTGGCCGTCGGCGCTCTGGCGCGCCAGGCGCTGCACCAGGGCGGCCGGGGTTGCCACGGAAGGATCGCCCGCCAGTTCCGGGTCGAGCGCGATGCGCTCGCGCGGCCAGCCGGCCTGCGCCACCAGGTGCGCGAGCCATTGGCCGGCGGCGCTGCGCTGGTCCTGGTGCCAGCCGGCCTGCCACAGCATCAGCAATTGCAAGGTCGGCAGCGGCGGCAGCGGCGGGGTGGCGGGCGCGGCGGCCGGCGCAGGGACGGGACCCAGTGCGCGGTGCAGCGCCACCTGCTCGGCCAGTTCGCGCGTCACGGCGCTGGCCAGGGTCAGGGCGCGCCATTGCTCGTCGTTGTATTGCAGCACTGGGAAACCGTTGTGCGGCAGCCAGGCTTGCATGTCGTCCTGCACGCCGGGGTCGTCGGCGTCGTCCACGCGCGCGCTCATGACCGGAAAGCCATCCTC
Organism: Telluria sp.; assembly: GCA_036386755.1. GTDB lineage: Bacteria > Pseudomonadota > Gammaproteobacteria > Burkholderiales > Burkholderiaceae_D > Telluria_A. The sequence continues at coordinate 4,091 of DASVVC010000039.1, forward strand.
GTCGACCAGGGCCGGGTCGAGCGCCGGGCGCACCTTCTGCTCGGCCAGCGCCTCGGCCAGCTCCTTAGCCGAGGCGCCGAACGGCACGCGCAGCGCGCTGGCCAGCACGCCCAGCGGCGGCACGGGGGCCGGCGGTGGCGGTGCGGGCGGCGGCGCGTCGGCCGCTGCCACGGCAATCGCCGGCGCGGCGGCCAGCATGCCAATCAAAAATTTGCCGAGCCAGAGCAACAGCAGGATGGCCAGCGGCAGCACCAGCAGGTACAGCAGCAGGTCGGTGCTGTCGGGCGCGCGGCTGCTGCCTTGCCAGTACAGGATGGCGCCGCCCCAGGCCAGGCCGAACACCAGCAGCACCAGCAGGGAGCGCTTCATCACGGTGCCCATCAGGCGCACGCCGCCGGCGCGAAGAAAGCATGCAGCGCCATCAGAGCAGATCCACCGTGATGCCCTGGCTGTTGATCAGCTTGGCGCCGCAACTGGTCTTGTCGCCCAGGCGCGCGACCGGGCGTCCGTCCACGATCAGGCTGTCGTCGCCGGTGGCGATGAAGCCGTCGCCATGGATCGGGCAGGTGATCTTGTCGAATTTACGCGCGATCGGCAGGCCCAGCACGAAGCTGGTCGGCGCGCCCTCGATGACCTTGCCGCCATGGGTGTGCTTGTCTTTGAAACGGATAAAAGGTTTTCCCACGCTGTCTCCACAATTGTCTGTCGAATGCCGGCCGCGGCCGGCTACTGCCATGTCCTGCCGTGTCCTGTCATTTTCCTGCCACCCGCATCAGCGGCGCTTCATGACGCCGGGCAGGCGCAGTTCGGTATGCCCGAAGTCCATCATTTTCCAGCGTCCGCCCCAGGTCAGGCCGAGCGACTCGGCCACTTCGCCGTACAGCTCGTAGCCGCGCATGGCCCAGGGATCTTTTTCCGAAATCACAATTTTACCGTTGCGCACGAATGCACAGTCCGCCGCCAGCCCGTACTGGTGCCAGCTCTGGAAGGCGGCCGCGTTGGTCACGGACGAGCCCATCGCGGCCAGCTTGTTCTGGCGTTCCGGGCTGCGGTAGCCTTCCAGGATTGCCATATCATAACCGTGCCGTTCTTTCATTATTTTAAACGCTTGAAGCAGGCGCTGCGTGTATGCCGGATTCATCATTGACCAGTCGCGGCTGGCCGAGACGATCATCGGGCGCTCTTGCTCCACTTCCACGGTAGCGAACAGCATCGGCGGCAGCGGCGCCGGCGGCACCAGGTTTTCCCCTTCGAGCAGTTCGGCAACCTGGGTATCGACCTCGCGCGTGGACTCCTCGAAGCCGCCCAGGGTGCTGCCGCCGCTGAACAGGGCGATCAGGGGCGGGACCGCCAACAGTACCAGCGCACCGATCACCAGCAGGTAGTGGCGGCGAAAAAACTGGCTGGCTTCGCGTGCCGATTCGCCACTGCTGTGTCGTATTGCCGCAACACTTTGTCCTTTGGCGCGCGATACCTGTCCGAACCAGCCACGCACGCGCGCGCTGATGCGTGCGAGCGTGTGCACCGCAAAGGCGCGCCCAGCCGGAAACAGCACCAGGAAGCTGATCAGGCAGGCAAGCAGGAAGTACAGGGCGACTGCAAGGAACAGCACGGGGACCTCATCGAGACATTCAAAACAAAAAGTGCGATACTGACACAAAGGATTGCTTGGAAGTATATCTTACTGTTCTAGCAATTTGATAATTGGTTCGGCACTCTTTTGTGTGCGTAAACGCACTGTTGACATGTTAAAAAACCTTCACGTTTTTTTTGAATAGCGTAAAGTTATGTAGAAATCAACAAGGAGCGCCCATTGCAACATCGTGATGACCAGCCGGCACCAGCCTCAAGCCGGCCCAGTTTACTTTCTTCAGAGCAACAAGCAGAGGCAGCGCGCGCAAGTGCCGAAGCACGCAAGGCGGCCGACGCGGCCGAGCAAGCGACCCTGCGCGCCAGCCAGGCCAAGCGCAGCAAGGCGGGGTGGCTTGCCGGCAGCGCCGCCGTGGCAACTCTGTGCGTCGGCGCCGGCCTGTGGTGGGCCATCGACGGTGGACAATCGAGTGGCGCCGACGAGCGTGCCGCGGTGGCGGACGTGGTTGCGAGCCAGGCCGTCACGCCTGCCAGGCAACTCGAACCGATCAGGCACGTGGAACCGGTCAAGCAAGGGGAGGCGGTCAAGCAACTGGAGCCGGCGGAGCCGGACGTGCCGGCCGCCGCCATTCTCGACCAGGCCGCCGCGCCGCCGGTCGCGGCCCCCGGCAAGGGCCCGTCGCTGAAAGACATGCTCAACGCCCCGTCCGAGCCCGTGCCCAAGTCGCCCGAGGAAGAATTGAGCAAATTGCTCGCCAGTGCGCCGGCCGACGCGAAGCCGGCCGCGCCCAAGGCGCGTGGCGCCACCCCGGCCGTGGCGGCGGCGCCGGTCCGGGCCGGCGAGAAAAAGGCGCCGCTGCCGGCCAAGGAGGGCGCACCGAAAGTGCTGGCCAAGGCGGGCGGCAAGGCCGATGCGAAGTCCGACGATGCGAGCCTGCTGGCGGCGCTGGTGGCCCACTCCAAGGAGCGCGAAGGCAATCAGCGCACCGCATCGAACGCCAGCGCGCCGACCTCCCTCAAGCAGTGCAGGCAGCTCAACGCGGCCCAGGCCGAGCAGTGCCGGGTTCGTTTGTGCGCGGGCAGTGCCCGCAATGAGGCCGAGTGCAAGGCGCGGCTTCCCAACAAGGCGGCCGACTGACTTCGGCTGGATTTTTCCGCGCTCGATGCAAATGGATTGCCCGGCAACGGGTCCGGGGCGGGGACTGCCCGGGCTCCGGCCGAGGTTGTAAGACCGTAAACTAGCGTATCATGGCGTGTTATTTTGACAAAATTGCTTGCCCTCCAGGCCGCCAGGCCGTACCGATTTGTAAGGAATACCATGCGTTTCACCATCCATCCGATTTCCAGAGGGCGCCTTGTGCCTGGTTGCGGCGTCGACCGTTGCGCACAGTCCAGCCGGGCAGGGTACTGAGATGGCGGGATTCGATCGTTCCGTGCTGGTTGAAAAAGTGACCGCCGCGCTGGCCCTGTTTTCCAGCGATACGCGCCTGTACGGCCTGACCATCGGCGACGGCAAGATCGACCTCGGCTCCGGCGGCTTGCTGGTCGAAGCGTTTGCCGCCGACGATGCGCTGCAAGGCATCGGCGGGCGCGACATCATCGTGGTCTCGACCGATGCGCACCTGGACCTGGCGTTGCTGCTGGGGCAGGCGGCCAGTCTCGACGTCACCCTGGCCGACGGCAGCCGCACCGTGTTCGCCGGCGAGATCAGCGAAGCGGCCATGCTCGGCAGCGAAGGCGGGCTGGCACGCTACCGCGTGCGCATGTCGCCCTGGATGTTTCGCCTGAGCCAGGTGCGCAACAGCCGCGTGTGGCAAGACAAGAGCGTGGTCGAAATCGTCGACGCCGTCTTCGAATCCTACGTGCCGCTGGCGCGCTGGCGCTGGAGCGAGGAAAGCGCGCCCTACATGGACCAAGCCGTGCCGCGCAGCTATTGCTGCCAGTACCGCGAAACCGACCTGGCCTTCGTCGAGCGCCTGCTCAGCGAAGAAGGCTTGAGCTGGCGCTTCGAGCAGACCGAAGACGGTCCCGGCATGGTGCTGTTTGCCGACAGCACCCAGCTGAGCGCGGTGCCCGACGACGAACGCAGCGCGGCCGGCAATGGCGTGCGCTTTCACGGCGCGCGCGCGCGCGAGCAGGACGACACGGTGCAGGCGCTGCAGGCGCAGCGCAAGGTCGCGGTCTCGCTTTCGACCGTGCTCAGCTACGATTACAAGGCCAAGCGGGCGGTCAGCGCCAGTGTCCCGTCGGGTCTGTTCGTCGGCAGCAAATTACCGGTCCTGGAAAGCTACGACATCCCCGGCCAGTATTCCTACACCAACTATGAACAGGCACGGCGTTACGCCACCTTGCAGATGCAGGCGCGCGAGGCGCGCAGTCAGCTATGGCGCGGCCGCTCGACCGTGCGCACCCTGCGCGCCGGCACCCGCATGACCATCCTCAACGGGCCGCTACAGCTGCACGGCGATGAGATTCCGGCCTACACCATGCTGCGCGTGGTCAGCGCGGGCGTAAACAACCTGCCGTCGCCCGCCGTGCAAGCGCTCGCTGAACTGTTCGGCCCGATTCCCGAACTGCTGCAAGAGAGCGTCCACCTCCAGCCCGACGACTTTGCGCTGGTCATTGCCGAGGCACGCAAGTCGGGCTACGCAAATTACTTCGAAGCTGTCGTCAGCGACCTCGTGTGGCGCCCGCAACTCGAGGGCAGCGATGGCCGTACCCATCCCAAGCCAACCGCGGCGGGCGCCCAGAGCGCCATCGTGATCGGCCCGGACGGCGGTGGCATGGCGCAAGACGGCGACGAACTGTACTGCGACCGCTACGGCCGCGTGCGGATCCGCTATCACTGGCAGGAGGATGCCAACGCCAATTGCTGGGTACGAGTTGCGCAGCGCTCGGCCGTGGGCGGCATGGGTAGCCAGTTCCTGCCGCGCATCGGGCAGGAAGTGTTGGTCCAGTTCATCGAAAACGATATCGACCGGCCGTTGATCGTCGGCGCGCTGTATAACGGCCAGGGCGAGGGCGGCATCCTCCCGACCCCGGGCGGGCGGCGCGACGGCGAGGATGCCAAGGGGCGCTTTGAGCCAGCGCACGACCATGCCACGTCCGACCAGGGCAACCTGGCTGGCGGCAACAGTCCAGTGTGGCATGGCGCGTCCAATACCGGCGCCGGGCACCGCAACAGTGCGGCCCAGTGGGGCATTCGAACCAAGGAATTCGGCGCTAGCGGCTATAACCAGTTGCTGTTCGACGATACTGACGCGCAAGGCCGGGTACAGCTCAAGGCCAGCCATGCCGGCACTGAGCTGACCTTGGGTCATCTGGTCCACCATGCCGACAATTTCCGCGGCAGCCTGCGCGGGGTCGGCGCGGAACTGCGTACCGACGCCTATGGCGCGGTGCGAGGCGGCGCCGGCTTGCTGGTGTCGAGCTACCGTCTGGCGCACGCAATGGAGGCGCGCGACCCGGCCGGCGACAACGGCGCCGGCATCGCCATGCTCAAGCACGCGGTGTTGCTGGGTGAAACCTTCAGCAAGGCGGCCCAGGAACACAAGACGGTGGAGTTCGCCACGCACCTGGGGCCGGACCGCAAGGACCAAAGCCTGCTGGATGAGAAGGCAGCCCCGCTCAAAGCCATCCTCAAGGCGGTCTCGGGTATGGTCAGCAACGCCAGCCTGAACGCCGCCAAAGACGATGCCGCCGCCAAGCAGACCAAGCCGGACCCCGACAAGCTGCCGCACGCGACCGATCCGGTGATCGCGATCGCGGCGCGCGGCGGGCTGGGCGTGAACGCGAGCAACCATTTGCAGTTTAACAGCGGCGAAACGATCACCATAATGAGCGGGCAGGACAGCCAGTTCGTAACCGAAGGACAATTGCGCATCCATAGCCGGCAAGCCATCGGTATGCTGGGCGGCGCGGTCGAGCCGGGCAAGGACAACGTGGGCCTGCAACTGATCGCTGGGAAAGACCCGGTCGACATCCAGGCGCAGTCGGACACCATCAAGATCCAGGCACTGGCCGATGTGAATGTGGTCAGCGCCAACGCGCACATCGACTGGGCCTCGCCCAACAGCATCAGCCTGTCGACCGGCGGCGGGGCGAATATCACAATTGCGGGCGGCGGCATCTCGATCGGTTGCCCGGGCACGATCCTGGTGCTGGCGGGGATTAAGACCTTCGACGGGCCGGGGGGCGGAGGGTATCCACTGCCGGTCATGCCGGTGGCCGAAATCAAGGAAACTACCGGCAGTACGCTTGAGAGCCCATTCGCCTATGATCAGCTGACGAGGCTGGCGCAACGTTGCACCCGGCTGGAGTTTGTTTCAGCACTGCTGCCGATTTTTGGCTTCGATATTCCTGCCCATACCTACTTCAAGCTGTACGATGGTTTGCGCAATGGAACGATTGCGCGCCCCAAACTGGTCTTGGTCAACGGCGGGCATTACCCGGCATGGTTCGACAACAAGAAGCGCACCATTTTCGTCCACCAGGCGGCGGCCGACCGCGCCGCAAAAGGCAGGGAAGAATCCTGGGACCTGCTAACGGCACTCATGCACGAGTTCGGACACTACATCGACGTCGTGCTGCGGGTTGACTTGGCCGATAAGAACCCGGACGGCAGCTCGACCCTGGAACTCGACAGCGAAGGGGAAGAGGGTGCGCGCTATGCATACACCATCGCGCATTTCGATTTTGGCGACACTTCGGAAACGACGTATGCGACGTATACCTCGCCCACGTTCAGTGGCCCGCTCAAGGTGCGCTACAACGAGATACGCAAGCTGATCAAGGCGGGGCAGGACGCACATGCCCAGAGTATCGAAGGCAAGGAAGCTGACCTGGAGTACTTTGTTGCCGGCATGGGGGATAAAAAGAAAAAACCAGGTACGTCGTTCGGGCATCGATCAATTGAACTAGCATTGCGTAGTAGTTCGCTGAAGTTTCAAAACGATGAAGTGTTGAGGCAAATTTACTTTGGTAACTGGCTGCGCGATTATTCCCAAATGATCGACCCGGCGATCATCCGAAAGGCGGGAGCGCCAAAGGATTTCCCCAAGGCCATTTCGCGCATTGAATTGACGAAAATTATTGACATTTTTGCCGAGGTGACGTTCGTTACGAAACCGCATGAGCGCGCTTTGTACAAGGTCACTCCTGAACGGCTCGGTGTGTATCGGCCGGTTGAACACATCGATAATCCGACCAACAACAGGCCGGCGGTCGATCCCAAAACTCTCGATCCCGACTTCCCGCCTCGTGCGACTAAGCAAGAGGTTGCTGTCGATCCAGCGACGTCCATGAAAAGCTATATCGCTGTTTCTCGCGAGTATATGAAAAGTGAGCTGAGGAAGGCCGCAGCGGCTGGGCCGACCCCTGACGGATTCCGCCACTTTGGGGCTGCCCTGCACGTACTCGAGGATTATTTTTCACACAGCAATTTTCTCGAGTTGAGTTTGCGTAAAGTTGGCCATGTTGACGTGTTGCCCTGGACATCCCCAAGTCCCGGGGGAAAACATCCGCTCCCGGTCGTGACGGGCATGTTCGACTCGGACGACGTCGTTGCCAGCATGGCCGGTATGGTTGCTGAGCTTGCGTTTAAAGTGGAGTGGGAGTTTAAAGAAGACGACAACGAGCGTTGCGGCCGGACGCCGACTGACAGGGTTGCGCTGATCCTGATGGGCGAGCATAGTAATCCGGATAACCTGAAGGACTATGAAGCGTTCTTGAGATTCCGGGAGGCCGTCTGCAGGAACGGAGTGAAGAAATTCGTCGATCGCGTGAGCCATTACACGCTTCGTACTCCCATGAACGGGTACAACTTTGTCTATTCCACTTTGATTCATCTTGTCGGTAACAGTGTCGATGATGCGCAGGTGGCCAGAGCCGGGGATCCGAACAAGAACGGATCGACCGACCCGACGCATTCACAACTGTCCAAAGATCACGATGACCATCCATTTCATACCTTGGCTGTCACATTGGCCATGTTTGCTGTAAAAGAAGTGGGAGTCGCGATGGCTGAACGGTGGTGGGGCGGTAAGGCTACTTCCGATCCAGCTGAAATCGCGGGCAATTTTCTGGCGCATCCATTCGATTCGACCTGGCAGGATAGCATCGTTGCGAGATGGGCCAGCAAGTATCCGGCCCAGGTCAAGCGCGGCGAATCTGCGACCGAATGGGAAGCAATCGAAAAGGCGCACCGGAAGCAAGCCGAGGAGGCTCTTGAACAACTTCACAAAACCAAAAAAGATACGCATGACTACATAAATAAGTATTACGAAGAACTATTCGGTGATGACAAAAAAAATCAGGTGCGAAAATGAGTGTCCCTGCTAAATTTTTATGCTTTGCACTCGGGATGGCAGTTCAGTGGTCATTGGCTTTGGCCGGCGCTTTGCCCGATCAACCACAAGGGATGTTTTCAACCGTCAGCTCATCTGCGGCAGTTGAGAGTGAAGGGTTGATACAACGCGGTCGCGACGTCCTGCGGTCCTTAGGAATCCGAAATCAACCCGTGCAAAAAGTCGATTTGAAAAAAACTCCAAAGCTACTGCTTACCGCGACAGGCATTGATTTTGATCATACTCACTTGCGCCTTGGTGATAGCATGAAGCGATGGAAAGATGTTTTGAAGGGAAAGCCGCGCTGCAGCGATGAGAAGCCGGTACCTGTGATGTGTGTCTGGGATAGCCTGGGCATCCAGCTTCTCACTGAGGGAGGGAAGAAGGACGGGGTCATTCAACTTGCAGTTCATCTGAGCTTTGACGATAACTGGTGGATGGATATGGGTACCGAAAAGCCTGACGGCACCCCGGCTTCACCAGTTGTAAACTGGATGCCCCATCATCCATTTAGAGGGTATCTGGAAGTCGATGGTGTGGGTATCGATGCGGAAACGAAGCTATCGTCTGTTTTGGCTGGAGTAAAGCGTGAGCGTAACTTTCGTTGCGGGTTTCTCGACTGCACCGTCGCTCGCGGACTGCTGGGTACAATGAGTCTCCAGGCTGAGCCAGAGGGGCGAACTCCTCAAGGTGTCATCCGTAGATTAAGCGTCAACGCAAATTAGACGAAACGGTTCCTCGTCAAAATGCGTCTATTGGCACTGTCGCCGGAAACCCGAAGAATCACCAGCCAAATAGAAATTGATCGAAAAGGATCGCAGGAAAGAAATGTTGAGTAAGCAAGGAGAATCCCAAAAAAAAGAATCGCGTTTGATCCCTTCATGAGTTCTGTGGCAAATAGTGAGGTGATAGCGAAAAAATTGGGTTTGAAAATGAGCCAGCTTATTAAATTTTTATGCTTTGCGTTCGGGATGGCCGTTCATTGCTCTATCGCTTTGGCTGGCGCTTTGCCTGATAAACTACAAGGGACGCTTTCCACCGTCAGTTCATCTGCAGCGGTTGAGAGCGCAGGGTTGATACAACGTGGTCGCGATGTCCGGCGCTCACTAGGTGTTTAGTTTCGTGGGATCATATTCCTCGTCGCAGCATGGCTTTGTTCCGCGCCAGGGCCGTGCTTGACGAGTTGATCGCCGGTTTGCCGCCGCGGTCGTCCCATCGGTTGTAGCACATCGCATAAACTTC
>DASVVC010000040.1:0-13200 GCA_036386755.1 Telluria sp.
ATTCGAAACGTTTCGAATCAGAGGTCAGACCCCGGTTCAGTGCCGTGTGGCTTCAGAGCGTAACGCCGGTCCAGGCTGTTGCCCGGATCGGCGTTGCGAGCGAAACTCAGGCTTTTTTGTTGCGGCGGGTGGTGAAACCGACGACTGCCAGGCCCAGCAGGAACAGGGCGTAGGTTTCCGGCTCAGGTACCGGCGTTACTTCGACCGACACGGCGTCGAGGTACGAACCGTAGGTTGGCGACGAGGTCGGGCCGACCGATTCGAAACGCAGCTTGGTCAGCGCGCTGGTGGCGACCAGGTCGGTGATGCTGAAGAAGCTCCACTGGCCGTGGGTGCCACCCATCAGCAGCGAATCGTTGAGCTTGGTGTCGCCCCAGTACACATTCATCGCGCTGTTGGCGCCGCCGGCGGTGTCGGGACGGCCCGAGAAGGCGAACGATACCGAGTACAGGCCCGCTTCCGAGGTGTTGATCATTTGCCATACCGAGCTCAAGCCCGTACTGTTCAGTTCAAGGTACTGGCGGCCATTGGCTGCGTACGGATTGAAGCCGGCGATGCCGCCCTGCTTGGCACCCTTTTGGATTTCGAAAACGCCGTTGCTGGAAGTCCAGCCGTTGACGGCGTTGAATTGCTGCCACGAGGTGGACGGCTTGTTGGCTTCGAAGCTGCCGTTGGTGACCAGTTCCGCGTGGGCTGCGCCGCTGGCGAAGAGGGCGGCGGCAAACAAGCCGCTCAGGAGTGCTGTGGATGTCATGAATACCTTAACTATTATCTTGAAGGAAATTGTTGTTACGTAATTGATAGCGGATCATATCATTGATCCATATCATCTTTACACACCACTAACAAAAATTTCCTGCTCGCTAGAAATTTCTCCCTGTTTTTTGTCATCTTTGCGCAGGACCGAAGAACAAACTGAACTTTTCCGCCCTGCTGTGTATCTAATTTCTAAAATTGCTTAAATGTTACGAGTGAACCTATGCAGACAACTGACAGCGAAGCAGCACGCCAGCCGCTCGCCCTCTGGGGCGGGCTCGAATGCACGGTCAACCGTGTGCAAGACAATTACTTCAGCCAGATAGAAAGGAATGGACACCATGGCCGCGCCGACGATGTGGCGCGCTTTGCTTCACTCGGGATCAGCAAGATCCGCTACCCGCTGCTGTGGGAACGGGTGGCGCCGGACGGTCTGGCCAGCGCCGACTGGACCTGGGCCGACGAACGCCTCACCGCCCTGCGCGCGGCCGGCATCACCCCCATCGCCGGGCTGGTGCACCACGGCAGCGGTCCGCGCCATACCTGCCTGACCGACCCGGAGTTCGCCACCGGCCTGGCCGAGTACGCCGGCGCGGTGGCCGCGCGCTACCCGTGGATCAACGACTACACCCCCGTCAACGAACCGCTTACGACGGCGCGCTTTTCCGGCCTGTACGGCCTGTGGTACCCCCACGGCCGCGACGACAGCACGTTCCTGAAGGCGCTGCTGATCCAGTGCCGCGCCACCGTGCTGGCCATGCGCGCGATCCGGCTGGTCAACCCGCACGCGCGCCTGGTGCAGACCGACGACCTCGGCAAAACCTACAGCACGCCCGACATGGCCCGCTGCGCCACCTTCTACAACGAGCGGCGCTGGCTGGCCTGGGACCTGTTGTGCGGCAGGGTCGACCCCGAACATGCCTTATGGAGCTACATGATGAGGCACGGAGCCGACCCGGCCGAGCTGCTCTGGTTCCGCGACAATCCTTGTCCGCCGGACATCATCGGCGTCAATTACTACGTGACCAGCGAGCGCTGGCTCGACCACCGGGTCGAGCGCTATCCGGCGCATTATCGCGGCCAGGCCGACGGCGTGCCCTGCGCCGACATCGAAACCGCGCGCGCCCTGGCCACGCCCACGCCCGGCATCGGCCCCCTGCTGCAGGAAGTCTGGGACCGCTACCGCATTCCGCTGGCGGTGACCGAAGCGCACATCGATGCCAACCGCGAAGACCAGCTGCGCTGGCTGCTGGAAGTGTGGGAAGCCGGGCAGCAGGCGCGCCGCAACGGCGTCGACCTGCGCGCCGTCACCGTCTGGGCGCTGCTCGGCTCGTTCGACTGGAATTGCCTGGTGACGGCTTGCCGCGGCTATTACGAACCCGGTCCGTTCGACGTGCGCGCGCCGCTGCCGCGTCCCACGGCGCTGGCGGCCATGATGCGCGAACTGGCCGCCGGGGGCGCGCCCACGCATCCGGTGCTGCGCGGCCAGGGCTGGTGGCGCCGCGCCGGGCGCTGCCTGTGCCCTCCCGTGGCCACGCCCGAGGCGCCGACCTCGATCACGGCGGACGGCCACAGCCTGGTCGGCACGGCATCGGCCCCGATCCTCATCACCGGCGCCACCGGCACCCTGGGACGCGCCTTTGCCCGCATCTGCGCGCGCCGCAACCTGGCCTATCGCCTGCTCAGCCGCCAGGAGATGGACATCGCCGACCCGGCATCGGTCGAGCAGGCCATGCAGCGCTACCAGCCCTGGGCCGTAGTCAACGCCAGCGGCTACGTGCGGGTGGACGAGGCCGAGAACGATGTCGAACGCTGTTTCCGCGAAAACGTCGCCGGCCCGGCGGTCCTGGCCGCCGCCTGTGCGCGCCACGGGGTGCACCTGACCACGTTTTCCAGCGACCTGGTGTTCGACGGCCGCCAGCAGCGTCCGTATATGGAAAGCGACGACGTCACGCCGATCAACATCTACGGCAAGAGCAAGGCCGCCGCCGAACGGGCCGTGCTCGAGCAGCAGCCGGGCGCGCTGGTGGTGCGCACCAGTTCCTTCTTCGGCCCCTGGGACAGCCACAATTTCGTCACCCAGGCCCTGACCAGCCTGGAAGGCGGCGCCCCGTTCGCGGCCGCCAGCGACATCACGGTCACGCCGACCTACGTGCCCGACCTGGTCAACGCCTGCCTCGACCTGGCCATCGACAAGGAAAGCGGGATCTGGCACCTGACCAACGGCGATCCGCTGACCTGGGTGGAGCTGGCCAGCAAGGCGGCGCAGCAGGCCGGGGTTGACGCCAGCCGGCTCGAAGCGCAGCCGGGCGCCGCCTGCCGCTACCTGGCGCCACGCCCGGCCTACAGCGCGCTGCACACGGAGCGCGGCATCCTGATGCCCGGACTGGACGACGCGCTCACGCGCTTTTTGCACGCGCGCGGCGAGCAGGAGCGTGGCGAGAGCGTCGAGCTGGCGCTGCCGATCCACTGCACCGACACGCGCCAGCAGGCGAAGCCAGGGAGGCGCCAGCAAGCGAGCTGAACTAATTAACCGGTGCGCGCGGCACTCAATCCAGCGGCCAGAACCACACTTCCCGGGCTTGCCAGTAGCACTGGGTGCCGCAGGCGAGGCTGCCGTCCGCATTCGGGTCCGGAAAGACGATGTCGATATGGCCCTGGTCCGGCCCGTTGTCGTCCTGGATGCGCCAGAACGACACGATCCCGCTGCGCTTGCCGATGGCCTGGCGCGCTTCGCCGCCGCGATGAACCTCGGGCAGGCCCAGCAGGTTGCGGCGTTGCAGCAGGATCGACAGGCGTGCATGGCCGGGTTCGATGAGGCTGCCCTTGTACTCGCCCTTGAGGATGGCCAGGCGTCCGGGCAGGCGCATGCCCGAGCGCACCAGCGCAAGGCTGACGCGGGTTGCGCAGGTATTCTGGTAGGCCGTCACGCCGATCAGGGCATCCCAGCCGATCGCCTTGTACAGCGCGCTGCGGTCCAGGGACGCGCGGCTGGGATAATTGGTCCGGACAGCAAAAAACGAGGGCTTCATACACGAACTCCGATGGGGCGGCAGGTCCGTCATCTTGCCTCATGGATATAGCTGACCGTTTGCGCGGACGCAAGCCAAGCCAACGCCGCCGACCAACATCGGTCGACCCGCGCCAGCCCCCCCAGGCGAGTGCCCAGTTGCGGCCCAGCCACAAGCATAAACGTTTGCCACGTCCCACCCCTGTTATAGAATGGCAAGCGCGACCAACCACACGACAGGCTCCACCCCGTGCAAGAGCAACACGCCTTCCCCTTCCTGCGGGAAATCCTCCTGTTCCTCTCGCTGGCGGGCATCCTGATTCCCACCTTGCAGCGCCTGCGCATCAACCAGGTGCTCGGTTTCCTGGCCGTGGGCGCCCTGCTCGGCCCGTTCGGCCTGGGCCTGTTCGCCGACAGCCATCCGTGGGTGGCCTACTTCACCTTCCCGCGCGCCGAGGGCGTGGTCGCGCTGGCCGAACTGGGCGTGATGTTCCTGATGTTCATGATCGGCCTGGAACTGTCGGCCGCCCGCCTGTGGGCACTGCGGCGCTGGGTGTTCGGCGCCGGCACGGCCCAGGTCTGCATCAGCGCCGTCCTGCTCGGCGGCGCCATCTGGCTGCTGGGCTACCGGCTTGAGAGCGCGGTCATCCTCGGCATGGTGCTCTCGCTCTCGTCGACCGCCGTGGTCATGCAGCTGATGACCGAACAGCACAGCACCGACACCCCGCTCGGCCAGGCCGGTTTTTCGATCCTGATGCTGCAAGACCTGGCCGTGGTGCCACTGCTGATCCTGATCGGCGTCATGGCCAAGGGCGAGTCCGACGGCATCGTCTCGCTGGTGGCCATCACCATGGTCAAGGCGGCGGCGGCCATCGCCCTGATCTACCTGGTCGGCGGGCGCCTGGTGCACCCCTTGTTCCGCATCTTCACGCGGCATCGCCAGCCCGACGTCTTCATGGCGCTGGTGCTGCTCACGACCCTCGGCATCGCCGGCCTGAGCGCGGCGGCCGGCCTGTCGATGGCGCTCGGCGCCCTGATCGCCGGCCTGCTGCTGGCCGAAACCGAATTCAAGCACGAAGTCGAACTGATGGTCGAACCGTTCAAGGGCTTGCTGATGGGCCTGTTCTTCATGACGGTCGGCATGGGCATGGATGCGCGCCAGGTCATCGATGCGCCGCTGTGGCTGGCCGCGGCCGTGTTCGGCCTGATCGCCATCAAGGCGCTGGTGATCGCAGTGCTGTTCCGCGCCGGGGGCCTCGGCTGGGGACGCGCGGTCGAAGGCGGCCTGCTGCTCGGCCAGGGCGGCGAATTCGCCTTCATCGTGATCGGCTACGCCACCGCCAGCAAACTCGTCGACGCCGACCTGGGCGCGCGCGTGATGCTGGCCGTCGGCCTGTCGCTGTTCGTCACCCCGATGCTGGCGCGCCTGGGGCGCAACATCGGCACGCGCTGGGAACCGCGCGGCGACGAACAAACGGCCGCGCCCGACCGGGCGGCGCTGGCCGCCGCGCGTGGGCACATCATCATCGCCGGTTTCGGGCGCGTCGGCCAGCAGCTGGCCAAGCTGCTCACGGCCGAAGGCATCGGCTACATCGCTTTCGAGAACGATGCGCGCCTGGCCACCAAGATGCACGGCCAGGGCCTGCCGGTCTACTTCGGCAACGCCGCGCGCGCCGAACTGCTGCGCCATGTGAATGCCGGCGAGTCCCCGGCGATCGTGCTGACGATGGACCATCCGGCGTCGGCCCTGCACGCGGTGCGCGGCATCCGGCGCGAATTTCCCGACGTGCCGCTGCTGGTACGCTCGCGCGACGAACAGCATGCGCGCGCGCTCAAGCGCGCCGGCGCCACCATCGTCGTGCCCGAGACGCTGGAGGCGAGCCTGCAGCTGTCCGCCTTCGTGCTCGAAGCGCTCGGCATGGACGAGGACCGGGTCGATGCCATCGTCGACGCCGAGCGCGACCTGTTCCTGTCCACGCTCGACGCCGAAGTGCATGCGGGCAGGCGCGACGAAGGAGCAGCGGCAGCAGCAGCGGCGGCGGCATCATGAAAAACCCGTTCCTTGCGCTGATGGTCCTGTGCGCGCTGCTGCTGGCCAGGAGCGCACCGGCCCAGGTGGTCACCGTCTACACCAGCGCCAGTTTCGCGCCGCTGATGCTGGCCGACGGGCGCGGCATGTACCCGGACCTGATCGCCTACCTGAACCAGCGCAAGCTGGGCACCCTCAGCTTCCGCCTCCAGTACATGCCGCGCAAGCGCCTGCAGGTCAAGCTGGAAGACGGCAGCATCGACGGCATGGTGATCGGCATGATGCCCGAATGGTTCGACGACGCGGAGCAGAAAAAATATCTGTGGTCGGCGCCCTTCGCCACCGACCGTTACGTGCTGGTGTCGCCGGCCGCAAAGCCGGTCACCCCGGACGCCCCGGCCGGCCTGGTGGGCGCCTCGGTCGGCGTCACCCTGGGCTACCACTATCCCGGCATCGACGCCTGGCTGGCCGGCTCGCGCATGGTGCGCAGCGAAGGGCCGAGCGACGAGAAGAACCTCGAAAAGCTGCTGCTTGGCCGGGTCGACTGCGTGATCGTGTCCGAATCGATGGCGCGCTACTTCATGCGCGCGCACGGCATGACGACGAAGCTGCACCTGGCGATCCTGGCCAGCCCGCCCACCGAACGGCGCATGCTGGCGCCGCGCAGCCACGCCGCCGCTTTCGAGCAAATCGCGCCGGTGCTGAAAAAACTCAAGGACGATCCGGCCTGGCAGCGCATCGCCGCCAGGTACCGATAGCCGCTAAGCGCTTACTTCAACACCTTCAGCGCGGCCTGCACGCCCCACCACGCGGCTTCCTCGAACACCGAAAAGCCCGACAGGTCGGCGTGCGCGAACACGATCGGCCCATCCGCTTCGCGCAGCGCTTTCAGGCCCGCGTTGCTGCGAAAGCCCGGCAGCGGCGCCGCCATGGCGTGCCCGCGCAGGGTGATGTCGACCCGCTCCACGCAGGCGGCGAACTTCCAGCCGTAAGCGCTGGCCAGGTCGGCGCCGGCCAGCGCCACCAGTTCGTCGCCGCTGGCGCTCATCATCCATTTGCGCGCCGCCTCGGGGGTGCGGTCCGACAGCGCCACATAGGCCGAAAACACGGTCCTGGCGGGCGGCGCGACGCGAATATCCTGGTGGGTCGAGACCACATAGCCCAGGCCCGGCTCCTGGTACACCACGTTGTCCCATGCCAGCGGCGCGTGCGGCAGTTCGCGCGGAAAGTCCTTCATGAGGAAGTTCGCCACCAGCCAGGGCGCGTACGACGGCGTGTGGCGCTTGGCGTCGAAGCCGTAGGCGCCGATATCGTCCACCACGCGCGAGGCCACGTACAGCGGCATCGCGCAGATCGCCTTGCGGGCGCGCACCAGCACCGTGCGCGCCACGCCGCCGTCGAGGGTAAAGCACAGCGCTTCCACGCCACCCCCGCTGCGCTTGAGCGAGACCGCGGTGCCGGCGCGCCGGCGCACGCTCGACGCCGCGGCCAGTTTCTCGGCCACCACCTGCATTCCGCCCGGCCAGGTGAGCCAGGCGCCGTTGCCGGCGTTGGCCGCCTGCCCCCAGCGGCTGCAGTAGTAATGCAGTCCGGCCCATGCCGAGACCTTGTCGTAGCGGGTGCCGTAATCGTCGCGGCAGCAGTAGTTCAGGTACCAGTGCAGGGTCGGCGAGCGGTAGCCCTGCCGGTCCAGCCAATCCTTGAGCGTGATGCGGTCGAGTTCATCGAAGGCCGGGTCGCGCGACGAATTCACGGTCGGGAACACGAACACGCGCCGCCCGTCGCTCCCGCGCAGCTTGCGCAGGCGCTCCACTTCGGCGAAAAAGCGTTTGTGCTCGGCCAGTTCCTGCGCGCTCACGCCCTCGGTCGGAATGAAGCCTTCCTGCCAGCGCCCGTTGAACAGCAACCGTTCTTCGGGGCCGTGCAGGATGGCGCGCTCGTCGTAGTACGGTTTTTCGCCGTACGGATCGCGCTCGATGATGCCAAGGTCGAACAGGATCTCGCGCACGTGCACCGATTCGGGCGACGGCAGCGGCAGGTAGTGACCACCGGTCGGGTAGGCCAGCTCGCCGAAATGCCCGCCGGCGGCGTTCCCGAACGGCTGCGGGCCGTCAATCATCAGCACCTTGCGCTGCCCTTCGCGCTCCAGTTTCCACGCCGCCGTCAGGCCGGCGATGCCGGAGCCGAGGATGACGATGTCGGTCTCGATGACTTCAGCGGGCGGCGGCAGCTTGCCGCGCTCGCGCAGGAAGTGGCCCTCCGCGCGGCCCGGATAATGCACGGCCGGCGTCATCTCCAGCCAGCGCCGCAAGCCCGCTGCGCTGACTGCCGCCGCCCCCGCGCCGCCGGCCAGCGCCAGGAAGGTGCGCCGGTCCATCAGCGGATCACCCTGCCCCAGTCCTGCTCGAACTCGTGCACCAGCGACTGCGTATTGAGCCGGTTGGGGGCCATCTCCAGGCGCTGCATATCGGGCGGAAAAGCAAACATCTCGCGCGTGGTCGCTTCGTTCAGGTAGCGCATCGGCAGCCGGTAGCTGGTCGGCGGCACATAGTCCTGCTCGGGCGAGGCCATGATGAAGCCCCACTCGCCGAACGAGGGCACATAGGCGTGGTACGGCCAGGTGCGCATGCCGACGTCGCGCAAGGTGGCGTCGATGGTCCAGTAGGCGTGCGGCGCAAAGAACGGCGAGGTCGATTGCACCACCACCAGCCCCTTGGCCGCCACGTGTTTTTTGACCATGCCGTAGAACGGCACCGAATACAGCTTGCCGAGCGCGAAGCTGGACGGATCGGGAAAGTCGATGATCGCCGCGTCGAACATGTCGCGCGTGTTCTGCAGCCAGATCGCAGCGTCGGCGTTGACGACTTTCACGCGCGGGTCCGAAAACGCGCCGCCATTGAGCCTGACCAGCTCGGGCCGGGTGGTGAAGGCCTGCGTCATGGCCGGGTCCAGGTCGACCACGGTGACCTGCAAGATGTTCGGATAGCGCAGGATCTCGCGCAGCGCCAGCCCGTCGCCCCCGCCCAGCACCAGCACGCTGCGCGCCCATGGCAAGGCTTGCAGCGCCGGATGGACCAGCGCTTCGTGGTAGCGGTATTCGTCGCGCGAAGAGAACTGCAGGTTGCCGTTGATGTACAGGCGCATGTCGTCCTTCCAGCGCGTGATGACCAGGCGCTGGTACGGCGTGCTGGTCGAATACACGATGTCGTCGCCGAACAGGCCATGCTCGCCCCACTGCACCATGCGGTTCGACAGCGCAAAACCGGCCACCAGCACGGCCATCACCGCGCAGGCGCGCAGCACCCGGCCGCTGATGTTGGTCAGTTCGGCGCGAAACACGTACAGGGTCCAGAAGCCCACGCCGACATTGAGCATGCCGAACAAAAAGCCGGTGCGCACCAGTCCCACGTAGGGCGCCAGCACCAGCGGGAACAGCAGCGACACCGCCAGCGCGCCAAGATAATCGAAGGTCAGCACGCGGCTGACCAGGTCATTGAAGGCCGTGTCGCGCGCGTTCAGGGCGCGCATCACCAGCGGCACTTCCATCCCGACCAGCGCGCCGATCATGAACACCAGAACATACAACAGGGTGCGAAACGGCGCCGTCATCCACGAAAACGTCATGAACAGCAGCGCCGCCGACACGCCGCCGATCAGGCCCACGGCCAGCTCGATATCGATGAAGCGCGACAGCACGTCTTCTTCGGCCACGTACTTGGAAAAGTGCGCGCCCACGCCCATCGCGAACAGGTAGCAGCCGATGATGGTGGAGAACTGGAGGATCGAATCGCCCAGCAGATAGCTGGACAAGGCGCCTGCGATAAGTTCGTAGGCCAGCCCGCAGGAGGCGACCACGAACACGGAAAGTATCAAAATTCGTTTGGTCATGTCGTGTTTTTTGCTCTAAGATCGTCCTGCGCTGCCATTATGACCATCTTTCATGGGGAAACTTCGTGCCCGCCATCCTAAACTATCTGCTCCACCTTGCAACAGCGGTTGCCATGGTGATGGCGTTTTTTGTCATTTATACGCGCCTGACGCCCTTTAACGAAGTGGCGCTGATCCGCGGCGGGAACCACGCGGCCGCTTTATCGCTGGGCGGAGCGCTGATCGGCTTTTCGCTGACGATCGCCTCGGCCCTGCTGCATACCCGCGACTATTACCAGTTTCTCGAATGGGCGGCCGGCGCGATGCTGGTCCAGGTGCTGGCCTATAACATCGCCACGCGCCTGCTGAAAATGTCGAAGGACCAGATCGAGGCCGACAACTCGGCCTTTGGCGGCCTGCTCGGCGCCATCTCGGTATCGATTGGCCTGGTCAACGCCGGCGCCCTGTCCTGATCCGCCCTCCTCGCCCCCGTTCAACAACGCATTCCTACCGGAGACCGACATGTCCCTTGGCTCATTCATCAGAAAACAGTTCATCGACGTCCTGCAATGGAACGAAGAGAACGACGGCGTACTGGCATGGCGCTTTCCCATGCAGGACTTCGAAATCCAGAACGGCGCGATCCTCAACGTGCGCGACTCGCAGATGGCGCTGTTCGTCAACGAAGGCAAGATCGCCGACGTCTTCGGTCCCGGCACCCACAAGCTCACCACCAACACGCTGCCGGTGCTGACCAACCTGAAAAACTGGGACAAGTTCTTCGATTCGCCCTTCAAGTCGGACGTGTATTTTTTCAGCACCCGCGTGCAGACCGGCCGCAAATGGGGCACGCCGCAGCCGATCACGATCCGCGACGCCGACTTCGACATGATCCGCGTGCGCGCCTTCGGCATGTATTCGTACCGCGTGACCGACCCGCGCCTGTTCTTCACCGAAATCAGCGGCACGCGCGAGGTCTACACCCGCGACGACGTCGAAGACCAGCTGCGCGGCATCCTGATGGCCACCATGGCCTCGTCGCTGGGCAGCGCCAAGGTCGCCTTCCTCGACATGGCCGCCAACCAGGCGCTGATGGCGCAGCAGGTCAAGGGCGACCTGGCCGCCGCCTTTGCGCGCTACGGCGTGGGACTGGACGAATTCAACGTCGCCAGCGTCAGCCTGCCCGAAGAACTGCAGGCCGCGCTCGACGAACGCATTTCGGCCGGCATGAAGGGCGGCCTGTCGGGCGAGAAGATGGGCGGCTTCACCCAGTTCCAGGTCGCCAGCAGCATTCCGCTGGCGGCCCAGAACGAAGGCGGTCTGGCCGGCATCGGCGCGGGCCTGGGCGCCGGCGCGATGCTGGGCCACGCCATGGCGCAGGGCATGAGCGGCTCGATCATTCCGCAGGTGCCGCCGGCGCCGACCGCGCCCTTGCAGGCTCCCGTGCCGCAAATCGATCCGATCGAGGAGCGCCTGATCAAACTCAAGGGACTGCTCGACAAGGGCCTGATCTCGCAAGACGACTACAACAGCACCAAGACGGAGCTGCTGAAAAAACTGCTCGGCTAAGCCGCTGCCTATGCATATCGTTTCCTGCCCCAGCTGCGGCGCCGAAGTCAAGTTCAGGTCGCACGCCGCCGTCATGGCGGTGTGCGAGTTTTGTCGCGCCACCCTGCTCAAGGATGCCGAATCGGTCAAGAACCTGGGCACCATGTCGTCGGTGCTGGAAGACTATTCACCGATCCAGATCGGCACCAGCGGGATCGTCGGCGGACGCAATTTCACGGTCATCGGGCGCATCCAGCTGCGCTACGCGCAGGGTATGTGGAACGAATGGTATGTGCTGTACGGGGACGGCGGCAACGGCTGGCTGGGCGACTCGTCGGGCCAGTTCACCATGACGGGCGAACGCAAGGTGCAGGAGCAGCTGCCGGCGTTCGAAACGCTCAGGATCGCGCAGCCGGTCAGCATCAACGGCGAGAGCTTCCTGCCGGCCGAGATCCGCAGCGCCGAGTGCATCGCCGGCCAGGGCGAGCTGCCGTTCCGCATTGGCGAAGGCTGGCGCATTCGCGTGGCGGACCTGCGCAACGGCGCGGCGTTCGTGACGCTCGACTACACCGACGGCGAAGTGCCGCTGGTGTACGCCGGCGTGGCCGTCACGCTCGACGAGATGCGCTGCCAGCTGCTGCGCGACGAGGACCAGGTCAAGGCCGGCGCGGGACGCTTTCGCGGCAAGGTCGCGGCGCTCGACTGCCCGTCCTGCGGCGGCGCGATCAAGTACCTGCCCGGCATTACCACGACCCTGATTTGCCCCGCCTGCAAAGCGCAGCTGGACGCATCGGGGCCTCAAGCGAGCGTGCTGGCGGCGGGCGAAAAGATGGCGGCCATGCACACCACGATCGAACTCGGGGCCACGGCGAACATTCGCGGCAGCGAACACACCGTCATCGGTGCCATGGTGCGCGCCACCAGCGGCACAGGGGCGAGCAAATGGACCGAGTACCTGCTGTTTTCGGCGCGCGGCGGCTTTTTCTGGCTGGTCGAAACCAATGCCGGCTGGTTCCAGGCCAAGGTGATGCACCGCTGGCCGCAGTGGAATCCGGCGGCCGGCGACGTGGCCCGGGCCGAGAATCTGGATTACGGTAAGAGCGACAGCTACCTGGCCACCGTGGTGGCGGCGGCGGGCGCCTTTAACTGGCGCGTGAGCGTGGGCGAGCAGGTCTTTGTTACCGAGTACGAGAACACGTCCGGCACCTTGGCGGCCGAGACGACGCGCGAAGAGATGACCTGGTCGCGCTCGACCCGGCTGGCGTTCGACCAGATCAAGACCTGGTTCGGCATATCGCCGAAAACGGTCGAGGGAGCGTATGAGACGCAGACCAAGCCGCAAGGGTCGGGCACCCTGCAAAAATTCTTCTGGTGGTTGCTTGGACTGAATCTGATTCCGCTGATTGCCAACTTCGGAGAGACCGCACTCACCCTGCTTGTCGCCATGATATTCATCGTCACGCTGACGCAACCCGGCGACTGGCTTGACAAGGACCAGCAATGAGAACGAAAAACGTCATCTACGCCATCGGCGTGACCGTGATAGCGACCTTCATCAACTGGGTCTTGATGTTCGATTCGTCCTCCAACTGGGGCGGCAGGAGCAGTGGCGGCAGCAGCTGGAGTTCCGGCGGCGGCAGTTACGGCGGCGGTTCCGGCGGAGGACACAAGTGAGCATTGGTGCGCATCGTCCGGCCGGAATCCATCTGCTGGCCGATTTTCATGGAGTCGATCCGGTGCTGCTGACGGTCAGCGCGGAGATCGATGCGCTGCTGCGTGCGGGCGCCGAGGCGGCGGGGGCGCGCATCCTGCACAGTCATTTTCACAGCTTCGGCGCCATGATGGGCGTGACCGGCGTGCTGCTGCTGGCCGAGTCGCATATTTCGATTCATACGTGGCCCGAGTACGGGTTCGCGGCGGCCGATATTTTCATGTGCGGGGATGCGCAGCCGCAGCTGGCCTTGCAGGTGATCGAACTGGCGCTCAAACC
>DASVVC010000041.1:0-121380 GCA_036386755.1 Telluria sp.
GAATCTGTTCGTCGTTCAGTGCTAATACCAAGCCTTGTTCATTCATGTCCGTGCACTCCTCTAGATTTGAAAAAACCCAAAAATGATGCGTTGAGAAAAATTGGCCGTGACCCGCACCTCCTGCGGAGACTCGGGCAACGATAAGCAACCAAGGCGACCAGATCCATGGCTGAAACAGCATCGTGCTCAATCCCGAGAGCAGTAGGCGTGACTTAGAATAAGCTGACGGCGTTGCCGGAGTACCTGACGATTCGTATAGTGCCTTCCCTATCCGAACCGACAGGAGACAAACGGCCAAGAGCTGCATCGAGCGCTGCGGGGCCGGCGAAAACAATGGAGAGGGGAATCAGGAATTGATTGAGGTAATGTGCCGGCGGCGCGGCGGCAGGGGGCGCTGCAAGGCCATGGCGCCATCGGCTTGCGCAAGGGGACGAAGACCAGGCTGCGCCGACTAAAGGCCGGCGTCTCGCCCGTGGAGTTTTTTCTTCAGGCGCGAGATCGGCGCAGGTTGATGTGCCTGCCGACGACGACCTGCATGCGGGTTGCGGCGCGGCTCAGGCCAGGCGCCCGGCGTAGGTCGCCAGGAACTTGCTGACCTTGGGCGCCACGACCAGGGCGCAGTAGCCTTGCAACGGATTGCGGCTGAAGTAATTCTGGTGCTCGTCCCCGGCCCTGTGCCAGGCCGAAGCCGGCTGCACCTGGGTGACGATGGGCGCGTCCCAGACGCAGGCCATCTGGGCGATCACCTGGCGCGCAGTGGCTTCCTGCTCGGGCGAATCGACGAAAATGACCGAGCGGTACTGGGTGCCGGCATCGTTGCCCTGGCGGTTCAGGGTGGTCGGATCGTGGATCGTGAAAAATACTTCGAGCAGGTCGTGGTAATCGATGGCGCCCGGATCGAACACGATGCGCACCACTTCGGCGTGGCCGGTCTCGCCGGCGCAGACCTGCTCGTAGGTGGGATGCTCCTCGTGTCCGCCCATGTAACCGCACTCGACCTTGAGCACGCCGCGCGCTTCCAGAAATACCGCTTCCAGGCACCAGAAGCAGCCGCCGCCAAGAATGGCCACCTGGGTCGCAGATTGGTTTTTCATTGCTCGCTCCGGTTACGGATAGATATAAGAATCACTGTAACGCAAAGCGCCCCCGCATGCACCTGCAATCGATGCGGCCGCCTGCATCGTAAAAGCCGGAGGGCGCCAAAATTTGGCATAATGTCATAAACCACAGGGCAACAATGAACACTAGCTCACCCCGCGCCGATACACGCGCATTCGACACGGCGCAGTTTCGCCAGGCACTGTCGCAGTTTGCCACCGGCGTCACCGTGATTACCACGCGCCTGGCCGACGGCACGTTCCGCGGCCTGACCGCCAGCTCCTTCAATTCGGTCTCGCTCGACCCGCCGCTGGTGTTGTGGAGCCTTGGCAACGTTGCCAACAGCTTGCCTATCTTCAGCGGCAATTCGCATTACGTCATCAACGTGCTCGGCGCCGACCAGGCCCATCTGGCGCAGCGTTTCGCCAAGCGCAGCGAAAATCCGTTCGGCGACATCGAGTACGAACTTTCGCGCACCGGCCAGCCGATTTTAAAGGGCGTGTCGGCCTGGTTCGAGTGCCACAACCGCAGCCGCTATCCCGAGGGCGACCACGTGATTTTCGTGGGCGAAGTCGAAGAGTGCGCGGTGCAGCCGCAAGCCTCGCTCATTTTTCACGGCGGGCAATTCGGCAGCACCCAAACGCGGTAAAATCCGGACCACCCATAAAGCAGTCTATACAAGTTTGGTTTATCCAGCCATTCCCACCATTCGCCAATACTAAAACAGAGACAGGAACCGTCATGACCCGATCCGATGCGCCGAGCAAAGCCACATTCCACTGGGACGACCCGCTGCTGCTCAATCTTCAGCTGAGCGACGATGAACGCATGGTGCGCGACGCCGCCGCCGCGTACTGCCAGGACAAGCTGGCGCCGCGCATCCTCGAGGCGTTCCGCCACGAGCGCATGGACACGAGCATCTTCCGCGAAATGGGCGAGCTGGGCCTGCTGGGCCCGACCATTCCCGAGCAGTACGGCGGTCCGGGCCTGAACTACGTCGCCTACGGCCTGATCGCGCGCGAAGTCGAGCGCATCGATTCGGGCTACCGTTCGATGATGAGCGTGCAGTCGTCGCTGGTAATGGTGCCGATCTATGAATTCGGCACCGAAGAACAGCGCCAGAAATACCTGCCGAAACTGGCAACCGGCGAATGGATCGGCTGCTTCGGCCTGACCGAGCCGAACCACGGTTCCGACCCGGGCTCGATGATCACGCGCGCCAAGAAGGTGCCAGGCGGCTACGCCCTGACCGGCTCCAAGATGTGGATCACCAATTCGCCGGTGGCCGACGTGTTCGTGGTCTGGGCCAAGGACGATGAAGGCGCGATCCGCGGCTTCGTGCTCGACAAGGGCATGGCCGGCCTGTCGGCGCCGGCGATCCACGGCAAATTCGGCCTGCGCGCGTCGGTCACCGGCGAAATCGTGATGGACAATGTGTTCTGCCCGGAAGAAAACGCCTTCCCGGACGTGCGCGGCCTGAAGGGCCCGTTCACCTGCCTGAACTCGGCCCGCTACGGCATCGCCTGGGGCGCGCTGGGCGCGGCCGAAGCGTGCTGGCACATCGCGCGCCAGTACACCATGGACCGCGTGCAGTTCGGCCGTCCGCTGGCCGCCAATCAGCTGGTGCAAAAGAAACTGGCCGACATGCAGACCGAAATCACGCTCGGCCTGCAAGGTTGCCTGCAACTGGGCCGCATGAAAGATGCCGGCACGGCCGCCGTGGAAATCACCTCGATGATGAAGCGCAATTCCTGCGGCAAGTCGCTGGACATCGCCCGCGTGGCGCGCGACATGCTGGGCGGTAACGGTATTTCGGACGAGTTCGGCGTGATCCGCCACATGGTGAACCTGGAAGTGGTCAACACCTATGAAGGCACGCATGACATCCATGCGCTGATCCTGGGACGCGCGCAGACCGGCATCCAGGCCTTCCAGTAAGCACACCGGCGCCCTAAGCCCCGCCAGCCGGGGCGGGCGTTTGCACGGCCACCAGGGGCGCCCTGCCCCTGTCAGGCAAACATCACCATCGCTCCCATCAGGACGATGACCGACACCAACACGATCACGATTCCCAACACACCTCGCTGCCAGCCCTGCAGCTTGTCCCAGTGCGCCGACACCTGCTGGCCGAATCGCTCCAGGTGGACGGAGCGTGACGCAGATTAAGCGCTGGGCAGCGTGCTTTTCTATGATTTGCCATCAGGGCGGCACGGCTGGCCTGAACATTTCAATGGAGAAGATATGGACACGATGATTGCCAAAAAAGATGCCCTGGAACGCTTGCACGGCCTGCGCTTCGACGAGAAATACCTGACCATCTGGGTCACGTCGACCGGCTGCACCGGCAAGGACGACTTTGACATCCGCTTTACCAAGGGCTCGGCGGGAAAAATCACGCCGGCCCTGGAAATTTTGCGCATTGCCCCGGACCTGTGCAAAACCACGACGCACGTGGTCGAACTGAGTTTTTCATGGGAAGAACTTGGGATTGCCGTCGAGGTCTTGAAAAATGCCTCGGTCAAGGTGGTGAACCCGTTTGGCGTGTTGCGATAAAAAATGGCAGCTCCGTAAAAAACCCGCTGCGGCGGGTTTTTTTACGCTGCTGGGGGCAGCCAGCACAGCGAGTTTTGCAAGGCCTTCAAGGAAGTCGACGGCAAGCAATTCGTGCGCGAACCAGTCGAGATGGCAAAGAAGAATACGTCCTTCTGGCAAGAATACAGGTTCACCAATCCTGTGAGCAAAAAAAACCAACCCAAGGCAATGCGCGCGGTGCTCCTGGCGCTGTCGTTCATTTAACAACTGTAAAAAAATCCGACGCTTTTCACCACGCTCTGATATCCCGCAAATTTTCAGGGGATCCGCAGCCTACGCTTACCTATGCAACCAGGCGCGGTAACCGATCGAGCGATTGGGCGCTTTGTAGCGGAGCAGCAGTAAAGAGGTATTCATAGCAGGAATTTTTTAGGGGTAACATCATGAAACTTACAATTAATCACTTTGCACAAACGATGGCTGTATGCATGGCGCTGTTAGGCGCAACAGCCACCGTTCATGCGGCTAATCCCCACTTTGTTGGGCAAGTGAGGTCGACGCTGGTCGGAACCAACGTGCAGGTGTGCTTCAAAGCGGCAGGATTGGGAGATAATAGTTCGATCACATTTACCGCCAAGGCGAATGCAAGCGCGACCTACGTTTGCCAAACTAAAAGTGGACAATGCCCCAACGCGGCAAACAAGACCACGGTCAACACGACAGTCGCGACATCCGGGAATTTCACAAGCGATAAAAACGGCACAGTGTCAGGCTGTCTTATCCTTACTCCTCCCGGTGCCGGCAACTTTACCTGCCCAGCTGGACAGAACTTGGTCCTGTCGAGCGTCACTTACTCGAATATTACCGTCCAGTCCGGCCCGACGGGATCCGCAACTGCGAACCCACCGTCACAAAGCGTGAACTTCGGAGCCTGCCCTCGCCGATAAGCAAGTTTTTCACAGCACGCGCCTCGGTCGCATTCGAGCTTCCGGGTGAGACCCGCCCTGGTAAAACGCCAATCCATATGGGTTGGCGTTTCTTTCAGGTACGCAGCGATCTCGACCATGCGCCACCTGTTGCATGCGCTTTAACGCTCAAGCGCAGCTGGGGGGTGATGTTGTACGACATGCTCAAGTCAATGTTGCTGATTAAATAGGGCGACAGCCTTGCCGTTCAGCCAGGGACGTTCACCTCCAGGCAAACGCCCTGCCGGACGCGCCAATAAAAATGCCGCCCGGCTTGCGCCAGGGCGGCATCTTTGCTCAAGCGGATGCGTCTCTACATCAGAACTTGTAACCAATCCCGAAACTGATCACCTGCGGGTCGAGCGTGATGTCCTGGGTCTGGCCCGACGAGAAGTCGACCTTGGTCTTGAGGAAGCTCTTGATGTACGCCACGTCCGCAAACCAGCGGTCGTTGATGTTGTACACCAGGCCGGCCTGCAGGCTGCTGGCCAGCTTGTTCTTGACCTTGAAGGTGGTCGCCGGACCGCCGATATCGCTGATCGCGGTCAGGCGGCCGGAACCGGTCTCCTTGGCGAAATACGCGTACGTCACGCCCGCGCCGATGTACGGGCGCAGCATCGCGTCCGGCTTGAAGAAACGGTACTGCACCAAAAAGGTCGGCGGCAGGGCCTTGACCGTGCCGAGCTCGCCCGTGCCCTTGATGGCGCCGTCGCCGTAGAGCGTGTGCTTGAACGGCATGCCCAGGTCGAGCTCGGCCGAGACGTTATCGGTCAGGCTGTACGAAAACGAAAAGACCGGCTTGGTGTCGGAGCCGATGGCCGCCTTGGTGCCCGGCAGCGCAGGAGCGCTGACGTCGCCGCTCTTGACCTTCGGCGTGATTTCGGCAACGCCGACCTTGGCGGTCCACTGGCCGGCCGACTGCGCCGATGCGCCCGACGCAAGCGCCATCGCGGCCGCCGCGGCGACTGCCTTGCCGACACTATTCATACGTAATTTCATTTTTTCTCCAGTTTCTTATTATGTGTGCGGCCGGCTTACAGCCAGCCTTTGACGATCATCTGCTCGGCCACGTATTTCGCGATCAGCGAATTTTCGAACGGGGTCGGATGGACATCGTCGGCGAACATGTAGCGGCTGACATCGCCTGCAATCGTGTTGCTGCCGGTGCAAACCAGTGAGGTGTGGCCGAGGGCATTGTCGCCGCAGGCCGGCTTGCCGGTTTCGCTCAGGCCGTACGGCGCCGGATTGATGATCTGGTCGTGGCTGATGGCCCACAGGTCCACGTACAGGATTTTGGCTTCGCCGGCCACGCCAGCCCTGAGCTGGGCGTTGAACTTGTCGACCATGGCGATGATGAGCGCCTGCGGGGCGCCTTTCGCGGTGGCGGCCGGGGCATGGCCCAGGTCCGGCAGGTTGTTGACGACGACATAGTTAGCGCCCTTGCCGACCACCTGGGTTTTCGCCAGCGCCGCCATTTCGTCGCCGGCCACGCCCATCGCGGCAATCATCTTCGGTCCTTGCGCGGCGGCATACGCGGCGCCGGCCTTGGCGCCTTCGGCTTCGGCGGCGCTCTGGGCCTTGGCGACCATCGGGCCGTACACGGCTTGCTGGCCGACCATCTGGTTGCCGGGCTGGCTTGCGGCAGCCTTGACGGCTGCGCCGACGATGGTTTCCTGGGTTGAACCGGTGCGCTGCGACTCGGCCAGGATGGCGCCGCCGATGGCTTGTGCGGCCGCAGCCGGATCGGTCGCGCCAGCGGCGAGCTGGGCGGTCAGATTGCCAGCGAAGAACTTGGCGCCTTCGGCCTTGCCGGTTGCCGTGGCGTTGGCGGACAATTCGCCCAGCATGGCCAGCGCATCGTTGCCGCCGCCAATCATCAGCACCACTTCATCGCCCTTGAACTTGCCGCCGTTGCGCGCCAGGTGGTTGGCGACCTGGGTTGCGATCGGCACGGTCAGCTGGCCGATGGCCGAACCGGTCAGCTTGTGGCCGGGTCCGACCGGATTGGTGACGCGCGAACCGCCCTGGGCATAACCCAGGCAGGCATTGTTGTTGACCACGGCGACCGAGAAGCCTTTGCTGGCATCGCCGTCCAGGCCGGTCTGGGCCGGGCACGGTGCGGGCAGCCCGAACTGGGCCGCCATGTATTCGGTCCAGTTCTTGCCGGTCAGGGCCGGGTTCTTGGCGGTGTTGTCGCCGTTGATGGTGTACTTGCCGCCGCCGAGTGTCTTGACGGTTCCGACGTTGTAGGTGCCGACGTCCGCCAGGCTGTCGCCGAAGGAGACCTGGGACGAGAATTTGGTTTTGAGGTCCTGGTTACCGGTCTCGCTGCCGCCGCAAGCGCTCAGTACCGCTGCGGTGAGCAAAACCAGTGCAAAATTAGTGTGACGCATTGTGTCTCCTGGTGAAATTTGTATAGTTTTTATAAACGAACGGGCGTGCTATTCCCTACCTGACTAATATGCCAGTCTTCCCACCACTTGTATAGGAAAACACCTTAGCAAAACGTCAGTTGAATGCAACAGAATGCCGCTATAAAAAAGTTGCCGGATTATATCAATCGTTCCCGGCAACCGTGCAGACATTTAAGGTGGGGTTAAGTCAGGATCAAGGCGCGAGGGCGGCGTTGAAAAAGCCGCGCGCGGCGCTCAGGCAGAACGGCGCCACCAGGCCGGCGTGGTAGTTGTCGGCCACGGCGCGATCGCCCGAATCGCCGCTTTTGATGGCGTTGAGCTTGACTGCCAGCTTGGCGGTGGCAAAACCGGTCTTGACCGAGCGGTAAGGATCGGTGCTGCCCGGCGTGTCGTCGACGTCGACTTCGGTCACCAGCGCACTGCCGCTGCCGGCACGGAAATAATCGACCGCGGCGCGCGTGTTCGTGTACGACACGGTACGGTCTTCATGCCCGCCGCACAGCAGCAGCGGCGCGGTGGGCGCGAAGGTGCGCAGGTCGTTCTTGACGAACAGTTTGCGCAGCGGATGCTCGGGTGCGCATGCCAGCGGCGCGCCGGCCGTCACATTGCACGGATGGGCTTTCAGATCGGCCAGGTAATTGTTGCGGTAGCTGGTCTTGAACAGGTTGCCTGCGCCAAAATAACCGCCGTAACCGTCCGCCTGCGGTTGCGAATCCTTGGCGAACAGGGCGTTGTCGGGCCAGCCCGGGGTTTTCAGCAATTCTTCGACGGTGATGGCGCCGCTGGCGAACCTGTCGACGGCGGCGGCGAACGGGGCTTCGTACAGGTCGCTGGAGGCGCCGTACACGCCGGCGCCCGCGCGCTGGCCGGCATTGATCAGCGCCGGCAGGAAGCCGGTGGCACCCTCGCCTGGCTTGCCGTTGAACATGTCGTCGCCGAACTGGCCGAGCGCGTACGGACCGGACATGCCGGCCGCCGCGGTGACCTTGAATTCGCCGGCCAGGCCCTGCATGGCGCGCTGGGTGGCCACCGCCACGTAACCGCCCTGCGAGTAGCCGGTCAGGAACAGCTTGCCGGAGTCCAGCGTCTTGATGGCGCCGAACACGCTGCGCGCGGCGCGCAGGCCGTCGATCATGTCGTTCGATTGCTGGGCCGCATCAAGGTAGGGATGGTAGGCCAGCGAGGAATTGGCATAGCCGGCGTAGTTCGGCGCCACCACGATGTAGCCGCGCGCGGCGAACATGGCGGCGATCAGGCGCGACTCGGTGTTGGCCAGGGTCGACATGTCGTAGTTGCGTTCGGCCGAGGTGCCGTGCGCGTACAGCACCACCGGGCGCGCTCCGCTGCATTCGGGGTCGCTGCCGGACGGCACCATGATGGCGGCGCTGGCATCGGTCGCTTCATTGGCGCCGCCGACGGTGTTGTAGCGCACCTTGTAGGTCGTCACGGCGCACTTGAGGTCGCCCGTGATGGCGGTGGTGCCGGCCTGGAGCGAGTCGAGCAGCTTGCCGAACACGGCCGGGTCGAGGGTGGTGACGTTGGCGCCGTTGGCGCTGACCGGCATGACGGCCGCGCCGCCGCCGATGACGCTGCCGCGCGCGGCAGCCGGCGTTGGTGTCGGGGTCGGAACAGGCGTCGGTGTGGGAACAGGCGTCGGGGTCGGCGTCGGCGTCGGGGCGGGCGCGTCGTCGCTGCCTCCACAAGCCGTTAACGATAGGGTGAGGAGGGCAGCGAAAGCGAGGCGCATGGTTTAGTCCGTCAGGAAAAGGGTTCGTGGTTGAGCAGGCCGTGCACGATGCCGGTCGAGCCATGCGCTGCGCGGCGCAAACGGTCGTTTACGCCCAGCCAGGCATCGTCCTGCGGCGGCGCTTCGACCAGAATCAGGTCGGCACCGGCCGTATCCATCGTGCGCAACGCCGCATAAAGTGCGTGAGCGAAACCTTCCGGGCTTGTGGGCAACTGACTCTCAGCGAACACATCCGGGAAGTGAGAGTAGTGTATCAAAGCGACATTCTTTCCTGCATGCTTCAATCGTGCGAGGGTGCCGGCAATCTCGGCGCTGGCCTGCATCGCCACCGGCGTGTGCGGCGCGTAGTGCGATTCCAGGGTGCCGGAAGCGCGCGGGGCGGCCGCATCCGGGGCGGCCGGCATGGCGTCGATGACAGCCGCTATCGCCTCGGCGCTGATGTGGCCGGGGCGCAGCAGCACCGGGCCGTGGGTTGCCAGGCGCGACAGGTCGACGATGGTCGACTCGATCCCGACCGCGCTCTGGCCACCGTCGAGCACGGCATCGACCGTGCCGTCGGCGCCGAACTCGTCGATGACGTGGCGCGCCGTGGTGGGGCTGACATGGCCGAACTTGTTGGCCGAGGGCGCCGCCACTCCTCCCCTGCCGCCCTTGAACGCCCGCAAGAGCGCAATGGCCACCGGATGCGAAGGACAGCGCAGGCCGACCGTATCCTGTCCGCCCGAGACGGCGTCGGGAATGTTGGGGGCGCGCTTGAGGATCATGGTCAGCGGGCCGGGCCAGAAAGCGGCCGCGAGTTGCCCGGCTTCGGCGGGAATGTCGCTCGCCCAGTAGCCCAGGTCGGCGCCGGGGGCCACATGCACGATGACCGGGTGGTCTTGCGGACGGCCCTTGGCCTGGTAGATGCGCGCCACCGCAGCCGGGTTCTCGGCATCGGCGCCCAGGCCATAGACGGTTTCGGTCGGCAAGGCCACCAGGCGGCCCTGCTCCAGCAGGCGTGCAGCCGCGTCGATGGCGGCCAGGTCCAGCGCAGTCGTGTCCAGCGCAACCCCGGTCATGCCGCGATGCCGAGAATGGCGCAGGCGGCGGCCAGCTGGACTTGGGCTTGCGCCAGGGTCGGCGCGATGAAGGTCACGTGGCCCATCTTGCGGCCGCGCCGCGCGTCTTCCTTGCCGTACAGGTGCAGGCAGGCGCCGGGCAGCGCCAGCAGTTCGGCCCAGGCCGGTTCGGACGGTGTCTCCGAGCCGGAAGCAAACCAGATGTCGCCCAGCAGGTTGAGCATGACGGCCGGCGAATGCTGGCGCACATCGCCCAGCGGCAAGCGCGCCATGGCGCGTACCTGCTGCGCGAACTGGCTGGTGACGCAGGCATCCATCGTGTAGTGGCCGCTGTTGTGGGGCCGCGGCGCCATTTCGTTGACCACCAGCGAACCGTCGGTCAGCACGAAAAATTCGATGCACAGCACGCCCACATACGCCAGTTCGTCGATGATGACCCTGGCAGCCTGCTGCGCCTTCGCGGCGCTCTCGAACGAGACATTCGGGCCGGGCACGGTGGTGGTGAACAGGATGCCGTCGCGGTGCACGTTTTCGGCGATCGGGTAGACCACCAGGTCGCCATCGGCGCCGCGCGCGGCCAGGACCGACACTTCGTAGGCCAGCGGCAGCATTTTTTCGAGCAGGCAGGTCACGCCGCCCATGCCGGCAAACGCTGCGCGCACATCGTCACGGGTGCGGACCACGGACTGGCCCTTGCCGTCGTAGCCCATGCGCACGGTTTTCAGGATGCCCGGCAGCAGCAAGTCTTCGATGCCGTCGATGTCGTCCAAGCTGGCAATCGTCTTGTGCGGCGCCGGGGCGACCCCGGAACGCGCCGCGCAGCCGGCCAGGAAACGCTTTTCGGCAATGCGGTCCTGGGCGATCGCCACGCAGTCGGCGCCAGGGGCGACAAAGGCGTGCGTGGCCAGCAGGCGCAGGCTGTCGGCGGGCACGTTTTCGAATTCGGTGGTGACGGCCACGCAGGACTTACCCAGCTGGGCCAGTGCCTTTGCGTCGCTGTAATCGGCCGCGATCAGGCTGTCGGCAGCATGCCCGGCGGGACTGTCGGGCGCCGCTTCGAGCACGGCCACCTTGAAACCCATGGCCTGGGCGGCGTGCACGAACATGCGGCCGAGCTGGCCGCCGCCCATGACGCCGAGCCTGGCCGGTGGAAGAAAGGGAGAATGCGATGGAGATTGCTTCATACTCATACCGGCAGGACCGACGCCTTGGCTGCGGCGGTCTGGCGCGCGCGGAATTGCTCGAGTTGCGTGGCCAGGGCCTCGTCGGTGCAGGCCAGCATGGCGACGGCAGCCAGCGCCGCGTTGGCGGCGCCCGCTTCACCGATGGCGAAGGTGGCGACCGGAATGCCTTTCGGCATCTGCACGATGGACAGCAGCGAATCCTTGCCCGACAAATAGCGCGACGGCACCGGCACGCCGAGCACCGGCACGATGGTCTTGGCGGCGATCATGCCCGGCAAGTGGGCGGCGCCGCCGGCGCCGGCGATGATGGCG
This sequence comes from Telluria sp., assembly GCA_036386755.1. Taxonomy (GTDB): domain Bacteria; phylum Pseudomonadota; class Gammaproteobacteria; order Burkholderiales; family Burkholderiaceae_D; genus Telluria_A. The sequence continues at coordinate 11,311 of DASVVC010000041.1, forward strand.
CGCAGGCCGCGCGCGCGGGCGCTGTCGGCGTAGGCGAACATCTCATCGGGCATGCGGTGGGCCGAGACGACCTGGGCTTCGAACGGCACGCCGAAGTCCTTCAGCATGTTGACGGCGTGCTGCATGACTTCCCAGTCCGACGAGGAACCCATGACGATGCCGACCAGCGGCGGATTAGTTTCGTGCATTTCTGGAGTGCTCATCATCAAGCCTTCAGGGTGGCGCCGGTCAGGCGTTCGAGCGCTTCGACGTATTTGGCGCGGGTGTTGGCGATCACCTCATCGGGCACGGCCGGGGCCGGTGCGGCCTTGTTCCAGTCGGTCAGCGTTTCCAGGTAGTCGCGCACGAACTGCTTGTCGTACGACGGCGGCGACATGCCGACCTGGTAGCTCGACATCGGCCAGAAGCGCGACGAATCGGGCGTGAGGATTTCATCGATCAGGTGCACGGTGCCGTGCTCGTCGAGGCCAAATTCGAACTTGGTGTCGGCGATGATGATGCCGCGCGTGGCGGCGTATTCGGCGGCGGCGGTGTAGAGCTGGACCGCGTAGTCGCGCACTTGGGCGGCGATGTCGGCGCCGACGATCTTCTCGGCTTCTTCGAACGAAATGTTCTCGTCATGGGCGCCGGCGGGGGCCTTGGTCGATGGCGTGAACAATACTTTCGGTAACTGCTGCGCTTCCTGCAGGCCGGCCGGCAGGTCGATGCCGCAGACCTTGCCGGTTTTCTGGTAATCCTTCCAGCCGGAACCGATCAGGTAACCGCGCACGATCGCTTCGATGCCCAGCGGAGTCATTTTCTTGACCACGATGGCGCGGCCGTCGACCTGGTCGCGTTCCTCGGGCGAAACCAGCGAGACCGGGTCGATGCCGGTGTCGTGGTTGGGCATCAGGTCCTTGTACTTGGCGAACCAGAAATTGGACATGGCCGTCAGGATCTTGCCCTTTTCGGGGATCGGCTCATTCAAAATGACGTCGAAGGCGGACAGGCGGTCGGTCTGGATGACCAGCAATTTGTCATCGCCGACGGCGTAAATGTCGCGCACTTTCCCGCGGTGGAGGAAAGGCAGGGACTTCAGGTTTGTTTCGAGAACGCCAGACATGTGAATCCTTGAGGTGGTTAGGGCAGCCAGCCCGGCTTGCTATCGGTGTGCAATTCATGCGTCACCCGGCCTTCGTAGGGCGTGTCGAAGGTGCCGAGGGTGACGGCGATACGGTCGCTGTGCTCCGCCATCTGCCAAGTCAGGTTGGCGCCGCACACGCCGCAGAACGCGCGTTCGACACCAGGCGAGGACGCGTAGCGCGTGATCGCGTCCGCACCGGCGACGATGCGCAGTGCCGCCGATGCCACGTTCGCATACGGGCCGCAGGCGGCGCCGTGCTGCTTCTGGCACATGGTGCACCAGCACAGGCTGGTGCGATCGATGTCGCCGTGGATTTCGTAGCGGACCGCGCCGCAGAGGCAGCTGCCTGTGTACATGGTAGAAAGTGGTAACAACGTGGTAACAACAGCGGTAAAAAACAGTGATAAAAAAAACAGCAGTAACGACAGTACCAAAAACACACGCGCCCTCGGGCGCGTGCGGTGCTACGGTGTGCCCGGCCTACAGTTTACTTCACGATCTGGGCCAGCTCGCCCTTTTTGTAACGCTCGGCCATCTGGTCCATGGTCATGACCTTGATCTTTGCCGCCTGGCCTTCGCAGCCGAACGCCAGGAAGCGCGCCTTGCAAATCTCGGTCGCCGCTTCGCGGGCAGGCTTGAGGAAGTCGCGCGGGTCGAACTTGGACGGGTTTTCGAACATGTACTTGCGCACGGCCGCGGTCATGGCCAGGCGGATGTCGGTGTCGATGTTGATCTTGCGAACGCCGTGACGGATGCCTTCCTGGATTTCTTCGATCGGCACGCCGTAGGTTTCCTTCATGTCGCCGCCGAATTCGCGGATGATGGCCAGCAGTTCCTGAGGCACCGACGAGGAACCGTGCATCACCAGGTGGGTGTTCGGGATGCGCGCGTGGATTTCCTTGATGCGGTCGATGGCGAGGATGTCGCCGGTCGGCTTGCGCGTGAACTTGTAGGCGCCGTGCGAGGTGCCGATCGCAATGGCCAGCGCGTCGCACTGGGTGCGCTGCACGAAGTCGGCGGCCTGGGCCACGTCGGTGAGCAGCTGTTCGCGGGTCATCAGGCCGTCGGCGCCGTGGCCGTCTTCCTTGTCGCCCTTCATCGTCTCGAGCGAGCCAAGCACGCCCAGTTCGGCTTCGACGGTCACGCCGATCGAGTGCGCGAACTTGACTACTTCGCGCGAGACGTCGACGTTGTATTCGTACGACGCGACGCTCTTGCCGTCGGCTTCGAGCGAGCCGTCCATCATCACCGAAGTGAAGCCGGAGCGGATCGCGGTCATGCAGACCGCCGGCGACTGGCCGTGATCCTGGTGCATGACGACCGGAATGTGCGGATACGCTTCGACGGCGGCGTCGATCAGGTGGCGCAGGAAGGCTTCGCCGGCATACTTGCGCGCGCCAGCGGACGCTTGCATGATGACCGGGGAACCGACCGCGTCGGCGGCAGCCATGATGGCCTGCACCTGTTCGAGGTTGTTGACGTTAAACGCAGGCAGGCCATAACCGTTTTCGGCGGCATGGTCCAGCAGTTGACGCATGGATACGAGGGACATGGTAATACTCCAAACAATAGAAACCGGGGTGCCGCCACGGGAGCGCAGACCGCGCGGATAGCGCGCAACGCTTGTGGACAGCGGCGGCGGGGACTGTGATTCAGCCGCGGCCGCAAATTCGATGCTTGCCGCGCCCATGAGGGACGCGGCCAGATTACATTAACTAAATTCGCCGACGCGCACGATCTTCAGTGCGTTGGTGCCGCCGACCTGCCCCATCGGCTCGCCCCAGGTGACGACGATCATGTCACCTTTTTTGACGATTCCCTTGGCGACCATCAAATCCTCGGCCTGCTTGAGCACCGCCGTGCTGTCGCCTTCCTGCATCAGGTTGTAGGCGCGCACATTGCGGTACAGCGCAGCCTTGCGGTGCGTGGTGGTGCTCGGCGTGAGCGCGTAGATCGGCGTGTCGATGCTGTGACGGCTCATCCACAGCGCGGTCGAACCGGACTCGGTCAGCGCCACGATGGCTTTCACGCGCAGGTGGTGCGCGGTAAACAGCGCGCCGTAGGCGATCGACTGGTCGATGCGGGTGAAGGTCACGTTCAAGAAGTCGGCGTCGAGCTTGTTGTACTCGGACTGCTCGGCTTCCAGGCAGATCGCGGCCATCATTTCGACCGTTTCGATCGGGTAGCGCCCGGACGCGGTTTCGGCCGAGGTCATGACCGCGTCGGTGCCGTCGAGCACGGCGTTGGCGACGTCGGACACTTCGGCGCGGGTCGGCACGGCGTTGACGATCATCGACTCCATCATCTGGGTCGCGGTAATGGCCAGCTTGTTCGACGCGCGCGCCATGCGGATCATGCGTTTTTGCAGCGCCGGGACGGCGGCGTTGCCCACCTCGACAGCCAGGTCGCCGCGCGCGACCATGATGCCGTCGGAGGCGTCCAGGATTTCCTGGAGCACAGGAATCGCTTCGGCGCGCTCGATCTTGGCGATCATCATCGGCTTGTGGTGGAACGGCTCGCCGGCAATGTTGGCCAGCTGGCGCGCCATTTCCATGTCGGTCGCGCTTTTCGGGAAGGAAATGGCGAGGTAGTCGGCCTGGAAACTCATGGCCGTCTTGATGTCTTCCATGTCCTTGGCGGTCAGGGCCGGCGCGGTCAGGCCGCCGCCCTGGCGGTTGATGCCCTTGTTGTTGGACAGCTCGCCGCCGACCTTGACCACGGTGAAAATCTCGTGACCGAGGATGCGCTCGACCACCAGCACGATCAGGCCATCGTTGAGCAGAAGCTTGTCGCCGGTACGCACGTCGCGCGGCAAGGCCTTGTAGTCGAGGCCGACGCGTTCCTGGTTGCCCAGTTCGCCGTTCTCGCCCCACTTGGCGTCGAGGATGAACTTGTCGCCCGTCTCCAGGACAATCTTGCCCTGCTCAAATTTACCTACACGAATCTTGGGACCCTGCATGTCCGCCATGATCGCCACTTCGCGGCCGCACTGGGCGGCGGCGCGCCGGACCAGGTTGGCGCGGTCGATGTGGTCTTGCGCCTTGCCATGCGAAAAATTCAGCCGGACCACATCGACACCCGCCTCGATCATGCGGACGAGAATATCGAAGTCGGTCGAAGCCGGGCCAATCGTTGCGACGATCTTGGTACCACGAAACATAGAGTGTCCTTGAAGTGAAAGCGCAGCCGGGAGGGCTGCGCTGTGGGCTTACTGGGAACTGCGTTGTAACAGGATTTCGACTGCCGGCAGGGTTTTTCCTTCGAGAAATTCAAGGAAGGCGCCACCGCCCGTGGAGATATAGCCGATTTTATCGCTGATCGCGTATTTTGCAATCGCGGCCAGGGTGTCGCCGCCGCCGGCGATCGAGAAGGCGTTGGAATCGGCGATCGCCAGCGCCAGCGTCTTGGTGCCTTCGCCGAACTGGTCGAATTCGAACACGCCGACCGGGCCGTTCCAGACGATGGTGCCGGCCTTGGCGATCTGCGCGGCCAGGGTAGCGGCCGTTTTCGGGCCGATGTCGAGGATCATGTCGTCGTCGAGCACGTCGGCGACGTCCTTGACGGTGGCTGCCGCCGTTGGCGAGAATTCCTTGGCGCAGACAACATCAACGGGAATCGGCACCTGGGCGCCGCGCGCGGCCATCATGTCGATGATGGCTTTCGCTTCCGTGACCAGCTCGGCTTCGACCAGCGACTTGCCGATGTTCAGGCCGACCGCTTTCATGAAGGTGTTGGCGATGCCGCCGCCGACGATCAGGTTGTCGACCTTGTCGGCCAGGGCTTTCAGAATCGACAGCTTGGACGAGACCTTGGAACCGGCGACGATGGCCAGCAGCGGACGGTTGGGAGCGCCCAGCGCCTTGCCCAGTGCGTCCAGCTCGGCGGCCAGCAGCGGGCCGGCGCACACGACTTTGGCGAATTTGGCGATGCCGTGGGTACTCGCTTCGGCGCGGTGGGCGGTGCCGAAGGCATCGTTGACGTAGATATCGCACAGCTTGGCCATTTTCTGGGCCAGTTCATCCGCGTTCTTCTTTTCGCCCTTGTTGACGCGGCAGTTTTCGAGCAGCACGACCTGGCCCGGCGCCAGGGATTCCAGACCCGCGCCATCAACCCAGTTTTGCTTGAGTTCAACCGGCTGGCCGAGCAGTTCGGACAGGCGCGCGGCGACCGGCGCCAGGCTGTCTTCCGGCTTGAATTCGCCTTCGGTCGGACGGCCCAGGTGCGAGGTGACCATGACGGCGGCGCCAGCCTTGACGGCGGCGGCGATCGCCGGCACCGAGGCGCGGATGCGGGTGTCTTCGGTGATCTTGCCGGCGTCGTCCTGCGGCACGTTCAGGTCGGCGCGGATGAACACGCGCTTGCCCTGCAAGGCGTTTTGGTCGATCAGGTCTTGCAAACGGGTAAAGTTCAGAACAGCGTGCATGGGCGATCCACGAGTCAAATGATGAAAGAACGCTATTTTACCGCAAGCCCAGCCCGAAAACCCTACTGTAACCAGATACGCAAGACGGTAAAGAACAGCATGCCGAAAATGATGGTTTCAAGCATATTTCTTCGCAGCAGGTAATAGCCGGTCGCGGCAAGTCCGGCGATCAGTTTGTAATTGTCCAGGCCCAGTTGCAACTGTCCGGTATTGCCCAGCACCAAGTCGGGCGCGATGATGGCCGCCAGCGCGCAGGCCGGGGCGAAGCGCAGCATTTCCTGCACCTTCTTGGGGATGGTGATGTGGTGCCCGATCAGCCAGAACGAGCTGCGCGTGGCGGCGGTGGCAAAGGCCAGGGCCACGATGGTGATCCAGATTTCGACGTCAGACACGTGGTTCTCCCTTGGCGGCGAGGCGTTTTTCGTTCAGGGCCTGCACCGCCATGGCGGTCAGCATGCCGAGCAGCACGGCAGCGAGCAAACCGAGCTTGTACGGCAGTTCGTAGGCCAGCACCGCCGTGGCGCCGGCCACCAGCACGCCGCACAGGGCCGCGCGGTTGACTGTCAGGGGAATCATGATGCACAGGATGGCCAGTGTGCCGGCAAAGCCCAGGCCCCACTCGGTCGGCACGGCGCTGCCGAGGAACACGCCGGCAATCGAGCCGACCTGCCAGGATACCCAATTCGGGTAAAGCAGTCCCTTCAAATACGATACCTTGCCGCGCGCCGGCGCTTCGCTCGGGAAGCGCTGCAGGAACAGCGCCACCGTCAGGTCGCCCGCGGTGTAGCCGAGCAAAAAGCGCTTTTGCCATGGCAAATGGGCGAAATGGGGCGCCAGCAAGGCGGAAAAGATAACGAAACGCAGGTTGACCACCAGCGCGGTGGCGAACACCACCCAGATCGGGGCGTCGGCGGCGATCAGCGGAAGCGAGGCGAGTTGGGCCGAGCCGCCGAAGACGATCAGGGTCATGCCGAGCGCTTGCGGCACCGTCAGGCCGCTCTTGACCATCGCAATGCCCACCACCAGGCCCCATGCGCCGATGCCGAACAGGGTCGGCAGGCCGGTCTTGAACGCTTCGCGCCAGATGGCCTGGTCTTCATCGGGAGGACGCAGTGCGGCCGGGGGCGGAGTCACGTCATTCATGTGGCTTTCTTGCCACAACAGGGTGGGGCGGGTGGTAAAAATGAAACAATGCGGTCTGGCATGAAGCGCAATCAGTGTGGGCGCCGCAGGGCCTGTTTTCATAGGGAAACAAGCGAACGCGGCCGTAATGGAGTGATACTATTTTACCGATCATTTCGGCTAATTGCCCGAATCCGCTAAAATCGAGGTTTTGCATGCCTGACGGAGAATCCATGAACGCCACGAAAACGCCAGCGGTAGAACTCGGCGACAACGACTTGCCGGCCCATTGCCCGAATCCGGCGATGCCGCTGTGGTCGTCCCATCCGCGCGTCTTCCTCGACTTCGGCCATGACGGCCTGGCCAAGTGTCCGTACTGCGGCACCGAGTACCGCCTGAAACCCGGCACGATCATGGCGCACCACTGACGCCTGTCCCCTCCCCCTACTTCGCCGAGGCCGCATGAAACGAGGCAAACAACTCAACGGTAGCGCGGCCGAGGTCGAAGCCGCGTTCTATGAAGCGCTCAACCGCGCCGACATCGAGGCGCTGATGCTGCTCTGGGCCGACGACGAGGATATCGTCTGCATCCACCCGGGCGGGCCGCGCCTGCACGGGCATGCGGCGATCCAGGCGTCGTGGGAAGCGATCCTGGAGCGCGGCGGCCTGCAGATCCGGCCGTCGCAGCTGCACGAGACCCACAATTTGATGAGTTCGGTGCATACCGTCATCGAAGGCGTGACCTCGACCGCAGGCGAGCCGGCGCACCTGATCGCCACCAACGTCTACATCAAGACGCCGCAGGGCTGGCGCATCGTGCTGCACCATGTGTCGGTCGCGCCCGGCGCGGTGCCGGCGCACGAGCATCCGACGTCCAGCCTGCACTGATCCGCTTGTTCATGCCCTTTCTTCATGCCCTATAAAGCGCCGCTGTGGCTGCCCGGCGGGCACCTGCAAACCATGGTTCCGGCGCTGGCCAGCGCCCGGCCGGCGGTGGCGTTCCGGCGCGAACGCTGGGAGGCGCAGGACGGCGACTTCGTCGATGTCGATTTCGTCGACGGCGCGCCGGGCCAACCGTTGGTGGTGCTGTTCCACGGGCTGGAAGGCTCGTCCGCCAGCCACTACGCGCGCGCCTTGATGGCGGCCGTCGCCGCGCGCGGCTGGTCGGGCGCGGTGCCGCATTTCAGGGGCTGCTCGGGCGAAGCGAACCGGGCGCCGCGCTTTTACCATTCCGGCGACGCGAACGAGGTCGACTGGATCGTGCGGCGTTTGCGCGCGCGTACGCAAGGCAGGCTGTACGCGGCCGGCGTCTCGCTCGGCGGCAATGCGCTGCTGCGCTGGCTGGGCGAGTCGCAGCACCAGGCCGAGATCGTCGATGCGGCGGTGGCGGTGTCGGCCCCGCTCGACCTGGCGCGCGGCGGCGAGTCGCTCTCGTCCGGCCTGAACATGGTGTACACGCGCATGTTCCTCAACACGCTCAAGCCCAAGTGCCTGGCCAAGCTGGAACAGTTTCCGGGCTTGTTCGAGCGCGACGCGCTGATGCAGGCGCGCGACCTGTACGCCTTCGACAACGTGGTCACGGCGCCCTTGCACGGCTATCGCGATACCGACGATTACTGGAACAGGGCCAGCGCCAAACACGTGCTGGGCGACATCACCGTGCCGACCCTGGTGCTCAATGCGCGCAACGATCCGTTCTTGCCGGGGAAATATCTGCCGACAAGCGCTTCGAACGCGGTGACCCTGGAGTATCCGGCGCATGGCGGGCATGTCGGTTTTGCGGTGGGCAATTTGCCCGGCCGGCTGGACTGGCTGCCGGCCCGCATCCTGCGGTTTTTCGACGCCGCCGAGGCGACGCGCGCGCCAAACGCGGACGAATTATGCCAAGCTGGCTCCCATGGATGATATTGTCAAAAAAGCGATGGCCAAATGGCCCGACGTGCCGCATTGCTACGGCTGGCTGGCGCTGGACGCGCGCGGCAACTGGCGCATGCGCGACGAGCGCGCGCAGCACCTGAACCTGGCGGGCGACAAGGTGGTGCAGGTGGCGCTGCTGGGTTTTATCAACCGCAACTACCTGGCTGACGAGCGCGGCTGCTGGTTTTTCCAGAACGGGCCGCAGCGCGTGTTCGTCAACCTGGAAGCGACGCCGTTCATTGCGCGCACCGATCCCGCGCATGGGCTGGTGCTGCACACGGGCGAGCCGGTGGCGGCGATCGCGCGCGCCTGGATGACCGAGAGTGGCGAACTGATTGTCGAGAGCGCGGGCAAGGTCGCGCAGGTCGACGACCGCGACGTGGCGCAGCTGATGGCGGCGCTGGAGATCGACGGCCAGGGTGCATCGGATGAAGCGCTGATGGGCTGGCTCAAAGGCGGCGCTGGCCAGCTGGCGCTGCGCTACCAAGGCCAGGCGGCGCCGGTCGAACGCATTGCGCGCGACGACGTGGCGACGCGCTTGCGGTTCGTCAGGATGCCGGCGCCATAAAGCGTCGCGGCCGGCACGGATCCCGTTCCGGCGCATTGACGGCGCGCCCGGCGCACGACTGATGCAGCGCAAAGCTTGGGCAGGTTCGCTCGCTACAATGTCCCATGACTGCCGATCACGACCTCGGATACCGACTGCTGTTTGCCCACCCGGAAATGGTGCGCGAACTGATCACGGGCTTTACTTCGTTCACATTGTTTGACGAGATTCCGTTGTCGGCCTTCGAAAGGGTCAATGCGGCGTATGTGAGCGAGCGGCCGTCGGCGCGCCACGGCGACGTTGTCTGGCGCGTGCAGGTAGGCGAGCAGTTCCTGTACGTGTACATCCTGCTCGAATGCCAGTCCGGCGTGGACCGCTGGATGGCGCTGCGCATGCAGGCCTACGTCGGCCTGCTGTGCCAGGATCTGGTCAGGCGTCACGAATTGTCGCCGGGATTGCTGTTGCCGCCGGTACTGCCGCTGGTGTTCTACAACGGCTTGCCGCGCTGGAGCGCCAGCATGGACCTGGCAGGATTGCTCATGGAGGCGCCCGCCGAACTGGCGTTGTTCCAGCCCTCCCAGCGTTACGTGCTGATCGACCAGCAGCGGATGGACAGGGCGGCGTTGGACGCGAATAAAAGCTTGTTGGCACTGCTGTTCCAGCTCGAACTTTCACGCTTTTCTGATGTCCTAAAAGAGTATTTGCCAGCGTTGACGACCTGGTTCAAGGACTCGCCCCAGACCGGTCTGCGCAGTTCGGTCCAAGCGTGGTTGAATGCCCTGCTGGCGCGCAGAAGTGAGGATCCTGAATTTTTTTCCTTGGATAAAGTGGAGGAGGATGCCGACATGGAAGCTAAAGCGTTAAGCTGGGCCGAAGAGATGCAGGAGATCGGCTTTCAAAAAGGCTGCGCGAAAGGCGTGGAGGAAGGACAGGCAATCGCACTACGCAGGGCGCTGGCCAGCCTGTTGCGCGGGCGATTCGGCAATCTGCCGGAACCCGTGGAGCGGCGCATCGGCGAAGCCACGCAGGCGCAGCTTGAACAGTGGTTCGAGCGCAGCCTTACTTCGCCCAGTTTGTCGGTGATCTTCGGCGAGGGTGCGGCGGCCACCCAAGGGACGCCCGACTGAAGTCACCGGGCTGAAAAGGCAGCGATGGCGACGCGCCATGGCCAAGTCTGAGCGGCATCGGCCGGCATCGCCGTGCCAACAGGCAGACTTGACGGCGCCGAGCTGTTACTTCTTCGCGTCTTTCATTTCTTCGCGCCGGCGCGCCTGCAATTCGCGTTCGCGCGCGTCGATCACGGCCATGTCGTAGAACGAGGCATCGCTGGCCTTGCGGGCGATGGTCAGCTGGTCGAGCGCGGCCAGCATGCCGCCGCTGAGTGCGTACGATTCCGCCAGCGCCAGGTGTTGCAAGGCGATCTTGCCCTGCGCGGCGTAGGTCTTGGCCAGCAACTCGTGCAATTTCGGCTCTTCGCGGTACAGCTGCACCTGGTCGCGCAGGAAGCGCGCAGCGTCGTCGAGCTTGCCGTTGACGATCATCGCGTCGGCATACTGGCGCGCAATCCCGCGCGAGAGCGGATAACGCAGGTGCGCCTGGTCGGCTTCCTTGAGCGCCAGTTGCTTGACCGGCGCCGGCTGGCCGGCCGCCAGCTTGATTTCCAGTGCCATGCTGGCAAACATGGCGGCACCGTCGGAGCTGGCTTGCCCGGTCGAAAACACGGCGCCCTCGCTGGGGCGCATGGTGCCGCGCGCCTTCTCAAACCAGGTCTGGGCCTTGGCCAGTTCGCCTTTTTTCAGCGCCAGGAAGGCCAGCCCGTACTGGGCGCCGGCCTGCTGCTGGCGGCTTTGCTGGGTCAGCTGCGCGTCGAAAAACGCCGCCGCTTCCACCCGTCCCTGCGTGCTTTCGTCCTGCAGCACGCGGGCGCGCGCGCGCACCAGGTGAAACTCCAGGCTGTCGACACGCTGGCGGTACGGGGTCTCGCGGATGCGCGCCTGGATGTCGGAAATGCGCTCCGAGGTCAGAGGGTGGCTGCGCAGGTAGGCCGGCATCAGGTCGCTGTAGACCCGGCTGGCTGCCTGCATGCGCCCGAAAAACGCCACCATGCCCGAGGTATCGTAACCGCCCGCGCCCATGATCTGGAAACCGATGCGGTCGGCTTCACGCTCGGCATCGCGGCTGAAATTGAGCTGGCGCTGGATCTGCAAACCCTGCCCGCCCATGAACACCCCCATCGCGGCGTCCGAGCCGCCCTTGGAAGCGAGCGCGGCCAGGATCATGGCGGCCAGGGGAATGAGCGCATCCTGCTTTTGCTGGCCCAGCATGCGTGCGATATGGCGCTGCGCCACGTGGCCGATTTCGTGCGACATGACCGAGGCCAGTTCGGATTCGCTCTGCGCGGCCAGCAGCAGCGCCGAGTGCACGGCAATGAAACCGCCGGGCAGCGCGAAAGCGTTGAGCATCGGATCGCGCACGGCGAAGAAATAGTAATCGGCATTGGTCTCGCCGCGCGCGCCGGGGTAGGACGCGACCAGGCCGCTGCCGAATTCGTTGAGGTATTCGAGGATCGGATCGTCGTCGAGGAAATCGTGATCGCGCTTGATGTCGCGCATGATTTCCTCGCCAAGCCGGCGTTCGAGCACCGGCGACAGGTCTTCGCGCGCGCTGTCGCCCAGGGTCGGCAGGCTGGTCGCGTTGAGCTTGTTCTGGGCCGAGGCTGGCTGTACCAAGCTGCACAGCGCCGTCATCAGGGCAATGGAAAGCAGTGCGCGCGCATGCGGGCGGCGCGGCGGGCGCAGGGTGGCTGGAGCGATTTTGGATTTCACGGTGCTATGATAACCGCAAGTGCGCCAGCATCGCATCCGCACCGATAAACGACCGATTTTGCAGCCTCAACCACCCTTCGAACGATGACGACCTCCCAGAACGACCAGCTTACCCACTTCGACGCCACCGGCCAGGCCCATATGGTCGACGTCGCCGGAAAGAGCGACACCCACCGCATTGCCGTGGCCGCCGGCACCATCCGCATGCAGCCCGAAACGATGGCGCTGGTGGTGTCGGGCAGCGCTAAAAAGGGCGACGTGCTCGGCATCGCGCGCATCGCCGCCATCATGGGCGCCAAGAAAACCAGCGAGCTGGTGCCGCTGTGCCATCCGCTGGCCATTACCCGGGTCGCCGTCGATTTCGAGGTCGATGAAGCGGCCAGCAGCGTGCACTGCCGCGCCCAGGTCGAGACGGTCGGCAAGACCGGGGTCGAGATGGAAGCGCTTACTGCGGTTCAGGTCGGCCTGCTGACGATTTACGACATGTGCAAGGCGGTCGACCGCGGCATGGTGATGACCAATGTGCGCGTGCTGGAGAAACAGGGCGGCAAGTCCGGTAGCTGGCACGCGGTGCTGGCGGAGTAAGGGCTTGATGTCGCGGGCCGATGTTGTCACGTCTTTTTGAACGGACACGCGATCGAGGTAAACTTTTCCTCGATCTCGAACGGCTGGCAACTCCACTTGCCCTCGGCAGTGCGTGCCCACGTAACTTTTTTGTTGGCCACGCCGGCTGGTCCGCCATTGATCGTGCAGGTGATCTCTGCCGTACCCGCATCAGCAGCCTTCACGCTGATCGTGCAATTGGGCGTTTTATCGGTCAGGCGCGTCGCTTTCATGGTGTCTTCCGCGTTCATGGTGGGCGTCACCATGAGCTCAGTATCGATGCCGATTTTGCCGCCGGCGGCTTCACCGACTGCCGCGCCGACCTTCGATCTGGCCACGTAATCCTGGTACGTCGGAATCGCAAACGCCGCCAGAATGCCGATGATGGCGATCACCACCATCAGTTCAACGAGCGTAAATCCGCCCTGTGCCGGTTTGCGTACGATTGATGTCGAGTTCATGTCGTGCTCCCAAGTGTGAGGTACGTCAGCAAAAGTAGCGTCAGCGCACGGCGATGACGGCAATAGCATTGACCAAAGGGATTGGTTGCACCACGCTAAAACGTTGGCATCCGGTTGCTTGAGTTGCCCTTCCGATCACGCATACTTGTTCGACTACCCATGGCGCAGGTGGTTCCACGATGTTGAACAGAATTTGAACAAAATGCTGCCGGCAGGGCTGCACAGCGCTGTGCCCTGCTTGAACAGAAGGAATAACGCCGTTAGGAATTTATGGGAGGTAATACGGGGCGGCGCTACCGCGATTGGTATTGCAGCGCTGGAAAGAACAGGTAGCGTGGAGACCGGCGCCCATCATCAGGCGCAGGGTTCCGGCCAGGTCGGCACTCAGCTCTGACGGCACTCGGCGGGTACGTACTTGTAGTGGGTAGCCGGGGTCGTGCATTTCCAGGTTGTCACGCCCGACCCATTGACCGTCGGGGTAAAGGTCAGGACCACATCGCCAGCGGCGGCGGTTCCGCTCACAATAATGGCGCCCGTCGACCCAGTGCAGCTGTTGCTTTTTGCATTGCGCGTTGCGCTGGAAAGCACGGCGACGCCCAGGCAATAATCGGCACCGGCGCTGATCACGCCACCGTTATGCACAATGTTATCCATGACTCCCGCCTTCATCGCGGAACCGAGTATCGCCAACTCACTGACGCGGCCGCGCATGGCGTAGTCCTGATATGAAGGGAGCGCCACAGCGGCAAGGATGCCAATAATTGCTACGACAATCATCAATTCGATGAGGGTGAAGCCCGCTTGCAGATTCTTCGACATTGCTTGGATCTTCATTGGATAGTCCTGGTGCATGAGTAAGTACGATAGGATTGAAGATAGCAAGAGGCATGCCTGGAGGAAATCCAAGTTACTGCTGCCATAAGATCGTAAACGACAGAAAGTGTCGCATCTTGACTCGATACTGACAAATTCTGCTCGCTGAGCAGCTAAATACCGTCACAAAATGAGGCGCGCAACGCGGCAATGCTGGAGCTGATGGCCTGCGGTGGCTTGCCTTAGCTGTACCGCCCACCGGTTTGATCTCGCCGCAGGCGGTGAGACGGTCAGCCAGCCGCTTGCGAAAACACCATATTTACTCCCGCCAGTTCAATCGCATCGCCATCGGCAAGACGCTGGGCGGCCTTGCCCACCGGCCTGCCGTTAACCAGCGGGGCGCGCTGGCCGTCCACATGGCTGAAAAAATAGTCACCGCCTTGCCGCGTGATCGCCGCCACCTGCACGCCGGGACGGCCCAAGGTCGACACCGGTTTATCGAGAGAAAGTACCTTGCCCGCATTCGGCCCTGTGCGGACGCTGATGGAGGCGATGGCAGCAAGCCGCGCCTCCGGCGGCAATGCGGCATTGCGCGCGCGCGGACCGGCCTGGAATTCGAATTGAAACTTACCCACCGTGACAACGTCATGGTCTTCCAACATGCACCTTGAAATGCGCTGGCTGTTCAAGTAAGTGCCGTTGGTACTGCCCAAATCTTCCAGGCACACGCCATCGCTCATCAAGGTCAGGACGGCATGCTCGCCGCTGACCGCCGCATGGGCCATAATGATGTCGTTATGGACCTTACGCCCGAGCGTCATGCGGTCCTTATCCAGCTCTACCTCCTGGATAAGCTGTTTATCGCGCATGATGAGTATTCTTGCCACGTTGACGTCCCTTCAATGACCCGTCAAACAGGACGGGAGCAAACCACGTTGCTCCCTCATTATTCACTACCTTCGCCGTCCGGACAACTTAACCGGTGGAGTTTGAGAGCCATATCGGGGTCGTCCGGGCTTTGCTAACGTCATCCGGTTGAGGTTCCAGAAAATGTTCGAACGCATCATTTGTTAGTGTAGCAGGCAAAAAAAATACCCCACAAGGGGGTATTTTTTCTTGTACAACCAGATGAATTAAGGACCGGCTGGGGCGCTAGAATTACGGCATTCTGCTGGCACATATTTGTAATTTGCAGCTGTGGAGGTGCACGCCCAGGTAACTGCACCTGCGTTACCGACGCCTGGGGTATAGACGAGTACTACATCTTTAGCCTTTGGAGTACCGGTCACGGTGATGATGCCTGCTGCGCATGCGGTCGTTTTCGTATTCGCAGTTGCAGTCGACAGCGTATTCACACCAAGGCAAGCACCGGTACCGTCAATCACGCCGCCGTTGTTCGCGATGTTTTCGCTGACGGTCGACTTCATCGACGAGCCCAGGATGGCCAGTTCAGCAACACGACCGCGAACGGTGTAATCCTGATACGCAGGCAGAGCAACAGCAGCCAGAATACCGATAATTGCAACAACGATCATCAGTTCGATCAGGGTGAAACCAGCTTGTGCTTTTTTAACCATTTTCATCGATTTCATTTTTACTTCTCCTAGGGATTAAACTTCTAATTTGGGACTACACTGGGGTTACCATGATTTAGTTAGAGCAATCCCCGTGCCAGGTCCGTTTTGCCGGGTTTTACCCAAATTAATTTCCCATTTGCATTTTTTCTGCCATTTTTCGTCTAAGCAATGACGAAAAATGTCAGCAGTGACAAATTTTTACTGACGCTCAACGCCGCCAAGAGTGGCAACGCCGTGCTCGGCCGTATACCGGTCAGGCCGGAGTCCTTGAAAAAGCGCGGCAAACCTCATCAGGCCGCTTCCTGTCGCTTGCTGATCGGGCCGATGTCGTTCTCGATCCACGCAAGCCGCGCTCGTAAACGCAAAGTGGGGAGCAATCAGCTCCCCACTTTGCGTTACTGTTTACTACCAGCCAGTGCTTACAGCATGGCCTTGAGCAAACGCGCCATTTCCGACGGGTTCTTAGTGGCCTTGATGCCGCAGGCTTCCATGATGTCCAGCTTGGCTTGTGCCGTGTCGGCGCCGCCTGAAATCAAGGCACCGGCGTGGCCCATGCGCTTGCCCGGAGGCGCGGTCACGCCGGCGATGAAGCAAACCACCGGCTTTTTCATGTTGTCCTTGATCCAGTAAGCCGCATTGCCTTCATCAGGACCACCGATTTCGCCGATCATGATGACCGCGTCGGTATCCGGATCGTCGTTGAACATCTTCATGACGTCGATGTGCTTCAAGCCGTTGATCGGGTCGCCGCCGATGCCCACTGCCGACGACTGGCCCAGGCCCAGCGCGGTCAACTGGCCCACCGCTTCGTACGTCAACGTGCCCGAACGCGAGACCACGCCGATGCGGCCCTTGCGGTGGATGTGACCCGGCATGATGCCGATCTTGATTTCGTCAGGGGTGATCAGGCCCGGGCAGTTAGGACCGAGCAGCAGGGTCTTCGAGCCGGCCTTGGCCATGCGGTCCTTGAGCGCCATCATGTCGCGCACAGGAATGCCTTCGGTGATGCAGATTGCCAGGTCGAGTTCGGCTTCGACGGCTTCCCAGATCGCGGCGGCGGCGCCTGCCGGCGGCACGTAGATGACCGACACGTTGGCGCCGGTTTCTTTTTTCGCTTCAGCAACGTTAGCGAAAATAGGAATGCCTTCGAAATCTTCGCCGGCCTTCTTCGGGTTCACGCCGGCAACGAAGCATTCCTTGCCATTCGCGTACTCGCGGCACATGCGGGTGTGGAATTGACCGGTCTTGCCGGTAATCCCCTGGGTGACTACTTTTGTATCTTTATTGATCAGAATCGACATGTTTATTCCTTCGAATTATGCTTTATGACCGGCAGCAGCGGCGACCACGGCCTTGGCTGCGTCTTCCATCGTATCGGCGGCGATGATCGGCAGGCCGGAGTCGGCCAGCATCTTCTTGCCGATGTCTTCGTTGGTGCCCTTCATGCGCACAACCAGCGGCACGGTCAGGGAAACGGCCTTCGACGCGGTGATGACGCCTTCGGCGATCACGTCGCAGCGCATGATGCCGCCGAAAATGTTGACCAGGATGGCTTTCAGGCCAGGGTTTTTCAACATGATCTTGAACGCTTCGGTGACTTTTTCAGCCGTTGCGCCGCCGCCCACGTCCAGGAAGTTGGCAGGCTCGCCGCCGAACAGCTTGATGGTGTCCATGGTGGCCATGGCCAGGCCGGCGCCGTTGACCAGGCAGCCGATATTGCCGTCGAGCGAGATGTAAGCCAGGTCGAACTTGGAGGCTTCGACTTCGGCCGCGTCTTCTTCGTCCAGGTCGCGGTAAGCGACGATGTTCGGCTGGCGATACAGGGCGTTCGAATCGAAGTTGAATTTGGCGTCGAGGGCGATGACCTTGCCGGAACCGGTCAGGATCAGCGGGTTGATTTCGGCCAGCGATGCATCGGTTTCCCAGTAGGCTTTATACAGGCCCTGCAGCTGAACGCGCGCGTCGGCGATCGATTCAGGCGGCACGCCGATCTTGGCCGAAATCTCGTCCGCTTCGGCGTCGGTCAGGCCGACCGATGGGTCGATGGCGATCTGGTGGATTTTTTCCGGGTTCGAATGGGCAACTTCTTCGATGTCCATTCCGCCTTCGGACGAGGCCATCAGCACCACGCGCTGGCTGATACGGTCGGTGACCATCGACACGTACAGTTCTTTCTTGATGTCCGCGCCTTCTTCAATCAGCAGGCGGCGTACTTTCTGGCCTTCCGGGCTGGTCTGGTGGGTGATCAGCTGCATGCCCAGGATCTGCTCTGCGTATTCCTTGACCTGTTCCAGCGACTTGGCGACCTTCACGCCGCCGCCCTTGCCGCGACCGCCAGCATGGATCTGTGCCTTGACTACCCAGACCGGACCGCCGAGCGTCTCGGCTGCTTTTACAGCCTCTTCCACGGACAAGCACGGAATGCCGCGCGGTACCGTCACTCCATACTGCCGGAGGATTTCTTTGCCTTGATACTCATGGATTTTCATGCTGGCTTCCCTTCTTCTGATACTGATTTGTAGAAATACGGTTGAAATACGGAAAAAAAACGGGAAAGCAAGGCTAACCCGGTACAGCTTTCGCCACCCAGCGCGGATAGTACACCGCCACGGCAGGACCGTCGGCACGCAGGGCATGGCATTTGTCGATCTGGAATGGCCGTTCCGGCAAGGGATCATGGCCGGGCCCGTCGCGGGTCTGGATCACGTCGTTGGCGTAAGCCTGAATCGCCGCGGTCGGCAGGATCTGCGCCAGTTCGCTCAGGTGCGTACAGCCAAGCACGCCGGACAGCCGCTCTTTGACGCCGAGGCGAAAGCCTTTTATCAAGGACAGACCGATCAATTTTTTGTAAGCAGGCGCTATGGTATCGCAATAGCCCGGGTACGGAACGGCATCGGACGCGGCTTCGGCATCGACAATGGTCAGTTCGCGGTTGATGGTGATGCGCAGGTGCAGGTTGTGCAAGGGAGTGCCGCCGCTTCTGACTCCCGAGGCCAGCGTCACATTGCGCACCTTGATGTCGCTGATGCGGGCGTCGAGATCCCACAGGCCATCATCGCGCGCATACGCTGCAACTTCGATGGCGCGCGTATGCCGCAGTGCGCGAGGGACGGGAGAAGACAGGGGCATGAAGACAAAGACCAATGCCGGAAATGCGGCGTAAATAGTTGCAGCCGGTGTGCACATCGTGCACGTTGCCGCAGCTTCTACGGCAACAACCGCTCATGCGGCGCTGCTTAAACCTCAAAAGTTTAGCACATGCGGGAGGCCAGTTGCGCTGCAACATGGTTTTTTGAGGAAAGATGCGCGAAATTTCATCAGTTGGCGGAATTTTGGTATCGGTCATTGGGAAGGTGCGTGCGCATGTCGGGTCACATATAAAAAGAAGAACACGCAGGTGGGGCACCTATGAATCCCTGATCGGCCGGCCAAACTATCCGGTCATTGTTTCAGGAGGTCAATGGTGTCGAATTCGGAACGTGAGACGGTATGGCAAGAGTGCGTCGCCCAGTGGAAGGCAAGCGGCCTGTCGTAGTGGGCATACGCAATCGAGCAGCAAGGCGCCGGACTGGACCCACCGCAACGATTGGCGCTGCGCTAGCAATGGGCGGTCCCGCCCCGGCGGCACTGCATGCCTTGATCATGGCGAGCCAGCGTACTGCCGCCGCCGGTAGCGGCGCGGCCAAGGCCATCGATCATGCGCTCAAGCGCTCGCCCGCGCTGCAGCGCTATGCCGGCTCAGGCAGCCTGCCCATCAACAACAATCCGGTCGAAAATACGATACGCCCGATTGCCATTGGCAAGAGGAACTGGCTGTGCGCCGGCTCGGAACGCGCGGGGCGCCGCGCCGCTTCCATGCAGAGCCTGTTTACCACCGCCAAGCTTCATGGACTCGATCCTGCGCTCTGGCTCGCCGACACGCTCGAAAAACTCCCAACGACCCCCAACAGCAAGATTAACGCGCTGCTATCGTTCGCTAACTCTACAAGGGGTTAAGCGGCAGAAGAAGGTGGGCCGGCTGGCTGCTTAGGGATCGACGTTCCAGAGCTGCGCTGCTTGGGCTCCAGCATGACGCGAGGCACTTGGTCGATCGACTTATGTATAAGAACATGACTTTTCCCCGTGTCGCTGCTGATCTCGCTCCTTTACTGGAATCGCTTCCGCTCCCGCACTTGTGTAATGCGAAATTGGGCAACAGCCGCCCCAAGCGCAAAAAAAATGCCGAGAATGGCTAGAAAAATTGCTCCGATTTTTGCACCGACCTCGTCACCAAATAGCCTAAAGAGAAGCCCAAATATATCCAGTTGCGGAGGCATAAACGATGGCCATGTGCTTTCTACCCAAGAAAAATAGGCACCGAGTAACAAGTAACATCCGAAGCTGAACATTCCGAGCGTGACCAATCCTGAAAGCGGCTTTTCAGTAGGCTGCGGTTCTTTTTGAAGATTTATCATGTTTGATAAGAAATTTTCAAAGTTTTTTGATAATTTACTTCTTACATTCACATTTTTCAGAGATCACATATACACCGGACGCCACTCCGACTGCGATTCCCAGCGGACCGGTAAAGACCTCAACGCCCCCGGTGACGACTGCCATTGTTCGTGCGCCAGCTCCAAGCGCACCGGCAACCTTGGGTGCCTGACCGACAACCAAATTGCCAGCAACGGCACCACCGCCTTTTCCAACCGCACCTAAGGTAAGTATGCAATCAATATCATATGTTTTTGGCGGCGCCCATCTCTCTTTAGGGCAGTTGCCTTCCTCATCACAAGGAATGAAAGCGCTGTAGGTAAAAGTTCGCTCGCACTTTCCTGTCTCACACTGATTCATGCGAATACCGGATTTCTCCCAATCAGGAAAAATTCTTTTTTATAAAATCTACACCACTGGCATTTCCCGGTACAGATGACGCAAGTCCTTTTCGATCGGTACGTGAAACGGGGTTTCCACCAACGTAACCGTAGGTATTGATGCCGCCAGCTAAGCCAATGGGATCGGACTGCGCATACCTTCCAGTTTGCGGATCGTAGTCTCTGTAGTAGTTGTAGAACAAATTCGTATTTCTGTCGTAATACTGCCCCGGCATCCGCATGTTAAAGGTAAAGGTACCGGCACCGCTCGGATTTTCGTTCGGTGGCATCAAACCAAATGGATCGCCGTTGTCCCAACGCCAGACAATCTTGTTGTCGAGCGGGCGCGTGATCATCCTTGGCGTTCCCAAGTGATCTGGATGAACATAAAACACGTTGGTGGCTGTCGACGGGGTGGTTGCCGTGCCCGTCACCGACTGCGTCAGCACCGCCACCGGCAGGTTACCCAAATACACTGTCTCGCGCATCGGCTTGCCGGTGCTGACATTGTACTCCCCGACCAAGTGGCCCTGTTCGTCATAGGCGAACAAGCCGCCGCCATAACTCTGCAGGACGCGCTGCCCGATACCGTTGAACAGCTGGTATACCGTCACCGCACCATTTTTGATGGTGTATGGCCGACCCCGTCCGTTATAGGTAACGACCAGGGTGCCATCGCTGGTGAGGTTGCCTGCGCCATCGTAGATGTTGGTCTTGGCGGGACCCGGGCCCGTGGTTGCACTCAATTTATTGCTCGCCGGATCAATGGTATTCGTGTAGCTGTTCGCGCCGAAAGTCGCGTTGGTCCGGTTACCGCTGGCATCGTAAGCATAGGCTTGCGTGGTGCCGTTGCCACTATAGCTCGTCAGGCGATCTAGCTCATCGTAGCCGAAGGTCTGGTTCAGGCTGGCCGGGCTGGGGGCCGTACCGGTGCCGGTATGGGTGTATCCCTTGATGCGGCTGGCTGCATCGTAATTGACCGTGCGCACCACACCGTTGGCCGACGGTGTTCCCAAGGTGTAGCTGCTGATCCGGCCATCGAGGTCGAAGGTGCGCGCATGGATGTTCGAGCTGGCTGGCGTATTGTTACCCCAGGTCCAGCCGCTGGTGCCGCCGAAGGGTGCGTAGCTAATGTTGTCCAGCAAGACAATACTGCTAGCGGTGTTCGTGCCGATGCCGCTCGCTTGTACCGGGTTAAGCGTAATGCTGCTGACCTGGCCGGCCTCGTTGTAGCCGTAATTAACCCGGTTGCCACTCGGATAAGTCATGCTGACCAAGCGACCGCTTGCATCGTAGGCATAGGCCAGCGTCTGTGTAAATGCGATCGGAGCCGAATTCACGGTCTGGACTTTAGTCGTCAGTCGCCCGAATCCGTCATAGCCATAACTGGTGTTACCCGATTCATCGTTCATCCGGGTCAAACGCCCGATGACGTTTGGGGTCGGGGTGGTGCCGCCATCGTATTCGAAGAACGTGCTGGCCGTGCCGGTGAAGTCGATCTGTTTCAGGCGGTTGATCGCATCATACGTGTACGTACTGATTTTGCCGCGAGCATCCGTGCTAGTTTTCAAATTGCCGGACAGCGGCAACGGCCGCGCCTAAAACCATTGTTACCAGCATCCTTAACGCCAAAAATCGCGATGACACAAAAATAGCCTGCCACATAAGATTCCAGTCAAACCAGTCTTTCGGATCGATTGTCAGCACTTCAGAAAAGAGCAATCGACTATTTTTGTAAATTTTCATTTGAGGGTCTTCGAAAACTAGCGGGACGTATGAGAATTGCTTGGCAGCGCAAGCAAAAAGGTGGGAATGGGCGTACATTTCTGACATGATTTACTTTCTAGCGCTTTATCAAAACGCCCACAGCAAGAAGCTACTCGATCGACTTTGATCATGCAACGCTGGAATGCCGTTCAGCATGATGTGCAGTGCCCTTCACGAACAATGTGGCCGAACGCGCGGTACGGATGCCCAAGATAAAGCAGAAGATCTCGGGATGCTTCCGAACGCTTGCAGGTGCCGAGCATATCTGCGTCACCCGTTCTTGCCTCGATACCCTGCGCAAACTTTTTGGCGCGCCTATCCCATCGGTTGTGTATCGGCTGAATAGTACGAAATTAGTTACAATCTATTAGGGCGATTAAAATTATCGGAACCAAGGAAATCGGTTGGAACGCAAGCGAAGAGATGAAAATTCGTTCGTAGGAATGGCCGTCGGCATCGTGGCAACGGCGCCGTTGCAAAAACGTCGTAGTTTACACTAAGAAATTGTTTAAAGTCTAACCAATTGTCACGGTAGCTCGTCAATGCGGGCAAAATAGGCTATCCACTCATTAGGTCCACGGTAAGTAGCTTTTTGAAAAAACCCAGCGTGACGCCAGCAGTACAGCGGCTACGAGCAGGAAAATTGAAAAGGGCGGAAAAGCGTAGCGCCTTCCACCGTTGAGGAGTATGACGGGCGTACCACCCCGGCATACGGCGAAAGGCGCTCCGCTTTTCCGCCCATGGGCGTCACCCGGAGACGTGGCGCCAGCGTTGCGGCGCATTTCTACAACGACCCGCACATAACGGGATAGACAGTCTAGCGATAATAATGATTCATCATCCGGATCAACTTACTCATCATCCGGATCGCGCCCCTGCATCGCCGCCTTGACCGCGCGCTGCGAAAACCCGCGCTGCATCAAAAACCGCATCTGCTTGTTGCGCTCGGCGGGATCGCTCGCCACCGTGCCGTACTTGCGCTCCCATACTTCCCTGGCGCGCGCCATCTCGCTGTCGACCAGGCCGGCCTTCAATTCCTGCAAGGCTTCGCCCCTGACCCCGTGACTTTGCAGCTCGGCCATGATGCGGCTGTTGCCGAAGCGCGCAGAGCGGCGGTGAATCAGCGATTCGGAAAAACGTTCTTGCGACAGCCAGTTGTTTTTTTCAAGAAAATCGAGGAGGGCCTCGACGTCGTCGCCCTCCTCCGCATGGCGTGCCAGCTTGCGCCCCAGCTCAAGCCGGCTGTGCTCGCGCATCGACAGATAGCGCAGGGCACGGCCTTTCAGGCTCAGTTGGGGTGCTGCCATCGCCACGCCCGCCGATTACTCGGGGACGGCCTTCAGCTTGGGCGCCTTGGCAGGCTCCTCGCCACCGACCGGCGGCAGTTCGCGCACGCCCAAGGCTGCACGCACCTTGTTTTCGATCTCGCGCGCCAGCGCCGGACGCTCCTTGAGGAAAATACGCGCATTATCCTTACCCTGGCCGATACGTTCGCCGTTATAGCTGTACCAGGAACCCGACTTCTCGACGATCTTGTTATCCGCACCCAGATCCAAAATCTCGCCTTCGCGCGACGTGCCTTCGCCATAAAGAATGTCGAAGTGCGCTTCCTTGAACGGTGGCGCGATCTTGTTCTTGACGACCTTGACCTTGGTTTCGTTACCGATGACTTCGTCGCCGGACTTGATCGAACCGGTACGGCGGATGTCCAGGCGCACGGAGGCGTAGAACTTGAGCGCGTTACCGCCGGTGGTCGTTTCCGGGCTGCCGAACATGACGCCGATCTTCATGCGGATCTGGTTAATAAAGATCACCAGGGTGTTGGTGCGGTTGATCGAGCCGGTCAGCTTGCGCAGGGCCTGGGACATCAGACGCGCCTGCAAACCCGGCAGGGAGTCGCCCATGTCGCCTTCGATCTCGGCGCGCGGGGTGAGCGCGGCGACCGAGTCAATCACGACCAAGTCGACGCTGCCCGAACGCACCAGCGCGTCAGTGATTTCCAGCGCCTGTTCACCCGTGTCCGGCTGCGAAATGAGCAGTTCGGACAGGTTGATGCCCAGTTTTTGGGCATAGCCGACGTCGAGCGCGTGCTCGGCATCGATAAAGGCGCAGGTGCCGCCCAGTTTTTGCATTTGCGCGATGGTCTGCAAGGTCAGGGTGGTTTTACCCGACGATTCAGGACCGTAGATCTCGACCACGCGGCCGCGCGGCAAGCCGCCGACGCCCAGGGCGATGTCCAGGCCGAGCGAGCCGGTCGAGACGACCTGCACATCTTCAACCGGCGCGTTGGCGTCCATGCGCATGACGGAGCCCTTGCCGAACTGCTTTTCAATCTGCGCGAGGGCAGCGGCCAGCGCCTTGCCTTTCTCGCCAGCATTTAATACGGTTTTTTTATCGTCCATAACTTTCTTTCAGTCCAGAGAGTGGTCCAGATCAAGGGCGGAGTTCACGTCACAGGCAGTACTGTACAAATAAACAGTGGTTTGTGCAAGCGCCGCACGCCTCGAATTCAAAAAAATTCCCGGCGTTACGCCAAATGAAACACAATAGCCTTAATTAGACGTCCCGGTGCCCCCATGCGTATTTTACTTGCCGAAGATGATAGCGTGCTTGCCGATGGACTGACGCGCTCCTTGCGCCAGTCCGGCTACGCCATCGATTGTGTGAAGAACGGACAGGAGGCCGATACCGCCCTGTCCACCCAGGAATTCGACCTCTTGATCCTCGACCTGGGCTTGCCGCGCCTGTCCGGGCTGGAAGTGCTGCGCCGCCTGCGCGCCCGCGCTTCGCTCCTGCCGGTGCTGATCCTCACCGCAGCCGACTCGATCGAGCAGAGGGTCAACGGCCTGGACCTGGGCGCCGACGACTACATGGCCAAGCCGTTCGCCCTGTCCGAACTCGAAGCGCGCGTGCGGGCCCTGACCCGGCGCGGCGCCGGCGGCGGGGCGGCGGTGGTGCGCCATGGTCCGCTGGCTTACGACCAGGTCGGGCGCAGCGCCTATATCAATGACCAGATGCTGGACCTGTCGGCGCGCGAACTGGGTTTACTCGAAATTTTGCTGGCGCGCGCCGGGCGCCTGGTATCGAAGGAACAGCTGGTCGACCACTTGTGCGAATGGGGCGAGGAAGTGTCGAACAACGCCATCGAAGTCTACGTGCACCGCCTGCGCAAAAAAATCGAAGTCGGCGGGGTGCGCATCGCCACCGTGCGCGGGCTGGGCTACTGCCTGGAAAAATTCCTTGAGCCCAGCCGCGCCGCCCCGGACCCGGGCGCGGCATCGAAGTGAGCACGCGCGACGCCGCCCCGGCGCCGCCGGATGCGCCGGACGCCCTCGACACCCTCGATGTCCTGTACGTGCCGCCCGGCGCCGAGCCCGACGAAAACATCCAGCATTCCCTGTTCGGCGAAATCCTCGACTGGATGCTGGCCCCGCTGCTGCTGCTGTGGCCGATGAGCATCGCCATCACGTACCTGGTGGCCAAGTCGATCGCCAACCAGCCCTTCGACCATGCGCTGGAAGACAGCATCACCGTGCTGGCCCAGCAGGTGCGCGAAGTCGACGGCAAGGTGCTCTCGCGCCTGCCCGGCAGCGCCCGCGACATCCTGCGCGCCGACGATGTGGACCAGGTGTTCATCCAGATCACCGGCCCGCGCCGCGAGCATATCGACGGCGACCGCGACCTGCCGCTGCCGCCGGACGACGAACGCCTGCGCAACGGCCGCGTGCATTTCCGCAACGAGCTGATGCACGGCACGCCGGTGCGCATCGCCTTTTCCTACGTCAACCTGCGCCCGCTGGCCAAGCGCGGCGACGAACCCTGGGCGGCCCTGGTGCAGGTGGCCGAAACCCTGGACAAGCGCGCCCAGCTGGCCAACGAAATCATCAAGGGCGTGATCCTGCCCCAGTTCATCATCTTGCCGATCGTGCTGGCCCTGGTCTGGTTCGCCCTGGCGCGCGGCCTCTCGCCCCTGGCCCAGTTGCAGGAACGCATACGCGCACGGCGTCCGGACGATCTGTCGCCGATCGATTCGCGCCAGGTGCCGGAAGAAATCTCGCCGCTGGTCGGGTCCCTGAACGACATGCTCGAACGCCTGTCGCAGACCATCGAGATGCAGAAGCGCTTCATCGCCGACGCCGCCCACCAGATGAAAACCCCGCTGGCCGGCATGCGCATGCAGTCCGAACTGGCGCTGCGCCAGCTCGACCCGGAAGAAATCCGGCGCTCGCTCGAACAACTGGCCAAGAGTTCGGAGTCGGCCACGCGCCTGGTCAACCAGCTGCTGGCCCTGGCGCGCGCCGAAAACCAGCCCAACGCGGGCCTGGCCTACGAACAGCTGGACCTGTGCGAAAGCGCGCGCGACACCGTGCAGGACTGGGTGCAAGCCTCGTTCGCGCAGCGCATCGACCTCGGCTTCGAGCAGCCCGACGAGCCGGTGCCGATCGCCGCCAACGCCATGATGCTGCGCGAAATGCTCTCGAACCTGATCGACAACGCCCTGCGCTACACGCCGGCCGGCGGCAGCGTCACCGTGCGCGTGCGGCGCGAGGCCGAGCTGGCGATCCTGGAAGTGGAAGACACCGGCCCCGGCATCGCCCCGGCCGAGCGGGCCCACGTGTTCGAACGCTTTTACCGCATCCTCGGCAACAGCGCGACCGGCAGCGGCCTGGGCCTTGCCATCGTGCGCGAGATCGCCCAGCAGCACGGGGCCGAGGTCGACATTGTCAACAATCCCCGCAGCGCACAAAAAAAGTCCCCGGGCTGCCTGTTTCGCCTGAGTTTTCCGCCGCCGCGCGTCACCGGCGAGGACGACGCCTGATGGCGCCCGTCCTGCCCGCCGTGGCCGAGCAGCGCCGGCGCCTGGTGGCCGCGCGCCGCATTCACTGGCGCCGCACGCGCCGCGTCACGGCGATGCTGCTGCTGGTGTGGCTGGCGACCGGTTTTTGCACGGTGTTTTTCGCGCGCGAACTGGCCGCCTGGTCGCTGTTCGGCTGGCCGCTGCCGTTCTACCTGGCCGCGCAAGGCGCCTCGCTCATGTACCTGGCGATCCTGGGGGCGTACGTGCTGGCGATGCGGCGCGCCGACCGGCGTTTCCTGGCCTTGCTGAAAGCGGCGCCCGGGGTGACCTCGTGAGCGCGGCGTTTCGCCGCCTGAGCCGCTACTACCTGTGGTTCACGGCCTGCTTCGTCGCCTTCATCGTCTCGCTGGCCCTGCTCGAACGCGAAGGCATGCCGCGCGTCTGGCTCGGCTACCTGTACATGTTCGCCACCATCGTGTTGTACGCCGCCATCGGCGTGATCAGCCGCACCTCGAACGTGACCGAATACTACGTGGCGGGGCGGCGCGTGCCGGCCCTGTTCAACGGCATGGCCACCGCCGCCGACTGGATTTCGGCGGCCAGTTTCATCAGCCTGGCCGGCGGGCTGTACCTGCACGGCTTCGACGGCCTGGCCTACATCATGGGCTGGACCGGCGGCTACTGCCTGGTGGCCCTCCTGATCGCGCCGTATTTGCGCAAGTTCGCCCAATACACCATTCCCGACTTCCTGGCGGCGCGCTACGGCGGCGGCGCCGGCGGGCGCGGCGGGCCGGTGCGGGTGATGGCGGTACTGGCCACCATCATCGTCTCGTTCACCTACGTGGTAGCGCAGATCTACGCGGTCGGGCTGATCGCCTCGCGCTTTACCGGGGTCGATTTTTCGGTCGGGATTTTCTTGGGGCTGGCCAGCATCCTGGTGTGCTCGTTTTTGGGCGGGATGCGCGCCATCACCTGGACCCAGGTGGCGCAGTACATCATCATCCTGGTGGCCTTTTTGCTGCCCACCATGTGGCTCTCGCTCAAGCATGCCGACAATCCGGTGCCGCAGCTCGCTTACGGCACCGTCATGCCCAAGCTGGCCGCGCGCGAGGCCGAACTGGAGCGCGACCCGCGCGAGCGCGAGGTGCGCGCCATCTTCGCCCAGCGCGCCGCCGCCTACGGCGCTCTTGCGGCCGCCCTGCCCGGCTCGTGGGAAAACGGGCGCCGGGACGTGCAGCACCGGCTCGACGCGGTGCGCCTGCGCAATGCCACCCTGGGCGAGATCCGCGCCGCCGAGCGCGCACTGGTGCTCTATCCCAAGAGCGCCGAGGAAGCCGCGCGCGTCTGGAGCACGGCGCGCGCCGCCAACCTGGCCCGTTCGCAGCCGCCGCAGCCGCATGCCACGCCGTTTCCGGGCGCCGACCGGGACGCGTCCGACATCCGCCGCAACAATTTTCTGGCGCTGGTGTTTTGCCTGATGCTGGGCACGGCCGCGCTGCCGCATATCCTGATGCGCTCGTACACCACCGCCTCGGTGCACGACACCCGCGTCTCGGTGTTCTGGACCCTGTTCTTCATCCTGCTCATTTACCTGTCGATCCCGGCGCTGGCGGTGCTGATCAAATACGACCTGTACAGCGCGCTGGTCGGTACCAGGTTTTCCCACCTGCCCAACTGGATCGGCTACTGGGCCAATGTCGACAAGCTCAATCCCCTGATCAGCATTGCCGACATCAACGGCGACGGCATCGTGCAGCTGGCCGAAATCGCCATCGACGGCGACATGCTGGTGCTGGCCACGCCCGAAATCGGCGGCCTGCCCTACGTCATCTCGGGCCTGGTGGCGGCCGGCGGGCTGGCGGCGGCGCTCTCGACCGCGGACGGGCTGCTGCTGGCCATTTCCAACGCCCTCTCGCACGACTTTTACTACAAGGTGATCGACCCGGGCGCCTCGACCCAGAAGCGGGTCACCATTTCCAAGCTGCTGCTGCTGGCCGTGGCCTTCATCGCCGCCTACGCCGCCTCGCAGAAGCCGGCCGACATTTTGTCGCTGGTGGGCGCGGCGTTTTCGCTGGCGGCCTCGACCCTGTTCCCGGCGCTGGTGCTGGGCGTGTTCTGGAAGCGCGCCAACCACGCCGGCGCGCTGGCCGGCATGGCGGCCGGCTTCAGCGTGTGCCTGTACTACATGCTGCACACCAATCCCATCCTCGGCGGCAGCGCGGCCGGCCAGTGGTTCCACATCGCGCCCATGTCGGCCGGCGTGTTCGGCGTGCCCGCCGGACTGCTGGTGCTGGTCGTGGCCAGCCTGCTCACCCGCGCGCCGGACGCGCGTTCGCGCGGCCTGGTCGACCATGTACGCGCACCCGAATGACGAATTGTCGTAACAACGCAGCAGCGCCGCGAAGCGCGCTGGCACGCGCCCGCGCAAGGCGCTAGGATCGATTGCAGGGTGGCGCTGCGCCGCGCTGTTTCGCTTCCACGACCGCTTCCACGACATGCGAGGGTTCCATGTTTGGCCATCTGCTGCGCCTGCTGCTCCTGCTGCCCCTGCTGCGCCTTGCGCTGCTGTTCGCCTGCATCCTGCTTCCCCCCTCCTTCAGCGCCGCTGCCGAGGCAGCGCCGCCCGCCGCACCGCCCGCCGTAGCGCCCGCCGCGCCGTCCACCATTGTCCCGCCTCTCGCCGATTTCTTCGACAACCCGGCCTTCAGCGCCGCCACGCTCTCGCCCAACGGCAAGTTTCTCGCCGTGCGCTACAACAGGGACAACCAGCGCGACCGCCTGCTCGTGATCGACCTGGCCACCCAGGCCGTCAAGGTGGTGGCCAACTTCAGCGACCGCGATGTCGACAATTTCCAGTGGGTCAACAACGAGCGCCTGGTGCTCGACACCACCGACAAGACCATCGGCCCGGGCGACACGCGCTACTGGCCGGGCCTGTACGCGGTCAACCGCGACGGCGGCAAGTTCCGCCAGCTGGTGCAGGCCAGCGGGTCCTTTTTGCAGGAACACGTGGTGGCCAGCAACGTTTTACCGCCCGACCATTTTTTGGTCGAACAGATCGGCGCGCAAACCTCCGACGAGGTGTACGTCATCAATCCCAAGCGCGACGGCATTCATGGCGACGGCGACCTCAACTATGTCAACCTGCTGCGCCTCAACACCGTCACCGGCCGCAGCGAAACGGTGCGCCGTCCCGGGCCGGCGATCGGCTGGCTGCTCGACCACAAGGGCGCGCCGCGCATCTGCCTCACGCTCGACAAGAATATCGAAACCATCTGGTACCTGGAACCGGCCAACAACCAATGGCGCGAAATCGCCGCCTTCGATGCCTACCTGGGCGGCAAGGACGCCTTCACGCCGCTGGCCTTCGCCCCGGACGGCACCTTGTACGTGACCAGCGCCAGGGGCAAGGACAAGAAGGCGCTGCACACCTTCAACCTGACCACCTTGCAGATCAGCGCCGAGCCGCTGGTGGTGCTGGCCGACTACGATTTCAGCGGCGAGCTGATCACCACGCGCGACAAGCTGCTCGGCGTGCGCTACCTGAGCGACGCGCGCTCGACGGCGTGGTTCGACGCCAACATGAAAACCCTGCAGGCGGCCATCGACGCCGCCCTTCCCGCCACCGTCAACCTGATCGACGTGCCGCCCCGCGCCGAGGCGCCGTGGGTGCTGGTGCACTCCTATTCCGACCGCCAGCCCGAGCGCTACCTGCTGTACAACGTCGATACCGGCAAGTTCAACCCGGTCGGCAGCACCCACGAACGCATCGTGCCGGCCCGGATGGCCGAGCAGGAACTGGTGCGCTACAAGGCGCGCGACGGGCTGGCGATCCCGGCCTGGCTGACCGTGCCGAACGGCGAGCCCGACAGCCGACGCAAGAACCTGCCGCTGGTGCTGCTGGTGCACGGCGGCCCTTACATACGCGGCAACGAATGGGCCTGGGCGGCCCACAGACAATTCCTGGCCTCGCGCGGCTACGCGGTCCTTGAGCCCGAATTTCGCGGCAGCACCGGCTTCGGCAAGGCGCATTACCAGGCCGGCTGGAAACAATGGGGCTTGAAGATGCAGGACGACATCGCCGACGGCGCCAAATGGGCCATCGCCGAAGGCATCGCCGATCCCAAGCGCATCTGTATCGCCGGGGCCAGCTATGGCGGCTACGCTACCCTGATGGGCCTGGTGAACGATGCGGGCCTGTACAAGTGCGGCATCAACTGGGTCGGCGTGACCGACATCCACCTGCTCTACACGGGGCACTGGAGCTTCACCTCCGACACCAGCGCCGCCTACCTCAAGTACGGCGCGCCGACCCTGATCGGCGACCCGGTCAAGGATGCGGCCCAGTTGCGCGCCACCTCGCCCCTGCAGCAGGCAGCGCGCATCCGCCAGCCCGTGCTGCTGGCCTACGGCGCGGTCGACCGGCGCGTGCCGCTGTATCACGGCAAGAAGTTCGTCGAGGCGCTCAAACAACACAATCCCGACGTCGAATGGGTGGTGTACCAGGAGGAAGCGCATGGCTGGTCCTTGCCCAAGAACCGCATCGACTTCTGGGGCCGGGTCGAAAAATTCTTGCAGCGCAATATCGGAGCCAGCTCCGGCTCTGGCTCCGCCTCCGGGCCCGCGCGCGAGGCTGCCGACCGATAACACTGGCGCCGGGGTTGGCAAAACGCTAGTATTGGCAGAATGAACAGGAAGCAATATTCATTCCGATCCCTTACCGAGCCGCCCATGTCCGTTTCCCTGCCGTCCCTGCTGCGCATTGCCTTTCTACTCGCCTGCGCCCTGGCCGCGCCCGCCTTTGCCGCCGAGCCGGCCGCAGCGGCGCCGCCGCCGATTGCCGACTTTTTCGACAACTCGGCCTTCAGCGATGCCGAACTCTCGCCCAACGGCAAGTTCCTGGCCGTGCGTTTTTCCAACGACAACAAGCGCGACCGCCTGATCGTGATCGAGCTGGCCACCAACGCCATGAAGATGGTGGCCCAGTTCGCCGATCGCGATGTCGACAATTTCCAGTGGGTCAATGACGAGCGCCTGGTGCTGGACTCGACCGACAAGACCATCGGCCAGGGCGACGCCGTCTACGGCCCGGGCCTGTTCGCGGTGAACCGGGACGGCAGCAATTTCAGGCAGCTGGTCCACGTCAGCTGGACTGCTGCCCAGGCACGCAGCGTGGCCAAGAACACCTTGACGCCCAACCACTACCTGGTGCAGCAGAAAGGCGCGCAGGCGTCCGACGATGTCTACGTGGTCAATCCCAAGCGCGACGGCATCGATGAGAGCGGCGATGTTACGTACGTCAACCTGATTCGCCTGAACACCGTCACCGGGCGCGCCGAAACGGTCAAGCGGCCGGGGCTTGCACGAGGCTGGCTGCTCGACCACAAGGGCGAGCCGCGCCTGTGCATCGTGGTGGAAAAGAATATCGAAACCGTCTGGTATCTCGATCCGGCCAGCAATGAATGGCGCACCCTGGCGTCCTTCGATACCTACATTGGCGGCAAGGACGCCTTCACGCCGCTGGCCTTCGGCCCGGACGGTACCCTGTACGTCCTAAGCGACGCCGGCAAGGACAAGCAGGCGCTGCATACTTTCGACCTGGCCAGCAAGCGCATCAGCGCCGAGCCGCTGGTGTCGCTGGCCGACTACGACTTCAGCGGCCGCCTGATCACCTCGCGCGACAAGGTGCTCGGGGTGCGCTACCTGAGCGACGCGCGCGCCACCGTGTGGTTCGACAGCAAGATGAAAGCCTTGCAGGCGACCATCGACGCTGCCCTGCCCGCCACCGCCAACATGATCAATCCGCCCGCGCGCCCGGACAGCCCGTGGATGCTGGTGCAATCGTATTCCGACAAGCAACCCGAGTACTACGCCCTGTACAACATCGAGACCGGCAAGTTCACCGGCGTCGGCGGCACCCACGAGCGCATCGTGCCGGGCCGGATGGCCACGCAGGAACTGGTGCGCGTCAAGGCGCGCGACGGCCTGCCGCTGCCGGCCTGGCTCACGCTGCCCAACAGCGCGGGCAAGGACCTGCGCAAGAACCTGCCGATGGTGGTGCTGGTGCACGGCGGCCCGTACGTACGCGGCCACGAATGGAGCTGGTCGCCCGACAGCCAGTTCCTGGCCTCGCGCGGCTACGCGGTGCTCGAACCCGAGTTTCGCGGCAGCACCGGTTTCGGCACCAGGCACTACAAGTCCGGCTGGAAGCAATGGGGCATGAAGATGCAGGATGACATTGCCGACGCCACCAAATGGGCGATCGCCGAAGGCATCGCCGACCCCAAGCGCATCTGCATCGCCGGGGCCAGCTATGGCGGCTACGCTACCTTGATGGGCCTGGTGAACGATCCCGGCCTGTACAAGTGCGGCGTCAACTGGGCCGGCGTGACCGACATCAACCTGCTCTATTCCGGCCACTGGAGCTTTAGCTCCGACATCAGCAGCAGCTACCTGAAGTACGGCGCGCCGACCCTGATCGGCGACCCGGACAAGGATGCGGCCCAGTTGCGCGCCACCTCACCGCTGTTGCAGGCGGCGCGTATCACCCAGCCGCTGCTGATGGCTTACGGCGCGGCCGACAAGCGCGTGCCGCTGTATCACGGCAAGAAATTCCACGACGCCGTCAAAGCCAACAACCCGAACGTCGAATGGGTGGTGTACCAGGAAGAAGGGCATGGCTGGGCGTTGCCAAAAAACCGCATCGACTTCTGGGGCCGGGTTGAAAAATTTCTCGGGCGCCATATCGGCACGCCTTGAAACGATTCCACTGTCATGAACACGCAACAATTACAACAGCATTGCCGCGCCTTTGCGCATGCGACCGAGACATTGCATGCAAGTCCGGGCAATATCCTGGTGTATGCGGTGGGCGGAAAAAAATTTGCCTACTTCAAGACCAGTGAACCGGAAATGGGGCGCTTCAGCATCCGTGTCGCGCCCGACCTGTTCCTTGGCCTGACCGGCATGCCCGGTGTAAAGCCGGCCCGTTACATGGGCCGCTTTCATTGGGTGACGATCGTCGATCCAGGCAGTTTTCCGCCCGCCTGGCTGGCCGATTTGCTGGCCTGGTCGTACCAGAAAGCCCGTTCTTCGCTTAGCAAGGCAGAGCTCGCTACACTGGACGCCGGGGTGGCTTGAGGAAGGTCGTGTCCGCCTGGCGGGCGCCCACCGGGCGTCCATTTCTACCACGCCGGCAGTCCGTTCGCAAAGTTATTATTTCTACAATTTCGATGTAATTCCGATATAAAATATCGCACTGCTGCGCCATCACTGCATCTAACAAGAGACCTACATGACCATCCCTTTCAAGTACCACCGCGCGCCTCGTCTGCTGGCGCTCGCCGGCGCCGTTGCCATGGCCCTGACCGCAGGCTGCAATAACGACGATTCCACCGATGCCAACCCGGGCAATCCGTCCAAGCCGGGCGAGCCGGCCGCCAAATACCATGCCGAGATCAGCCGTACCTCGTTCGGCGTGCCGCACATCAAGGCCAACGATGAAGGCAGCCTCGCGTACGGGGTGGCATATGCCTACTCGCAAGATAACGTCTGCCTGCTGGCCGACGAATTCACCACCGTCAGCGGCGAGCGCTCCAAGCACTTCGGCCCGGCGGCCACGCGCCAGACCTCGGACATCCCGAACCTGCAGACCGATTTCTTTTACCGCATCATCAACGACGACGAGGCCGTCAAGACCGCCTGGAACGCCCATGCGGCGCCGATGAAAGCGGTGATCGAAGGCTACGTCGCCGGCTACAACGATTACCTCGACAAGACCGGCATGAACAACCTGCCGGCCGCCTGCAGGAACGGTTCGTGGGTGCGCAAGGTGACCGAACAGGACATGATCAAGCTGCTGCGCCGCTACGCCGCGGAAGCCAGTTCCGGCCAGTTCATCGCCGCCATCGTGGGCGCCACGCCGCCCGGCCAGGCTGCCCTGATGCCGGCCGTGCCGCCCAAGGCCGGCATGCATCCGATGGACCCCGACTACTGGGTGGCGATGCGCGAACGCACCGGCAGCAATGCCGTGGCGCTGGGCAAGGACGCCACCGAGAACGGCCAGGGCATGCTGCTCGGCAACCCGCACTTCCCATGGCGCGGCGCGTTGCGCTTCTACCAGCTGCACCTGACCATTCCCGGCAAGCTCGACGCCATGGGCGCCGCCCTCGGTGGCATGCCGATGGTCAATATCGGCTTCAACCAGAACCTGGCCTGGAGCCACACGGTCAACAACTCGGCCCACTTCACGGTGCACATGATGCCGCTCGACCCGAGCAACCCAACCAACTATATCGTCGACGGCAAGCCGCAGGCCATGACGCGCAAGAGCGTCAGCGTCGAGGTCAAGGACGCCAACGGCGTGCTCAGCACCCAGACGCGCACCTTCTACAGCAGCCAGTATGGCCCGGTGGTCGTCATTCCCGGCCAGCTCGACTGGAATGCCGGCATGGCGTTTTCGCTCAACGACGCCAATCTGGGCAACCACCGCATGCTGGAACAGTGGTACGGCATGAACACGGCGCGCAGCCTGGACGAATTCAAGAGCTCGATCGACCGCACCCTCGGCCTGCCATGGGTCAACACCCTGGCCGTGGACAAGGAGGGCAGCGCCCTGTTCATGGACGTCACCGTGGTGCCGAACGTCAGCAAGGGCAAGCAGGAAACCTGCGTGCCGGCGCCGTTCAAACCGCTGGCTGCGCGCGGCCTGTTCGTGCTCAGCGGCGCCAGCAGCGCCTGCGCCCCCGCCAGCGACAGCGCCGCGCCCCAGCCCGGCATCTTCGCCGGCGCCAGCCTGCCGCGCCTGGTGCGCAGCGACTATGTGCAGAACTCGAACGACAGCGCCTGGCTGTCCAATCCGCAAGCGCCGATCACCGGCTACCCGGACATCGTCAGCGTCGACAATGTCGAGCAGTTCGGCCGTACCCGCCTGGGCATCAGCCAGGTGCAGAAACGCCTGGCCGGCACCGACGGCCTGGCCGGACGCAAGATGACCCTGGCCCAATTGCAAAGCCTGGCCTTCAGCAACCGCGTCTATTACGCCGACCAGGTCATGGACGACGTGCTGGGCCTGTGCCGCGGCGACCTGGCCGCAGGTGCCGAACTGGCGACCGCCTGCGCGCGCCTGAACCAGTGGGACCGCACCGTCAACCTCGACAGCAACATCGGCTACCTGTACTTCACCGGCCTGTGGGAACGCATCGTGCGCGTGCCGGGCATGTGGGCGGTGCCGTTCAACCCTGCCGATCCGGTCAACACCCCGCGCGGCCTGAACCTCGATAACCCGGCCATCGCCACCACGGTGCGCCAGGCGCTGGCGGCGGCGGCGCAGGATGTGGCCAAGATGGGCGTGTCGCAGGACGCGCGCTGGGGCGACATGCAGCTGTCCACGCGCGGCACCCGGCGCATTCCTATCCACGGCGGCAAGGGCACCGACGGCGTCTACAACGCCATGTCGACCGTACCGACCGCCGACGGCAAGCTCGAAGTGATCTACGGCACCAGCTACGTCCAGACCGTGAGCTTCAACAAGGATGGCCCGCAAGTGCAAGCCCTGCTGGCCTACTCGCAGTCGACCGACCCGGCCTCGAAGCATTACGCCGACCAGACCGAGCGTTTCTCGAAGAAGGAATGGATCACCCAGCCTTACACGGAAGCGCAGATCAAGGCCGATCCGGCGTTCTCGACGATGACGGTGTCGCGCAAGGCCGATGGCAAGCCGGCAGCCAAGCCGTAAGCCGTCGGCCCTGAGCCGTCAGCTGTAAGCCGTAAAGAAACAGGCAGTCCCGCCCTGCGGCGGTAGACTGCCTGTTCACCGCTGCCTATCACCTCAAGGAGATGCACATGTCGTCAGGAAAAATTCTGGTCGCACAGGGAGGCGGACCCACCGCCGTGATCAACCAGTCGATGGTCGGCGTGGTGCTCGAAGCGCGCCGCTTTCGCAACGTCACGCGCGTGTACGGCGCCATGCACGGGGTGCGCGGCATCGTCGACGAAGACTTCATCGACCTGACCCAGGAAACCAGCCACAATCTGGAGCTGGTCGGCAAGACGCCTTCCTCGGCGCTCGGTTCGACCCGCGACAAGCCCGACATGGCCTACTGCCAAAAGATTTTCGAGGTGCTGCGCGCCCACGAGATCGAGCATTTTTTCTACATCGGCGGCAACGATTCGTCCGACACGGTGCGCATCGTCAGCCTGGAAGCGCAAAAGGCCGGCTATCCGCTGCGCTGCATTCACATTCCCAAGACCATCGATAACGATTTGGTCGGCAACGACCACACGCCCGGCTTTCCCTCGGCCGCGCGCTTCGTGGCGCAAGCGTTTGCCGGCGCCAACCTCGATAACGCGGCCTTGCCCGGCGTGTATGTGGGGGTGGTGATGGGGCGCCACGCGGGCTTTCTCACCGCCGCCGCCGCGCTCGGCAAGAAGTTTCCCGACGACGGCCCGCACCTGATCTACCTGCCCGAGCGCACTTTCGTGCTCGACCGATTCCTGGCCGACGTCAAGGCCACCTACGAGCGCTACGGGCGCTGCGTGATCGCCGTCTCCGAAGGCATCCACGACGCCTCCGGCGAAGCGATCGCCAGCCTGCTCTCGAAAGAAGTCGAGCGCGATGCGCACGGCAATGTGCAGCTGTCCGGCACCGGCGCGCTGGCCGATCTGCTGTGCGACGAAATCAAGTCCAAGCTGGGCATCAAGCGCGTGCGCGGCGACACCTTCGGCTACCTGCAACGCTCCTTCATCGGCTGCGTGTCCGACGTGGACCAGCGCGAGGCGCGCGAAGTGGGCGAAAAAGCGGTGCAGTTCGCCATGTGGGGCGACCGCGACGGCTCGGTGGCGATCAAGCGCACCGGCTACTACTCGGTCGACTACGAACTGGTGCCGCTCGACAGCGTGGCCGGCAAGACGCGCGTGATGGAAGACATCTTTATCAGCGAGAGCGGCACCGACGTCACCGACGCCTTCCGCCTGTACCTGCGCCCGCTGCTCGGTTCGGGCATGCCGGACGCGTTCCGCCTGCGTCCGGCGCCGGTCGAGAAAATCCTCAACAAGCAGTAGGCCGCAAGAAGCAGGCCGCATGAATTAGTTCACATGCGTACCGCCGGACGCACCGCCCGGGTGCGTCCGATGGTCCTTTTTGCATTTTGATTGTTTAGCAACACCAACAACGCAACACTGCGGTCCCGTCAACTTTACCGACACCGGACCGCCATGACTCACCGTTCGCCCGTTTCCCGCATCCCGCTGCTGCGCGCCAGCAGCGCCGCCCTCCTGCTCGCGCTCACCGCCTGCAGCCACGACGACAAGCCGGCGGCGCCGGACGCGCCGAAGTACGCCGCCGAGATCCGCCGCACCGCCTACGGCATCCCCCACATCAAGGCCGATGACGATGGCGGCCTCGGCTACGGCATCGGCTACGCCTACGCGCAAGACAATGTGTGCCTGCTGGCCGAACGCATCGTCACCGCCAACGGCGAACGCGCCAAGTATTTCGGTGCCGATGCGCGCGGCGCGACCGAGGACACGGCATCGAACCTGGCTTCCGACTTCTTCTATCGGCTGATCAACGAACCGGACGCGGTGGCCACTGCCTGGCAACAGCAGCCGGCGCCCATGCGCGCGCTGGTCGAAGGCTACGTGGCCGGCTACAACCAGTACCTGGACGAGCGCGGCAAGGGCGGCCTGCCCGACGCCTGCAAGAACGCGGCCTGGGTGCGCAGCATGACCAGCGCCGACATGATGAAGATCGTGCGCCGCTACGCCGCCGAGGGCGCGGGCAGCCATTTCATCGACGCGCTGGTGGCCGCCGCGCCGCCAGGCACAGCGACGCCAACGCCAGCGCCGGAAAAATCGTCGCACTCGGCCGCGCCGCGCCGCACCAGCCCCAGCGTGATCGATCCCGCATACTGGCAACGGCAGCGCGCCCGCACCGGCAGCAACGGCGTGGCGCTGGGCAAAAATGCCACCGAGAACGGCCAAGGCATGCTGCTGGCCAATCCCCACAACTGGTGGAAAGGCGACCTGCGCTTTTACCAGCTGCACCTGACCATTCCCGGCAAGCTCGACGCAATGGGCGCTTCGCTCGGCGGCCTGCCGATGGTCAGCATTGGCTTTAACAAGGACGTGGCGTGGACCCACACCAACAACACCTCCAGCCACTTCACCGTGCACCAGTTGCAGCTCGCCCCGGGTGACGCGACCAGCTACCTGGTCGACGGCAAGGCCCAGGCCATGACGCGCAAGCGCATCGAGGTCGAGGTGCGCCAGAGCGACGGCAGCCTGGCCACGCGCAGCCACGATTTTTACCAGACCCCGCTAGGCGTGGTGCTGCGGGTGCCGGGCGTGCTGGAGTGGAACCGCCAGGTCGCCTACACCCTGCTCGACGCCAACATGGACAATCACCGCATGCTGGAGCAATGGCGCGCCATGAACAGCGCGCGCAGCCTGGACGAACTGCGCGACGGCATCGACCGCATCGTCGGGCTGCCGTGGGTCGGCACCATCGCCGCCGACAAGGAAGGCAAGGCCATGTACATGGATGTGACGGTGGTGCCGAACGTGCCGCTGACCAAGGAAAAAGCCTGCGTGCCGGACGCCTTCCGCGAGCTGGCGGCCGGCGGCGTGCTGGTGCTGGACGCCTCGACCAGCGCCTGCCGCCCCGGCAACGACCCGGCCGCGCCGCAAAGCGGCATCTTCGCCGGCGCCAGCCTGCCGCGATTGGTACGCGACGACTTCGTCCAGAACTCGAACGACAGCGCCTGGCTCACCAATCCGGCCGCGCCGCTGACCGGTTTCCCATCGATCGTCAGCGTCGAGGCGCGCGAACAAAGCGGCCGTACCCGCATCGGCATTACCCAGTTACAAGCGCGCCTGGCCGGCACCGATGGCCTGGCCGGCCGGCGCATGTCGATGCCGCAACTGCAAGGGCTCCTGTTCAGCAACCGCGTCTATTACGCCGACCAGGTCATGGACGACGTGCTGCGCGCCTGCGACGGCGCGCGCCAGGCGCAGGCGTCCAACGGCGTTGCGGTCGACCTGGCGCTGCCGTGCGCCCGCCTGCGCGTCTGGGACCGCAGCGCCAACCTGGACGCGAACGTCGGCTTCGGTTATTTCTCCAGCATCTGGGATCAGCTGTACGACTCGCCCCTGCTGTGGGGCGTGCCCTTCGACGCGGCCGATCCGGTCGCCACGCCGCGCGGCCTGCGCCTGGACGATACCGCCAGCCTGAACGCCCTGCGCACGGCGCTCGCCAATGCCGTGCTGGCAACCGAAGCCAAGGGATGGGGCCTGGACACCACCTGGGGCCAGATCCAGCACGCCGAACGCAACGGCAAACGGATTCCCATCCACGGCGGACGCTACCAATACGGGATCTACAACGTCATCGCCAGCGATCCGGCGGACGGGGGCGGGCGCGAGGTGACCGAGGGCAGCAGCTACGTGCAGACCGTGATGTTCGACCGCAACGGCCCGCAGGCGCAAGCCGTGCTCGCCTACTCGCAGTCGGTTGACCCGGCCTCGCCCCACTATGCCGACCAGACCGAGCTGTTTTCGCGCAAAGCCTGGCACACCCTGCCGTTCACCGAAGCGCAGATCGCGGCCGATCCGGGTCTCCAGCGCATTACCATCAGTCACAAGACCAAGGGCGCGCAGTAACGGGCACGCAACAGGCACGCAACAAACACGCGGCTTATGAAAACTAAAACGTTTTTAAAAAAGCATTTTTGATGGAGCTGTGTTAAGTTATGGTTACTTTCATTGAGGGGCGCGATGATGAAAAACCTGCTCGTGGCGTGTGTGTGCCTTCCCCTTTTTTTGTCCGCGTGCAACGGGCCGCTCGACGTCACGCTGGCCGAGAGCGGCGACCCGGTCAAGGGCGAGGCGCTGAAAAAAACCTTGTCCCCGGAAGAGAGCGACCTGCTCGTGTCCTACGTCGCGCAGCACACGATGGCCCAGGACATCGACTACAAGATGACCGTCAAGCAAGCCATCGCCGCGCGGCGCAAGGAACTGGCCGCCAATCAAAAGTAAGCCATGCCGGCTTTGTAATGCCCCGCTGCCGCGGCCCGGCCCAGCTCGGCCCGGCTTTGCCGCGGCGCTTGCCGCTTGCATGCGAATCGCCCATCATTGCCTGTCGCCCTGCGCGCGCCATCGGCGCGCCTGTTCAATCGAGGAACCCCCATGCGTTTTCTGGTTTTACTGCTCGCCTTCGGCTTGTCCGGATGCGGCACCATGCACATTCAAGAGAAAAGTTTCATCCGTCCGGACGCCAAGGACAGGCCGCCCGTGGCGCGCGTCGACGCGGCGGCGCTGCTGCCGGCCTACACCGTGACCGAGGAAACCATCGTCACGCCCGATGGCGCCACCTTGCGCGGCCTGTACCTGGCGCGTCCCGGCGCGGCGACCACCCTGCTTTACTACGGCGGCAACGCCTTCCATCTCGACCCGCACGCGCGCCAGGTGCTGCCCCTGCTGGCCGCGTGCGGCGGCAACGTGGCCATGTTCGACTACCGCGGCTACGGGCGCAGCAGCGGCGTGCCGACGGTGGCCACCATGGCGGCCGACGCCCTGCGCATGTTCGACCATGTCGACGCCAGGCATCCGGGCAAGGTTGTCGTGCATGGCCAGTCGCTGGGCAGCTTCATGGCCGCCTGGGTGGCCAGCCAGCGCCCGGCGGCCCGGGGCATGGTGCTCGAAGCGACCGCGACCGACGTGCCGGAATAGACCGACGCCAATGTGCCCTGGTATCTGAAGCTGTTCCTGAAGGTGGAGGTGGCGGACAGCTTGGGCGGGATCGACAACGCCGCGGCCGTGCGCGCCTGGCACGGTCCGAGCCTGGTGCTGTCGGGCGAGAACGACAAGCTCATTCCCGTGGCGCTGTCGCGCAAGGTGTACGACGCGATTGCAGGTGAGATCAAGCAGTGGCATGTGGCCAAGGGCGCGAGCCACAACGGCATCCTGTCCAGTCCGGACGTGGGTCCGGTGCTGTGCGGCTTTGTGCGCGCGCTTTAGCTCAATGCAGGAGCTAGGCCAGCAGCGCCTGGAGTTGATGAAACAGGTCAGGCTCGATCTGCCGGGCCTGGATCGCAATATTGAGTTGCTTGGCGATCGACGCTACCTCCAGCGTGCCCGGCTCTATCGGATAACTGCCTCGTGGCATCAGCCAACGCAGAACCTCGTCCAGGTGCCACAAGGTCGTGCTTCCTGCATGTACCGGCACTGGAAAAGTCTGGCAGTTGTTGTACGCCAGTTTCCGCATGTTCTGGCGGCTTACTTCGGCAAATTCGGCGATGTCGGTGAGCCCCACCAGATCGGGTCGCACTTCGATCAGCTGTGCGCTGGGGATCACGCGCTTGACGTCGGCAAGCGCACTGGTCATGGCGGCAAACGCGTTATCGGCGTGCCGAATGAATTCCAGGGCAATTCTTCCCGGGTGACCAATACCGACCAGGGCATCGGTACAGCCCTGCTCGCCCAGTCGCTCAACAATGTCACGTTGATCATGATCGTCAGCGGACAATTGATAAGTGAATTCAAAGAGAAAATCCATGATTACTCCTTCGAAGAACCATCATCGCTGCATTGCTTGTGGACAGTGCAGTTATCGACGGCCCTTCTTAATGTCTTGGCATGGTCGTCCGTGCTCTTCGGCGTGCTCCACACCGATAGTGGCGCCAAGCATGGCCGATTCGACATGAGAAAGATCAAAAAAAACGGACGGGACCCGAAGGCGCCGTCCGTTTTTTGATCGACCGCAAGCTGTATTACATGCTTGCCTCAGCTGACGATGGTCTGGTGCTCGTCACCCTCACGCGCGCGGATAACGCCGATGCGCGAAACGCTCTCGCCGGCCGCCTGCAACTGCGCAAACGCCGCATCGGCGTTTTCTTTCGACACGATGAC
Organism: Telluria sp.; assembly: GCA_036386755.1. Taxonomy (GTDB): domain Bacteria; phylum Pseudomonadota; class Gammaproteobacteria; order Burkholderiales; family Burkholderiaceae_D; genus Telluria_A. Next base: position 54,046 of record DASVVC010000041.1, read on the forward strand.
GATCATGCCGATGCCGCAGTTGAACACGCGGTGCATTTCGGCGTCGGCCACGCCGCCGTGCTGTTGCAGCCACTGGAACAGCGGCGGCATGGTCCATGCCGTCGAATCGAGCACCGCCGTCAGCCCCGGCTGCAGCACGCGCGGCACGTTTTCGACCAGCCCGCCGCCGGTGATGTGCACCATGCCCTTCACTTCCATCGATTCCATCAGCGCCAGCAGCGGCTTGACGTAAATACGGGTCGGCTCCATCAGCACGTCGGCCAGCGGACGGCCGTGGAAGTCGGCGTTCAGGTCCGGCTTGGCCACGTCGATGATCTTGCGCACCAGCGAATACCCGTTCGAGTGCACGCCCGACGAGGCCAGCCCCAGCACCACGTCGCCCGGCGTGATCTTGGTGCCGTCGATGATCTTCGATTTTTCCACCGCGCCTACCGCGAAACCGGCCAGGTCGTACTCGCCGGCCGGGTACATGCTCGGCATTTCCGCCGTTTCGCCGCCGATCAGGGCGCAACCGGCCTGCTCGCAGCCCTGGGCGATGCCCTTGACGACGGCGGTCGCGGTCGGCACGTCGAGCTTGCCGCAAGCGAAATAATCGAGGAAGAACAGCGGCTCGGCACCCTGCACCAGGATGTCGTTCACGCTCATGGCGACCAGGTCGATGCCGACCGTGTCATGGCGGTTCAGTTCGAACGCGAGCCTGAGCTTGGTGCCCACGCCGTCGGTGCCGGACACCAGCACCGGCTCCTTGAACTTCTTGCTGATCTCGAACAGCGCGCCGAAACCGCCGATGCCGCCCATGACGCCTTCGCGCATGGTTTTCTTGGCAAACGGCTTGATCGCTTCGACCAGGGCGTCGCCCGCATCGATATCGACACCGGCGTCGCGGTAGGAGAGGGAAACATTAGAAACTTGGCTCATGGTGTATTTGGCAGCGGAGGCGGTAAAATAGAAGGCGGCGAACCGATTCGAGCCGCGGACGGCCAAAACTGGTCAATCCGCTATTTTATCAAAATGCCCCGTCCACAGCCGATTTAACCCACATTACAACAATAAGATGCTATTTCTCTACGCGAAAGCACGGCAGCACCGCAACACAGGCCGGCCAAGCTGCCACCATCGCCACCCCCACGATCCGCGTGGCAGCTTCTATAATGCCTGATGTACACGACGGCGCAAGAATGAACTCATGAAACAGCTGGTACTCGATTTGGGCGCGGAGCAGGCGCACAGCCTCGATACCTTCGAGGTAGGGCAAAATGCCGAACTGGCGCATCTGATGCACCAGTTCGCGGAGCGTCGTTCGCGCGAACATTTCGCTTACCTGTGGGGCGAGACCGGCGCCGGCAAGACCCACCTGCTGCAGGCCCTGGCGGCCACGCCCGGCTCGCGCTACATCGCCTGCAACGCGCCCGAATCCGAATTCACCTACACGCCCGGCACCACCCTGTACCTGCTCGACGACTGCGAACAGCTCTCGCCGCAAGCCCAGATCGACGCCTTCGCCCTGTTCAACCAGATCCGCGAACACGGCGCCTACATGGTCAGCACCGGGCCGGTGCCGCCGGTGGTGCTGCCGGTACGCGAAGACCTGCGCACGCGCATGGGCTGGGGCCTGATCTACCAGATCCACGGTCTGGCCGACGAACAGAAGATCGCCGCGCTCACGCACGCCGCCGAAGCGCGCGGTTTGACCTTGTCGGCCAGCGTGTTACCCTATCTGCTGTCCCATTTCAAGCGCGACATGCGCTCCCTGTCGACGATGCTAGACGCACTCGATCAGTATTCCCTCGAAACCCAGCGACCGGTCACCCTGCCGTTGCTGCGCGATTTACTATTACAAGCTAACCCGCAAGCGGACACCAAAGAATGAAGAACCTGGCGCTGTTCGACCTGGACCACACCCTGCTGCCGATCGATTCGGATCACGAATGGGGCGAATTTTTAGTCCGCACCGGCGCCGTCGACCCGGTCCGGTTCAAGCGCCGCAACGACGAATTTTTCGAGCAGTACAAGGCCGGCACGCTCGACCCGGTCGAATACCTCGAATTCGCGCTCGGCACCCTGGCGCGCTTTCCGCGCAAGGAACTCGACGCCATGCACGCGCAGTTCATGGCCGACGTGATCGGACCGGCCATCCTGCCGCGCGCGCTGGCCCTGCTGCGCCAGCACCAGGATGCCGGCGACCTGGTGGCCATCATCACCGCCACCAACCGCTTCGTCACCGCGCCGATCGCCGCGGCGCTGGGCGTGGAACACCTGATCGCCGCCGTCCCCGAAGAAGACGTCGACGGCAACCTGACCGGCAAGCTCGTTGGCGTGCCCACCTCGGGCGCCGGCAAGGTCACCCACACCCACGCGTGGCTGGCGCAAGTGGGCACGCCGCTGGGTGGCTTCGGGCGCAGCCACTTCTACAGCGATTCGCACAACGATATCCCCCTTCTGTCCGTCGTCACCCATCCCGTCGCGACCAACCCGAACGCCGTGCTGGCGACCCACGCCACACGCCTTGGCTGGCCTTTACTCCATCTATTCAATGATTAAAAAATTCATCCGCAAAATCCTCGGCGTCAAAGAGAAGCAGCCACCGCGCGACCTGACCGAACCCGTGATCCTGGGACCGGCGGAGCACGGGATCGACCCCAAGCTGCTGTCGTCGAACGCGATCCGCGTGACCCAGACATTGCAGGAGGCGGGCTTCAAGGCGTTCGTGGTGGGCGGCGCCGTGCGCGACCTGCTGCTGTCGGTCAAACCGAAGGACTTCGACATCGCAACCGATGCCACGCCCGAACAGGTCAAGCGCCTGTTCCGGCGCGCCTTCATCATCGGCAAGCGCTTCCAGATCGTGCACGTCATGTTCGGCTCCGACCTGCTGGAGGTGACCACCTTCCGCGGCGCGGGCGAATCGAGCGCGCCGAAGGACGAACACGGGCGCGTCCTGCGCGACAATAACTTCGGCCCCCAGCACGAAGACGCGATGCGGCGCGACTTCACCATCAACGCCATGTACTACGATCCGGCCACCCAGGTGGTGCTGGACTACCACGGCGGCATTGCCGACATCCGCGACAAGACGCTGCGCATCATCGGCCAGCCCGAAGCGCGCTACCGCGAAGACCCGGTCCGTCTGTTGCGCGTGGTGCGCTTCGCCGCGCGCTTGGGTTTCACGATCGAGCCGCACACGCGCGCGCCGATCCCGGTCATGGCGCCCCTGATCAACAACGTCCCGGCCGCGCGCGTGTTCGACGAAATGCTCAAGCTGCTCATGAGCGGCCACGCGCTGGCCTGCCTGCAGCAGCTGCGCAAGGAAGGCCTGCACCACGGCCTGCTGCCGCTGCTCGACGTGGTGCTCGAGCAGCCGATCGGCATGAAGTTCGTGACCCTGGCGCTGGAGTCGACCGACAACCGCATCAAGGCCGGCAAGGGCGTCTCGCCGGGCTTCCTGTTTGCCTCGCTGCTGTGGCACCAGGTCGTGGAAAAATGGACCGCCTACCGCGCCGCGGGCGAGTCGCCGATTCCGGCGCTGCACCTGGCGGCCGACGACGTGCTCGATTCGCAGACCGAAAAACTGGCCCTGCAGCGCAAGATCGGCTCGGACATGCGCGACATCTGGTCGATGCAGCCGCGCTTCGAGCGGCGCAACGGCAAGGCCCCGTACAAGCTGCTGGAACACCCGCGCTTTCGCGCCGGCTACGACTTCCTGCTGCTGCGCTGCGAGTCGGGCGAGATCGAGATGGAAATCGGCGAATGGTGGACCGCTTTCTATGAAGGCGACGCCGTCGAACGCGAGACCCTGCTCACCACCGCCGTCGCCGCGCCGGCCGGCGCCAAGCGCAAGCGCGCCCCGCGCCGCGCACCGCGCAGCCGCGCCAATGGCGAGGGCGGCGAAAACGCTACCAGCACCAGTGCCACCAACAGCGCCGGCAGCACCAGCGGCGACGAATGATCGCGTACATCGGCATCGGCGCCAACCTGGGCGACGCCCGTGCCAACGTGGCCGACGCCCTGGCGCGCCTGGCCGCGCTTGCCGGCTGCCGCCTGCTGGCGCAATCGTCGGCGTACCGCACCGCCCCCATCGACTCCTCGGGCGAGGACTACATCAACGCGGTCGCCTGCATCGACACCGACCTGGACGCGGCCCGCTTGCTGGCCGCGCTGCAGGCGATCGAACTGGCGCACGGGCGCGAGCGGCCCTACCGCAACGCCCCGCGCACGCTGGACCTCGACCTCCTGCTCTACAACGATGAACGGATCGACAGCGCCGCGTTGACAGTGCCGCATCCGCGCATGCTGGAGCGCGCCTTCGTGCTCGCGCCGCTGCTGGAAATCGCCCCCGACATCACGGTGCCCGGACACGGTCCGGCGCGCCAATTTTTGCCCACCGTTGCCGACCAGGCCATCGAACGACTGAACTGACATGCAGATTCCGATTTTTGTGCAGACCGCCGGCCTGCTGGTCCTGTCGAACATCTTCATGACGATTGCCTGGTACGGCCACCTGAAGAACATGTCGAGCAAGGCGTGGTGGTACGCGGCGCTGGTCAGCTGGGCCATCGCCCTGTTCGAATACCTGCTGCAGGTGCCGGCCAACCGCATCGGCCACACCCAATACAGCCTGGCCCAGCTCAAGATCCTGCAGGAAGCCATCACCCTCACGGTGTTCGTCCCGTTCGCGATGTTCTACATGGGCGAACCGTTCAAGCTCGATTACGTCTGGGCCGGGCTATGCCTGGTCGGCGCGGTCTACTTCATCTTCCGCAGCTGACCGGGCACATACCTGCGCTTGGCTGTAACGATGCGGCGCGCAGATAGATAAAAATCGATAGATAGATAAAAATCGATACCTGGGATCGATTTTGCGGAAAGGGGGAGATACATCGGCCTTCCGTACTGGTCAGCCTCTGTTTGCCTGTCATTAACAAGCTTGAATCGACCGCGCGCGCCGCTGCGTACAATGCCTCGGCGAGCGGGAACGCCGCATCATTTCCACTGCGTCTTGCGCTGACGCTTCCAGCAGCGTTGCCGGTTGTGGATATGGCTATTCACGGTTTCGTATCCATGTGGAAAACAACGAGAACAACCGTTGTCGTTCCTAATCATTACCCGAGAGACACTTGTTCCGGATATTTTTCGGGGAAAATCGGCCAAGCTGTATTCGTTATACCCATAAGCCTTTATCAAGCGTGCATGTCGTTTCACTGTACTCTCCATTAGTTAATTACCTAATGAAGAGCGCCTTTCGCAATTGCTTTGAGCATGTCAAAAATCCTTTGAAGTTTGTTGGATCAAACCTGACGCTCATCGTATTCGGTGGCGCCTGTTCCTGCTTGCTCTTTGATGATATCTATTTCATCCGACACGGTCAACGATCACGGTTTACCCCGCCGCACCACTCCCCAAAGCCGGCCTGTGCCTGTCGGGTGCGCTCGACCTCATCACCCCCAGCCGATCCAAGCACACTACGGCGGTTAAGATTACACTATGCGCCGTTGCGACCATTTTGATATCAAAGGACTATTATGAGCGGTTATCTGCAGGGTAAGGACATGGCGGGCGGCGATACTCCGGCGCCAGTCAAGCCGGTGGTGACGAAGGCGGTGACGATTCCTTCGCTGAACGCGATGCGCGCTTCGGGCGCCAAGATCACGATGCTGACCTGCTACGACGCCAGTTTCGCCACGCTGATGGACCGCTGCGGCGTGGAAGTGCTGCTGATCGGCGATTCGCTGGGCATGGTCTGCAACGGACATCACTCGACCTTGCCGGTGACGGTGGCCGAGATCGTGTACCACACCGCCGCTGTCGCGCGCGGCAACAAGAGCGCGATGGTGGTCGCCGATATGCCCTTCGGCAGCTACGGCACCCCGGAAGCGGCGTTCAACAACGCGGTGCAGCTGATGCAGGCCGGCGCGCACATGGTCAAGCTCGAGGGCGGCGCCTGGCTGGCCGAGACGATCCGCTTTTTGACCGAGCGCGCCATTCCGGTGTGCGCGCACCTGGGCCTGACGCCGCAGTCGGTGCACCAGCTGGGCGGCTACAAGGTGCAGGGCAAGTCCATCGAAAGCGCGGCGCAGCTCAAGGCCGATTCGCTGGCACTGGAAGCGGCCGGCGCGGCGATCGTGCTGTTCGAGGCCATTCCGAGCGCGTTGGGCAAGGAGCTGACCGAGGCGCTGCACGTGCCGACGATCGGCATCGGCGCGGGCCCCGATTGTTCGGGCCAGGTGCTGGTGATGCACGACATCCTGGGCGTGTTCCCGGGGCGTAAAGCGCGCTTCGTGAAGAACTTCATGGACGGACAAACCAGCATCGACGCCGCCGTGAGCGCGTATGTGAACGCGGTCAAGGATGGCAGTTTTCCGGCGCTCGAGCACTGCTTCTAGGACCGGGCCATGAACGCCGCTGCGGATCGGGCGAGGCTGTTCCTGGCGCTATGGCCGGGGGCGGCGGTACGGGGCGAACTGGCCGCGTGGCGCGATGGGTGGACGTGGCCTAAAACCGCGTCGCCCGTGCGCACCGAACGGCTGCACGTGACCTTGCATTTTCTCGGCGATGTCGCCAGCGAGCGCCTGCCGGAACTGGTCGATGGGCTGCGTGTGCCATTCACGCCGTTCACGCTCGATTTCGGGCGCAACGCGCTTTGGCCGCGCGGGATCGCGGTACTGGAGCCGGACCCGGTTCCACCAGCGCTGCTGGCGCTGCACGCGTCGCTGGCGCGGGCGATGGCGCCCCTGGCCCTGGCGCCCGACGAGCGCCTGTATCGCCCCCACGTCACGCTGGCACGGCGCGCCGGCAACGCCCGTATCATCAATGACGGCCCGCCCCTCGCATGGCACATCGACCGTTACGCGCTGGTGCGCTCGGACCAGGGTTATACGGTGTTGCAGGACTATTACCCGTAGCCGTCAACGCAAGCCGTAGCGTTTCATCTTGTTCAACAGCCCCACCCGCGAAATGCCCAGCTGCTTGGCCGCGTGGGTGTGATTGTGCGCCGTGTCGTCGAGCGCGGCGACGATCAGGCGCTTTTCCAGCGCCGCCACCTGCGCGTCGAGCAAGCCGTCGCCCTGCACCGCCGTCGGCGCGGCCGTTTCGCCGCAGGCCAGCGCCAGGTCGTCGACCGTGATCACATCGGCGCTGCCCGCCAGCGCCGCCGCCGTCGACACCGAATGCTGCAGCTCGCGCACATTGCCCGGCCAGCTGCGCGAGAGCACCCACTCCAGCGCGTCGGGCGCGAGCCGCTTGGGCGGCGCCAGCCTGGCCGCCACCGCCTGCACGATCAGCGCCACGTCCTCGGCCCGCTCGGCCAGTGCCGTGGTCCTGACCTGGATGCCCTTCAGGCGGTAAAACAGATCGTCGCGAAACGATTTTTCTTCCACCATCGCCGCCAGATCGCGGTTGGTGGCCGCCACCACGCGCACATCGACCGGCGTTTCGCTGCGCGCACCGACCGCGAAAAAACTCCCGGCCTGCAAAAAGCGCAGCAGCTTGACCTGCATCGCCAGCGGCATGTCGCCGATCTCGTCGAGGAACAGGGTGCCGCCGTTGGCCGCCGCGATCAAACCGATGCGGTCGCGGTCGGCGCCGGTAAAGCTGCCCTTGCAATGGCCGAACAACTCGCTCTCGAACAGCTCCGCCGGAATCGCGCCGCAGTGCACCGCCACGAACGGCTTGGCGCTGCGCTTGCCGTTGGCGTGCAGCGCGCGCGCCACCAGTTCCTTGCCGGTGCCGCTCGGCCCCGTGATCATCACCGGCACGTCGGTCGGCCCGATGCGGCGGATCAGCGCGCGCAGGTCGCGCAGGTCGGCGCTGATGCCGATCAGGCCCATGGTGGCGTCGTCGGGTGCGGCGCGGGCGCGCCACTCGGCCAGCTCGCGCTCCAGGCGGCGCTTGGTCAGCGCGCGCTCGACCACCACGCGCAGCAGGTCCGGGTCGAGCGGCTTGGGTAAAAAGTCCCAGGCGCCGGCGGCGATCGCGCGCAGGGCCAGTTCGCGGTCGGCGTGGCCGGTCATCACCACCACCGGGGCCGAGGCCGAGGCAAGCCCGGGCAGCAGCGCCAATCCTTCATCGGGCCGGAATGACGGCGGCAGCGCCAGGTCGAGCAGCACCAGGTCGAAGGTGTGCTCGGCGCACAGCGCCAGCACCTGTTCGCTTGACGCCGCGACCTTGACGTCGTAGCCAAGGCTGGCCAGCCAGTTGCCGCACAGGCGCTGGAAGGCGGGTTCGTCGTCGACGAGGAGAATGCGTTCTTGGGTCATAGCATGCCTGGTAAAAGAAGTTCGAAACAGCAGTTCCAGCCGGCCCGCTCGCCCAGCCTGACGCTGCCGCCGTGGGCCTCGACCAGGCGCCGCACGATCGCCAGACCCAGGCCGGTGCCGCCGGGACGGCGCGTGGTGAAGGGCTGGAACAGGTCGGCAGCCAGGTCGGCGGGCACGCCCGGGCCGTTGTCGCACACGCGCAGCAGCACCCGGCCGTCGGCCTGCGCCTGGGCGTCGATCAGGATGCGCGGGTCCGGACGGCCGCGCAGCATGGCCGTGGCGTTGCCGATCAGGTTGCCGAGGATTTGTTCGCCGCGCATCGGGTCGATGCGCAGGCACAGGGCCGCGTCCACATCGAGCTCGATTCGCTGCGACGGATGGCCGGCCGCGACCCGCTGTACCAGTTCGGCCACCGGCACGCGCTGGGGGTTCAGGCGCACTTCGCCCGAATAACTGAGCAGATCCTGGATCAGATGGTCGGCGCGCTCGATCTGGGCGCGGATCTCGGCGCGCGTCTCCGGCGGCGACATCACCGCCGCCATGCTGATGATGTTGAGCGGGTTGCGCAATTCGTGCGCCACGGTCGCCGCCAGCCCGCCCAGTTCCAGCAGGTGCGCCTGCTGGAGGCGCTCCTTTTCGTGCTCCGCGTAGCGCAGCAGCTGGTCCAGGCGCGCCGCAGCCGCCGCCAGCAAGGCGCCGAACACCTCGCCCACGCGCGTCACGCTGGGCGTTGCGCCTTCCCACTCCAACAATTGGCTGCGCCAGTGCGGCGCTTCGCCTTCCTTGCCGGCGGCGAGATAGCAATGCACGCCCGGCTGGCCGTCGGCCACGGGTTTGGCGTCACCGAGCACCACCTGCATCGGCTGGCGCAGGTGCGCGCCGAGCGTGGCGGCGGCGATGGCTTCGAGCTGCGCCCAGCTGCCGGCGGCGTCCAGGCGCAGGCGCCAGTCGGCCAGCACGCCCGCTTCGAGGTGCGCGCCGGGGAAGACCAGCCGTTCGATGGCGCGCCGCGACGGGCCTTCCAGCACCAGCATCACGGCCAGCATGGCGGTACCGAGCAGCCAAAGCTGCCACAGTGGCACGGCAGCGAGCGACGCGAACCCGGTGCGCGCGGCCACGCTCAGGAGCAGGCTGGCCAGGGCCACCGTGATTGCGGTCAGCACCAGCCAGGCCAGCAGGCGGTTGGCCCACAGGTTCACCACCATCAGGTCGTAGCGCAGGATGCCGAACACCAGCAGCAGCGCGTAGCCGGGCAGCAGGATCACGCTGTAGGGGAAGATGTCGATCCCGAGCGAGGCGTTGAGGAACATCAGCGAGGCGCCCGAGCCCCACACGCCGGCGAACCAGATCGCCATGATCTTGCCGCGCTGTTTGGGCGCCGCCTTTGGCCACGCCGCCAGCAGCAGCAGGTAGGCCCAGACGCTGATCGAGCTGACGACGACGCCCGGTATCCAGCCCCACACCGGGAAAAAATAGTAGCGCTCGAAGCCGAGCCAGGGCGCCAGCGTGCCCATGTCGAGCAGCTGGACCAGCAGCAGGGTCGCGACGCCGAGCAGGTAGACGCCCAGCAGCTGGCGCGGGCGCTCGCGTTGCAGGAAGCGGAACACGAAGTGCAGGAAGAACACCGCGTTCATCGGGCCGCAGTTGACCAGGCGCTTGCCCAGCGCGGCCACGCTGTCGTCGCCCAGGTGCATGCCCAGCTGCCCCAGCGCCCAGCAGCCGATGCCGACGCAGAATAGCGCCAGCGGCTTGATGCCGCTCTGGTGAGGCGCCTTGGCCCACAGCCAGGCCGCCAATCCCAGGCTGATGCAGCCCTGGACCACCAGGGAAAAATAGTAAACGCGGTAAATGTCCATGCGGGCCGGGTGTAAGGCAGCTTGATAGTTGCAATGGGATAACTATATAGCAAGTTGACAGCCCGTGCGTACCCGCCGTTAATTTTCTGTTTAAAAACAGCAACTTAGGATTTCTTCGCAGGTGGCATGCGGCTTGCGTATGGATGAGTAGGACGGCGAAAGCCGGAACGACTCGGCAAAGGCATCGACCCATCATGAAGACACTGCACTTATCCCACATCGGCGCGTTGGTGCCCCCAAAAGTGATCTGGATGCGGATCAACCGCGTGCTGGCGTGGGCGATGATCGTCTCGCCGCTGGCCCAGATCGCGCTCGGTACCTCGTTCATGCGCGGCCTGGCGCTCGACCTGGCGATCCTGCTGGCGCACGCGGCGCTGTCGTTGGCCTTGTTCGGCATGCCCAAGACCGCAGCGCGGCGCTTGAGCGTGGAGATGCATGTCTTTGGCATGCAGCCGCGAGAGCTGAGCGAGCGCAATCGGTTTCTGTTGAGCGGACACCGGATCGCCCTGACGCTGCTGCTCCTGGCTTTGATGCTGGCGGCGTGGCGCCTGCTCGACGTCGGTGCGTACCTGATCTACGCGTGGCCGTTCTTCTTTGCGTTCGTGGGTGTGTTCTGGCCGCTCGCACGCATGCCATTCACGCTGTTCCAGCACCTCTATCCCTCCATCGTCCAGGCGCTGCGGCGCTGGGGCATGCGCGCTTACGCGGATGACGTCGCCGCCGCGATCGTCGGCGTGTTTTTTCTGGCGTCCTTCATCAACGTACTCAGGTAACGCATCATGTCCGCCTTCATCGCAGCACCGGCTTCCTTCGTTTTTCCCGCGCTGACCCGGCGCAGCGCCGGCATGCCGCAACTGGGCAGCTTCCACGGCGACCTGCTGGCAGTCGCCGCATGGCAGCGCATCGTCCTCGCCGCCCTGCCCTTGCTGACGCTGGCCGCCTTCGGCGCGCTCTACGCGCACGGCGCTTACCTCGCGCTGCCGGTGGTGATGCTGATGCACTTCGTGGTCACGGTGGCCTACCTGCACGACGTGGCGCACGGCTCGGCGGGGCTGGACGCGCGCGTCACGCATTCGGTGCTGTTCATCGTCAGCGTGCTGGTGCTGCAAAGCGGGCATTCGTTCCGCTACACCCACCTGCACCACCACGCGCACTGCCTGGAAGAGGACGACCTGGAAGGTGCACCGGCGCGTGGCGGCCTGCTCGGGGCCTTGCTCGCCGGCCCGCTGTACCTGCCACGCCTGTGGCGCGAATCGTGGCGCAAGATCCGCCCGGCGCGCGAGCGGCGCTGGATGGCCGCCGAACTGGCCACGTCGCTGGCGCTGGTGCTGCTGGCGCTGTGGCTGACACGCTGGAGCACCGGACCGTTGCTGTACTGCGCCATGGCCTGGATCGGCGGCTGGTTCTATCCGCTGGCGACGGCGTACCTGCCGCACTACAAACCGGGCAGTAAACCGCTGGAACAGGCGCGCACGATGCGCGGCGCGATCGTGCCGGCCCTGTTCATGAACCTGACCTACCACCTGGAGCATCACCTGTACCCGCAAGTGCCGACCCTGAACCTGCGGCGCCTGTCGCGCCGGCTCGACCCGCATTTTGCGGCGCAGGGACTACGTCCGACCCAGGTATACTAAGCGCCTGGCGCAGAACAGGGCCGTGGATTATTTCGGGGCCGCTGCACCAAGGCTATTCGTTACTTTCATCGTTGTCAGGCGCGCATCGGCTTTTTGCATCGCCGCCCAATCCGACTCGAAGTTATCCACGAAAGCGACGTGAAGGCTGGCAGGAACAGTCATGCCAATGAGATTTTTCCCCAAGCTCGTGGTCAGGCCGATGCTGCCGATGTAAGTCACTTCCCCTTCGCGCACGGTGAAAGGCGGGGTATCGAGCTTGTTCAACGATACCTGTTTTTGGTAGACGCGCATCGTGGCGAGCAGGTTCTTCAAGCGATAGCTGCCAGTTGGAACGGGGATCAACTGCATCGCATGATAGCCATTCATCATCGGAATCGTCGATTTCGGGTCGAACCAGATCCCGTTAGGCTCTCCGTTGGCACCGCTGTGCAACTGGAATTCCGCCCCGTTTGGCTTGTCTACCGGCACGAACGATGCCAGGACCGTAGGCACATCATGCAGCGTATATTTTGCATCGGCCGAGTCCACCCGTGCCACCATCGCCACGGCGACATAGCCAACACCTGGTTTTGTCAGGGGAGTGGGTTCGCCAATCAAGCTGGCTTTTGATGCACATCCAGACAGACCGACGACGAGGAACAAGGCAAGAAAGTGAATGAGGGAACGAATCGGAGACATGAGTACACCATAGTATTGACGCTCCCATGATACCCCATTTTAAATATAGTTTCTAAATTGCATTTATGAAGATGCTACTGTCGCTTGGCACCTCATCTGCGGCCGTACTGGCCCGCTCTCTCGGCTGCCATCGCATCGAGCAAGCTGGCCCGCATCGCCCCGACCGATTCGAACTCTTCGGCCGGCCCATGCGCACGCAATGTCTCGACCGGCGCATAGCCCCACGCCACCGCGCCGAACGCCACGCCGGCCTTGGCGGCCGCCTCGGCGTCCGTTCCCTGGTCGCCCACGTACAGCGCATCGGCCGCGCCGATCCGGCTTATCCTGATCACCTTGCGGATGCGCGAGGCCTTGCCGAACACCGACATGCCGCATTCGAAGTGGGCAAACAGACTGCATAACTGCGGCCCCAGCACGCGGCGTACGTTGTGCTCCGAATTGGACGACACGATCGCCAGCACCACCCCGGCGCCAGAGAGCGCGCGCAAGGCGTCGGCAACGCCCTCGAACAGGGCGATGCTGGCCGCGTTCTCGCTCATCAAACCGATGAAGCTCTTCGCGACCAGCGGCATTTTCCAGGCCGGCATGCCGATATGGCGCATGATCTCGCGCGTGCCCATGCCGCGCAACTGGGCCACCTGGTCGCCCTCGACGCGCTTCATGCCATGCTGCTCCGCCAGCCCGTTGTAGACGCTCTGGAAGAACGGAAGCGAGTCGGCCAGCGTGCCGTCGAAGTCGAACATGACGAGCCGGTACTTCAGGGGCGCGCTTGCGCTGCGCTCATCCAATCCGGATCCAGGTGGTTTTCAGTTCGGTGTACTTGTCGAAGGCGTGCAGCGATTTATCGCGCCCGTTGCCCGACTGCTTGACGCCGCCGAAAGGCACCGTGATGTCGTCGCTGTCGTACTGGTTCACGTGCACGGTGCCGGCGCGCAGGGAGCGGGCGGTCTTGATCGCCTTGTTCAAGTCGGCCGTCCACACGGCTGCCTGCAAGCCGTACTGGGTAGAATTGGCCTGGCGCACCGCGTCGTCGATGTCGGTAAAACCGAGCACCGACAGCACCGGCCCGAAGATCTCTTCGCGCGCGATGCTCATGGAACCGTCGACCTGGTCGAACAGGGTCGGTGCGACGTAAAAGCCGCCGGTATCAAGGCGCGCGGCCTCGCCGCCGGCCAGCAGCCTGGCGCCGGCCTCTTTGCCCTGCTCGATGTAGCCCATCACGGTCTTCATCTGGGCCGCGTCGACGATCGCGCCCATGATGGTCGCTTCGTCGAGCGGGTCGCCGGGCGCGAAATCGGGCATCAGCGCCAGCGCTTTTTCGAGGAACGCATCCTTGATCGACGCTTCCACGAACAGGCGCGAAGGCGCGTTGCAGCTTTCGCCCTGGTTAAAATAGATCGAGCCGATCGCCGCACTCACCGCCGCGTCGAGGTCGGGGCAGTCGGCGCAGACGATGTTGGCCGACTTGCCGCCCAATTCGGTCCAGGCGCGCTTGAGGTTCGATTGCCCGGCCATCTGCAAAATCTGCTTGCCGACTTTGGTGGAACCGGTAAAGCCGATGCAGTCCACATCCATGTGCAGCGCCAGCGCCGCCCCGGCCTCAATGCCGTAGCCCGGAACGACGTTGAACACGCCCGCCGGCAATCCGGCTTCCAGGGCGATTTCGGCCAGGCGCAGGGCCGTGAGGGGCGACTTTTCGGAGGGCTTGAGGATCACGCTGTTGCCGGCGGCGAGCGCCGGGGCGATCTTCCAGGCGGCCATGATCATCGGGTAGTTCCACGGCACGATGGCGGCCACCACGCCGACCGGCTCGCGCGTGATCAGGGCCAGGCTGTCCTCGCCGGTGGGCGCGATCTCGTCGTAGATCTTGTCGATCGCTTCGCCATACCAGCGGATGCAGTTCGCTGCCGCCGGCACGTCCACGCTCTGGCTGTACTTGATCGGTTTGCCCATGTCGAGCGTCTCGAGCAAGGCCAGTTCCTCGGCGTGCGCCAGGATCAGGTCCGCGAATTTGATCATGACGCGCTTTCTCGCCGCCGGGGCCTGGCCGGCCCAGCGCCGGTCGTCGCAAGCCGCGCGCGCCGCCGCCACGGCCGCGTCAACGTCAAACCCGTCGCAGCGGGCGACCAGGCCAAGCTGGCGCCCGTCGATCGGCGAGAGATTGTCGAACTGCTGCCCTGACCTGGCCCAGACGCGTTCACCGCCGATGAATGCGCGCCCATCGATGCGGAGCGCTGCCGCCCGTTCGTGCCACTGCTTGTTTTGCTGCGTGCCTGTCATTGCCTGCTCCCTAAAAACTGACTACTGTCGATACGCCGATAACGTGATTGTCGCGGCGGTACTGCTCGTCCGCTGTCTTGAATACCCTGGCGTTGGCGCGGTCGTAGCGGTATTCGCCCTTCACGCTCACGCCCGGCATGAACAGGTACTGCGTGCCCAGCGAGAGCGCCGCGCGGTTGGCGCCACGGGTGGGGTCCAGCACCACCCAGTCCTCGCCGCTCCAGGCCATGCCGGCGCCAAAGCCGTTGCGCCCGTCCGGGCAATTCGCTTCCAACCCGCCCAGATCCTTGCAGCCGCTGCCCAGGGTGGCGCCGAACACCCCGCCGCCGCCCCTGCTGTTGTGGATGTAATCCAACCGCGCAATCGCTTCGAGGCGCGGCATGACCTTGTACGACATCAGCGACGACAAGCCATACCAGCGCTGGCGCGCCACCTTGTAGCGATTGGTGGCCGTGGCCTGCTGGCGCCCATAGCTTAACTGACCCTGGAAATTGAAGTCGCCACGCGTGTAAAAGCCGTCCGCTTCGAGCAGGTCGAGCCGTCCGAAGGCGCTGTCGTCGTCGAAACCGGAATGGATGCCCGACAGGCCCAGGCCCGAAAATTCGCTCCTGGCGTAATCGACGCGGTAGAACAGGCCGGGGGTTTTCTCGCGCGCGTGGTCGATGCGGGCGCTGTTCATATTACCGACCATGACCTTGCTGTCGAATTTGCCGCGCACGAACTGCAGGCCGGCGCCGGTGTAGAAATTCGCCGCCGAAAAATCGAACAGCAGGTTGTGGGTAATGAGCTTGTTCTGGGTTGAAGGAATCGCCTCGTAGCCGCTCCAGTCGGGAACCTGGCCGGCGAACAGGCGCGTGGACAGGTCGCCCAGCGGAATCGAGACCGAGGCTTCGTGCACCAAGTTGCCGAAGTTGTAGCCGGCGGCCGTGCTCTTGCTGGGCATGAGCGAGATTTTCAGCTTGGTGCCGCCATCGAGCTCCTTGTCGACATTGAGCATGGCGCTGCCGAAGTAGGTATTGTCGTAGCCGAAGCTCTCGCCGGAGCCGTTGACCGAGCTGTTATTGTTCAAAAAGACGAAGCTCGACGTGCTGGCGTTACGGTTGCGGATGTAGGTCGGGTCGATGTAGCCGGAGATCTTCAGGCCCTTCAAGCCGCTGGTCTCGGCCGCATCGTCGGCGGCGTCGCTCCTGACGCGCAGGCGCGCCACCTCGGCCGTGGTGTCGGGATTGGCCGCCGTGGCCTGTGCCGACTTCTCGATCATCGCTTCGAGCCTGTGCACGTGCGCCTTGAGGGCGTCGAGTTCGGCCTTGAGCTCCTGGGTGGTCTGGGCTTGCGCGATGACGGGGCAAGCTGCGGCGAATGCGATGACGGCGTTGCGATAGACGTGCATAAGTCACTCCTCGGGCCAACGGTGAGGGTGGCGGGCATGCTTGCCCGCCACCGTAAACAGCGGCCGAAGAACGCGCTATGACTTGACCGCGGCCGCCATCTGCTTCTGGCGCTGCCGCTCGGCGCGCGCCATCATGATGGCGGCGACGATCACGCCGGTCGACACCACCAGAATTGTCAACGCCGCCACCGCGTTCACGCGCGGGTCGAGCCCGAGGCGCGCGCGCGACATGATCACCAGCGGCATGGTCGTCGAACCGGGACCGGACAGGAAGTTCGACAGCACCACATCGTCGAGCGAGAGCGTAAACGTGAGCAGCCAGGCCGAGGCCAGCGACTGCGTGATGTTCGGCAGCGTCACCAGGAAGAACACCTGGTACGGACGGCAGCCCAGGTCCATGGCCGCCTCTTCGAGCGAGCGGTTCATCTCGCGCAGGCGCGACTGCACCACCACGGCCGCATAGGCCATGCCGAGCAGGGTATGCCCGATCCAGATGGTAAACGCCCCGCGCTCGGGGACGCCGAAGATCTTCTGCACCGAGACGAGCATCAGCAGCAGCGACAGGCCGATGATCACCTCGGGCATGACCAGCGGCGCGCTGACCATCCCGGAGAACAGCAGGCGGCCGGGAAAGCGCTTGTAGCGGTTCAGGGCAAAAGCGGCCATGGTCCCCAGCAGCACGGCGGCCGTGGCGCTGGTGAGCGCAATTTTGAGCGACAGCACGAAGCCGCTGACCAGTTCCGCATCCTTGAACAGTTCCGGGTACCACTTGGTCGAAAAGCCGCTCCACACCATATCCTGGCGCGAGCTGTTAAACGAAAACACGACCAGCACCACCAGCGGCAGGTACAGGAACAGGTAGCCCATCGAGAGCCAGCCGCGCCCGAACCAGCGGGCCAGGGTCATTTTGTTGATTTGAGTGCTCATACGCGGCCCTCCGCTTCCTGTTCGGCCTTGTATTTATTGAAGATGGCCATCGGCACCAGGATCAGCGAGATCGCCACCACCGCCAGCGCCGAGGCGCGCGGCCAGTCGGTGTTGACAAAAAATTCGTCCCACAGCAGGCGCCCGATCATCAAGGTCTCCGGCCCGCCGAGCAGCTCGGGGATGACGAATTCGCCCACCGCCGGAATGAACACCAGCATGGCGCCGGCGATGATGCCGGATTTGGAGAGCGGCACGGTGATGCGCCAGAACGCCTGCCAGGGCGTCGCGCCCAGGTCGGCCGCCGCTTCCAGGTAGCGCACGTCCAGCTTGACCAGATTGGCGTACAACGGCAGGATCATGAATGGCAGGTAGGCATAGAACATCCCCAGCACCAGCGCGAACGGAGTGTTCATCATTTTCAGCGGTTCGTCGATCGCGCCGAGCCACAGCAGCAGGTTGTTGAGTAAGCCCTGGTTGGCCAGGATGCCCTTCCACGCGTAGATGCGCAGCAGGAAGGAGGTCCAGAACGGCAGCATGACCATCATCAGAAGCACGGTGCGGTAGGCCGGATTGGCGCGCGCCATGAAGTAGGCGAACGGGTAGCCGGTGACCAGGCACAGAACCATGGTCAGGCCGGCGTAGCCGAGCGAGCGCAGGAAGGTCCACAGGTAGGTGGAGTCCTCGGTCAGGGCCACGTAGTTGACCACCTTGGCCTTGATGGAGAGGACCCCGTCGCTGAACGTGAGCAGGGGGCCGAACGGGCTGCCGGTCTCGTCGAGTTCCGAAAAACTCATGCGCAGCACGATCAGGAAGGGAATCAGGAAGGCGATCGTCAGCCAGGCCAGCGGCACGCCGATGACGAAACGGCGGCCGGCGGAAGACGGGCGGACATGCGGACGGACATGCGGGCGCGGGGAGAGGTTCATGGCCGCCTCAATTGGTCAGGACCACGATGTCGCTGCCGTCCCACCACGCCACCACGTGCTGGCCGCGTTCCATGCGCGCCTCTTCATGGCGCGCGGCGTTGGTACGCGCCACCTTGAGGATGCCGCCCTGCGCCATGCGCACCTGGTAGTGGGTCTCGTTGCCGAAGTAGGAAACGTTGACGATCTCGCCGGCCACGCAGTTGTAGCCGTCCTCAAAGGCCGAGGCACGCTCGGCGACGCCGGGCATCTCGCGCTGCAGGGCGATTTTTTCGGGCCGCACCGCCACGCTGACCGGCATGTTGATGGTGCCGCTGATGCCGTGGCTCACATAATGGCGGCATTCGGCCGTCTCCACGATGACGTGGTCGGGCTGGTCGACGCGCACATGGCCGTTGAACATGTTGACGCTGCCGATGAAGTCGGCCACGAAGCGGCAGTTGGGCGTTTCGTAAATCTCGCCCGGCGCGCCGACCTGCAAAATGCGCCCTTCGCTCATGACGGCGATGCGGGTGGCCATGCTCATGGCTTCATCCTGGTCGTGGGTGACCATCACGCAGGTCACGCCGACCTGCTCGATGATGTTGACCAGTTCCATCTGGGTCTGTTCGCGCAGTTTTTTATCGAGCGCGCCGAGCGGCTCGTCGAGCAGCAGCAACTGCGGACGCTTGGCCAGACTGCGCGCCAGCGCCACGCGCTGCTGCTGCCCGCCCGAGAGCTGGTGCGGCTTACGTTTGGCATAGGCGCCCAGCTGCACCAGCGCCAGCATCTGGTCGACCCGTTCGGCGACGGCGGCCCTGGGCAAACCGTCGCGGCGCAGGCCGAAGGCGACGTTGTCCCACACCGTCAGGTGCGGGAACAGCGCGTACGACTGGAACATCATGTTGACCGGGCGCTCGTAGGGCGGCACGCCGACCAGGTCCTGCCCGGCCAGTTCGATGGCGCCGGCGGTCGGGGTCTCGAAGCCGGCCAGCATGCGCAGCAGGGTCGATTTGCCGCAGCCGGAACTGCCCAGCAGCGCGAAAATCTCGCCTTTGTTGATCGAGAGCGAAATATCGTTCACCGCGCGCACGCCGTCGAATTGTTTGACGAGGTTGCGGATCAGGAGAAAGGGCTGCGGGCTTGCGGGTTGTGCAATCGTCATATGAATGATGAAAGAATAGGCAAAGCCGCAATTTTATCGGACATACGCCGGTCTGCATGCAAAATGATCACATTCCGGTCTTAAAACGGGTGAACACGCGCGTCATGGTGCGGCGCGCGTCGGCCGTCAAGGGCTCGGGCACCACCATGCGCTGCTTGTCGGCGTCGGACAGGTAGACCGTGCGGTTGCCGGCGATATCGGGCCGCACCATGGGCGTGGCGGCCTTGTTCGGATTGGCGTAGAAAACCTTGTTGGTCAGGCTCGCGTGCACTTCGGGGCGCAAGATATAGTTGATCCACAGGTGCGCGTTGCCCGGATGCGGGGCGTCGACCGGAATGGCCATGGTATCGAACATCAAGGTGGCCGTCTTCGGCACCAGCGCCACGATATTCTGGCCGTTCTTGTTGTCGATGGCGCGCTGGCGGGCGATGTTGATGTCGCCCGACCAGCCGAGCGAGACGCACAGCGCGCCGTTGGCCAGGTCGTTGATGTAGCCGGAAGAACTGAACAGGGTCACCGAGGGGCGGATGGCCTGCAGCATGCGCCCGGCGTCCTGGTAGTCGGCGCTGTTCTTCGAATAGCCCGGTTTGCCGATGTAGAGCAGCGCCGCGGGCAGCACTTCGGATGGGGAATCGAGGAACGAGATGCCGCACGAGGTCAGTTTGCTGGCGTAGCGCGGATCGAACACCAGGTCCCAGACATTGTCCGGCATGGGCAGGGAACCGAGGGCCGCCTTGACCTTGTCGACGTTGATGCCGAGCGTGGTGTAGCCCCACAGCCAGGTCACCAGGTGCTTGTTGTCGGCGTCTAAGCGGCCAATGAGCGACTGCAGCGCCGGGTCCAGGTTGGACAGGTAAGGCAAGCTGGCCTTGTCGAGGGGGCGCAGCAGGCCGCCGTCGATCTGCAGGCGCGCCCAGTGGGCGGTGGGGACCACGATGTCGTAGCCGGTCTTGCCGGCGGTGAGCTTGGCGTGCAGGACTTCGTTGCTGTCGAAGACATCGTAGCGCACCTTGATGCCGGTTTCTTTTTCGAAGTTGCGGACCGTGTCCTCGGCGATGTAGTCGGACCAGTTGTAGATGTTGAGGACTTTCTCTTCCGGCGGCGCGGCGGTTGCCACGCTCGCGGCGTTGGCGGCAAGGCCGAGGATGAAGCACTGTGCGATGCGGCGTATCGTCTTCATCCTGCCTCCGGTTCAACGTTGGTTCAAGCTACCCAGCCCCGCTTCTGCAAGTCGATCAGGGTGGCCTCGAGGCAGTACCTGATCTTGAAAATCATTTCGTCGATCTGCGCGCGCGTCATCACCAGCGGCGGCGCGATGATCATGCGGTCGCCCACCGCGCGCATGATGATCCCGTTGGCGAACATGTAGCCGCGGCAGATCATGCCCACGCCCTGCTCCGGATCGAAGAACTCGCAGTCGTGCACCGCTTCGGCCTTCTTGCGCACCAGGTTCAGCCCCGCCACGAAACCGCAGGTGTCGGCGTAACCGACCAGCGGATGGTCCATCAGCGCTTCGAACTTCTCCTTCAGGTACGGGCCCGTATCTTGCGCCACCTGCTGCACCAGGCGCTCGTCCATCAGGATGCGGATGTTTTCCAGCGCCGCCGCACAGGCCACCGGATGGCCCGAATACGTGAAGCCGTGATTGAAGTCGCCGCCCTCGTGGATCAGCACCTGCGCCACCCGGTCACCGACCAGCACGCCACCCAGAGGAACATATCCCGAGGTTACCCCCTTGGCGAACGTAATCAAGTCAGGTTTGATCTGCATCAACTCGGAGCCAAACCATGTACCAAGACGGCCAAAACCGCAAATAACTTCATCGGCGATCAGCAGCACGCCGTACTTGTCGCAGATGCGCTGTATTTCGGGCCAGTAGGTGGCCGGGGGAATGATCACGCCGCCGGCGCCCTGCACCGGTTCGCCGATAAAGGCGGCCACCTTGTCGGCGCCGACCTCGAGGATTTTCTTTTCCAGCCAGCCGGCGGCCACGATGCCGAAGGCGTCGGCGCTCATGCCGCAGCCGTTTTCAAGATAATTCGGCTGGCCGATATGCTCGATCCCCGGGATCATGCCGCCCTGCTCGTGCATGCCCGCCATGCCGCCCAGCGCCGCGCCGGCGATGGTGCTGCCGTGGTAGGCGTTGTAGCGGCTGATGATGGTGCGGCGCTGCGGCTGGCCCTTCAGGTCCCAGTAGCGGCGCACCATGCGCAGGTTGGTGTCGTTCGCTTCCGAGCCGGAACCGGTGAAGAACACGTGGTTGAACTGGGGCGGCGAAATCTCCACCAGCAGGGCGGCCAGGCGCGTGGCCGGCACGTTGGTGGTGTTGAAGAAGCTGTTATAGAAGGGCAGCGTCTGCATCTGGCGGTAGACCGCGTCCGAGATGCTGGTGCGCCCGTAGCCGACATTGACGCACCACAGGCCCGACATGCCGTCGAGGATCTTGTTGCCCTCGGAGTCCCACAGGTAGATGCCGTCGCCGCGCACCATCACGCGCGCGCCGCGTTCGCCGAGCGCCTTGTGATCGGTGAAAGGATGCATGTAGTGCGCCGCGTCCTGGCGCTGGATTTCGGCGGTGTCGTAGACGTCGTGCGTGGCGGCCTTGACCGACGCGACCAGCGCGGCGCTCGGGACCATGGGGTTGGCTGTCATGATGGACCTCGTTTATCGTTATTGTTATCGTTATTGTTGCGGTGATGCTTCTATGTTCGGCCGTTTAAATGTACAGCAGATCAAACGTGCAGCAGCAGGTGCTCGCGTTCCCACGGGCTGATGACGGTCATGAACTCCTGGTGTTCGAGGTCCTTGATGGCGGCATACACGTCGATGAAGCGCTCGCCCAGCACGGTGCGCAGCTTGTCCTCGGCGCGCAGCAGGTGCAGCGCTTCGGGCAGGCCCTGGGGCAGCTCGAACGGCATTTCGTAGGCGCTGCCGTTCATCATCGCGGTCGGCTCCAACTGCTCGGTCATGCCGAGGTAGCCGCAGGCCAGGGTCACGGCCAGCGCCAGGTAAGGATTGGCGTCGGCGCCGATGATGCGGTTTTCCACGCGGCGGTCCTGCACGCCCGATTCGGGCACGCGGAAACCCACCGTGCGGTTGTCCAGGCCCCACTGGATGTTGATCGGCGCGGCCGTGTGGCGTACGATGCGGCGGTACGAATTGACGTACGGGGCGACGATCGCCATGGCCGACGGCATGTAGCGCTGCAGGCCGCCGATGTACTGCTTGAACAGGGGCGAGGCCGAGCCGTCCTCGCTGCTGAAGATATTCATGCCGGTCTTGGTATCGACCACGCTCTGGTGCACGTGCATGGCCGAACCGGGTTCACCCGCCATCGGCTTGGCCATGAAGGTGGCGTACATGTCGTGCTTGAGCGCCGCCTCGCGCAGGGTGCGCTTGAAGAAGAACACCTTGTCGGCAAGACCGAGCGGGTCGCCATGCAGGAAGTTGATTTCCATCTGGCCGGCGCCGATCTCGTGGATCAGGGTGTCGACGTCGAGGTTCATCAGTTCGCAGTAATCGTAGATGTCTTCGAACAGCGGGTCGAACTCGTTGACGGCGTCGATGCTGTAGACCTGGCGGCTGGTTTCGGCGCGGCCGCTGCGGCCGATCGGCGGTTTGAGCGGCAGGTCGGGATCGATGTTCTTGGCGGTCAGGTAGAACTCCAGCTCGGGCGCGACCACCGGCTTCCAGCCCTTGTCGGCGTACAGCTTGAGCACGCGGCGCAGCACCGTGCGCGGCGCGAAGTCGACCAGTTTGCCGTCCGCGAAATAGCAGTCGTGGATTACCTGCGCGGTCGGGTCGACCGCCCACGGCACCATGGTGATCGTGGTCGGATCGGCTTTCAGGATCATGTCGCGGTCGGTGGCCGAGATGGCGCGGTCGTACGCTTCGTCGTCGACGGGATAGTTGCCGGTCACGGTCATGCCCAGCACCGCCTCGGGGATGCGCATGCCGCGCTCCTGCGTGAATTTACCGCGCGGGAGGATCTTGCCGCGCGCAACCCCGGTCAAATCGGGAATCAGGCATTCGATTTCGGTGACCCGTTTCTCGTTGAGCCACAGGTCCATGTCGGTATAGGTAAAGTTTTCGCGAATTGCCATGATGTTCTCTCTGTAGTTTTAGGCTCTGTGTTGCTCATGCGCGCGCGGGCAACTGCCGCGGGCGTGCTGTGGAACCGAAGATGGCAAGCGGCGCTACGGCACGCAGCAGAGGGCCCACTTTTCGTAGCGGCTGGCGCTGCGCGTGTTCATGCGCGCCCCGCGCGGCCGGCCTGGAAGGCGCGGCAGGCCTGGCCGAAAGCGCCGAACATGGCCATCGAGTCCGGATTGTCGAGGATCTGCCACTCGGGATGCCACTGCACGGCCAGGGTAAAGCCGGGCGCGGACGGCACCGAAAACGCTTCCACCAGGCCGTCGTGCGAGACCGCTTCGATGGCGATGCCGGGTGCGAGCCGGTCGACGCCCTGCCCGTGCAGCGAATTGACGGCGATGCGTTCAGCGCCGCCGAGCATGCGCTGGAAGGCGCCGCCCGCAGTGATGATCACGTCGTGCGCCGGGCCGTACTGCTCTTCGATCGAGGCGTCGGGGTCTTCGCGGTGGTCCATCTTGCCTTCGACTTCCTGCACCGCCTGGTACAGGCTGCCGCCCAGGGCCACGTTCATCTCCTGGAAACCGCGGCACACCGCGATGATGGGGATGCCGCGCTCGAGGGCGGCGCGGATCAGCGGCAAGGTGGTGGCGTCGCGCGCGCGGTCCTGCGGCAGGCTCGGGTCGCGCACATCCTGGTCGTAGTAACTCGGATGCACGTTCGAGGCCGAGCCGGTGAGCATGATGCCGTCGCACACGGACAGCGACGCGTCGAGGTCGAGCCCGGCGCCGAGCGCGGGCAGGACCATGGGAGCACAGTCGGCGCCGAGAACGACGGCGTCGACATATTTAAGCTGCGCGGCGTGATACGGATGAGGGCCGATCTGGCGCGTGCAGGCGGGAACGAGGACGATAGGACGGCGCATGATTGTCGGTATAGGAACGAATGACGCACTTGGGTCATCATAATGGCTAATCGGCCTGATGGCGAGTGCTGCTTGATCCATCTCAAATGGATAACATAGGTCTGGCGCAGATCAATGCGCCAAGCCACTGTTAGAGCTTACCGGCAAGTTGTCAAACATGGCAACACAAACGGCCGAGGATGAATAAATTTCATATTAACAACTAATCCCAAGCTACGTCACCCCGCGCAGGCAGGGGTTCCAGGTTTCTCGACATATCCCGGGCGGCGCTTTGAACTTGGGCCCCCGCCTGCGCGGGGGCGACGGCTCGACGGCCTTGGGCAAATTCTGTCCAGGCGAGCGTTAGCGACGGCGCCGGCCGCGCACGCCCACCAGCGCCAGCCCGGCCAGCAGCATGGCCCAGGCCGACGGTTCGGGCACCGGCAGCATGCTGGCCGGGTCGAGCCGCAGCATGCCGCACACGCCCAGCCCCTGGTGGCAGCCGCTCACCGCAATCTGCCCCAGGTCGTTGATCGCCCTCGCATCGTTCAGATGCCAGCCCGACGCCGGGTCGATCAAGGAGTTCAGGTTGAACAGCGCGCCGCCCTCCCACAGCATCGCCTCGTTCACGTCCCAGCCCTGGTACGACAGCCCGACCACCTGCCCCGCATTGTTCATCCCGCGCGCGGCGCTGCCCATGCCGGACAGCGCACCGAGGTCGGTCATCACGCCGTTGACGTACAAGAAGGCATGCTCGCCTGCCTGCGCCGCCAACTGCGACGCGCCGGCGACGTGCCCCGCCTCGTTGATCGCGGCAGCGCTCGACCATTCTCCGCCCAGGGTGCCGAGCTCGCGCATCTTGCCGTTCTCGTACAGGAAGGCGCGCGGGGTGTAGGGCCCGGCCAGCGCGGCCCAGCCGGCGATCTGCCCGGCGTTGTTGATGGCTGCGGCGTTGCTCGACTTGCCGCCCAGCGTACCCAGGTCGCTCACCCCGCCGCCCGTGAAGCGCGCGGCGTGAAATTCCAGGCAGTCGCAGGGAATCGCCCCGACCGCGGTGCCGGCGCCGTTGATCGCGGAGGCGCCGCTCTCCCTGAGCGCCCACGGGGTCAGGTTGGTCGCCGTGGCGCCGCTGAACAGGACCGCGTGGCTGATGCCGTCCGGCGTCTTCGATTCGCCCACGACCTGGCGCGCGTCGTTGATCGCCTGCACGCGCGTATACTGGCCGCCCAGGCTGCCCAGCTGCGCCGTGCGCCCGTCGGCGAACAGGTAGCCGCGCCATTCCTGCCCGGTCACGTAGGTGCCGCCCACCACGTCGCCGCGGTTGTTGATGCCGGTCGCTTCGACATAATCGAACTGGCCGGCCAGGATGGTGGTGATGCGGTAGCGCGCGGGCTGGGCCGGCACGTCGGCCAGCGCCGGCAGGCAGGCGGCGGACAGCACCAGTCCAGGGAGGAAGCGGGCAAGTCGATGCATAAGGCACCTCATGGTGGGCGGTTGCGGTCCCCGCGGGGGCAGCGGGCAACGCCGCAAGCGGCGCCGTCAGCGTTCAGGATGGTCGCGCCCGGGCGGCAGGGCTTGTGCGATGACAAAGAGTTCCCTGCAAAATGCGGATGGCCTGCGCCCGGTCAGGACGGCGGTAGCCGGATACTGCTTGACGGCAAGCATTGCGGCCTGCGCGCGCCGCTGCCCGGCAATCCCTTGCAAAAAACGCTAAGATGATTGCCCCGGCCTCGCGCCAAGCCCGATCAAGAAAGCCCTGTCATGTTGAATCTGAAAGACCCGACGCTGCTGCGGCAGCAATGTTTTATCGACGGTGAATGGTGCGATGCGAGCGACGCGGCCACCATCACGGTCACCAATCCGGCCACCGGCGCGACGCTGGGGACGGTGCCGCGCATGGGCGCGCCTGACGCCGCGCGCGCCATCGCGGCGGCCAACGCGGCCTGGCCGGCCTGGCGCAAGAAGAGCGCGCGCGAACGCAGCGTGATCCTGCGCAAATGGAACGACCTGATGATCGACAACGCCGACGACCTGGCCGTGATCATGACGGCCGAACAAGGCAAGCCGCTGACCGAATCGAAAGGCGAAATCGCCTACGCCGCGTCGTTTATCGAGTGGTTCGCCGAGGAAGGCAAGCGCATCGAGGGCGACACCCTGCAGTCGCCCTGGGCCGACCGTCGCCTGGTGGTGACCAAGGAGCCGATCGGCGTGTGCGCGGCGATCACGCCGTGGAATTTCCCGGCGGCGATGATCACGCGCAAGGTCGGCCCCGCGCTGGCGGCCGGCTGCCCGATGGTGGTCAAGCCGGCCGAGCTGACCCCGTTCTCCGCCCTGGCGCTGGCCGAACTGGCCGAACGCGCCGGCGTGCCCAAGGGCGTGTTCAGCGTCATCACCGGCGACTCGAAGGCGATCGGTGCCGAAATGACCGGCAATCCGCTGGTGCGCAAACTCACCTTCACCGGCTCGACCCAGGTCGGCCGGGTGCTGATGGAGCAGTGCGCGCCGACCATCAAGAAACTGTCGCTGGAACTGGGCGGCAACGCGCCCTTCATCGTGTTCGACGATGCCGACCTGGATGCGGCGGTCGAAGGGGCCATCGCATCGAAGTACCGCAACGCCGGCCAGACCTGCGTCTGCGCCAACCGCCTGTACGTGCAGGATGGCGTGTACGAGCGCTTCGCCGAGAAACTGGTGGCGGCAGTGGCCAAGCTAAAAGTCGGCAACGGCCAGGACGTGGGCGTGACGCAAGGTCCGCTGATCGAAGAAAAAGCCGTCGTCAAGGTCGAGGAGCACATTGCCGACGCGCTGGCGAAAGGGGCGCGCCTGTTGGCCGGGGGCAAGCGCCACGCGCTGGGACACAGCTTTTTCGAGCCGACCGTGCTGGCCGACGTCACGTCCAGCATGCAGGTGGCGACCGAAGAAACCTTCGGCCCGCTGGCGCCCCTGTTCCGCTTCGATACCGAGGAAGACGTCATCGCCATGGCCAACGACACCGAATTCGGCCTGGCGGCGTATTTCTACTCGCGCGACATCGGGCGCGTGTGGCGCGTGGCCGATGCCCTGGAAACCGGCATGGTCGGGGTCAACACCGGCCTCATTTCGACCGAAGTGGCGCCATTTGGCGGCGTCAAGCAGTCGGGCCTGGGACGCGAAGGCTCGCGCTACGGCATCGACGATTACCTGGTGATCAAGTACATCTGCATGGGCGGGCTGTAAGCACTGGCGGCAACACAAGCGGCTATGCCGGCGCGGCGATATCGGTCCAGCCGGCGCCCAGCCGTTGGCTGCGCAAGACGGCCTCGATGAAGGCCATGCCGGCCACGCCGTCGTCGACAGTGGTCAGCCAGGCGCTCGCGGGCGGGATCGGCCGGCCGGCATCGACGGCGGCGATCTGCAGCGCCGCATCGACATACAGCTGTGCAAACGCTTCCAGGTAACCTTCCGGGTGCCCGGCCGGAACCCGGGTGGCATGCGCCGCGGCGGCGCTGCCGACCCGTCCCGGGCTCAGGCGCTGGGCATTGCCGCCCTGCGGGGTGAACCACAGCTGGTTCGGGTTTTCCTGGTCGAACGCCAGCTGGGCCTTGCTGCCGTACAGCCTCAGGCGCAGCGCATTTTCGCAGCCGGTGGCGACCTGGCTGGCCCACAAGGTGCCGCGCGCGCCATTGGCGTAGCGCAGCATGACCTGCACGTGATCGTCCAGCACACGCCCGGGCACGAAACTGCTCAACTCGGCCAGCAGCTGGACGGGCGTCTGGCCGCTGATGAAATGCGCCAGTTGGTAGGCATGGGTGCCGACATCGGCCAGGGTCCCGCCCGGACCGGAGCGGGCCGGATCGTGATGCCAGTTATCGGCCGCTCCGGTGTCGCAGCGGCCGATCGAAGCGGCCAGCCAGTCCTGCGAATACTCGGCCTGTACCAGGCGCAGTTCGCCCAGTTCGCCCGCTTCCACCATGGCGCGCGCGTGGCGCACCATCGGGTAGCCGGTATAGGTATGGGTCAGCGCAAACACCCGGTTGTTCCGGCGTGCCAGTGCCGCCAGGGCTTGCCCTTCGGCCAGCGAGATCGCCAGCGGCTTGTCGCAGATGACGTGCATGCCGGCCTCCAGGAAAGCGGTGGCGACCGGCGCATGCAGGTGGTTGGGCGTGACGATGGCCACCACGTCGATGCCATCGGCGCGCGCGGCCTCGCAGCGCGCCATCTCGCGGTAGTCGCCGTAGCTGCGCCGCGGATCGAGCCGCAGCGCTTGCGCGCTGGCGGCGGCGCGCTGCGGATCGCTCGACAGGGCGCCCGCCACCAGTTCGTAATAATCGTCCAGGCGCGCCGCGATGCGGTGCACCGCGCCGATGAAGGCGCCCTGGCCGCCACCGACCATGCCCAGTCGTAGTCGTCGTTGCATATGCTGCCTCTCAGCTTGAATGGGGCGGGAGCGCAAGGCCCAGCAGTTGATCGATCTGGTTCTGGTTGATGCCGCTGCCGGCGAAATCGTCGAAGGCGCGTTCGGCCACGCGGATGATGTGGCGCCGGATGAAGTCGGCCCCTTGGGCCGCGCCGTCGGCCGGGTGCTTCAGGCAGCATTCCCATTCCAGCACGGCCCAGCCGGGAAAATCGTACTGGGCCATTTTGGAAAAGATGGCGCCGAAATCGATCTGGCCGTCGCCCGGCGAGCGGAAGCGCCCGGCCCGGTCCTGCCAGCTGGAAAAGCCGCCATACACGCCCTGCCGGCCATCGGGCCGGAACTCGGCATCCTTGACGTGGAACGCCTTGATGCGCTCGTGATAGATGTCGATGAAGGCCAGGTAATCGAGCTGCTGCAGCAGGAAGTGGCTGGGATCGTACAGGATGCAGGCGCGGCGATGCTGGCCGACGCCCTCCAGGAAGCGCTCGACGGTGACGCCGTCGTGCAGGTCTTCACCCGGGTGCAGCTCGTAGCACAGGTCGACGCCGGCGTCGTCGAAGGCGTCCAGGATCGGACGCCAGCGCCGCGCCAGTTCGGCAAACGCCGCCTCCACCAGGCCGGCCGGCCGCTGCGGCCATGGATACACGTACGGCCACGCCAGCGCGCCGGAAAAGGTGACATGGGCGGCCAGGCCGAGGCGGCCAGATGCGGCCGCGGCCAGGGTCAGCTGCTCGGCCGCCCAGGCGCTGCGGGCGGCCGGATTGCCGCGCACATGGGGCGCGGCGAAACCGTCGAACAGCGCGTCGTAGGCCGGGTGCACCGCCACCAGCTGGCCCTGCAGATGGGTCGACAGCTCGGTGATCTGCAAGCCATGCCCGGCCAGCATGCCTTTGATCTCGTCGCAGTAGGTCTGGCTGGCGGCGGCGCATGCCAAGTCGATCAGGCGCGGATCGGCCGGCAGCTGGATGCCCTGGTAGCCAAGCGCGCCGGCCCATGCCGCCAGGTGCTCGAGCGTGTCGAACGGGGCCTCGTCACCGATGAACTGGGCCAGGAAGATGGCCGGCCCCTTGATGGTTTTCATGCTCAGCTCCTTCAGGTGGGCGTCGTTGGCGTGGCCAATGACGGCGTGCCAGGCCAGGCGGCCCGGCGCGGATCGCAAACGATGCTTAAAACGGCGAGTCCGGGAAGTGGAACTGGCTGGCGTTTTCCCTGGTGATCAAGACGGACGGGATGATGGTCTTGGCCGGCAGTTTGCCGCCCTTCATGCGCGCCTCGGCGGTGAGCTTGATGGCGTCGTACATGAACTTGGGCGAATACGACACGTTGGCCGTGATCATCGGGTCCGACCCGTCCATGATCTTTTTCACCGCGCCCTTGGCGCCGGCACCCCCGAACACCTGCTTGATGTCGCTGCGTTTTGCCTGGGCGATGGCCTTCTGGACCCCGATCGCCATGTCGTCGTCGGCCGCCCACACCGCGTCGATCTGCTTGAAGCGGGTCAGGTAATCCTGCATCACCTTGAAGGCATCGTCGCGGTTCCAGTTGCCGTATTTGGCGTCCAGGATCTTGATGTTCGGGTGGTTCTTCATTACCGCGTTAAATGCCTCGAAGCGCTCGTTGTCGAGCGTGGTCGGCATGCCGCGCAGGATCACCAGGTTGCCCTTGCCGTTCATCTGCTTGGCCAAATACTCGGCCGGCAGCTTGCCGAACGCGGTATTGTCGCCGGCGATATAGGCATCCTGGGCGCCGGCGGTGGAGAGGCCCCGGTCGACGACGGTGACATACACGCCCTTGCTCCTGACCTGGGCCACCGGCTGCGTCAACGAGGCCGATTCCAGCGGAAAGATCACCAGGGTGTTGATCTTGTTGACGGTCAGCATATCCTGCAGCTGGTTGGCCTGTTCGGGCGGCGTGGCTGCCGTCTTGACGATGATTTTCAAGTCCGGGTGGGCTTTTTCCAGCTCCGCCTTGGCCTTGTTGGCCCACCACACGATGCCCGAGGTAAAACTATGGGTGGCGGTCGGAATGGCCACCCCCATCACCACCTTCTCGGCCGCCTGTGCGGACCAGGCTCCCAGCGCCAGCACACCGGCGCCTGCGATACAAATCATCTTGTTCATGGTGCTCCTCCAAGTGACGGGCTCTGCCGGCGGCAGTCCCTGTAAAAATTCGGGGACTAGCGCCGGCCGCGCTGCAGGAAGGCGACCACGATGATCACCACGCCCTGCACCGCCGCGTTCAGGTGCACGCTGATGATGCTGGTCAGGTTCAGGATATTGCTGATCACCGACAGCAAGATGGCGCCGACGACGGTGCCGACGATGCGGCCCTGCCCGCCCTTGAGCGCGGTGCCGCCCACCACCACCGCGGCGATCGCTTCGAGCTCCCACAGCATGCCGGTGGTGGGCGAGGCCGAGCCCAGGCGCGGCACGTACAGCATGGTGGCCACGCCCACGCACACGCCCAGCAACATGTAGGTCGACAGCTTGACCAGGTCGACCCGGATCGCCGCATAGCGCGCCACCTGCTCGTTCGATCCGATCGCCTGCACGTGGCGCCCGAAGGCGGTGCGGTTCAGGATCAGGGCCCCGCCGGCGGCCACCAGCAGGAAAATCCACACCGGGACCGGCACTCCCAGCATGCTGGTGTAGTACACCGGGCTGTACAGTTCAGCCAGGGTCGTGTCGAGCGTGAGCGCGCCGCCGTCGGCCAGCCAGGTCAGCACCGCGCGAAAGATGCCCAGGCTGCCGAGCGTGACGATGAACGGCTCGATCCGGCCCTTGGTGATCAAGAGGCCATGCGCCAGTCCGAACAGGGCGCCCAGCACCAGCGCCAGCACGATCCCCAGCAGCACGATGGCCAGCGGCGCCAGGGTCACCCCGCCCACGCCCTGGGCCAGGCGGTTCATGCAAAAGATCATGCTGCCGGCGATCAGCGCCGCCATCGAGCCGACCGACAGGTCGATCCCGCCCGAGATCACGACAAACGTCATGCCGACCGCGATGATGCCGATGAAGGCGGTGCGGGTCAGCACATTCATCATGTTGTCGACGGTGGCGAAATCGCTGTTGAGCAAGGTACCAGCCAGGCACAGCAGCAGCAAGCCGATGACCGGGCCCATGCTCTTGATGCGCTCGCTCCAGGCGGCCGTCTTGCCGCTCTCAGTAGGTGCCGGTAGCATGGGCGATCAACTCCTCTTCGGTCAGGTGCTCGCTCTCGAGCGTGGTTTGCAGGGTACCGGCGCGCATCACGGCGACCCGGTGGCACAGGCCGATCAGTTCGATCAGCTCCGATGAAATCACGATCACGGCCCTGCCCTGGGCCGCCAGGCGATGAATCAGGAAATACATATCGCGCTTGGCGCCGACATCGACGCCGCGGGTCGGCTCGTCCAGGATCACCACGCGCGGATCGGCATGGAGAAACTTGGCCAGCGCCAGCTTTTGCTGGTTGCCGCCCGAGAGCATGCGCGCCCGGCTTTCGAGCGCGCCGGTGCGGATACCGAAGTCGCCCACCGCCTTGGCCAGCGCGGCGCGCTCGGCCTTCAGGTCGAGCCAGGGATGGGCGTAGCGCTCGACGGTCATCATGGTCAGGTTTTCGCGCAGGCCGAGATCGACATGCAGGCCCTTGCCCTTGCGGTCCTCGCTCAGGTAGGTCAGGCCGTGGCGCATGGCCTGGCGCGGGGTGCGCAGCGTCACCGTCTGGCCGTTCAGTTCAACGGTGCCGGCGCTGCGCGGGCGCAGCCCGATCAGCGCTTCGAACGACTCGGTGCGCCCGGCCCCGACCAGGCCGGCGAAGCCGAGAATCTCGCCGGCCCGCACCTGGAACGAGAGCGCATGCGACCAGCCCGGCACGCACAAGCCGTCCACCTTCAGCAGCACCGCCGCATCGGGGGCGATCGCCGGCTTAGGCGGAAACATGTCGGATAGCTCGCGCCCCACCATCAGCTTGGCCATCTGCTGGCGGGTCAGGCCGGCGGTCGGCTCGCGCGTGACGAAACGGCCGTCGCGCATGACGATCACTTCGTCGGTATTGCGTTCGACCTCGTCGAGCTTGTGCGAGATGTACAGGATGGTCACGCCGTCGGCCTTGAGCCGGGCCATCAATGCAAACAGGCGCTCGGTTTCCGACGAAGTGAGGGTGGCGGTCGGCTCGTCCATGATCAAAAAACGGGCCTGGCGCGACAGCGCCTTGGCGATTTCGACCAGCTGCTTTTCGGCCACGATCAGCTGGCCGACTTTGGTGTCGGGCGTGGCCGCCAGCCCGACCTGCTCCAGGTAGTGCGCGGCCGCGCTGCGCATGGCGGCCTCGTCGAGCAGCCAGCCCTTGCGCTTTTCGTGGCCGAGGAACATGTTCTGGGCGATGGTCAGGTGCTCGGCCAGGTTGAACTCCTGGTGGATCAGCACGATGCCGCAGGCCTCGGCCGCGCGCGAGCTGGCAAAGCGCCGCGGCTGGCCGTCGATGAACAACCGGCCCCCGCTGGGGCTCTCGTAGCCGGCCAGGATCTTCATCAAGGTCGATTTGCCGGCGCCATTCTCGCCCAGCAGGCCATATACCCGGCCCGGCGCCAGCGCGAAACTGACCTCATTGAGCACCCGCACGGGACCGAAGTCCTTGCAGATCTGATCGAAACGGACCGCCACGCTCATCAGGTGCTCCCCCGTAAAACCAGCTGGTGCGGCAGCAGCACGCCGCCGATCTCGTCCCGCGGCGCGGCCAGGCGCTGCAACAGCAAGCGGGCCGCGGTCTCGCCCAAGGCGCGCATCGGCTGCGCGATCGTGCTCAGGCCCGGGTCGATCTGGGCGGCGATCTCGACATCGTCGAAGCCGATCACGGCCACGTCTTGCGGGACCCGCTTGCCGAGCTGGCGCAAGGCGCTCAACACGCCGATGGCCAAGGTGTCGGAGACGGCGAAAATCGCGCTCGGCGCGTCCGGCCGGGCCATCATTTCCAGGGCGGCGGCGGTGCCGGCGCCGTAGTCCAGGCTCTGCACCGTGCGCTGCCACTCGGGACGCGGATTGATGCCGGCCGCCGCCAGCGCATCGAGATAGCCTTGCTGGCGCTGGCGCGCATACAGATAGCGCTCGTCCGAATTGATCAGGCCGATGCGGCGGTGGCCGCGCGCCAGCAGATGGGCCACCGCGTCGGCGGCGGCTTGCCGGTTGTCGATGCCGACATACGGCACCGGCACGGCCGGATCGTATTCGCAGCAGGCCACCCACGGCAGATCGAGCGACTCCTGGGCCAGGGCATGCTGGATGGTGTCCGGATCGAGGCAGATCGCGCCGTCGGCGCGGTGGGTGCGCAGCAGGTCGAAGTAGGAGCGCTCGCGGCCGGCATCGGCGCCCGTATCGCACAACAGCACGAAATAACCGTGCTGTTGTGCCACCGCATCGATGCCGCGCACGATCTGGGCATAGAACGGGTTGCCGACGTCAGGCACCATGGTCAGCAGGAGGCGGCTTGCGGACGTGCGCAGATTGCGCGCCAGGTGATTCATGCGGTAGCCCAGCGCATCGACCGCGGCCATCACCTTGGCGCTGGTAGCCGGGCGCACCCCGCTTTGCTGGTTCAACACGCGCGAGACGGTGGCCACCGATACGCCGGCATGCCGCGCCACGGCGGCGATCGAGGCCGGTGCGGCGGGGATGGCGGGACGTTCTGGGGTAGCGGACATGGCGGGCCTGTAAATGTAATCGATTACATTTATAGACCAATCTTTTACGGCATGCAAGCTTATTTCATTGTGCGCTGCCACATGGAAGGGGCGCTGCGGCACGCGAAGGCGGCCATTGCTGCCGACACGACATCAGGACATTTCTCCAAAGTTAATATATTATTAACCTCAAGAACGAGGCGACGCGCCTGCCACAGCCGCTGCGCGGATCACCGTCCTACTTGCAGAGCCCACAATCGGAGGAAACTAGCGATGAAATTTGCCGGAGCCGTACGCTACATCAGCATGGCCGCCGCCCTGCTGCCCCTGCAGCAAGCCTTGGCGCAAGACAGCATCGCGACATTTTTTCAGGATTGCAACTACGGGGGCTCTGCCGTCTCGCTCGCAGAAGGTCGTTACGACGCTGCGGCGCTCGCAGCGCGCGGCATCCGCGATAACGACCTGTCATCGCTGCACGTATTTAATGGCTATAAGGTCACGCTGTACGCCGGACCCGATTTGACGGGCAACAGTGTCAGCTATACCCAGCGCCATGCCTGCCTGGTGGACGACGGCTTGAACGACGTGGTGTCGTCGGTCAAGATCGAGAAAATCGACGTCGCCACGTCCAGCAATCCGATCTTCCCCGGCTGGTACGCCGACCCGGAGGCGCGCGTGTTCGCTGGCCGCTACTGGATCTATCCGACCTACTCGGCCCCGTACGACAAACAGACGTACCTCGACGTCTTTTCCTCGCCCGACCTCATGCACTGGACCAAGCACCCGAAAGCGCTAGATGGGTCCGCCGTGAGCTGGGCCAGGCGCGCGCTCTGGGCGCCCTCGGCGGTGGAGAAGGATGGCAAATATTATTTGTTCTTCAGCGCCAACGACATCCAGAACGACAGCGAGTCCGGCGGCATCGGCGTGGCCGTGTCGGACCAACCCGGTGGCCCCTTCGTCGACCTGCTGGGCAAGCCGTTGATCGACAAGTTTCACAATGGCGCCCAGCCGATCGATCAATTCGTTTTCAAGGATGGCGACGGCCAGTACTACATGCTGTACGGCGGCCATTCGCACTGCAATATCGTCAAGCTCAACGACACCTTCACCGGCATCGTGCCCCATGCCGACGGTACGCTGTACAAGGAAATCACGCCGCAAAACTATGTCGAAGGCGCATTCATGTTCGTGCGCAACGGTAAGTATTATTTCATGTGGTCGGAAGGCTTTTGGGGCGGACCGGACTACAGCGTCGCGTACGCCATCGCCGACAAGCCGACCGGGCCGTTCCGCCGCATCGGCAAGGTCTTGCAGCAGGATCCGGCCATTGCCAAAGGTGCCGGCCATCACTCGGTGATCAAGGTGCCGGGGGAGGACATCTGGTACATCGTCTACCACCGCCGCCCGCTCGACCAGACTGACGGCAACGCGCGCGAGGTGGCGATCGAGCGCATGCAGTTCGATGCCGAAGGCAATATCATGCCGGTGCTGATGACCAACACAGGCGTGCCGGCGCAAACGCTCCAGTACACGGGCTTACGCGCCGAGTACTTCAATGGCCTGAACTTCGATACGCCGATCACCTCCCGCATCGATAGCGCTGTCGACTTTCATTGGGGCTTCGGTTCGCCCGCTGCCGGCGTCAATGCCGACCAGTTCTCGGTGCGCTGGCGCGGCCGGATCGTGCCCGGCTATTCGGAAAACTACACCTTTTACCTGAACAGCGATAACGGGCGCCGCCTGTGGATCGACAACACCCTGGTGATCGACCGTTGGGTCGACGACTGGGGCACCGAATACAAGGGCTCGATCGCCCTGCAAGCCGGCCGCAGCTACGACATCAGGGTCGAGTACTTTGAAAACCAGGGCGCCGCTTTCAGCCGGCTGGAATGGGCCAGCCCGAGCCAGCGGCGCGCCATCGTCGACCGGCTCAAGCCCTAAAGCTTATTCCGGCGGGTATTCGTGGTATTTGCGCGCATCGCCGCGCACCTTGTCGGCCGGGTATTTGGCCCGGTTGAGCACCATCTTTTCTTCCACCGCCGCGCCCAGGTCGACATCGAGCTGGTCCGCCAGCAGCACCAGGTAGACCAGCACGTCGGCCATTTCGTGGCGCACTTGGGCCAGCTTGTGCGCGCCCAGCTCTTCCTGCGTGCCCGTCTTGAGCCACTGAAAATGTTCCAGAAGTTCGGCCGCTTCCACCGACAATGCCGACGATAAATTCTTGGGCGTGTGGAACTGGCCCCAGTCGCGTTCCTCGACAAAGCTGCGCGCCAGGGCGCGGATGGCTTCCAGCTGGTTATTTCCCATATTCAAAATTATTTCTCCATTAGTATTTTCCACACTTGGATGGGCGTGGCCACGCCAGCATTTGTGTTGTGCCATTGCAGCAATTAAATTTTGTTACTTTTAATTGCTCAAAGACAATACAATACATTGTTGCCGGGAAAGAGCGAGCGCCGCGACGCTGCGCCATACGGTACCCCATTCGATAAAGGAATAACATGTTTTCACGTAGAACAATCGTTTCGCTGGCGCTGGCCGCCCTCTTGCCGCTGTCGGCTCAAGCCCGCGCTGCAGCGCCAGCGCCAGCGCCAGCGCCGCATGCCACGCATGCCGCGCATGCCAATCATGAGTGGTCGTATGACGGTTCCACCCGTCCGTCCAAATGGGGCGGTCTCAAGTCCGATTATGTCGTTTGCAAGACCGGCCACGCGCAGTCGCCGATCGATATCCACACCAATGCCACCACCAAATCGGAACTCGATCCGATCGTGTTCGAATACAAGCCGTCGCCGCTGAAAATCATCGATAACGGGCACACGGTGCAGGTCAATTATGCGCCGGGCAGCGGGATGTCGATCGGTGGCGTGCGCCATGAACTGCTGCAGTTCCATTTCCACACGCCGAGCGAAGAGCGCATCAACGGCAAGCAGTATCCGCTGGGATTGCACCTGGTGCACAAGAATGCGGACAACAAGCTGGCCGTGGTGGCGGTGTTGTTCAAGCTGGGCAAGGAAAACCCGGCGCTCACAAATATTTTCAACAACTTGCCGAAGGAAGCCGAAGTCGAGCAGGCTGTCGAGGGCGTGACGATCGACATGATGGCGATTCTGCCGCCGACCCAGGGTTACTACAATTTCCCGGGCTCGCTGACCACGCCGCCGTGCAGCGAAGAAGCGAACTGGTTCGTGCTGAAAACGCCGGTGGAGATGTCGAAGGCGCAACTGGCGCAGTTTCACAAGCTGTACACGCATAATGCACGGCCGGTGCAGCACCTGAACGGGCGGGTGATCAAGGAAAGCAACTAAACAGCGGTATCGTTTGCAACGCTGGTAACGTTAAGACCGTCGCCCCGCGCCAAGGCAGCCCCCGGCGCGGGCCCGGTTTTCCGCTAGTGTCGGACTACGGAACGAACTTGGGCCCCCGCCTGGCGGGGGGCGACGGATCACAGGCTGACGCCCATGCGGGCTATTCCTGGTATTCCAGCAGGCGCGCCGCCAGTTTCGGCGCCAGTTCGTCGGCGCCGCTGACACTCATCCCCAGGTCGCGCAGCAAGCCGTCGTGCAGGCCGTACACCCAGCCGTGCACCGTCAGCGGCTGGCCGCGTTCCCACGCGTCCTGCACCACCGTGGTCTGCGCCGTGTTGACCACCTGCTCCGTCACGTTCAGCTCGCACAAGCGGTCCGCGCGCGCACGCGACGGCAACACATCGCCCAGGTATTTCTCGTGCTTTTGCTGCACATCCTGCACGTGGCGCAGCCAGTTGTCGGCCAGGCCGACGCGCTTGTTGATCATGGCCGCATGCACGCCCGAACACCCGTAATGCCCGCACACGATCACGTGCTTGACCTTGAGCACGTCGATGGCGAATTGCAGCACCGACAGGCAGTTCAGGTCGGAATGCACGACCACGTTGGCGATATTGCGGTGGACGAACAATTCGCCCGGCGCCAGTCCCAGCAACTCGTTGGCCGGCACGCGGCTGTCGGAACAGCCGATCCACAAGTACTCGGGCGACTGCTGGGCGGTCAGGTCCTTGAAGAAATTCTCATCCCTGGCCACTATGGCCGCGGCCCAGTCGCGATTGCGTTTGAAGAGCGCGTCGATATCGTATCGTGCTTGAGTCATGTCAGTCCTGTCTGTTCGAAAAAAAACCGCTGGCAGGCCCATTGGGCGAGTTCAGCGGTTCGGAGAATAAGCGCGCCTAGGCCCGCCTTATTCGAAAAAATCTTTCACCTTGTCCATCCAGCCCTTGCTTTGCGGGCTGTGCTTGCCGCCGCCTTCGACCGTCAGGCGCTCGAATTCGCGCAGCAGGTCTTTTTGCTTGTCGGTCAGCTTGACCGGCGTTTCGACCGCCACGTGGCAGAACAGATCGCCCGGATAGCCGGAGCGCCGGCCCTTGATGCCCTTCGCTTTCAGGCGGAACGTCCTGCCCGATTGCGTGCCTTCAGGAATCGTGAACGAGACCTTGCCGGACAGGGTCGGCACTTCGATTTCACCGCCCAGGGTCGCCTTGACGAACGAGATCGGCATTTCGCAATGCAGGTCGTCGCCTTCGCGCGTGAAAACCGAATGCGGCTTGACCCGCACTTCGATCAGCAGGTCGCCCGGCGGCCCGCCGTTGGTGCCCGGCTGGCCGAGCCCCTTGTAACGGATGCTCATGCCGCTTTCGATACCGGCCGGAATACTCACTTCCTGGACCTTGTGGCGCTTGATCATGCCCTCGCCGCCGCACGGGGCGCACGGATCGGCAATGATCTTGCCGCTGCCCTGGCAGCGCGAGCAGGTCTGCTGGATGCTGAAGAAGCCTTGCTGCACGCGCGTCTGGCCGTGTCCGCCGCACTGGGTGCAGGTCACCGGCGACGTGCCCGGCTTGGCGCCGCTGCCGTGGCAGGTTTCGCACTTGTCCCAGGTCGGGATGCGCAATTCCTGGCTGTGGCCGTGCGCCGCCTGCTCCAGCGTGATTTCGAGGCTCATGCCCATGTCGGCGCCACGGTACACCTGCGGACCGGAACTGCGGCCACGGCCGCCGCCGCCGAAAATGTCGCCGAAGATATCGCCGAAGCTGTCCGGGAAGCCGCCGCCGGCGCCACCGAAACCAGCGCCGCCACCGCCGCCCATGTTCGGATCGACACCGGCGTGACCATAGCGGTCGTACGCTTCGCGCTTCTCCGGATTGGTCAGCATTTCGTACGCTTCTTTGACTTCCTTGAACTTTTCTTCCGATTCCTTACTGTCCGGATTGCGGTCCGGATGGTATTTCATCGCAAGCTTGCGATACGACTTCTTGATCTCTTCCTCAGAAGCAGTCTTGGCCACCCCGAGGATCTGGTAAAAATCACGCTTTGCCATTTGTCGGCACCTTGCTGTCTAGCTACTACGCTACTGTTTATGCAAAAAACCGAGCCGCGGGAAGGGCTCGGCTTGTCGTCGCCTTGGCTCTATCCGGCGCGGGCCGCTTGTGGGCGGTCCGCGCCGTGCCTGGCCTGGATTACTTGGCGTCCTTGACTTCCTTGAAGTCGGCGTCGATGACGTCGTCCTGGGCCGGCTTGGCCTCGGCGCCGCCTGCCTGCTGGCCGGCGTCAGCGCCGCCGGCAGCTTGCTGCGCCTGCTGGTCGGCGTACATCTTCTCGCCCAGCTTCTGCGACGCGGCCGACAGTTTTTCGATCTTCGCATCGATCTCGGCCTTGTCGCCGGACTTGATCGCGCCTTCGACGTCGGTGATCGCCGCGTCGATGGCTTCTTTCTCGCCAGCGTCGAGCTTGTCGCCGTATTCGGTCAGCGACTTGCGGGTCGAGTGCACCAGGTTATCGGCCTGGTTGCGCGATTCGGCCAGTTCCTTGACCTTCTTGTCTTCTTCGGCATTGACTTCGGCGTCTTTCACCATCTTCTGGATTTCCGCTTCAGTCAGGCCGGAGTTGGCCTTGATCGTGATCTTGTTTTCCTTGCCGGTGGCCTTGTCCTTGGCGCCGACGTGCAGGATGCCGTTGGCGTCGATGTCGAAGGTCACTTCGATCTGCGGCGTGCCGCGCGATGCCGGCGGGATGCCTTCGAGGTTGAATTCGCCCAAGCCCTTGTTGCCGGCCGCGATTTCACGCTCGCCCTGGAACACCTTGATCGTCACCGCAGGCTGGTTGTCTTCGGCGGTCGAAAACACTTGGCTGAACTTGGTCGGGATCGTGGTGTTCTTGTGAATCATCTTGGTCATCACGCCGCCCATGGTTTCGATACCCAGCGACAGCGGGGTCACGTCCAGCAGCAGCAAGTCCTTGCGCTCGCCCGACAGCACGGCGCCCTGGATGGCGGCGCCGACAGCGACG
Source organism: Telluria sp. (assembly GCA_036386755.1). Taxonomy (GTDB): domain Bacteria; phylum Pseudomonadota; class Gammaproteobacteria; order Burkholderiales; family Burkholderiaceae_D; genus Telluria_A. Next base: position 94,492 of record DASVVC010000041.1, read on the forward strand.
GCTTCATCCGGATTGACGTCCTTGCGCGGCTCCTTGCCGAAGAATTCCTTGACCTTTTCCTGCACCTTCGGCATACGGGTCATGCCGCCGACCAGGATGATGTCGTCGATGTCGGACACTTTAACGCCGGCATCCTTGATCGCCATCTTGCATGGCTCGATGGTGGCCGCGATCAGTTCCTCGACCAGCGACTCGAGCTTGGCGCGGGTCATTTTCAGGTTCAGGTGGACCGGCGCGCCGTTCGCCATGGCGATGTACGGCTCGTTGATCTCGGTCTGCTGCGAGGACGACAGTTCGATCTTCGCGCGCTCGGCCGAGGCCTTGATGCGCTGCAGGGCGATCGGATCCTTTTTCAGGTCCAGGCCGTTGATCTTCTTGAATTCGTCGATGATGTAATCGATGATGCGCTGGTCGAAGTCTTCGCCGCCGAGGAAGGTGTCGCCGTTGGTCGAGAGCACTTCGAACTGCTTTTCGCCATCGACGTCGGCGATTTCGATGATCGAGACGTCGAACGTGCCGCCGCCCAGGTCATACACGGCGATCTTGCGGTCGCCCTTGTCGGTCTTGTCCAGGCCGAACGCCAGCGCGGCCGCGGTCGGCTCGTTGATGATGCGCTTGACGTCGAGACCGGCGATACGGCCGGCGTCCTTGGTTGCCTGGCGCTGCGAATCGTTGAAGTACGCAGGCACGGTGATGACCGCTTCGGTCACTTCTTCGCCGAGGTAGTCTTCGGCGGTTTTCTTCATCTTGCGCAGGACTTCGGCGGAGATTTGCTGTGCAGCCAGCTTCTTGTCGCGCACGCCGATCCATGCATCGCCGTTGTCGGCCTTGATGATCGAATACGGCATCAGGCCGATATCTTTCTGCACTTCTTTTTCGTCGAACTTACGGCCGATCAGGCGCTTGACCGCGAACAGCGTGTTCTTCGGGTTGGTGACGGCCTGGCGCTTGGCCGGTGCGCCGACAAGGATTTCGCCATCTTCTTGGTAAGCAATAATGGAAGGCGTCGTACGCGCGCCTTCTGCGTTCTCGATTACCTTTGGCTGACCGTTTTCCATGATGGCCACGCACGAGTTCGTCGTGCCAAGGTCAATACCGATAATTCTGCCCATGATTTTTTCCTTTTAATTACTTAGTTTCAGATGACTTGAATATGTGGAAAAACTGCGTGCTTTCAAGACCTTGCAAGAGAGCACACCGTATTTATTTTGCTTGCGCTGCGGTAACAATCGCGGGGCGCAGCAGGCGGTCGGCGATCATATAGCCTTTTTGCAGCACGCTGACCACGGTGTTCGCTTCCTGCTCGGCCGGGACCACGGCGACGGCCTGGTGCTTCATCGGATCGAGCTTGTCGCCTTGGGCCGGCAGCACTTCGACCAGCTTGTTCTTCTCGAACGCCGAGGTCAGCTGCTTGAGGGTCATTTCGACGCCTTCCTTGAGCGATTCGAGCGACGGCGACTCGACCTTGAGCGCCATTTCGAGGCTGTCGCGCACTGGCACCATGGCTTCGGCGAAGCTCTCGATGGCGAATTTGTGCGCCTTGCTGACGTCTTCCTGGGCGCGGCGGCGGATGTTCTCGCCTTCGGCCTTGGCGCGCATGTAGGCGTCGTGCATCTCGGCCAGCTTGGCTTCGGTGGCGCTGAGCTGCTCTTCGAGGCTCGGCTCGCCATTGGCGGGCGCGGACGCCTGGACGGATTCATCGGACGGTTGCGACACTTCTGGATTTTCTTGCTCTTGCATCGGAAAAGCTCCTGGAATCAATGACTTAACTAATTGTTTGACGTGTCTTGCTAGCCACATAGGAACCCAGATGGGGCTATAACCTACATTTTCAAGGGGAATCCTGCAGCGTTGCTTTTTAGTGCAATGTTACAAATATTACCAATGAGAGGATTCTTTTCAGGACGGCCCGGACTACCATGAAGTCATCCAGCTTGCATGCGCGTGCATCGCCCGCGCGAGGGCTGTGTTTCAGGGAGTTCGACATGAAGTTGCCGTTGATTGCCGCCAGCGTTGTTGCCTACACCGTGCTCGCGCTGGCCTGGATCTGCTACGCCGGTCTGAGTGTGCACGGGACGCTATTTTAACAGGCGGCAAATAGCGCCTGTCAATTTGCACGGCGGTAGGCACCGCGGTAGGCCGGCGGACGGTTAGCGCGCGTTCAACTTGCGCCCAGTTTGACCGCGTTGCGGCGGCCCGCTTCCTTGTCCAGTTTTTCGGCTGCGCGCTGGGCCGGCGTGGCTTTCGTATCCCAGCCGAGCAGGTGCTGCTCGGTGATGTCGGCCAGGCCGGCGATCCAGGTAGGCGATTCGTTCAGGCAAGGGATATAGTGGAATTCGCGTCCGCCGGCCGCCTCGAAATCGTGCTTCGCTTCCATGGCGATCTCTTCCAGCGTTTCCAGGCAGTCGCTGGTGAAGCCCGGGCAAATCAGGTCGACGCGCTTGAGGCCCTCTTTCGCCATCTGCACCAGGGTCGGCGCCGTGTACGGCTGCAGCCACTCGGCCTTGCCGAAGCGCGACTGGAAGGTGACCAGGTATTGCTCGGTCGACAGTCCCAGTTTGGCCGCCAGCAGGCGCGCCGTTTTATGGCATTCGCAGTGGTACGGGTCGCCCAGCATCAGGGTGCGTTTCGGCACGCCGTGAAAACTCATCACCAGCTTGTCGCCGCGGCCGTTGGTTTGCCAGTGCGCCAGCACGCTATCGCGCAGGGCGTCGATGTAGCCGTCGTGGTCGTGGTAGTGCTTGATCATGCGCAGTTCCGGCACGTTGCGCACGCCGGCGTAGTGGGCGAAGACGGCGTCGCTGATCGAGCCGGTGGTGGTGCCCGAGTACTGCGGATAGGCCGGCAGGATGGCGATGCGGTCGCAGTTTTCGGCCTTGAGCTGGTCCAGCACTTCGGGCAAGGATGGCGAGCCGTAGCGCATGGCCATCACCACTTTCACCGAATCATGACCGCGCTCGCCCAACAGGCCGCGCAGCAGGATGGCTTGCTTCTGGGTATGGACCTTGAGGGGGGAACCTTCCTTGGTCCAGATCGAGGCGTATTTGGCGGCCGATTTGCTGGAGCGGAACGGCAGGATGACGAGGTGCAGGATCATCCACCAGACGGCGCGCGGAATTTCCACCACGCGCGGGTCGGACAGGAATTCCTTCAGGTAGCGCCGCACGGCGGGCGTGGTCGGGGCGTCGGGCGTGCCCAGGTTGACCAGCACCACGGCGTTGCGGGTCGGGGTGCCGTGGGTGAAGGGGGGTTCTTTACGGAAGGACATGGGAGCTGGAATCGTGAGCGGAAGAGCCGATATTATAGGGTTCCGGGTTAAATTCCAGCATTATTTACGGGCGTTGAACCGCTGTTGGGAGGGTGTGACCCGGTGAAAAACTGACGCCGACTGCCGAACTGAGCTCCGTCGTTCCCGCGCCAAGGCGGCCCTCGGCGGGAACCCAAGTTCGTATCTCAGTCGACAACTACGGAACAAACTTGGGTTCCCGCCAGCGCGGGAACGACGGCTATACGGTCGGCGGTCGGCGGTCGGCGGTCGGCGGTCAGTCTTAGGCCACAACCTACAACGCCAGCAATTCCCGGGCATGCTTGCGCGTGGTCGCCGTAATCTCCACCCCACCCAACATGCGCGCCACTTCCTCCACCCGCGCCTTGTTGTCCAGCACGTCGATATGCGACACCGTCTTGCCCTCCCCCGTGGTCCCCTTGGCCACCTGGAAATGCTGGTTGGCCTGGCTGGCCACCTGCGGCAAGTGCGTCACGCACAACACTTGTCGTTCCTGCCCCAGCCGCTTGAGCAAGCGCCCCACCACTTCCGCCACCGCCCCGCCGATACCGCTGTCGACCTCGTCGAAAATCAAGGTCGGCGTGGTCGTGGCATTCGAGGTAATCACCGAAATGGCCAGCGCGATGCGCGCCAGCTCGCCGCCCGACGCCACCTTGGCCAGCGGACGCGGCGCCACGCCGGCGTGACCGGCCACCAGAAACTCCACCTGCTCCACGCCATTGCTGGTCGGCTCGCAGGCATTTAAGCCCACCACAAAACTGCCGCCGGTCATGTTCAGCTCCTGCATGGCCGCCGTCACCTGCGTGCCCAGCAGCTTGGCGGCCGTGGCGCGCGTGGCCGACAGGCGCGATGCCGCCGCCATGTAGCTGTCCCTGATTTTCTCTTCCTGTTGGCGCAGGCCGTCCAGGTCGCTCGCGTCGGCCAACTGCTTGAGCCGCTCCGACAGGCTGGCAAACTCCTCCGGCAATTCATCGGGCGTGACGCGGAACTTGCGCGCCGTCGTGTGAATGGCTTCCATGCGCGCATCGACCGTGCGCAGGCGCTCGGGATCGAGGTCGACCCGGTCCAGGTAGTTATTCAGTGCATACACCGCTTCCTGCAGCTGGATGCGGGCCGGTTCCATGCAGTCGAGCACGCTCTGCAATTGCGCGTCGACCGCCACCAGCTTGCCCAGTTTCTGGTTGAGCGACGACAATTGCGACAGGATCGGATGGTCCGATTCCGAAATGGCGGCCAGCGCTTCCTGCGCGCCTTCGAGCAGGCTGGCGGCGTGCGACAAGCGGCTGTGCTCGTTGGTGATCTCGCTCCACTCGCCCGGTTTCACGGCCAATTTTTGCAGTTCGGTCACCTGCCATTCGAGCCGTTCGCGCTCGATCAGCACGTTCTTGGCGTTGGTTTCGAATTCCTCGCGCTGGCGGGCCAGCGCGCGCCACGCCTTGTGGGCGGCGGCCACGGCGCGCGCGTCGGCATCGGCCCCGGCATCCTTGAAGGCGGCCTGGTTGTCGAGCAGCGCGCGCTGGGCGTCGCTCTTGAGCAGCGACTGGTGCGCGTGCTGGCCGTGGATATCGACCAGCATGTCGCCCAGGTCGCGCAACTGGGCGGCGGTGGCGGCGATGCCGTTGATGAAGGCCTTCGAGCGCCCGGCGTTGTCGATCACGCGGCGCAGCAGCGCCCCGCCCTCCTCGGCGGCGAATTCGTTCTGTTCGAGCCAAGCGCGCGCGGCGGCGCTGACCGAAAAATCGGCCGTGATGTCGGCCTTGGCCGCGCCCTCGCGCACCACGCTGGCGTCGCCGCGCCCGCCCAGCGCCAGCTGCAGCGCGTCGATCAGGATCGACTTGCCGGCCCCGGTTTCGCCGGTGAACACGGAAAAACCGCTGGAAAATTCAAGTTCGATGGTATCGACAATGACGAAATCACGGATGGTAAGGGTACGCAGCATGAAGGTGTGTCAGTCCAGTATTCGAATGGGGAATGGCGTGCGGGACAGCGCCTTAGCGCAGCTTGCCCTCGCCCGACGGATATTCGTTCCAGTGCAATTTTTCGCGCAGGGTGTCGTAATAGCTCCAGCCTTCCGGATGCAGGAAGGTGATGTGGTTGGGCGAACGCGAGATGACGATCTGGTCGCCATGCGCGAGGCTGGCGAAGGTCTGCATGTCGAAGTTGACGCTGGTATCGCGCCCGCCGACGATCTCGATCACGATTTCGCTGCTGTCGGGCACCACGATCGGCCGGTTCGACAGCGCGTGCGGGGCGATCGGCACCAGCACGATGCCGCCCAGGCTCGGGTGCAGCAGCGGTCCGCCGGCCGAGAGCGCATACGCGGTCGAGCCGGTCGGGGTCGAGATGATCAGGCCGTCGGAGCGCTGGTTGTACATGAAATTGCCGTCCACCGCGACCTTAAGCTCGACCATGCCGGCGCCGGCACCGCGCGCCACCACCACATCGTTGACCGCCAGCCCGCAGGCGATCATGGCGCCGTCGCGCATGACGCGCCCCTCTAACAGGGTGCGTTTTTCGGCGCGCGCCTGGCCGCCGAGAATGTCGCCCACGACCGGAATCATGCGCTCGACGGGAATGTCGGTCATGAAGCCCAGGCGCCCCAGGTTGATGCCGATCAGCGGCACGTCGAACGGCGCGAGCTGGCGCGCGATGCCGAGCATGGTGCCGTCGCCGCCCATGACGATGACGGCGCAGGCCACCGCGCCGATGCCGCCCACGCTCATCGCCTCGATCCCGGGCAGGCCGAGGTGGGCCGCGGTTTCGCTTTCGAACACCACGCGGTAGCCGGCGCCTTGCAGGAAGGCGAGCAGGCGGCCGACCGGCTCGCCGATGCCGGCCGTGTTATGCCGCACGACGAGCGCGATGGTTTTTTGCGATTGATGCGTAGCGGGCATGGACTTCTCGGCGGTTGAGGGGCGACACGCAGGAGATTACCCCATAATGCCTGCTTCTGCCATACGGCGGCCGTTGGCGGCACTACTGTATGCATTCACAGTGGCGCAGTATAAGTGCGACTGGGCGCGGGGGCAAGCGCATTCCACCGTCTCCCCGGCGACAAGGCGGCCTCCCGCTACTTGCAGGCCATGTCAATTGAACGGCCACCTTCCCCCCGAAGCGATACCATTTGCACAATGAGTTCACCCACAGGGAGCAGCACCATGGTAACCGAGACACAAGACCGCAAAATCAACACCGACGCCAAGATCCACGACGACGACGTCAAGCGCCTGCCGCACGAGCGCGACGAGTCGCCCGATGGCCACGACAAGGAGCCGCGCGGCGTCATGAAGCAGGCCGCCGACGACCTGGCCCAGGGCCTGGTCGATACCGACATGCACGGCATGCGCGGCGTCGAGGAAGTCGCCCCAACCAGCGGTTCCGGCCAGGCCCAGCCCCAGCCCGACGCCGGCAGCGGGATGCGCCATCACGAACCGTCCGACCTGACCAAGGGCAAGGACGAAGGCAAGGAACAGGCATGAGGCGTGCGCGCCTGATCTTGCCAATCAGCCTGGCCATCGGCCTGGCCGGCGCCGCGCTGGGCGCCCACGGCCAGGCCATGCCCCCGGGCTTCGGCCCGAATCCGGCGCTGCCGGCGCCCTCGCGCACGATGCTGCCGACCATGAACATCGCCCCGGCCGACCCCTGGCCCAAGGGCGCCAGGCCGGCCGTGGCGCAGGGCCTGGCAGTGGCGGCCTACGCCAGCGGGCTCGATCATCCGCGCTGGCTGTACGTGCTGCCCAACGGCGACGTGCTGGTGGCCGAAACGAATAAACCGCCCAAGCCCGACGAAGGCTTCAGCCTGCGCGGCATGGTGATGAAGCACGAGATGAAAAAGGCCGGTGCGGCGGTGCCGTCGGCCAACCGCATCACCCTGCTGCGCGGCGCCGGCCCGAGCGGCGAGGCAGCCAGCCGCTCGGTGTTTCTCGACGGCTTGTTCTCGCCGTTCGGCATGGCGCTGGTGGGCAACGATCTGTATGTCGCCAACGCCGACGCGCTGCTGCGCTTTCCCTATCAGGAGGGACAGACCAAAATCAGTGCCAAGGGCGTGAAGGTGATGGATTTGCCGGCCGGAATCAATCATCACTGGACCAAGAACGTCGTGGCCAGTCCCGACGGCACGCGCCTGTATATTGCGGTCGGCTCGAACAGCAATGCCGGCGAAAACGGGCTCGACAAGGAAGAAGGGCGCGCCGCGATCTGGGAATTCAACCCGGCCGACGGCAAGTCGCGCGTGTTCGCGAGCGGCCTGCGCAATCCGGTCGGCATGGGTTTCCAGCCGCAAAGCGGGGCGCTGTGGACCAGCGTCAACGAACGCGACGAGCTCGGCAACGACCTGGTGCCCGATTACATGACCTCGGTGAAAGATGGCGGCTTCTACGGCTGGCCGTACAGCTACTACGGCCAGAATGTCGATGCCCGGGTCGAACCGGCGCGGCCCGACCTTGTAGCCAAGGCGCTCACGCCCGATTACGCGCTGGGCGCGCACACCGCCTCGCTCGGGCTGGCGTTCTACAACGCCGACCTGATGCCGGCGTTCAAGAATGGCGCGCTGATCGGCCAGCATGGCTCGTGGAACCGCAAGCCGTTTTCGGGCTACAAGCTGATCTACGTGCCCTTCGCCGATGGCAAGCCGTCCGGCCCGCCGCAGGATGTGCTGACCGGCTTTTTAAGCGCGGACGGGCGCGCTTACGGGCGTCCGGTGGGCGTGGCCGTCGACCAGGGCGGTGGCATCCTGGTCGCCGACGATGTCGGCAATACGGTCTGGCGCATCACGCCGACCGGTAAATAGCTGCGCTGCAGCATTGAACATCCTCACGGTGCGCTGGCGAACAGATGGACCGCGGCCGGCAGCGCATGATGGGTTGATTGAATTTAAACAGATTGAGGAGTATCACCATGATCAAACGTTCAGGAAGCGCTGTCTGGAGTGGCGGCATCAAGGATGGCAAAGGGAATATTTCGACCCAGAGCGGCGCGCTCGACAATACTCAGTATGGTTTCAACACCCGTTTCGAGAATGGTCCGGGCACCAATCCGGAAGAGCTGATCGGCGCGGCGCATGCGGGCTGCTTCACGATGGCCTTGTCGGGGCAGCTGGGCGAAGCGGGCATGACGGCGCAGAAACTGGCGACCACGGCGACCGTGACCCTGGACAAGACCGATGACGGCTACACGATTTCGGCCGTGCATCTGAACCTGATCGCGACCATTCCGGGCGCCAACCAGGAAGCGTTCGAAGCGGCGGTGCTGCGCGCGAAAAACAATTGCCCGGTATCGAAGCTGCTCAATGCGGCCATTACGCTGGACGCACGCCTGGAAGAGTAAAACCCGCTCGTCATGCGAGCCCCCTGCCCCGTCGTTCCCGCCTTCGTGCCGCAGCAAGCGGCGGCTCGACAAACTTGGGTTCCCGCCTCTGCGGGAACGACGGGGGCGGTGGCGAGAATGATGGCGTGAGCTTCTCCAGATTTGCCTTCGCCGTCCTGCCTTCACCCCCGCCTTCTCCTTTGCCTTCTCTCCCGCCTTCCTCTCCTGCCTTCTCCCCTTGCACCATCGTTGTGCATTTCCGCATATACAAGCGCAAAAACAATCGTTCGTGACGTGGTTTCTGGTTGGTACTATTAATTTTTGACTACCATAAAGCACCGCAATGAAAATCACGAATTTGACATTGACGCCGCTGGCGGCAGCAGCGATCACCTTGCTCTGCGGCCCGGCGCAACAGGCGCAGGCGCAAACCGCCGGCGTACAGGGCACGCCCCCCTCGGTGGTCGTCACCGGCTCACGCATCCCGCGCGCCAGCCTCGAAGGCCCGTCGGCCGTGGTCGTCATCACCGGCGAAGAAATCACCAAGCAGGGCTACAAGAACCTGTTCGACGCCCTCAACAACCAGGCGCAAAACAGCGGCTTCACCACCGGCGCCGACTTCGGCAATACCCACACGCCGTCCGCCAACACCATCAGCCTGCGCGGGCTGGGACCGAACCACACCTTGATCCTGCTCAACGGGCGCCGCCTGGCCGACTTCCCGACCGCCTATGAAGGCGCGATTAACTTCACCAACCTGGCCAACATTCCGTCGAGCATAGTCGAACGGGTGGAAATCCTCAGCGGCGGCGCGTCGGCGGTGTACGGCTCGGACGCGATCGCCGGTGTGGTCAACATCATCCTCAAGAAACGAGCCGAGGGCATCGACGTCAACCTCAAACGCGGCATCACCTCGCGCGGCGGCGGCGGCGACAGCCGGCTGCAAGTGACCGGCGGCGGCAGCTACGACAAACTCAACACCGTGTTCAGCCTGGAAGTGCTGGACCGCGAACCGCTGTGGAGCAACCAGCGCGATTTACTGGCCGTGCGCAGCGGCACGCCGTCGAACGTCTTGTCGCGCAGAATCGTCAGCACCGGCAATTTTGTCGACCTGGGCGACACCTGTAACGCACTGGGCGACTTGTTCGGCAACAGTACCGCCAAGTACACCGCCAAGAAGGGCACTTACTGCGCCAGCAACAAGCTCAGCCCGACCTGGTGGACAGTCCAGACCAAGAACCAAAGCACCAATCTGTTTGGCAGCGCCAACTATGAACTGTCACCGACGACCGAACTGTTCGCCGAATTCCTACTCGGCAAGAACAAAACCGCGAACAACACGCGCGGACCGTCGTGGACCTCGTCCTCGTCCGACAACAGCTATTTCTTCAACAAGAACAGCGGCGTGTACGAAGCCTGGGGCAAGGCCATCTCGCCCGAGGAAATCGGCGGCGCCAACCGCTACAACCGCACCTGGGACGACCTGGCCAGTTCGGTTTCGCTGGGCGCCAAGGGCGACATCGGCGCTACCGGCTGGCGCTATGAAGCCGGCTACAGCGCCTCATTCTACAAGAGCGAAAACCATGTGCAGCGCGCGCTGGCCAATATCGACAGCTTTTTCCTGGGACCGAAACTGGGCACCGACGCCGACGGCATTGCCATCTACGCCCCCAACCAGGCGCGCCTGACCCAGCGCCTGACGCCGGAAGAATTCAACAGCATCACCGGCCAGGCCGACAGCGACGACACCTCGCGCAACCAGACCCTGAGCCTGGTCGCCACGGGCGAGCTGTTCGACCTGCCGGCCGGTCCGGTCAAGCTGGCCACGGTGGCCGAAGCCGGTCACCAGCGCTTCGTCAACAAGCCGGATGCGCGCATCAACCAGGGCGTGTTCAACACCCTGGCCAAAAGCGACATCACCGAAGGCGCGCGGCGCCGCTACGCACTGGGCGTGGAAGCGAGCGTGCCGCTGCTGGCCGACCTGAACGCAACCCTGGCCGGCCGCTACGACCGCTACAATTTTGCCGGCCGCAATGAAGGCAAGCTGACCTACAACGCCGGAGCCGAATGGCGTCCGGTCACGTCGCTGCTGGTGCGCGGCAACTACGCCACGAGCTTTCGCGCCCCGGATATGAACTACATCTTCAAGGCGCGCGGCACCGGCTATTATTCCTCGACCACCGATTACTACCGCTGCGCCCAGGCCGGCAAGAGCATCGAGACCTGCGAGTTCGCCAATGTGTCGCCGGGTAACGATTACGTCCAGACCGGCAGCAAGGACTTGCGCTCGGAAAAGGGTAAATCATACGGGCTGGGCGCGGTCTGGTCGCCGAGCGCGGACTTCGACGTCTCGGTCGACTACTGGAACATCAAGATCGACGATCTGGTCACCAACCTGAGCGCCGATACCTTGCTGCGCGACGAAGCGGCCTGCCGTATCAAGGGCGACCTGAGCTCGCCGACCTGCCTCGATGCCCTCACCCGCATCCAGCGCTATGCGCTCACGGCCCTGAACAAGCCGGGCGAGATCCGCGAAATCCGGGTCAATCCGATCAACGCCGCCTACCAGGATGCCGACGGGATCGACCTGAGCGCGCGCTACGCGCTCAAGACCGACAGCTGGGGCAAATTCACGCTCAAGGGCAATTACTCCAAGTCATTGAGCAAGAACTCGCGCCAGTTTGCCGGCGACGTGCTGATCGATGAGCTCGACGAGCTGAGCAACCAGGATTGGCGCGACAAGCTCAACGCCAGCCTGAACTGGAACGTGGGCAACTGGTCGAACACCGTGTTCGCCCAGCGCTACGGCAAGGTGCCCAATGCCGGGCAAACGGCGTTCCTGTCGCCGACCACCCTGGTCAACCTGTCGAGCGTGTACAAGGTGACGCCGCGCGCGACCGTGTCGGTGGCGATCAACAACGTCAACAACCGCATCAAGCGCGATACCACCGGCGGCTGGCCGAACTACCCGGTCGGCAACTACAGCCCGGTCGGACGCCAGATCTGGCTGGAGCTTAATTACCACTTCGGTTCGTAAGCACCTGGGCCGGCCGCGCGGGCGCGGCCGGCAGAGAATCGGTGGAGCGCTTAAAATCGTGTCTTGATTTCATTACCAAGGACTACGATGCGTATTTTGCACACCATGTTACGGGTCGGCGACCTGCAGCGCTCGATCGATTTTTATACCAGGGTGCTGGGCATGACCCTGCTGCGCACCAGCGAGAACGCCGAGTACAAATACACCCTGGCGTTCGTGGGCTACGGCAGCAATCCCGAGCACGCGGAACTCGAACTGACGTACAACTGGGGCGTGGACAAATACGAGCTGGGCAACGCCTACGGCCACATCGCCATCTCGGCCGACGACATCGTGGCCGCCTGCGCGGCGGCGCGCGCCAACGGCGGCAACGTCACGCGCGAGCCGGGCCCGGTCAAGGGCGGCAGCACCGTGATCGCCTTCGTGACCGATCCGGACGGCTACAAGATCGAACTTATCGAACGCAAGGATGGCGTGCGCGCGAACGGCTTGAACGAGTAAGCCGCCCTGCCCCGGCTTCCGATTTTTGTTACAAAAAGCGAGCTACCAAAAATATTTAAAAGCAGGCTGGTTTCCGTTGTACGATGATTGTTCGTCAAGATTGCCTCACATATCGGTGTTGCCCTGGGCCAAGTACTGAGCCAGGTACGAAATGGAGCACTTTCCATGTTGCACGAATTTTTGTCGAACAACCGCGACGAACTGGCAGCGCGTTGCCGCATCAAGGTGGGGAACCGCCCCGGGCGCTCCGCGACCGAAACGCAACTCGAGAATGGCATTCCCCTGTTTCTCGATCAGCTGATCCGGACCCTGCGCGTGGAACAGTCGCCCGAGCGGCACTTGGGCGAACTCATTTCCGGACCGGCGGGAGGAGGCGCGGCCCTGTCCGAAGTGAGCGCATCGGCGGCCCGGCACGGCAGGGATTTGCTGGAGCTGGGCCTGACGGTCGCCCAGGTCGTGCACGACTACGGCGATCTGTGCCAATCGATTACCGACTTGGCCGTCGAGCGCGACGCGCCGTTCGCGGTCGATGAATTCCGTACCCTGAACCGCTGCCTGGACAATGCCATTTCCGATGCCGTATCGGAGTTCAGTTATCAACGCGACGGCCTCAACGACATCCTGAATGCCGAACACAGCAATCAACAAATGGGGTTTTTCGCCCATGAACTGCGCAATTTGCTGGGCACCGCGTCGCTGGCGTTCGCCGCGGCAAAAGCCGGCAATCTGAACCTGGGCGGCGCCACCGGATCGATTCTCGAGCGCAGCCTGACCAGCCTCGACAAACTGATCGCCAATTCGCTCCAGGATGTGCGCGTCATGAGCCTGCGCGAGGAAAGCCTGGACGCCTTTTCCCTGGCCACATTCATCCAGGAGATTCACGACGCCGCCGCGCTGTCGGCCGTCATGCATGGCTGTACCTTCCGCATCCTTCCGGTCGACGCCGCCCTGGCGGTGCGCGGCACGCGCGACCTGCTCATCGCGGCGGTGGCCAACCTGTTGCAGAATGCCTTCAAATTCAGCGCGCCCGGTACCGAGGTCCTGCTGACCGCCTATGCGCAGGGCGACCGCATCCTCATCGATGTCAAGGATCATTGCGGCGGCCTGGCGGCCGGGGTCGAAGACACCATGTTCCTGCCGTTTTCGCAGTCGGGCGCCAACCGCACCGGGATCGGCCTGGGCCTGACCATCGCAAAACAGACCGTGGCCTCGAATGGCGGTACCTTGAGCGTCCATAACCTGGACGGCGTCGGCTGCGTGTTTACCATCAGCCTGCCGCGCAACAGCATGCCGACCTGAGGGCGTGCCGCGAGCGCGTCAGCGAGCGGGCCACTGAGCGGGCCACTGTGCGCCTGCCGCAAGACGGGTGCCGGACTTACCCGGCCGCCTTGCCGTCCGAGGGAATCTGCATCTTGATGGTGGTCCCTTCCAGTTCTGTCGAACTGACCCAGATATTGCCGCCGTGGGCTAACACGATCTCATGCGTGATATAGAGGCCGAGGCCCAGGTTGGCGCTCTGGCTGGCGCTGCGTTCGCTGGTGCTTTTCATGGCAAAGCTTTTGGCCGGATCGAACATGGCCCGCAGCCGGGCCGACGAAATGATCTCGCCTTCATTCTGCACCACCATCATGACATCGGTTCCCTGGCGGCCAACCGTTACCCAGATCGGACTGGTCGCCGCGCCATGCTGGACCGCATTGGCCAGCAAGTTCGACAGGGCCTGGCTCATGCGCGCGCGGTCCCAGGCCACCTTGATGTCGTCCTCGACCTCGACGCTGAACTGGCGTTCCGGATGAAACAGTTTCATTTCCTGGACCACGGAGCGGCATTCCGCCGATAAGTCGTAATGCGCCAGGGTGACCGGAATGCCGCCACCCAGGTGGCTGGTGGCATAGTCGAGCAGGTCGGCGACAATGTCGGTAACCCGCTGGGTACTGCGCAACACTTGCGCGGCCACCTTCAGGTGGCGCGGCGCCAGGGTGCTGTCCTGCAGGATCAACTGGGTTCCCATGCCGATCGCCCCCAGCGGATTGCGCACGTCGTGGCCGAGAATGGCGAGAAAGACGTTCTGGGCATCGCGCTGCATGGCGGAAAAGTGGGCCAGCGATTCCATCAGCGATTGGTCGATCGCCTCGTTAAAACGCAGCATGTCCTGCATGTCGGACTCATCGGCTTGCTTGACCCGGCTTTGCCAGAGCCTGAGCACGCTCGCGCGCAAGGCCCGGTATTCGGCCATCAGTTCCTCGACGCTAAAACCGGCCTGCAGCCGGTCGAGGGCATGCGCCTCGGCGGCTGTTTCGGCGGCGGCGCTGGGGGCGTTGCCCTTGGATTTGTCGATGCCTTCCTGGACGCTCTGGTAAGTCTCGAGGTCGAGGCAGATCGCCGCCAGGATGGCTTTGGCATGGTCGCGCAACTGCGCCTTGGTAGCCGACGTGAGCGCATGCAGGGTACTGGCGAAATCTTCCCATTCCTGCAAGATCGCTTCGCTATTGTCGCTGATGAATTTGGATAGGCGCATGACATCCTGGTAAGGCGAAAAGAGCAATGTCGACCGACAAAGTGCGTGTGGCCGAGCATCGTCCAGACAGTCTACGCCAGTCTACGCCAGTTCCGGCCCCGGCTGCGTCCGCATGCCGCGCAGAAACGGCGACAGCCATTTGCCGTGGCTTTGGCGCAATTGGCCACGCGCCGGGGCACGGTAACGGGTAAGATTGCCGAAACCGTGTTGATGAGGAAAGCCAATGAGTGCCGAGTTAGTGTTCGAGAGCAGATTGAGCTACCACGTACTGCGCCAGGAAGGGAGCGTCGAGCTCGATCCTGTGATTACACTGCAGCTGGGGCTGACCGGCGCGCCGACTATCTACGCGTCCGATTCCTTCATGATCAACCATGCCGCCTGGAGCATGACGATCCGGCGCCACAACCTCGAGAAATCCCCCCCGACCGAGCCGCCCGGCTGGGTCAATTACACGGCGGCCACCGGCAAATCGCTGTGCGTGATCGACATCCACCAGTCGCCCGAGCGCTTCACCACGCTACTGGACCTGTTCAAGGGCGGGCACGCCTCCGAAATCACCATCATCGTCGACGAGCTGGCCGACACGGCGGACTACAGCAAGAAATGGGATACGACGGTGCGCGCCAGGATGCCGGTCAGGTCGATCTGCTTCGAGTTCCCGCTGCCGCAGAGCGAGGCGTGAGCAAGCGGCCCACGCGCGCCGTGCCGGCAGGCGGCCTGCGGCGCGGCGCGCTGCTTACTTCTGGTTCAACAAGCCCCAACTGAAGTCGAACTGGCGCGATGCCTTGAGCACGGCCGGAATCAGCGGCCCGGTCGGGTTGTAAGGCAGCATGTTCAAGACGCCCTTGGACGGCCCGCCGGTGGCGTCGAACGAGGCATAAGCGTGGCAGCCGATGCAGGACGATGCCACCACCGAGCCGCCGCCGACGATCCGTTCGATGACCGAATTGCCCAGCACGGTGGGCGTGCCGTCGGCCGCCACGTAATCGACCTGGGACGACTTGAGGCAATAATTTTTCCACACCGGCGACAGGCCGGCATCGCGCATCACCGCCTCCAGGGCCGGCGTCTTGGCGCAATCGCCATACTGGCTGTCGACTTTGCGCCGCTCGGGTGCGACCTCGGCCACGCTGGCGCCGTAACTGTCGAAGCAGCCCAGGTCGTCGCAGCGGCCGGGATTTTTCTGGTGCTCGAAGGTGCCCCACACCCAGTTCGGATTCTGGCGGCTGCTCACGTGCAGGGACACCAGAGCGTATTCCACCTGGCCCGACACGCCGGTGTAATACTGGGTGCGGATGCGCTCGACGCTACCCAGTTCGGGCAGCCACGCCAGCAAGTCGCGCAGCGGCACCCAATCGCCCTTGACGGAAACGGCCTCAAGCGGCATCTGCACATCCAGGCCGCGCGCAAACGCCGCCTGGCGCCCTTGCGTGGTGTGCAGGACGTTCTTTAACAGGTAGTCGAACTGGGGACGGTTGCGCCTGACTTCCTCGGCGATGCAGGGCGCCGGCTTGCCCGCAGTGGGAAAGGCGCCCAGGCCGGGAATGGGCGGCGGGTTGCAGGCCACGTCGACCGGCCCGCTGCCGTGCGTCCTCGCATTGCGCAGTTTGCTGCTCTGGAATTTCTTGGGCGTGTTCGCTCCCGGCCAGACCGGCTTGTCCTTGAAGGTGTCGAGGTCCGATGCCCAGGTTTCGAACTGGACCGTGGCCGGGCGCGCGCCCGCCACCGGCGCCGTGAACTGCGCGAACAGGCGCCAGATGAACTCATCGGAATTGCGGCGCGTGCCGTCGACGGCGCCGGCGCGCGCCGTCGTCACGACCTGGAACCCGCGCGCCGCCGCATCGGACGCCGGCAGCGGCGCGGCGGCATGGCTGGCTGACGCCGTGCCCAGCAACAGCAGGGATACGGCACACAAACGTTGTTCAATCATCGACATGGAGCGCTCCTCAAGACCGGTCGCGAGGCCGGTCGGTTCAGGTGGAAGACAAAGGCACGGCCCGGACGTGCCTGCCAGCTTGCAAGGCGCTGGCGATTCCCTGGCGCAGCACATCCTCCAGCATCATGATTACTCCGGAAAAATTTAATTTCAATATCAATCGCTCGGTGTGGCAAAAACAGATTTCTTGCATTGATATTGATCGCAATCAATACCAGCGCTTGCGGCACATGCATGGTGCGCAAGCCTGTGCATGCGTGCGGCAGGGGCGAAAAAAACGCCTCGACCGAGGCGTTTTTGCGGACTGCGGCTGGCTTACTTGACCAGCAAGTCGTTGACCGGCACCAGGTCCGCTTCGCGCAGCGAACCGGCCGCCGATTTCAGGCGCAGGCCGTTGAGGATGGTGTCGTAGCGCGCGCGCGACAGGTCGCGCCGGGTCGAATACAGCTGGCGCTGGGCATTGAGCACGTCGATATTGATGCGCACGCCGACCTGGTAGCCGAGCTTGTTCGATTCGAGCGCCGAATTGCCCGACACTTCCGCCGCCTGCAACGCCCTGACCTGCGCCAGGCCGCTGTTCACGCCCAAAAAGGCCTGGCGCGCGACGTTGGCGGCGTTGCGGCGGGTCGCTTCGAGGTCGTTGCGGGCCTTGTCTTCGAGGGCGATGGTTTCGCGCACGCGGCTGGTGACGGCAAAGCCGCTAAAGATCGGCACGTTGTAGGCAATGCCGATGGCCTTGCTGTCCGACCTGCCCGACTGCGAGGTCTGGCCCGTCATGTTCTGGCGGCTGATGTTGGCGGTCAGGTCCAGGGTCGGATAATGGCCGGCGCGGCTTTTCTGGATTTCGCGCTTGGACAATTCGTAGCCCAGCTGGGCGCCGACGACGCCATAGTTCTGGGTTTCGGCCGACGCAACCCAGGGATCGATCACGGCCGGCTCGGGAGAAGCGAGCAGCACGCCGGGTTTGAGCGTGGCCAGGCCGGTCGGCGCGGTACCGATGATCGCTTGCAGCGCGCTGCGCTTGTTTTCCAGGTCGTTGATGGCGGCAAACTCCTGCGCCACCACCAGGTCGTACGCGGCCTGGGCTTCGTGGGTGTCGGTGATGGTCTGGGTGCCGACTTCGAAATTGCGCTTGGCCGAGGCGAGCTGCTCGGTGGTCGCGGTTTTCTGGGCGCGGCTCAGTTCCAGCGTATCCTGCGCGGCCAGCACGTCGAAGTAGGCTTGCGCCACGCGCGTGATCAGGTCTTGCTGGGCCTGGGCGAACTGCGCTTCGGCCTGGGCCTGCTGCAGCTTGCTTTGTTCGTAGGCCTGCCAGTTAGCCCAGCGAAACAGCGGCTGGCTCAGCGACAGGGTGTGGGTGGTGGTGCGCTCGTTGGCGCCGCCGGTGGTGACCTGCGCCTTGGTACCATCGGCGCGGGTGACGGTCTGGCCGATATTCCACGGCGTCGATTCGCCGTCGTTCTTGACGATGCTGCCGTTCAGGCCCACGGTGGGCAGGAGCGCCGAGCGGCCTTGCGGAACCCGTTCCATGCCGGCGGCCAGGGCCGCGCGCGCGCTGGCAAACGCGGCGTCATTGGCCAGCGCCTGCTGGTAGACCTGGATCAGGTCTGCCGCCTGTGCATTCAAGGAAAAAAATGCGCTGGCGATCAGCACGGCCATGAGGGGTTTCTGCATTGCATTCTCCATTGGAGTCATCAAAAAAAGTAAGAAAAACGTGCAGCCCGGTGATGGCCGACACCGCCGCCTCGCGCGATCGCTTGCGTCCGATCGATCGTCGTATTCAATCCATCCTGCGCTCGATCCATCCCGAGCTCGATCCATCCGGTCAATACTTCGGCATCGCAGTATCGACCTGCAGCGCCCAGGCGTGGATGCCGCCAGTCAAGTTGGTCACCTTGCCAAAGCCGTTACGCTCCAGATAGGCGGCCACCTGCATGCTGCGCGCGCCGTGGTGGCAGATGCAGACGATCTCGGCCTCCTCGTCGAGTTCCTCGATGCGCGCCGGAATCGTGTTCATCGCGATCTGGGTCGATCCCTCGATCTTGCAGGTTTCAAATTCCCAGTTTTCGCGCACGTCCAGCAGCAGCGGGCGCGGGCGCGCGGGGTCGGCCAGCCAGGCGGCCAATTCGGGGGCGGTCACTTGGTGCATGCCGGCCCCGCCTTAAAACGTGAAATGCGAGGACTTGACCGACGTCGACAGCATCTTGACGTTGGTTTCGAACACCTTGACCGTGTCGTATGCGGTCTCGGACACGCGCGTGATCACCTGTGCCGACATGACCGGGGCCTGGCCGATGATCGCGGCGATGCGCCCGCCGACCTTGACCTGCTTTAAAAACACTTCCGGCAAGCTTTCCAGTGCGCCCGAGATGACGATGACGTCGAACGGCGCGCCCTTGTCCCAGCCTTCGGCGCCATTGCCCAGTTCGACCGTAACGTTGCTCACGCCGGCGTTGGCCAGGTTCCTGGCGGCCAGTTCCTTCAGTTCCGGATTGATCTCGACGGTAGTAACGTGACGCGCCTTGTGCGCCAGCAGCGCCGCCATGTAGCCCGAACCGGCGCCGACTTCGAGCACATTTTCGTGCTTCTTGACCGCTACCTCTTGCAAGATGCGCGCTTCGATCTTCGGCGTGAACATTGCCTCGCCGCCTGGCAGGGGGATCTCGGTATCGACAAAGGCCAGCGTCTTGTAGGCGGCAGGCACGAAATCCTCGCGCTTGACCACCACCAGCAGATCGAGCACGTCCTGGTCCAGCACGTTCCAGGGGCGGATTTGCTGTTCAATCATGTTAAAACGGGCTTGTTCGATATTCATCTTGTGCTCGGTGAGGAAAAATAATAATTCGATATTTTATCGTTGAACGGCCTCGGAACACACATCTTAACGATCCGGGGCCTCCAATCGCGAGAAATTGCGACAGTCTGCAGTTTAGAGGGAATGAACCTCCGGAATCGGCGCCCCAAGTCGCCGCTCTAGCGCAAGCGCCATCACGGCGCGCGCGGCAGCAGGCCGTTCATGGTCATGGTGAGGAAGGAATCGATGAAGGCCACCGGGTCCAGTTCGGACATCTCGCACGGGCCGATCGAGTGCTTCCACAGCATCAACATGAGCATGGGGGCGATCAGGATCTGGGTGGTGAGGAACACGTCGAGGGGACGGAATTCGCCGCGTGCGACCGCGCGCTCGAGCAGGCCGCTGATCATGCCGCTGCCGCGAAGGATCACTTCTTCGCGGTAGAAGACGGCGATATCGGGGAAGTTGTTCGATTCGGCCATGACCAGCTTGATCATGCCGGACGACTTGGTGGCGCCGGCGTTTTCCCACCAGGCCATCATGACGGCGCGCAGCAGGTCGGCGCTGCTGCCCTCGAAGCTGGCGATCATGTCTTCGGCCGCGCCCAGGGCGGGCACGATGGTGTCGCGCACCACGGCCTTGAACAGTTCTTCCTTGTTGGTGAAATACAGGTACAGGGTGCCCTTGGACACGCCGGCGCGCTTGGCCACGTCTTCCAGCCGCGTGGACGCGAAACCGCGCTCGACGAACAGGTCGAGCGCGGCGGCGAGCAACTCCTGGGGACGTGCGTCTTTACGGCGTTCCCAGCGCGGCTTCATCATCTCAAGGGGACATTGCATGGGGTCTATTCCGTAACTTACTTGCGAGTCATTAATATAGACCGATGGTTTCACCCCGTCAAGTTTGCTTGGGTAAGCGTGTCCTCCTCATCGCGTCTTGAACCGGATAACGGGATGTGAATACAACTCTGCAAAGGGCGTGGCCGTACTGCTGCCGGCCCATTACCGCCGCCGGCGTGGCGCGGCCAGCTGCCTGGTGCGATGAAATCCTACCCGGCCGTCCGGCCGGCATGGCGCCTACCCGGTGCGGGAGTCGACCAGTTGCGCCCGCACCCAGTCGCGTAGCACTGCGATTGCAGGACGATCGCCCATACGCGGGCTGTACACCAGGTCGTACTGATAGCTGTCGAGCGACAGCGCGAACGGCTGGACCAGCACGCCAGAGGCGAGTTCTTCCGCGACCAAGGTCAGGCTCAGCAAGCCGACCCCTTGTCCGGCCAGGGTAGCCTGGACAGCATGAATCTCGTCGGTAAAGGCCAGGCCGGCTTCGGAACCGCTCGCCGCGAGGCCGGCTTGCGCCAGCCAGTGCCGCCATACCGGGGCGCGCTCGTCGTCGCGCATGGCCGGCCCCCATTCGAAATGGATGAGCGTCGCGTTGCGCAGGTCGTTCAGCGCGGCAATGCCAAGGCGCGGACTGCACACCGGGGCGAAGCGGTCCCGGAACAGCGGCTCGACAATCAGTCCCGGATAATGACCGCGGCCATAGCGAATGGCCGCGTCCGCTTCCACGTCGAGATCGACCGTCTTGTTCGATGCGTCCAGGCGCAGGGACCAGTCGGGATTGGCGTCGCAAAACGATCCGGCAAGCGGGGCCAGGCGGCGCGCCGTAAAGGCGACGGTCGACGACAGCGTCGCTGTCTTGACGCCATGCACGCGGCGCACGGCATCGATTGCGCGTTCGAAGTCATCGAAGCCGTTGCGCAAGGTTGGAAACAGTTGGTGGCCCGGCGCCGTCAGGCTCACCTTGCGCACGCCGCGTTGAAACAGCTTCGTGCCCAGGAGTTCTTCCAGCTGCCTGATCTGGTGGCTGATGGCAGTCGGGGTGACATGGAGTTCGTCCGCGGCGTCCTTGAAGCTCAGCCGCCGGGCGGCGGCTTCGAAGGCCCTTAAGGCACCCAGCGGCGGTAACTTCCTCATACATCCTTGCAAATTAGTTTTTCTCATCCATCGCTTGAGATCTTACCATTTGCCGGATGCGTCACCAGTACAGATACTTGGCCCGGGCGAACAAGCCTAATTCCTGAACTGATTTTTTCTCAACCATCGCCGCGGAGCTCCTCATGAAAATCGAACAAGTGCATACCCAACCCGACCCTTATGCGCCTTACCTTTTATCGCAAGCCATCCGGGTCGGCAACTTGCTGTTTGTCTCCGGCCAGGCGGGATATGGCGCCGACGGCGCGATCGTCAGCAAGGACTTCGACCAGCAAGCCGATCAAGCCTTCCGCAACTTGCGCGAGGTGCTCATCAAGGGCGGCTCCAGCCTGGATTGTATGGTGAAGGTCACGATCTTCCTGACGGAAATGCAAAATTTCCCGAAGATCGTCGAATTACGCCGCACATGGTTTTGCGCACCGTACCCAGCCGACACGATCGTCGAAGTCTCGGCCTTGTATGCCCCTGAGGCCATGATCGAAATCGAAGCGATTGCCCTCGCCGAGGGCGAGGTGGCATGAACACGGCTGGCGGCCCGGCCCAGTCCGGCTGTGCGCTCCGCGCCAACGGAAGCGGCCGGCGCGCCCCGGTCCCGGGATGGGCGCTTTACGCGCGCGAGCGTCGCCGCGCAGCCACGGCCAGCACGCCCAATCCCAGCGCGAGCATGCCGTAGGTGGCCGGCTCGGGCACCGGGGTAATGTTGAACATGGTGTCCTCGGTCCAGCGCAAGGTGTACGACGCCGAGCCGCCCGACCAGTAAGAGTGCTCCTTGACTTCGACGCCGCTGCGCACATGGCCGCCGGCGACGCCCCACTCGCCCCACGGATCGGTGCTCCAGTTCGTGGCGAAATTGAGGGCGCCGCCGGGCGTATAGGAAAATTCGAACAGTCCGCACATGAACACTTCGGGACCGCACCAGCCGACGTATTGCTGGCTGTTGAGGACGAAGGAGGTGACCTCGCTGCGTTCGAGCACGCCGTTGCCGTTCAGATCGTCGCTTTCAAAGTAGCCATAAATGCTGGCATTGGGCTTGAACTGCCCGGATTCTTCGTGAAAGAAGCCGGTATAGGTGAATTCACGGAAGGTCGACTCCGCGTGGGCGCTGGTCGCCAGCGCGGCTGCGGCTGCGGCGGCTGCAATAAGTAACGAGGGTTTGCGCATGATGGTCTCCTGAAGGAAGCACTATCTTAACAAGTTAGCATCTGTATACTGTCGTACAAACGCCGCATCGATAACAAAATAGTACGTCGCCCGCGCCGCGGCGCCATGAGGATTGCCTGCAACCGGCGCCGCGCCTGCCCGCCGTGCGCAAGCGTGCGTTCCTCCCCCGTACGCAGACTTACAATATTGTTTTAACCACCACGGCCCGCCCGCGCCCATCCCATGGCCCACATTCATCCTACCGGCTGGCAAGCCATGTCGGTCACCGGCACCGCCGTGCGCGAAATCGAGACGCTGACCTATCTGGAACGCACCCTGCTTGATGCGCCCTACCGCATCTATCACGGCGTGCACTGGACCAATGTCGAAAATGGCTTTTCCGCCTTCGGCGAGATCGACTTCATCCTGGTCGCGCCGAGCGGGCGCCTGCTGCTGATCGAGCAGAAATCGGGCCTGCTCAACGAAACGGCCGACGGCCTGGTCAAGCACTACGAAGGCAAGCCGCGCAAGGTCGCCAACCACCTCATGCGCTCGATCAAGGGCCTCACGGAACGCTTCGGCGGCGAGCTCTCCATCGACTACCTGCTGTACTGCCCCGACTACACCGTGCGCAATGCGCACCTGGCCGGCATCGACCCGCGCCACATCATCGACGCCACCGGCAAGGACCGGCTGGCGCAGGTAATCCGCGAAATCTTGCCCATCACCGACACCAAGCCGGGCGAGCAGTTCGAGAAGGTCACGCGCTTTCTCGGCAACATGCTCAGCCTGCGGCCCGATCCGAGCGCCATGATCGGCAATGCCGCCGCCATGGTCACGCGCTTGTCGGGCGGACTGGCCACCTGGGCCCGCAAGCTCGACTTTGCGCCGTTCCGCCTGCGCGTGTCGGGCACCGCCGGCAGCGGCAAGACCCAGCTGGCGCTGGCCGAATACGCGGCTGCCATCGATGCCGGCCTGTCGCCCCTGTACGTGTGCTACAACCGGCCGCTGGCGGACCACATCGAGCAACTCGTTCCCGCGGGCGGGCGGGTGGCGACCTTCCACATGCTCAGCGACGCCTTCCTGCGCTCCCAGGGCCACATTCCCAACTACGCCGCGCCCGGCGTGTGGGACGAGATCGAAGCGAAAATGGCCGGCGCCGACCTGCCCGACACCTGGAAGTACGACGTGCTGATCGTCGACGAGGGCCAGGATTTTTCCATCGCCTGGCGCGACATCCTGCTGCGCATGCTCAAGGACGAGGGCCGCGCCATCTGGCTGGAAGACCCGAACCAGAACCTGTACGGCCGCCCCACGGTGCCGCTGCCGGGCTGGGTCACCTTGCATTCGGATACCAATTTCCGCAGCCCGCGCCAGATCATCGACATGCTGGCCTCGATCGGCGCGGTGCATCCGCCGGTCGAGGCCGGCAGCCCGTTCAAGGGCGCCGACATCGAGGAGCTGATGTATCCGGAAGGCGACACCGAAGCGATGCTGGCGCAGACCCGGCGCGCGGTCACGCTGTGCCTGGGCGCCGGCTTCGCGCGCCACGATATCGCCATCGCCTCGTTCCGGGGCCGCGAAAAATCCGCCATCCTGCGCCTCGACAAGCTCAGCGACACCCACACCTTGCGCTCGTTTACCGGCCAGTACGACCTGTTCGGCACCCCGATCTACCGCGACGGCGGCTTGCTGGCCGAATCGGTGTACCGCTTCAAGGGCCAGTCGGCGCCGGCGCTCATTTTCACCGAGATCGATTTCGAGCAGATCGACGAGCTGGTCCTGCGCAAATTATTCGTCGGCATGACGCGCGCCCGGCTGAAACTCGTGCTGGTGCTCAGCGAGCGGGCCGAACAGCAGCTGCTGGACCGGATCTGAACCGGCCATCACCCATCGATCGCTTTGAACGTTTTGCAAAGGGCGCGTATCATCCGCAGTGACCTGCACTAATTAACAGCTCCAAAGAAAGAAGGCCCCCATGGAAACCTCAGTGCGCCAATCCGGCATCGACGTCATCGGCGACATTCCCTGGGGAACCCACTTTTGCCAGTTCTACAATACCGAAGCCGACCTGGCCGAAACCCTGGTGCCGTATTTCGAAGCCGGCCTGCGCGCCGGCGAGGCCTGCCTGTGGGTGACCGGGCGCAAGCTCGAAGCGCAAAAGGCCGAAGCGCTGATGATCGACGCGGTCCCGGCCTTCAAGGATGCCATCTCTTCCGGGCAGATGGAGATTGTCTCGATCTCGGACTGGTACGTGCCGGGCGATGTGTTCGATCCAAGCACGGTATTGCAGGGCTGGATCGACAAGGAAGCGAGCGCCAGGAACAAGGGCTTCAACGGCCTGCGCCTGACCGGCGACACGGTGTGGGTCGAACGCTCGGGCTGGACCAGCTTCATGGAATATGAGCGCCAGGTCAATGCCTCGTTCCGGCGCCACAACCTGGTTGCCTTGTGCACGTATTGCCTGGACAACTGCAGCGCCTCCGACGTGATCGACGTGTGCTGCCAGCACCAGTTCGCGCTGGCCCGGCGCGAGGGGGCGTGGGAACTGCTGGAAAGCTCGTCCCTGAAGATCGCCAAGGACAGCCTGATGCGCCTGAACACCGAACTCGAATCGCGCGTCGAGAGCCGGACCGCCGAGCTGCGTTCGGCGCTGCAGGCGCGCGACGAGTTCCTGGCCATGCTCGGCCACGAGCTGCGCAATCCGCTCGCGCCCATCCGCGCGTCGGCCGACATCATCCGCACGCTCACGCCGGCCGACTCGCCCATCAGCGCCAGCACCGATATCCTGTCGCGCCAGGTGGGGCACCTGACGCACCTGGTGAACGATCTGCTCGACGTTGCCCGGGTGACAAAAGGCCAGATCCAGCTCGACTTGCACGAGATCGCGCTGGCCGACGTCATCGCCGCGGCCGTGGAACAGACCCGCCCGATCATCGACCAGCACTTGCACGCCCTGTCGGTCACGCTCCCGGCGCGCACGGTGCGGGTGCGCGCCGACGCCAACCGGCTGGCGCAAGTGTTCGGCAACCTGCTGCATAACGCGGCCAAATACACGCCCGACGGCGGCCTGGTGTCGATCGCGGCGCGCGCCGTCGGGGAGCAGGTCGAGATCGTCGTGCGCGACAACGGTACCGGCATTCCGGAGGGCATGCTCGATGCCATTTTCGGCCTGTTTTCCCAGCTGCCACGCTCGCTGGCGCGTTCCGAAGGCGGCCTCGGGATCGGCCTGACCCTGGCCAAGCGCATCGTCGACATGCACGACGGCACGATCGTCGCGCACAGCGACGGGCCCAATACCGGTACCGAGATCGTCGTCAGGCTGGCCCAGGCGCAAGCGGCGCCGCGCAGCGCGCCCACGCTGCTCGACCCCGGCTTCGCGCCGGCGGCGGCTAAGTGCCGCATCCTGCTGGTCGACGACAACGAGGACGCGCGCGAAGCGATGGGCGCGCTGCTGCAGATTCATGGCCATGAGGTGCTGTTCGCCTGCGACGGAAAAAGCGCGCTGGCAGCGGCGGCGGCCTTCGGGCCGGCCATCGTCATTCTCGATATCGGCTTGCCGGACATGGATGGCTACGAAGTGGCCCGCAGGCTCAGGGCCAGCCCCCACGGCGCGTCGGCCAGGCTGATCGCGCTGACCGGCTATGGGCAGTCGGGCGACATCGCCGCCGCCACCGCGGCCGGGTTCGACGCCCACATCCTCAAGCCCGCTCAAATGGACAATGTCCTGGCTGAAATTGCCGCGTTCAGCGCGCGTTAAAGATGCAAGCCTGAACCGGCCGCGCGCGCGCTCGACCCCACGAAAAACCGCCTCTGTTGTTTTGCCGCAGCGCATCAATACAGCGCTCGCCCGGCAGCGCCGCTTGCACGTCAATACACATCAATTATTTTTTAGCAAGACAACTGACAGTCGACGCGTTGTTCAGATACTATTGATTGTGGATATATAACGCCTGAGCAAGGAAGCGATTCTTATGGGTAGTATTTCGACGGCGGTAGCGGCAATGGCGCTCAGCCGGCAACACAATCGCATCATGCGCCTGGCCTTCCCGCACGGGGACGGGCCGGACGATGTGCTGCTGGCCAACCGCCTGGAGGCGCGCGAGGAACTGTCGCGCGACTTCGAGTACACCGTCGAGGTACTGTCCGACAACGCCAGCATCGCCCTCAAGGAGTTGCAGGGCAAGATGGTCACCATCGAGCTGGTGCGCGGCGACGGTTCCCTGCGCTACTTCAACGGCTATGTGTTCGCCTTCCAGCTCACACGCACCGACGGCAGCCTGGCCTTCTATTCGATGGTCCTGAAACCCTGGCTGGCCTACCTCAAGCTGCGGCGCGACAACTACGTGTTCCACGACACCACCCTGCGCGAACAGACC
>DASVVC010000042.1:0-73258 GCA_036386755.1 Telluria sp.
CATCCCGGGCGGCAACGCGACTGTCGGTTACATCAATTCCCAAAACGGCCGCTACATCGCGCCGGCGAGCATGCCGCCGTCGAACCCGGTGATCATCACCGCGACCATGGACTCGGGCCTGTCCGGTTCCACGCCGCTGCTGCTGGCAGGCCCGGTGACCACGCCGACGCCGACGCCGACGCCGACGCCAACTCCGACGCCAACTCCGACGCCGACGCCGACACCAACCCCGACGCCGACGCCTTCCGCCCTCGGCCTGGCAGCGTGCGAACACACCGGCCCGGGACGCGATTTGCAGGTCGGCGACGGCAAGCAATTCAGCTCGCTCGAAGCGGTGCCCTGGGAGTCGCTGGGCGCCGGCGACACCGTGCGCATTTTCTATCGCGCGGCACCCTTCGCCGGCAAATTCATGGTCTCGGCCAAGGGCACGGCCCAGGCCCCGCTGCGCATTTGCGGCGTGCGCGGCCCGAACGGCGAACGTCCGGTGATCGACGGCCACGGCGCGCGCACCCGCGCCGCGCTGGCCGCCGGCTACGGCGGCACCTCCTCGCGCGAAACGCACGAAGGGCGCGCCATCATCCTGGTCAAGCAAAAAGCGACCGACGCCTATACGTCCTTCCCGAGCCACATCCAGATCGACGGCCTGGCGGTGCGCCGCTCGCATCCGAACTACAGCTATTACAATTCGGCCGGAGCGCAAAAGCCGTATCCGGAATTCGGCAGCTGCATCCGGGTCGAGCGCGGCCACAACATCACGATTGCCGACAACGACATCAGCGACTGCCAACAGGCCATCTATACCAAGTCGACCGATGAGGGCGATTTTGCGGTGAGCAAGCAAATCCGCATCGCCGGCAATCACATCTGGAATAACGGCATCGTCGGCAGCGATCGCCTGCATTCGAGCTACACCGCCAGTGCGGGCATCGTGTTCGAGTTCAACCACTACGGCCCGGTGCGCGCGGGTGCCCGGGGCAATTCGATCAAGGACCGCTCGGCCGGTACCGTGATCCGCTACAACCGCATCGAAACGGGCGCGCGGGCGATCGACCTGGTCGAAGCCGAGGACTTTCCCGTGACCGCCACGCGCGATCCGGCGTACCGTTCCAGCTTCGTGTACGGCAATATCATCGTGAAAAACGGCGACCAGGGCAGCTTTATCCACTATGGCGGCGACCACTTCTACAGTGCAGCGGGCAATACCTGGGGCGAGCCGATTTTCCGCAAGGGCACCTTGTACTTCTTCAACAACACGGTGCACATGAGCGGATCGAACGTGTCGATGTTCCAGCTGTCGACCACGGAAGAAAGCGCGGAAGTGTGGAACAACGTCTTTGTCGCCGCGCCGAGCGTGACGGCCTTCAAGATGCGCTCGAATTCCGACGTTGGCGCGGGCTGGACTGCCGGCGGCATCGTCAACCTCGGTAAAAACTGGGCCACGACCGGCTGGCGCGATGGCGCCGTGCCGGGCCAGTTGAATGGGCAGGGCAATATGCTCGCGGGCAGCGGCGCGCCGGTCGATGCGGCGACCTCGGTTCCGCTTGCCGGCAGCGTGCTGGTCGACGCCGGCCAGCCCTCGCACCGCAATGCGCTGGCCCATCCGGTGCAGTGGCAGCTCAAGCCGGGCGCCGCCCCGCGCCCGATCAACGGCGCCGCGATCGACCTGGGCGCGGTCGAACGCTAAGGCTTATGCCGGCGCGCGCTGCCAGCGGAACGACAGCGCCGCGCTGGCCGCCGCCGCGAGCGCGAGCGCGCCGGCCAGGTAGAACACCGCCTGCGGGCCGATCCGGTCCCAGCACAGCGACATCGCCAGGCCGCCGGCGGTGCCGCCAATGCCGTAGGCCAGGCTCATGTACAGCGCCTGGCCGCGCGCCTGCAAGGGACCCGCGAACCAGCGCTGCATGACCATCACCGAACTTGACAGGTGCGCCGCGAAGGTGGCCGCGTGCAGCAGCTGGGCCAGCGCCAGCACCGCCAGCAGCTGGCCGGCGGCGCCGATGACCGGAAAGCGCAGCGCCGCCACCGCGAAGGCGCACATCATCACCCGCTCGGCGCCGAAGCGGCGCAGCAGCGGCGCCTGGAAATAGAAAAACGCCACCTCGGCCACCACCCCGAGCGCCCACATGATGCCGATCACCGGTTTGCTGTAGCCGGCCTGCTCCAGGTACAGCGAATAGAAGGCGTTGAGCGACATGTGCACGCCCGCCATCAGCGCGGCCGAGACGAAAAACGCGATCACCTCGCGCCGCCGCAGCACGCTCCACAAGCCCGGCGCGGCCTCAAGATGGGCCGCCAGCGGCGCCTGGCGGATGCACAAGCCGGCCGCGCCCACGCACACCAGCAGGAACAGCGCGATCCACGGCAGGGTGTGCACGCCCAGCGACTCGAGCAGCCAGCCGGCCGCCAGCACCGCCACGATGAAGCCGACCGAGCCCCACATGCGCACGCGCCCGTAGTTGGTGGCGTCCCCGCGCAGCGCGGCCAGCAGCAGCGCTTCGGCCAGCGGCGCCTGCGCGCTCGAAAACAGGTTGAACGCGACCATCACGGCGATGAACTGCAAGTACGATTGGGCGAAGAAAATGCCGCAAAAGGCGAGCAGCGCGCAGGCGGTAGTCAGGCGCAGCACGCGCACGCGCTGGCCGCTATGGTCGGCCAGCCAGCCCCACAGGTTCGGGCCGATGATGCGCATGACCTGGATCAGCGACATGAGCACGCCGATCTGGGGCGCGCTCATGCCGCGCGCGGCGAAGAACAGGGTCGCGTAAATGGCGAACGCGCCGACCTGCGCGTAGTACGCGAAGAGGAACAGCGAGAAAGGAGCTAGATGCGGACCGGGATCCGGACCGAGAGTCGGCCCGGGATATGGCGCAGGGGGCGCAGGGTTCGGCACCGCCGGCCCCGCTGCCGCCTCAGGCAATTTTCGGCGTAGCGACCCGCACATCGCCGCACTGGGCGCGATGCATCAGGGCGTGGTCGATCAGCACCAGCGCCAGCATGGCTTCGGCGATCGGGGTGGCGCGGATGCCCACGCACGGATCGTGGCGCCCGAACGTTTCGACCATTACCGGATTGCCGGCCTTGTCGATCGAGCGGCGCGGCGTGCGGATCGAGGAGGTCGGCTTGATCGCGATCGATACCGTGATGTCCTGGCCGGTCGAAATCCCGCCCAGCACCCCGCCGGCGTTGTTGCCGACAAAGCCTTCCAGGGTCAGTTCGTCGCCATGCTCGGAGCCGCGCTGCGCCACCGAACGGAAACCGGCGCCGATTTCCACGCCCTTGACGGCGTTAATGCCCATCATGGCGTAGGCGATGTCGGCATCGAGCTTGTCGTAGATCGGCTGGCCCAGGCCCACCGGGATATTTTTCGCCACGACGTCGATGCGCGCGCCGATCGAGTCGCCGTCGCGCCGCAGTTCGTCCATGGCCGCTTCCATGCGCGCGATCAGGGTGGCGTCGCCGCTGGCGGCAAAAAACGGGTTGTCGGGCACATGCTCCCACCCCTCGAACGGCACGGCAATGTCGCCCAGCTGGCTCATGCAGCCCATGAAGACGGTACCGTACTGCTCGTGCAGCCATTTCCTGGCCACCGCCGCCGCGCCCACCACCGGCGCGGTCAGGCGCGCCGAGGAACGCCCGCCGCCGCGCGGGTCGCGCACGCCATACTTGTGCCAATAGGTATAGTCGGCGTGGCCGGGACGAAAGCTCTCGACGATGTTGCCGTAATCCTTGCTGCGCTGGTCCTGGTTGCGGATGATCAGCATGATCGGCGTGCCGGTGGTCTTGCCTTCGTAAACGCCGGACAGGATTTCGACCGTGTCGGCTTCCTGGCGCTGGGTGACATGGCGCGAGGTGCCCGGTTTGCGGCGGTCGAGGTCGGGCTGGATGTCGGCTTCCGACAACACCATGCCCGGCGGGCAGCCGTCGATCACGCAGCCGATGGCGGGGCCATGCGACTCGCCAAACGTTGTAACGGTAAACAGCTTGCCAAAAGAATTGCCGGACATGATAAGAAAGTGAGTGGCGGAAAAGCCAATTCTACCAGCCCGCGCGCATTTGCTGGCGGCGCCGGCGCGGACCGCTGCGGCGGCGCCGGCGAAGCGGCTGAGCATTTTGCCAACTGTCTTGATCTGTTGTGCAAGTTATTTTTCTTACTGTTAATAGATACAGTGAACCGAATTCGTGGCATGCTAGTGAAAAGCAGTGGCATTGCGCTGCAATCCGTGCCGGCGCGCCCGCACGGATGCGCTCCCCGGGCGTTCGATGCAGCAATCGGACATATACTGGCGACGCGTCACTACCGAGAAACACCTGGAGAAGTCACACATGCCCCCATCGAGCACGCCCTTGGACGACCTTGAGGACGATCAAGACGACCTGGTATTTTTGGAGGAACACGCCGCCGCGCCCGCGAGCGCGGGGCCGGACGGCGTATGGCGCGTGATGATCATCGACGACGACGAGGACGTGCACTCGACGACCACGTTCGCGCTCGGTAACCTGGACATGCAACAGCGCCCGCTCGAATTCGTGCACGCCTATTCGGCCGGCCAGGCGCGCGAAATGCTCAAGCACGAACACGACATCGCCGTCATCCTGCTCGACGTGGTGATGGAACAGGACGACGCCGGCCTGCACCTGGTGCGCTACATCCGCGAAACGCTCAAGCTGGCCGACGTGCGCATCATCCTGCGCACCGGACAGCCCGGCTACGCGCCCGAGATCGACGCCATCCGCGATTTCGACATCAACGACTACAAGACCAAATCCGAACTGACCCGCATCAAGCTGTATACGACGGTGACGGCGGCGGTCCGCTCGTACGAGCAGATCCGCGCGATCAGCGCCAACCGGCGCGGGCTGGACCGCGTGGTGCGCGCCAGCACCGAGCTGATGGCGCTGCACGGCGTGCAGAACTTTGCCGCCGGCGTGCTGGCGCAGATCGCCGACATCCTCGGGGTCGAACCGAACGGCGTGCTGTGCGTGCAGGAGTGCCCCGACGGGCGCCCGGGCGAGCTGCACATCATGGCCACGGCCGGCGTGTACCGGCGCCTGGGCACGGGCAAGCTCACCGCGGCGGAAGACGGCGCCATCGCCGCGGCCATGGAGCACACCCTGGCGCAGCGCCGCAACATCTACGAGCCGGGCGCGGTAACCCTGTTCTTCGCCGGCAAATCGAGCCGCGATTTCGTCGCCTTCCTGGCGCCGGGGCGCATGCTGGGCGAGCTCGACCAGCGCCTGCTGGAAGTATTTTGCAGCAACGTGGCGGTTGGGCTGGACAACGTGGAGCTGGTCAGCCACCTGCACAACGCCGCTTTTTACGACCAGCTCTCCAAGCTGCCCAACCGCACGCGCCTGGTCGAAATCCTCGACGCCACCCTGGCCGGGCCGGCGCGCGACGACGCCACCCTGTCGCTGGTCGACCTGGACCACTTTGCCGAAACCAACGACGCCCTCGGCCACCAGTTCGGCGACATGCTGCTCGTCGCCGTGGCCATCCGCCTGCAGCAGCGCCTCGGCCAGCAGCTGACGGTGGCGCGCATCGGCGGCGATATCTTCTGCGTGCTGGGCGACGCCGCCGCCGTCAATCCGGCGCGCATCCTGGCGCTGTTCGAGACGCCCTTCTCGATCGACGGCCAGGATGTGCAGCTGTCGGCCACCCTGGGCCTGGTGCGCCTGTCGGAACACGACGGCAGCGGCGCCGACGCGCTCAAGGACGCCGACATCGCGCTCAAGCGCGCCAAGTCCCAGCAGCGCGCCGGCCACTTCTATTTTTCGCGCAGCATGGGCGTGGAAATCCGCGAGCGCGTGCGCATGATGCACGCGCTGCGCACCGGGTTTGCCAAGGGCGAGCTGTTCGTGGTCTACCAGCCGCAGATGGACCTGGGCGCGCGCCGCCCGGTCGGGGCCGAAGCGCTGCTGCGCTGGCAGACCGCCGACGGCACCTATATTTCGCCGGACCGCTTCATTCCCATCGCCGAATATTCTGGCCTGATCATCGACATCGGCGAATGGGTGCTGCGCAGCGCCTGCCACGAACTGGTGCGCCTGCGCGACGCCGGGCACCGCCAGTTCACCATGTCGATCAACGTCTCGCAGGTGCAGTTCCGCCACCCTTATTTTTTAGACATGCTGCGCTCGGCGCTGGAAGAAACGGGCGCGCCGCCCGAATTCATCGAACTCGAAATCACCGAGTCGATGGCGATGGAAGAACCGGACCTGCTGATCAAGATGCTGGCCCAGATCAAGCACACCGGGGTGTCGATCGCGATCGACGATTTCGGTACCGGTTTTTCGTCGCTGTCGTACCTGCAGCGGCTGCAGGTCGACCGGCTCAAGATCGACCGCGCCTTCGTGACCGAAATCACGCATTCGGCACGCGGCAGCAGTATTGCCGAAATGGTCATCCAGCTCGGGCGCAACCTGGGCCTGTCGGTGATCGCCGAAGGCGTCGAGGACGAACGCCAGGCCGCCATCCTGCAGTCGCTCGGCTGCCCGCTGGCGCAGGGCTTCCTGTTCGCGCGTCCGATGGCGACGGCGGCGCTGTACGACTGGCTCAGCGACGAAGACGGGCCCGGCGCGGCCTGATCCGATGTCGGCGCTGCCGCCGTCCGCCCGCCAAGGCGGCCTGCGGCACGCGCACGGCACTGCGGGAATATCCTGTCAGCAATCATTCGTTGCACATCGGCAACAGCTCCGCGCGCGTCGACGGTAAATAAACCGTGCGCGCCCGCGTTCACGTACTATCGTATTCATGCTTTGCAATGGACGGGTCGCCAACTTGAATGAACGCATGAGTACGATTATTTCGCGGCGCTTCCCCAGCCTTGCGCGGCTCACGTGGCGCGCGTGCGCGCTGCTGCTCGCCGGCCTCGCCGCCATGGTGGTGGCGCTGCCGGCCGCCGCGCTCGATCCCGACAAAGCCTTCCACCATTTCGTGCGTACCAGCTGGTCGATCCAGAGCGGGCTGCCGCAGGTGAGCGTGCAGGCGATCGTCCAGGACCAGCAGGGTTACATCTGGATCGCCACCCAGGCCGGCCTGGCGCGCTTCGATGGCGTGCGCTTTACCAATTATTCTCCCGAAAACCAGCCGGCCCTGGCCGGCGTCTGGATCCGCAGCCTGCTGGCCGACAGCGCCGGGCGCGTCTGGATCGGCACCTACAAGGGCCTGACCGTCGTCGAAAACGGCGTGTTCCGGGCCATCCCGCCGGCCGACCCGCTGCAGTTTCCCGTGCTCGACATTTACGCCATGGTCGAGGACCAGGGCCGGCTGGTGGTGGCGACCACCAGCGGCGTGTTCGATGTCGACGGCAACAAGCTGGTGCATCGGCCCGGCAGCCCGGCCCCGGCCACCGCCCTGCTCAAAAGCGCCGACGGCGTCTATATCGGCGGCGCCGGCGGCCTCTTTCACAGCCGCGGCAAGGAGACCGAACTGATCGCCCTGCCGGCCGGCCTGCGCCATGGCGTGGTCACCCGGCTGGCCGAGGCGCAAGGAAAAATCTGGGCCGGCACCAGCGTCGGCCTGTACGCGCGCGAAGGCGGCGAACTGATCGCCGCCACCAGCGAGCCGGTCCTGCAAAGTTCGCCCACCACCATGCTGTACCAGGACAGCGACCGCAACCTGTGGGTGGCGAGCAACGCCGGCATGGCGCGCATCCGCAACGGCAGGGCCACCGAAATCATCCCCGAAAAGAACCCGGCCGCGTTCAAGGGCGTGCTGGCCGCGTTCGAGGACCGCGAGCGCAACCTGTGGCTGGGCAGCCAGTGGCAGGGGCTGGTGCGCCTGTGGAACGGCTCGACCCGGCGCCTGGCCGCGGCCGAAGGGCTGACCGAACCGATCGTCTGGTCGCTGGCGCGCGCGCCGGACGGGCGCACCTGGGTCGGCACCAGCGATGGCCTGAACGTGTACAGCGAGGGGCGCTTCCGCCAGGTGCTGACGGGCAGCCAACTACCCCATCCGCACGCCTACAACCTGCTGGCCGACGCCGACCGGATCTGGATCGGCACGCGCCGCGGGGTGGTGCTGTGGCGCGACGGCAAACTGGAAGCGCCGGCCGTGTTCGCGCCGATGGCCGCCGCGCAGATCAACGGCATCGTGCGCGACCGCAGCGGCGTGATCTGGTTCCCGACCAGCGAAGGCGTGTTTCGCCTGGCCAGCGGCACGCTGACCAAATTCGGCAAGAACGAAGGCTTGCACGACGTGCGCGCGCGCCAGGTGCGCGAACTGAAGGACGGGCGCCTGCTGGTGACCACCCAGGACGGCCTGTACGAACTGCGCGGCGAGCGCATGGAGCAGATTGGCCTCGACAGCGGCCTGCAGCCGGGCATGGACATCACCGCGATTACCGAACTGCGCGACGGCTCGCTGGTGCTCGGCTCGCTGACCGAGGAACTGTACCTGTTCAACGGGCGCCGCTGGCACAAGTTCGCCTCGGCCCAGGGCCTGCCGCCGAACGCGCCGTTCTTCCTGACCGAGGACGCGGCCGGCTACCTGTGGTCGGCCGGCCTGCGCGGCATCCTGCGCGTGCCCGTGGCCGACATGCGCCGCGTGCAGAACGGCCAGGCCAAGACCGCCGCCGGCGAGATGATCCTCAACGAACGGGGCGACCGGCGCAGCGGCGAGCAGGGTTTCTGCTGCAACGGCGCGGGCACCTCCAAGGGCTTCATGGACCCGGCGGGCACGCTCTGGCTGCCCAGCCGCGACGGCGTGGTCACGCTCGACACCATGGGCCTGACCAAGAACATGACCGCGCCCACGGCCGTGATCGAGCGGGTGCGCGTGCTCGACACCTGGCGCGACATTCGCCAGGGCCAGGCCGGCAGCATGCGCGTGCGTGAAGACGCGCGCGACATGGCCTTCGAATTTACCGCCCTGTCCTTCCAGGACCCGGCCAGCGTGGTGCTGCGCTACCGCCTGCACGGCTACGACAAGGACTGGCGCGAACTGGCCGCCGGCGCGCCGCGCTCGGTCAACTACACCAATTTGCCGGCCGGCTCGTACACCTTCGAGGTCAAGGCCAGCAACAACGCCGACGTCTGGAACAAGCTGCCGGCGCGGCTCGAGTTCACCATCGCCCCGCACTTTTACGAAACGAGCTGGTTCTACGGCCTGCTGCTGGCCCTGTTGGGCGGGACCGTGTACGGCGGCTACCGGCTGCAGCGCCGTGCGCACGAAAAGCAGCGCGCCGCACTGGAACTGCAGGTGGCCGAGCGCACCGAACAGCTGCACGTGGCCAACCGCGCGCTCGAGCTGGCCAGCCAGACCGACCCCTTGACCGGGCTGCACAACCGGCGCTACCTGAGCAACCAGATTCCGGCCGACCTGGCGTTTTACGAGCGCGAAAACAAGCGCACCGGCTCGGGGGACAACACGCTGCTGTTCGCGCTGGTCGACATCGACCACTTCAAGCGCATCAACGACACCTACGGCCACCGCGCGGGCGACCGCGTGCTGCAGCAGGTGTCGGACGTGCTGCGCGGCCAGGTGCGGGTGGGCGACTACATCGTGCGCTGGGGGGGCGAAGAATTCCTGCTGGTGTGCCGGCCCAGCACGCGCCACTTCGTGCCGGTGCTGGGCGAACGCATCCGGCGCGCGGTGGCCAACCACGTGTTCGACCTGGGCGACGGCATCACCGTCTCGCTGACCTGCTCGGTGGGGCTGGCCGAAAGCGGCTTGTACCTCGACGAGACCAAGCGGGTCAATTGGGAACACCTGGTCGAACTGGCCGACGCGGCGCTGTACTGGATCAAGGCCAATGGCCGCAACGGCTGGAGCGCGCTGCGGCCCAAACCCGGCGCCGACAACGCCGAGCTGATCGAAAAGCTGCACCTGGGGGCGCAGGCGATGATCGATACCGGGCGCACGACCTTGATCAGTTCGAGCGACCAGCTCTCGCCCGCGCATGCGGCGCTGGCGGAGTCGAACGACCCGGCCTGAGCGCGCCGATATCTCGTGCGCTGCTCCGTCAGAACTTCAGGATCTCGCCATCGGCCGGGATGCGTACGCGATCCCCGATGCCATGTTGCTTGACGTGTGCCTTGAGTTCCTTCCGGCTCAGGGTCATGTGGTTGATTGCATCCATATGCGTGGCAATGATCGTCGCGTTCGGCATCGCCTGGTACGCGTGCAGCACATCGTCCTTGCCCATGATGATCGATCCGGTGTAGCCGACCATGCGGGCGTCGCCGGCGTTCAGGATGATGACCTCGGGCTTGAATTTTTCCAGGGTCTGGTCAACCTCGGTACGCCAGACTGTATCGCCGACGACGTAGACGGTTTTTGCGCCAGGCGCCTGAAAGACGATCCCCATCGCCTCGCCGAGTGCCTCGGCCACCGGTGGTTTGGCGTACATGTCGTCGGTGCCGTGCTTGCCGCCGGCCTTGGTCAACTGCACGCCCTCGAACACGGTGCTCTCTCCGAGGATCCGGACATTGGTATAGCCCTGCCCGCGAATCAGTTTGGCGTCGGCTTCGTGCTGTACGAAAAGAGGAATCGCTTTCGGGATGAACTGGTGAGCGCCGCCGTCCCAATGGTCGAGGTGAGTGTGGCTGACGATCACGGCGTCAACGCCCTGCATGATGTCTTTTGCCGGCATCGGCAGCTCGACCATCGGGTTGCGCAGCTGGCTGTTGAAGGTTCCCGCGAAGCCCGGGTAGGTGCCTTTCTTCGCCAGGAACGGGTCGACCAGAAAGGTCTTGCCTGCGTAGCTGATCTTCGCCGTCGCGTTACGGATTTGCTGGACCTGCACCGATCGCGCGGCCGCTGCGGGCGCGCCGCTTTCGGCGGCGTGGACGGAAACGCCTGCCGTGCCAAAGGTCAAGGTCAGGGCGATCACCAGGGATTTCACTCGTTGCATTTTGCTGCTCCATTGAGGTTGTGTTCGGTAGCAGCATTGTGGGCGCATCGCACTTGCTTTAAAATTGACCCGCAAGCCATTTAACGACACAATCGGGCCACATGCTACTTTTCCACTCATGATGATGACAAAAACGCCGGTTGTAGCTCTGGTCGTCTATCCGAACTTCAGCCCGTTCCATTTCGCTGTGCCATATCTGATTTTCAACGCCGAGTTACCCGAAGGGCGGCTGTTCGACCTGAAAATTGTTTCGTCTGGCGCTCAGAACTTGACGGCTGAACGTGCATTGACCCTGCATCCTGACGGCGGCCTGGAGCTCGCCGATGCGGCCGACATCGTGGTGGTGCCGGGCTGGGACGATTTGAACACGCATCCGGAACCGGATCTGGTGCTGGCACTGTCGCGCGCGCATGCAAGAGGCGCCCATGTCGTCGGGCTGTGCTATGGCGCGTATGCGCTCGCCTATGCTGGGCTGCTCAACGGCAAAAGTGCCTCTACGCACTGGATGGCGGAACAGGATTTCAGCGCCCGTTTTCCGCGCGTGCGGCTCGATATGAATGCCCTGTACGTGGATGAGGACAAGCTGATCACCTCCGCCGGCACCGGTGCCGGGCTCGACTGTTGCCTGTATATCGTGCGCGAATACTATG
This sequence comes from Telluria sp., assembly GCA_036386755.1. Taxonomy (GTDB): domain Bacteria; phylum Pseudomonadota; class Gammaproteobacteria; order Burkholderiales; family Burkholderiaceae_D; genus Telluria_A. The sequence goes on from DASVVC010000042.1 coordinate 11,504, forward strand.
GTTCCAAAGTCGCCAACAAGGTCGCCAGGACCATGGTCATCCCGCCGCACCGCGAGGGTGGGCAGGCGCAGTTCATCGAGCAACCGATGGCCGTTTCGACCCAGGATGCCCAGGTCAACCGGCTTCTTGATTATTTGCGGGAGAATCTCGACAAGCCGCACCATATTGATGAACTGGCGACGCGAACATCGATGAGCCGGCGCACCTTTACGCGGCACTTCAGCAAGGCGACCGGCATGACCCTGGTCGATTGGCTGGTGAACGAGCGCTTGCAGCGCGTGCGCGATCTGCTGGAAACGACGTCGCTGTCGGTCGAGAAAATTTCCGATCTTGCTGGATTCCAGACGCCGATTTCATTGCGCCAGCATTTTAAGAAGCGTTTTCACGTCAGCCCGAGGGACTGGCGCAGGACCTTTGGCGAGAAAATGGCAGCGGAGGCGGACTGAGGATACTTCCAGCATGCGCCGCCTTCGCCTCTGGTCCCGCCCGGAGGGAAATCAGACGCGCACGACGCCATCGATGACGGTGATCGACCGGCCGCCGATCCACGGTTCGCCATCGACATAGGTGACCGCGATGCGGCCGTCGCACTGCAAACAGGTACCCTGGCGCGCGCTGTAAGCGCGGCTGGTGTCGCCGCCATCGGGAAAGCCCTGCGCCTGCAGCACGCACGCGATGCAGGCATTGGCGCTGCCGGTGACCGGGTCTTCGACCAGCGTGCCGTGCTTGGTGAACAACGCCCGCACCTCGTAATCGGCCGGCCCGCCGGCGCCATGCGCGCCATAGATCGCCACGCCGGTCACGCCCAGGCGCGTCAGTTCCTGCAAGGCGGCGCCGTCGACCTGCGCATCGAGGCAGGCTTGCGCACTGTGGAGCCGCACCACCAGCCACGCAATGCCCATGGTGGCGATCAGCGGCGTGCACTGCGCATCGAACGCAGCCCCCGGCAAGACCCGCGCCAGCAATGGCTGATGCTCGAGTGCCAGCGGCGCCAGGCTGGCCGCCGGCGCGCGAAACGCCAGCATGCCATCGGCGCCGACGTCAATCGGCACCAGCCCCACGCCGCACTCCTGCACCAGCGCGCCGGCGCGGCGCGGCACCAGCCCCGCTTCGAGCAAGGCGTGCGCCGTGCCCAGGGTGGGATGGCCGGCAAAGGGAAACTCGGTATCGGGGGAGAAAATACGAACGCGGTAATCGGCCTGCGCGTCGCGCGGCGTGAGCACGAAGGTGGTTTCGGACAGGTTGGTCCAGCGCGCCATCGACTGCATGTCGGCGTCGGACAAGCCGTCGGCATCGAGCACGACGGCCAGCGGATTGCCCTTGAACGCGACGCTGGTGAACACGTCGACCTGCTTGAAGCGGCGCGCCGCGCCCGGGGCGATGGTCAAATCAGTCTTCCTGCGCGGCTTCGGCCGGCCAGTCGCGGATGTAGGCCTTGAGCATGCGGTTCTCGAAGCTTTGCGCTTCCAGCACCGCGCGCGCAACGTCGTAAAACGAAATCACGCCGAGCAGGGTTTTGGCGTTCATCACCGGCAGGTAGCGCGCGTGCTTTTCGAGCATCATGCGGCGCACTTCGTTGACTTCGGTGTCGGGCGTGACGGTGATCGGATGGTCGTCCATGTGCTTGCGCACCGTGCCCGCGCCGACCGCGCCGTTATTCTTGTGCAGCACCTTGATCACTTCGCGGAAGGTCAGCATGCCGACCAGGTCGCCGAACTCCATGACCACCAGCGAGCCGATGTCTTTTTCGGCCATGGTGTTGACGGCGTCGACGAGCAGCATCTCGGGCGTTGCCGTATAGAGGATGTTGCCCTTCACTTGAAGGATTTCTGAGACTTTCATGGTGACCGCCTGATCTGGTGAGGTTATAAGGGGGATGTCTTTTATAAGCCCTAGCTCCGACTGTAGCGTAAGCTTGGCAAAAAATCCAGCATTGCGATTGATCATGGCACCCGACGCTGTGCCCGATTGGTATTTGCACCATTTTAACGAGCAAACCACGTTTTTGTGCAACGCATGCGTGCTACGATTCGGCCCATCCTTTTTCCATGAGATGAGCCCACCATGAGCGGACCTCGATATCCCGGCTTCGACACCCTGTCGCTGCACGCCGGCGCCGCGCCCGACCCGGCCACCGGCGCGCGCGCCACCCCCGTCTATTTCACTTCCTCGTTCGCGTTCAAGGACTCGGACCATGCGGCGTCGCTGTTCAATATGGAGCGCGCCGGCCATGTGTACTCGCGCATCTCGAACCCGACCAACGCGGTGCTGGAAGAGCGCATCGCCGCGCTCGAAGGCGGCGTGGCCGGCATTGCCACCGCCAGCGGCCAGGCCGCGATGCACCTGGGCCTGGTGACGATCGCCGGCGCCGGCTCGCACATCGTCGCCTCGCGCGCGCTGTACGGCGGCTCGCAGAACCTGCTGGCCTATACGCTCAAGCGCTTCGGCATCGAGACCACGTTCGTCGACCCGCGCGACGTCGATGCCTGGCGCGCCGCCATCCGCCCCAACACCAAGGTGCTGTTCGCCGAAACGCTGGGCAATCCGGGGCTGGACGTACTCGATATCGCCAGCGTCTCGGCCATCGCGCACGACCATCACCTGCCGCTGATGATGGATTCGACCTTCACCACGCCGTATCTGCTGCGCCCATTCGACCACGGCGCCGACCTGGTATTCCACTCGGCCACCAAGTTCCTATGCGGGCACGGCACCGCCATCGGCGGCTTGCTGGTGGACGGCGGCACCTTCGACTGGCAGGCGGCCTACGACAAGACCGGGCGCTTTGCCGAATTGTGCGAGCCGTACGAGGGCTTTCACGGCATGGTGTTCGCCGAGGAGTCGACCGTGGCGCCGTTCTCGCTGCGCGCGCGGCGCGAAGGCTTGCGCGATTTCGGCGCGGTGATGAGTCCCCACAATGCGTTTGCGATCCTGCAGGGAATCGAGACGCTCAGCCTGCGCATGGACCGCCACGTGGCCAACACGCGCAAGGTGGTCGAGTTCCTGTTGTCGAACCCCGCGGTGGAATCGGTGTCGTATCCGGAACTCGAATCGCATCCCGACTACGCGCTCGCCAAGCGGCTGCTGCCCAAGGGTTGCGGCGCGGTGTTTTCGTTCAGCCTCAAAGGCGACCGCGCGGCCGGGCGCCGCTTTGTCGACGCGCTCAAGATCTTCTCGCACCTGGCCAACGTGGGCGACGCCAAGTCGCTGGTGATCCATCCCGCATCCACCACCCACTTCCGCGTGCCGACCGAACAACTGGCGGCGTCCGGCATCAAGGAAGGCACGATGCGCCTGTCGATCGGCCTGGAAGACGTGGACGACCTGATCGACGACCTGGCGCGCGGCCTGAAACTGTCGCAGAAGGGAGCCTGACATGATCTGTTCCCTGCCCGGCTTCGACGCCTACTGCTACACCGGCGGCAAAGCCTTTAACGCGGCTCAGCCGACCATCGTCTTCATTCACGGCGCCCAGAACGACCATTCGGTGTGGGCTTTGCAGTCGCGCTATTTCGCGCATCACGGTTTCAATGTGCTGGCGGTCGACCTGCCGGGCCATGGGCGCAGCAAGGGCGCGGCCCTGCACAGCGTCGAAGAGATGGCCGCCTGGCTGCTGGCGGTGCTGGGCGCCGCCGGCGTCGAACGCGCCATCCTGGCGGGCCACAGCATGGGCTCCCTGATCGCGCTCGAAGCGGCGTTCCAGGCGCCGCGCCGGGTCACTCACCTGGCGCTGCTGGGCACCACCTATCCGATGAAGGTGTCCGACACGCTGCTGGACACGGCCAAGAACGACGAGCAGGCCGCGATCGACATGGTCAACATCTTCTCGCATTCGTCGATGGCGCAAAAACCATCTTGCCCGGGGCCGGGGTTTTATACCATGGGAGGGGCGCAGCGGCTGATGCAGCGCATGTCGGCCATCAATCCGGACCAGCTGTTCTACACCGATTTTTACGCCTGCAATGCGTACGCCAACGGCCAGATCGCCGCGGAGGCGGTAACCTGCCCCACGCTGTTCATTTTCGGCAGCAAGGACATGATGACGCCGCCGCGCTCGACAATGCTGCTGACGACGTCAATCAAGCATGGCAAGATCGTACAGGTCGATGCCGGGCACCAACTCATGGCCGAGCAGCCGGATGCGGTGCTCGACGCGCTGTTCGGCTTCGCCACCGCGCCCGTCTAGATCGCGCCAGGAGAGCCGCATGCCGACCCGCCACGCCAGCTTTGCCGAGTTTTATCCTTACTACCTGACCCAGCACGCGAACCTGCTGTGCCGGCGGGCCCACTTCATCGGCAGCTCGTCGGCGCTCGGGGCGTTGGCGCAGTACGTGGTGAGCATGAATTCCTGGTGGATCCTGGCGGCGCTGGTGTCGGGCTACGGCGGCGCCTGGATCGGGCATTTTTTCTACGAAAAGAACCGGCCGGCCTCGTTTGCGCGGCCGCTGTATTCGTTCATGGGCGATTGGGTGATGTATTGGCAGATGCTGACGGGCAAGCTGAGCTGGTAAGCTTCACGCCGCTGGTGTCAGGTCTGACACCGGTAGACGCTGCCACCGTTAGATGGTCAAGCGCGCGCCGCCGGCAACTGCGGCGCCGCAAAATGCTGCGCCAGGGTCTGGTTCAAGCCTTCCTCCACCGCGTACTCGACCTGGCGCGCCAGCGCGCTGCCGTCGAGCGTCATCGGCGAATGTTTGTCGAGCGCCGTATCCTTGTCGAGGTCGATGGCCACGGCCGCCTCGATGGCGACGCGCCCGAACACGAACAGGCGGTACACGTCGGCCAGCTTGAGCTTGTCCACATTAACCAGCAACACCCAGTTCTCGGCGCTTTCGATGGCGCGCTTGCCCCAGCGCGAACGCGTCGTCACGTTGGCCTGCACGCGGCCGACCCAGCCCACGGCCAGCATCTGTTCGAGCAAGGTGGTCATTTCATCGTAGCCGATGCGGGTGTGGGCGCGGATCGCCGCGCTCGACACCAGCGCCGAGTCGCTCACGTGCGCCCGTCCGTGCAAGACCTTCAGGATCGCCATGGCGTCCACGAACGCCCCGCCCGGCACCGGCTCGTACCACCAGCGCTCGTACTTGACGATGGGCAGCGCCGCGGTCAGCAAGGCGCCGCCCAGGGTGATCATCCACGACACGTAGATCCACATCAGGAACAGCGGCAGCGCCGCCAGCGCGCCATAGATGATCGCATAGGTCGGAAACTGGCTGACGAACATGGCGAACAGGCGCTTGGCGACTTCGAAAGCGACCGCCGCCACCAGGCCGCCCCAGACGGCGTCGCGCCAGTCGACGAAGCGGTTCGGCACCGTCATATATAACAGCGTGTAGGCGCCGGTGGTCAGCGCGACCGAGGCGGCCGTATAAAACAGCGCACTCAGAAACGGCAAATTGATGGCCAGGGCGCTGGTGGCCAGGAACAGCTGCGAGGTGGCCGTCAGCGACAAGCCGAACAGCAGCGGACCGAGCGTGACCAGCGCCCAGTAAATCGTCACGCGCTGGGCGATCGGGCGCACTTCGCGCACGCGCCAGATCTGGTTGAAGGCGCGCTCGATCATGTTCATCATCGCCGCCGAGGTGAACACCAGCGCGACCGCGCCGACCGCCGACAGGCTCTTGGCCTTGCTGGCGAACTGGGTCAGGTTGCCGCTGATGGTGTTGGCAATCGCCTTGGGCATCAGGGTCTGGACGAAATACGCTTCCAGTGCAACGCGGAAATTACTGAAGACGGGAAAGGTCGTGAAAATGGCCAGCACGATGGTCAGCAGCGGCACCAATGCGAGGGTGCTGGTGAACGTGAGGCTGCCTGCCACTTGCGGCAATTTCTCTTCGTTCAGGCGGCGCCGGGCGAAGCGCAGCAAATCGCGCGCTTCGCTCCAGGTCAGGCCGCGTACCATGTCGACGCTGGTATTGATCATGTCACTGGTGGATCGGGAAATCGAATGGACTGTTTTTGAAAGCATGTATCTGGATAAACGCGTGAAAAACGCGCCGGCTGCGCCGATGTAACCTTGTAAAGCGCCCTATAATACCAACGATGAACCAAACCAATCCGATTATTCTCGTTTTGTACTACTCGCGTCATGGCGCCACGCGCAAGCTGGCCGAGCTCATCGCCCAGGGCATCGAGAGCGTCCCCGGGGTCGATGCGCGCCTGCGCACCGTACCGGCCGTGTCCACCGTGGCCGAATCGACCGAGCCCGCCATACCCTCAACCGGCGCGCCGTATGTGGAAGCGCAGGACCTGGCCGACTGCGCGGGCCTGGCGCTGGGCTCGCCCACACGCTTCGGCAACATGGCAGCGAGCCTCAAGTATTTCCTGGACGGCACGGCCGCCGAATGGCTGGCCGGCACCCTGTCGGGTAAACCGGCGGTGGTGTTTACCTCGACCGGCAGCCTGCACGGCGGCCAGGAATCGACCCTGCTGTCGATGATGATTCCGCTGCTGCACCACGGCATGATGATCATGGGCCTGCCGTACAGCAATCCAGAACTGATGACCACCACCAGCGGCGGCACGCCCTACGGTCCGACCCACTGGGCCGGCGTCGACGGCAGCAAGCCCGTCAGCGACGATGAAAAGCGCCTGGCCATCGCCATGGGCCGCCGCCTCGCCGAAACCGCCGCGCGCCTGCACGGAGCCAACTAAACATGCAGCCACCCAAGTATTTTCACATCGGCGCCATCGCCAGCCTGGTACTCCTGATCGCCTGGCTGCTGGCGTGGGAAACCCTGGTCGCGCCATTGCGCCCCGGCAGCTGGATTCTCTCGCTTAAGGTCTTGCCTTTGCTCATCCCCCTGGGCGGCGTGATCAAGCGCGATATCTATACCCTGCAATGGTCGTCGATGGTGATCTTGCTGTACTTCACCGAAGGCGTGGTGCGCGCCTGGAGCGACAAGCTGGAAGTGTCGCGCATGATGGCGATGGGCGAAATCGTGCTCGTGCTCATCTACTTCGCCTGCGCGCTGCTGTACCTGCGTCCGTATAAAAAAGCCGCGAAGAAAATGGCCAAGGAATTGCTGGAGAAAGTGAACTCCACCAAGTCGACCAAGTGACCGACATGACTCCCGCCGGCGCCGGCTTCCTGGAGCGCTGCCGCACCATCGCCGGCCCCGCCCACGTGCTGACCAGCGACGCCGACATGGCGCCCTTCCTGACCGACTGGCGCGGGCGCTTCACCGGGCGTGCGCTGGCGGTGCTGCGCCCGGCCGACCCCGGTCAAGTGGCGCAACTGGTGCGAGCGTGCGCGGCGCACCGCGTGCCGCTGGTGCCACAAGGCGGCAAGACCGGCCTGGTGCTGGGCAGCGTGCCGGACGCGACCGGCAACGCCGTGGTGCTGTCGCTGGCGCGCCTGAACCGGGTGCGCGCGCTCGATACGGTCAACCGCACCATCACGGTCGACGCCGGCTGCATCCTGCAAACGATCCAGGAAGCGGCCGCCGCCGAGGGCTGCCTGTTTCCCCTCTCGCTCGCGGCCGAAGGCAGCTGCAGCATCGGCGGCAACCTGTCGACCAACGCCGGCGGCACCGCCGTACTGCGCTACGGGAACACGCGCGAGCTGTGCCTGGGCCTGGAAGTGGTGACCGCCCAGGGCGAGCTCTGGAACGGCCTGCGCGGCCTGCGCAAGGACAATACCGGCTACGACCTGCGCGACCTGTTCATCGGCGCCGAAGGCACGCTCGGCGTGATCACCGGCGCCGTGCTGCGCCTGTTCCCGCAGCCGAAGGCATCGATCACGGCGCTCGTCGCCATTGCCGCGCCGCGCCAGGCGCTCGAGCTCCTGAGCCTGGCCCAGGACCGCTGCGGCGCCAGCCTGACCGGCTTCGAGCTGATGTCCGACTTTTGCCTGCGCCTGGTGGCCACCCATTTCCCCAGCCTGGCCCAGCCGTTCGTGACGCGCCACCCGCAGTACGTGCTGCTGGAACTGTCGAGCAGCGAATCGGAACAGCACGCGGTCGGCCTGCTCGAACAAACCATCGCCGACGCCATCGCGCAGGACATCGCCGACGACGCCGTCGTGGCCACCTCGGTCGGCCAGTCGCTGGCCCTGTGGCAGTTGCGCGAACACATTCCGCTGGCGCAGGCGGCGGCCGGCAAGAACATCAAGCACGACATCGCCCTGCCGGTCTCGCGCATCGCCGATTTTATCAACAGCACCGACGCCCAGGTGCTGGCGGCCTATCCCGGCTGCCAGCTGGTCTGCTTCGGCCACGTGGGCGACGGCAACCTGCACTACAACGTGGCGCCGCCGCCCGGCACCGCGCACGAGGATTTCCTGGCCAACCAGGAAGCGATCAATCGCATCGTCCACGACAGCGTGGCCGCGCATGCCGGCTCGATTTCGGCCGAGCACGGCATCGGCGCCCTCAAACGAGACGAGCTCAAGCGATATAAACCGGAGGTCGAACTGAACATGATGCGTGCCATCAAAGCGGCGCTGGACCCGCTCGGCATTATGAATCCTGGAAAAATCCTCTGACCACGGAGCACATCATGTTACGACACCTGACCTTCCTGGGCCTGTTGGCCCTCTGCGGCGCCGCCGACGCCGGCACCATCTACAAATGCGCGGCCGCCGGCAAGATTACTTACAGCAGCGAGCCCTGCAGCGCCGGGCGCGCCACCGAGCTCGACTCCGTGCCTGAAGCGCAGGGCGGCGATGCGGATGCCGCCAGGACCTTGCAGCGCCAGAAGGCATTGCTGGCCACCTTGCAGAAAGAGCGAGCCAGCAGCGACGCCAAACAGGCGCAGGCCTCGCACGAGGCCGCCCGCATCAACCGTGCCTCCGCCAGGCGCCAGTCGGACTGCGCCCGGATGCAGCAAAAACAGCAAAAAGAGCAAAAGCGCCTGGCCGCCGAAGCCGCCAAGGTCGGCGGACAAGGCAAGATCGAGCGCGACCTCGACGCCCAGGTCATGGCGCGCGCGGTGGAGGCCGCGTGCAGCCCATGAAGACACTGTCACGCTGGCTCCTGTTCGGCGAGTGGCGCGCGCACCCGGTGCGGGCCGTGCTCGCGGTGGCGGCCATCGCGGTCGGCGTGGCGATGGGTTTTGCCATCCACCTGATCAACGCCTCGGCCTTCAATGAATTTTCGGCGGCGGTCAAGAGCCTGTCGGGCCAGGCCGACATCCAGGTATCCGCGCGCGACACCGGCTTCGACGAAGCGATCTACCCGCGCCTGGCCGAGCACCGGTCGGTGGCGGTGGCGTCGCCGGTGCTGACCCTCAACGCCGGCGTGCCGGGCGCGCAGGGCAACCTGAAGATCATCGGCCTGGACGCCTTTCGGGCGGGCTTCGTCTCGCCCGGCCTGCTCGGCGCCACCGACAGCGAGAACATGCTCGACATGATGGCCGACGACGCCGTGTTCCTCTCGCCGGCGGCCATGAGCTGGCTCAAGGTGCAGCGCGGCGGCAGCGTGCAGCTGCGCTCGGGCACGCGCGACTTTTCCCTGCGCGTGGCCGGCGGCCTGCAGCAAGCGCGCCCCGGCCAGCGCCTCGGCGTGATGGACATCGGCGCGGCCCAGTGGCGCTTCGATAAGATCGGCACGCTCACGCGCGTCGACCTGCGCCTGCGCGACGGGGTCGATCGCGGCAGCTTTGAGCGCGAACTGGCGCAGGAACTCGAACGCGACTTCCCCGGCCGCTTCAACGTCGGCCAGCCCAACGACGAAGACGCCGAAAGCCGCAACCAGGGCATGAGCCGCGCCTACCGCGTCAACCTCACGGTGCTGGCCCTGGTGGCCTTGTTTACCGGCGCCTTCCTGGTGTTTTCGACCCAGGCGCTGTCGGTGATCCGGCGCCGCAGCCAGTTCGCGCTGCTGCGCGTGCTCGGCGTCGAACGCGGCCAGCTGCTGCGCCAGGTGCTGCTCGAAGGCGCCAGCCTGGGCGTGCTCGGCGCCTTGCTCGGCATCGGCGCCGGTTACGCGCTGGCCGCCACCGCGCTGCATTTTTTCGGCGGCGACCTGGGGGCCGGCTACTTTGCCGGCGCGCGCCCGGCGGTCCAGTTCACGCCCGTCGCGGCACTGGTGTTCTTTACGCTCGGTCTCGGCGTGGCCTTGCTCGGGTGCCTGGCGCCCGCCTATGAAGCCTCGCGCGCGGCGCCCGCCGTGGCGCTCAAGTCGGGCACCGACGAAGTCGCGCTGGCGCGCCTGGCGCGCGTGTGGCCATCGGCGCTGTGCATCGTGTCGGCCTGCGCGCTGGCGTTTGCGCCGCCGCTGTTCGAGCTGCCCCTGTTCGGCTACGCCGCCATCGGCCTGCTGCTCATCGGCGGCATCGGCCTGATGCCGCGCCTGGCCGCCTCGCTTTTCGGGCTGGTCAACCGCGCGGCGATGCGCCGCAATGTGCGCCATCCGGTGCTGGCGCTGACCATGGCGCGCCTGGCCAACGCGTCCGGCCAGGCCGCCATTGCGCTGGGCGGCGTGCTGTCGAGCTTCAGCCTGATGGTGGCGATGGCGATCATGGTAGCGAGTTTTCGCGTCTCGCTCGACGACTGGCTGGTGCAGCTGCTGCCGGCCGACCTGTACGTGCGCATCGCCAGCGGCGGCAGCGCCGGCGGCCTCGGTCCGCCGCAGCAGGCCGCGTTGACCGCCTTGCCGGGCGCGGCGCGCGTGGACTTTTTGCGTTCGCGCCAGATCTCGCTCGATGCGGCGCGGCCCGACGTGCTGCTGATGGCGCGCACCATCGACGCCGCCGATCCGTCACGCACGCTCCTGATCCGCGGCGCCACCGTCCCTGTACCAAGTGGCGCGGTGCCGGTCTGGGTCTCGGAAGCGATGGTCGACCTGTATGGCTTGAAAGCCGGGGGCACCTTGCGCATGCCGCTGGGCGGGCGGCTGCGCGAATTTTTTGTGGCCGGCGTGTGGCGCGACTACGCCACGCAAGCCGGCTCGGTGCAGATGCGCCTGTCGGACTACCGCGCCTTGACCGGCGACGCGCAGGTCAACGACAGCGCCATGTGGGTCAACAAGGGGGTGAGCGCCGACCAGCTGGAACAGCAGGTGCGCGCCCTGCCCTTCGGACGCACGCTCGATTTCGCCAAACCGGGCGACATCCGCGCGCTGAGCATGACGATTTTCGACCGCAGCTTCGCTGTCACCTACGTGCTCGAAGCGATCGCCATCGCCATTGGCCTGGCCGGCGTGGCCGCCACGTTTTCGGCCCAGACCCTGGCGCGCGCCAAGGAATTCGGCATGCTGCGCCACGTGGGCGTCACGCGCGGGCAGATACTGCGCATCCTCGCGCTCGAAGGCGGCGCCCTGACCGCGCTGGGCGTGGCCTGCGGCTTCGGCCTGGGTTTCATCATCAGCACGATCCTGGTCTACGTGGTCAATCCCCAGTCGTTCCACTGGTCGATGCAGCTGCACGTGCCGTGGCCGCTGGTGGCCAGCGTGGCGGCGGTGCTGCTGATCGCGTCCGTGGTCACGGCGCTGGTATCGGGGCGCTTTGCCCTGTCGGGCGGACCTATTCGAGCAGTCAGGGAGGACTGGTGAAACGATTCGGATTCAGATTTGGATGCAGATTCATGCTTGCGCTGCTGCTGGCGGCGGCGCAGATCGGCCACGCCGCGCCGCCGGTGTTCGGCGTGGTCGCGCCCGGACGCGCGCTGTCGTTCCCGGCGGACTACGGCGCCCATCCGGACTACCTCACCGAATGGTGGTACGTCACCGGCTGGCTCACTACCGCCGACGGCAAGCCGCTGGGCTTCCAGGTCACTTTTTTTCGCCGCGCCACCGGGCATGACCGCGCCAACCCGAGCGCGTTCGCGCCAAAACAGCTGATGATCGGCCACGCGGCGCTGTCGGACCCCGCACTCGGCAAGCTGGCGCACGACCAGCGCACCGTGCGCGAAGGCTTCGGCCTGGCGTACGCCAAAACCGGCACCACCGACCTCAAACTGGACGACTGGCGCATGGTGCGCGGCGCCGACGGCACCTACCAGGTAAGCATCGCCTCGCCGCACCTGAACCTGGAGCTGACCCTGGCGCCGACCCAGCCGGTGCTGCTGCAAGGCGAGCAAGGCTACTCGCGCAAGAGCGCGCAAGGTCCGCATGCGAGCTACTACTACAGCGAACCGCAGCTCAAGGTACGCGGCACCGCTAGCGCCGGCAAGGGCGCCGCGCGCACGGTCGAAGGAACCGCCTGGCTCGATCACGAATGGTCCACCGAAGCGCTGCCGCCCGAGGCCGTGGGCTGGAATTGGGTCGGCGCCAACCTGAACGACGGCTCGGCGCTGATGGCTTTCCAGATCCGCAGCAAACAAGGTGGTAAACTATGGGCGCACGCAACCGTACGCGATGCGGCCGGCAAGGTGACGCAATACACCCCCGACGAGGTGGTATTTACGCCGCAGGCCCACTGGACGTCGCCGCGCACGCATGCCGTCTACCCGGTGGCGACGACGATCACGACGGGCGCCACGCAGTGGCAGATCACCCCCCTGCAGCCAGACCAGGAGCTCGATTCGCGGCGCTCGACCGGCGCCGTGTACTGGGAAGGCGCGGTGACGGTCAAGCGCAACGGGGCGCAGGCCGGCCATGGCTACCTTGAGATGACCGGTTACGACCGTGCGATGAAACTTTAAAAAACGAACACTAAAGCACTGACACGATGACCAACAGCTCCACCAGCAGCGCAACACCCGGTAGTTCCACCAACAACGCTTCCGACTCGAACCGCAAAGGAAGCCTCGCCGCATTCAAGGGACTGTTCCCGTTCCTGCGCCCGTACCGCCGCCAGTTCTTCATGGCCGGGATCGCGCTGGTGGTCGCCGCCGGCGCCACCCTGGCCATTCCCGCCGCCTTCAAGCAGATGATCGACCTCGGTTTCGGCGCCTCGGCGGGGGCCAAGAGCATCCGCCATGTCGACGCCACCTTCCTCGCCCTGTTCGGCGTGGCCTCGCTGCTGGCCGTAGCCACCGCCGCGCGCTTTTTTACCGTGAGCTGGCTGGGCGAACGCGTCACCGCCGACATTCGCAGCGCCGTCTACAAGCACGTGGTGGACCAGAGCCCCGAGTTTTTCGAAACCACGCAGACCGGCGAAGTCCTCTCGCGCATTACCACCGACACCACCCTGATCCAGGCGGTGGTCGGCACCAGCATCTCGATGGCGCTGCGTAACGTGCTGCTGTTTTTGGGCGGCCTGGTGATGCTGTTCGTGACCAGCGTCAAGCTCTCCTCCGTCATTCTGGCGCTGCTGGTGGCGGTGATCGTGCCGATCGTGCTGTTCGGGCGGCGCGTGCGCAAGCTCTCGCGCGATTCGCAAGACCGCATCGCCGACGCGTCGGCCATGGCCGGCGAAATCCTCAACGCCATGCCGACCGTGCAAGCGTTCACGCACGAAAAAATCGAATCGGCGCGCTTCGGCAAATCGGTCGAAGGCGCTTTTGCGACCGCGATGCGGCGCATTCGCGCGCGCGCCCTGCTGACGATGCTCGCCATCGTGCTGGTGTTCGGCACCATCGTGTTCGTGCTGTGGCTGGGCGCGCACGCCGTCCTGGAAGGGAGCATGACCGGCGGCGACCTTGGCCAGTTCATTTTGTATGCGTCGATCGTGGCCGGCTCGATCGGCGCGCTGTCGGAAGTGCTGGGCGAAGCCCAGCGCGCCGCCGGCGCCACCGAACGCCTGCTCGAACTGCTGTCGGTGCAGTCCTCGATCCAGAACCCGGCCAAGCCGGTCGCCCTGCCCGCGCGCACCGCCACCGGCGCCGCGCTGGCCCTGAACGACGTCACCTTCTCGTATCCATCGCGCCCCGAGACGGCCGCGCTGGGCCACCTGACCTTGTCGATCGCGCCCGGCGAAACGGTGGCCGTGGTCGGCCCGTCCGGCGCCGGCAAGACCACCCTGTTCCAGCTGTTCCTGCGCTTTTACGACCCGCAAAGCGGCACCATCACCTTGGATGGCGTCGACATCAAGCGGCTCGACCTGCACACCCTGCGCGACGCCATCGGCATCGTCCCGCAAGACACGGTGATATTCTCGGCCGACGCCATGGAAAACATCCGCTACGGGCGCGCCGACGCCAGCGACGCCGACGTGATCGCCGCCGCGCGCATGGCCGCCGCCCACGAATTCATCGAGCGCCTGCCGCAGGGGTACAAATCGTTCCTGGGCGAGCGGGGGGTGCGCCTGTCGGGCGGACAGCGGCAACGGATCGCCATTGCACGCGCGCTGCTGAAAAATCCGCCGCTGCTGCTGCTCGACGAAGCCACCAGCGCGCTCGACGCCGAATCGGAGCGGCTGGTGCAAAGCGCGCTGGAAGCGGCGATGGTCGGGCGCACCACGGTCATCATCGCGCACCGATTGGCGACGGTGCAGCGGGCCGACCGCATCATCGTGATGGAAGACGGGCGGATCGTCGAAACCGGCACCCACGCCTCGCTGGTCGCGCTGGGCGGCATCTACGCCAACCTCGCCGCCCTGCAGTTCCACAACGTCCACATCGCCCACGAGGCCGCCTGACCACCCCAACCGGGGTCTGACCTCTGATTCGAAACTTTTAACATTTTCGTTGCAAAACCGGGGACAGACCCCAGTTTTACAACGATTGCACCAACCAGGTCAACGCTTTGGACCGGTTTAGCGGACATTGCAAGGCGGCGCCGGCCGCCGGTTTAACAATGTTTCGAATCAGAGGTCAGACCCCGGTGGGGAATAGTTGCGCAAGGAGATCGTGGTGACGGATGCGGAGTTGTTTCAACAGTGCCATACGGTGCTGCCGGGCCATCGGGCGCGTACGCCGGCGGAGATGTTCGCCGCCATGGCCGCGTGGTGCGAGGATAACCGCATCGCCCATGACGTCTACGGCAACGGCGCGCTGATCGAGGAGTTCGAGCAGAAAATCGCGGACCTGCTCGGCTTCGAGTCGGCCGTGTTCTGCATCAGCGGGACCATGGCCCAGGTCACCGCCCTGCGCCTGGCCTGCGAGGACCGCGCCAGCCGCCTGGTAGCGCTCCATCCGACCTCGCACATCATCGTGCACGAAAAATCGAACTACCAGCTGCTCGGACACTTCCACGCGCTGCAAACGGGCGACCGTCACCGCCCCTGGACGAGCGCCGACTTGCGCGCCATCCCCGATAAACTCGGCGCCGTCGCCATGGAAATTCCGATGCGCGAAATCGGCGGCCAGAATCCGCCGTGGGAGGAGCTCGAAGCGATCAAGGCCCACTGCCGCACCCGCAACGCGCACCTGCACATGGACGGCGCGCGCCTGTGGGAATCGGCCGCCGGTTACCAGCGCCCGTTGCGCGAGATCGCCGCGGGCTTCGATTCGGTCTACGTGTCGCTCTACAAGGGCATCGGCGGCCTCGGTGGCGCCATGCTCGCCGGCCGGCGCGCGTTCGTCGAACGCGCCGCCGAGTGGTTTCGCCGCGAAGGCGGCAACGTGATCCACCGCTCGCCCTACGTGGTGGCTGCGGCGATGCAGTTCGACGCGCGCCTGGCCGCGATGCCGCATTACTTCCGCCGTACCGAGTGGCTCTACGAGGTGCTGCGCGAGTTTCCCGCGATCGGCGTCAATCCGGCGCGTCCGCAGGCGAACATGCTGCACCTGCACCTGCCGGTCGCGCGCGAACGGGCGTTGGCGATCCGCGACCGCATCGCGCACGAGCACAAGACATGGCTGTTCGGCCGCGCCGCCCATGGCGCGCTGCCCGATACCTGCGTCGTGGAACTGTACGTCGGCGAGAACCTCGCCGCCCTGCCCGACCAGCGCGTGCGCGACAGCGTCGAACTGCTGGCGCGGGCCATGGCCCGCCCGTGAGTTATAATCCGCTATTTTGACGATGCGCCAATACCTCGACTTCATGCGCCATGTGAAAGACCATGGCACCGAAAAAACCGACCGCACCGGCACCGGTACGCGCTCCGTCTTCGGCCATCAGATGCGCTTTAACCTGCAGGATGGTTTCCCGCTGGTGACCACCAAGAAGGTGCATCTCAAATCCATCATCCATGAGTTGATCTGGTTCCTGGCCGGCTCCACCAATATCGGCTACCTCAAGGACAACGGCGTCAGCATCTGGGACGACTGGGCCGACGCCAAGGGCGATCTCGGTCCCATCTACGGCTACCAGTGGCGCAGCTGGCCCACCCCTGGCGGCGAGCATATCGACCAGATCTCACAGGTGATGGAGCAGATCAGGAGCACTCCCGACTCGCGCCGCATGATCGTCTCGGCCTGGAACGTGGCCGATATCCCGAACATGAAGCTGCCGCCGTGCCACGCGCTGTTCCAGTTCTATGTCGCCGACGGCAAGCTGTCCTGCCAGCTGTACCAGCGCAGCGCCGACATTTTCCTGGGCGTGCCGTTCAATATCGCTTCGTACGCGATCCTGACCCACATGATGGCCCAGCAGGCCGGCCTCGAAGTGGGCGACTTCGTCTGGACCGGCGGCGACTGCCACCTGTACTCGAACCACATGGAGCAGGTGGACCTGCAACTGTCGCGCGAGCCGTTCGCGCTGCCGCGCCTGGTCATCAAGCGCAAACCCGACTCGCTGTTCGACTACAAGTTCGAGGACTTCGAGGTCGTCGGCTACGAATCGCACGCCTCGATCAAGGCGCCGGTCGCGGTCTAGGCAAGGACCCGCAGCGCCGGGCGGCTTACTTAAAACTCTTTTAAAACTCTTCCCAATCGGCTTCCACGGCGGCGCCGGCCGCGCGCTTGGGGGCGGCCGCTTTCGGTGCGGCGGCCCTTGGCGCTGCCGGCTGGGGTTTGACCGCCAGGCGCGGGAGCGTGGCGGCGGCTTTGCGCACGGGGGCCTTGCGCGCCGTATCCGGCGAGCGCGCCGGCCCACCATCGACCTTGAACACGCTGACCACCTGCGTCAGCGCGCCGGCCTGCTCTTTCAGCAGGCTGGCCGCGGCGGCCGCTTCCTCGACCAGGCCCACGTTTTGCTGGGTGATCGAATCCATCTGCCCGACCGCTTCGTTGATCTGGTCGATGCCGGCCGTCTGCTCGGCGCTGGCAGTGGTGATTTCGCCCATGATGTCGGTCACGCGGGCGATGCTGGTGACGATTTCCTTCATCGTCACGCCGGCCTGGTCGACCAGCCTGGCGCCGCTGTCGACCTTGTCGACCGAGTCGCCGATCAGCTGCTTGATTTCCTTGGCGGCGCCGGCCGAGCGCTGCGCCAGGTTGCGCACCTCCGAGGCCACCACCGCGAAGCCGCGTCCCTGTTCCCCGGCGCGCGCCGCTTCGACCGCGGCATTGAGCGCAAGGATATTGGTCTGGAACGCGATGCCGTCGATGACGGCGATGATGTCGACGATCTTTTTCGACGACGCGTTGATCGACCCCATGGTCTCGACCACCTGCGCGACCACCACGCCGCCTTTTGTCGCCACTTCCGAGGCCGACAGGGCCAGCACATTGGCCTGGCGCGCGTTGTCGGCGTTCTGGCGCACGGTGGAAGTCAATTCTTCCATCGAGGCGGCGGTCTGCTCCAGCGAACTGGCCTGGGAGCTGGTGCGGTCCGACAGGTCGGTGTTACCCGCCGCGATTTCGCTCGATGCGCTCGAAATGGTGTCGGTGCTGCTGCGCACCTCCAACACGATGCCGGCCAGGTTGGCTTTCATCTTGTCGAGCGCGCCGAGCAAGGCGCCGATTTCGTTACGTCCGTGCTTGCTTATTTGTCCGGTCAGGTCGCCGTCGGCGACGCGCACGGCGATCCGCATGGCTTCGCGCAGCGGCAGCGAAATTGCGCGCAGCAGCGCCCCGCCAACCGCGATCCCGAGCGCCACGCCCACCACCAGCACCGCCACCATGCCGTAGCCAATCTGCTTGAGTTCATCCGCGACGCGCGCTTCGTCGTTGTTCACGCGCGTGGCCACGGCTTCCTTCATGCGCTCCATCGCCGCGTCGCCCGCCCGGTAGGCCGGGTTGATTTTCTTGATCAATATCAGTTCGGCCTCGTCCCACTTGCCGGCCTTGATCGATGCCGCCGCCGCGCGCACGTTGTCGAGCCCAAGTCCTTCGCTCCTGGCGTACCACTGTTCGGCCAGGAGCTTCTCTTCGGGCGATTTGATGGCACCCAGGTATTCCTGCCAGCGCTTGGCGGCGCGCGCCGTGATCGCTTCGATCTGGTCGAAGTGCACGGTCAGCGCATGGTCGTGCAGTTGCGACGAGGCCAGCACGGGATTGTGCTGCAGCGCCTGCAGGATCTGGCTGCGATTGAGTTCCATTTCGAGACGGCTGGCGACCTGCACCGAGCTGTTTTTGTAATCCGCGAGCGTCACGTCGCGAATCAGGGCGACCGAATGCGAGGCCCCGTAAATACTCATGGCGCCAATGGCCACGATGAGCACGATCAGGAAGCCGAGAACGCCTGTGACGAGGCTTTTGATGCTGATATTGTCGAACATTCGATACTCCTTGAATTACTGGTCGGAAGAGAAGCGTTGAAATGCCGGGGCCGCACGCGCGGCGGCTGGTAGCGCGGTGGCCCTGCAACCGCGCCCGGGGAGCATGCGCGAGATGGTCGATTCGATGCCGAAGCCGCGGGCGGCGCCGTGCGCGCGCGCCGACGCGCTGTCCGCCGTGCCGGCGGCGCTGTTGCCGATGTGCCGATAGGTGAAGGTGAAGGTGAAGGTGAAGGTGAAGGTGAAGGTGACGGTGACGCTGGCGCTGACGCTGACGGTGACCGTACGGCGCGCGAAACCGCGGCCAGCCAGGATGTCCTGGCCCCCGGCATGGCCGTGTTGAAGAAGATGTCGCCGCTGGCCTGGCTTGGAACGCCGGCTGCGCTGCCGCGCAACAGCGTGCCATCCTCGAGCGTGAGAGTGGCGCCGGGACGAGTCCCCGAGCCGCCGAGCGGGTGCGTCATGCAGTCTCCCAGTGAAGTGCTTCGGCAAGGCGCGTGGCCGGTTGTGGTGCCCACGCTGCCTGTCTGAAAACACGATACCTGAAAGAAATAACGCCTTACATCGAAGATTTGTCGCTTGTCTTCTTAAACCAACATTTGGTATGTGGTGCCTGTTCGCCAGCAGCGAACGGTCGATCGTCAATGATATGGATCAATGACAGTTTGTTACGAAACGGGCGGGCACCGCATCAGGGCGCCCGCCCGGCCGCCATGCGCGTACGACTCAGAACTCTTCCCAGTCCGATGCGGCCGCCGTGCTGGCGGCGCGTTTTTGCGGCGCCGGCTTGGGAGCGGCCAGCTTGCGCGCGGCAGGCGCCGGTTTGCCCGCCGCACGCGGCGCCACGGCTGCCTTGCGCTGCGGCGCCTGGCGCACCGCCGCCATCGACGCCGCCGCGCCATCGAGCTTGAAGACGCTGACCACCTGCGTGAGCGTACCGGCCTGCTCCTGCAGCAGGCCGGCCGCCGCGGCGGCTTCCTCGACCAGGGCCACGTTTTGCTGGGTGATCGAATCCATCTGCCCGACCGCTTCGTTGATCTGGTCGATGCCGGCCGTCTGCTCGGCGCTGGCGGTGGTGATTTCGCCCATGATGTCGGTGACCCGGTGGATGCTGGTGACGATTTCCTGCATCGTCAGGCCGGCCTGGTCGACCAGCTTGGCGCCGCTGTCGACTTTGTCGACCGAGTCGCCGATCAGCTGCTTGATCTCCTTGGCCGCGCCGGCCGAACGCTGCGCCAGGTTGCGCACCTCCGAGGCCACCACCGCGAAGCCGCGTCCCTGCTCGCCGGCGCGCGCCGCTTCGACCGCGGCATTGAGCGCCAGGATATTGGTCTGGAAGGCGATGCCGTCGATGACGGCGATGATGTCGACGATCTTTTTCGACGACGCGTTGATCGATCCCATGGTCTCGACCACCTGCGCCACCACCAGGCCGCCCTTGGTCGCCACTTCCGACGCCGACAGCGCCAGCACGTTGGCCTGGCGCGCGTTGTCGGCGTTCTGGCGCACGGTGGAGGTCAATTCCTCCATCGAGGCGGCGGTCTGCTCCAGCGAACTGGCCTGGGAGCTGGTGCGGTCCGACAGGTCGGTGTTACCCGCCGCGATTTCGCTCGACGCGCTCGAAATGGTGTCGGTACTGCTGCGCACCTCAGAAACGATCTGCGCCAGGTTCGACTTCATCTTGTCCATTGCGCCGAGCAAGGCGCCGATTTCGTTGTTCCCGTGCGAGGCGATCTGCCCGGTCAGGTCGCCGTCGGCGACGCGCACGGCAATGCGCATGGCCTCCTGCAGCGGCGCCGAGATGGCGCGCACCAGCGTCCAGCCGACCGCGATGCCCAGCCCCACGCCGAGCAGCAGGATGCCGACCATGCCGTAGGCGATGCGCGCGAGGCTGGCGTTGACCATGTCGTCATCGGCCTTGACGCGCTTGGCGGCCAGCTCCTTGAGCGTGGCCAGGGTCGTGTCGCCGATCCGGTAGCCCGGGTTGATCTTCTTGATCAAAACCGTTTCGGCGTCGTCCCACTTCTCGGCCTTGATAAAGGCGGCGGCGGCGCGCACGTTGCCGATTCCCAGTGCATCGCTCTTGGCATACCACTCGTCGGCCAGGCGCTTTTCTTCAGGCGTCTTGATGGCGGCGATGTATTCTTCCCAGCGCTTGGCGGTGCGCCCGGCAATCGCCTCGATCTGGTCGAAGTGGACCGTCAGCGGATGATCGTGCAGCTGCGACCATGACAGGACCGGATTGTGCTGGAGCGCCTGCAGGATCTGGCTGCGATTGAGTTCCATTTCGAGCCGGATGGCGGTCTGCACGGTGGTATTGCGCTCGTCTTCGACGGTCACGTCGCGTACCAGGCTGACCGCATGGCGGCCGCTGTAGATGCCCATGGCGCCGATGGTGACCATCAGCGTGATGAGGAAGCCGAGGACACCGATGACGAGTGTCCTGATTTTCAGATTGGCGAACATGCTTTACTCCTTGTGACTGTGTATGGTGGCGTTGCCCGTGCCGCGCCCAAGGCTGCCGAAAAATGCGTGAATGCCCTTGCGTAGTTCGTCGACATGCTCGAATTCGAGGTAGGTGACGTCGCACAGGTCCTGCAGCTCGCGGATCAGGGTGGTCTTGATCGGCGCGTGCTTCCACACCAGGAACAGCACAGGCGTGCAGCGTCCCTTGAAGATGTGGTAACCGAGTTCGAATGCGCTGCTCTCGCTCATGCCGACCCGGATGTTGACCACCGCATCGGCATGGTCGAGCAGGCCCAGACGATGGTCGCGGAAGTTCTTGGGCGTGAACGGCAGGTGATAATCGCGCTCGAACGACTTCTTGAAGGTGTCGGCGCTTTCGGCGCGGGTGCCGGTCAGGTAGTCGAACGGGTGCGGCAGGCCGTTGGCGCTGTCGATCAGGTCCATGATGTCGCCGATCAGGCGCTGCTGCTCGGCGTCCGATTCGGTGAACGGCTGGCGGATGAACAGCTTGAGCGGCGTGCCGCCGGCGCTGCGTTCGCGCGAACGGGCGCGCCGCTCGGGCAGCACGGTGGACGCTGCGGCCAGGTCGGCCGCGCCGGGTTCGGCACGTGCATGCGGTGCTGGTGCGGCGGCGGCGCGCTTGCCGTGCAGTTCCTGCAACGAAGCCAGGCCGCAGGTATCGGCGTGGCGCGCCGCTTCGGCCATGCATTCGGCCGCGGCGATGGTGGTGCACACCACCGTGCCGGCGGCCAGCGCGGCAACCCGCAGCGGCCGCGAGGCCACCACGGCGCTGCGTTTTTCGTCGACGGTCAGGACCATCAGCGCGATCTGGCGCGCCGCCAGGCGCTCCAGGATGACGGCGTCGTCGATCTCCTCGACCGCCACGTCGGCGGCGCGGATGACGGTCGCCGTCACCAGGCTGGCGCACAGGGTGAAGCCGTCCGCAACCATCTGGCGCGCCAGCGCCACCGCGCGCGCCTGGTCGCCGCGCTTGACGCGCAGGTACACCAGGCCGGCGCGCGGCACCTTGACCGAGGCGCCCAGCTGGGCCTTGAAGTAGGCTTCGCCGAACGTAGGCCCGACGCCCATGACTTCACCGGTCGATTTCATTTCCGGACTGAGGATGGTGTCCACCCCGGGGAATTTAGCGAACGGGAACACGGCTTCCTTGACGGAAAAGCACGGCGCCACCGCTTCGCCAAGCATGCCCTGGCTGTGCAGGGACTGCCCGGCCATGCAGCGCGCGGCGATCTTTGCCAGTTGCAGTCCGGTGGCCTTGGACACGAACGGCACGGTGCGCGAGGCGCGCGGGTTCACTTCGAGTACGTACACAACGTCGTGCACGCGTCCATCGACCCGCTTTTGCTGGACCGCGAACTGCACGTTCATCAGGCCGACCACGTTCAACTCCTTGGCCATCAGCGCGGTCTGGCGCTTGATTTCAAGCACCGTGGCCTCGCTCAGCGAATGCGGCGGCAGCGAACAGGCCGAGTCGCCCGAGTGAATGCCGGCCTGCTCGATATGCTCCATCACGCCGCCGATCAGCGTGCGTTCGCCGTCGCAGATGCAATCGACATCGACCTCGATGGCGTCGTTCAGGAAGCGGTCCAGCAGCACCGGCGAATCGTGCGAGACCTTGACCGCTTCGCGCATGTAGCGTTCCAGGTCGGCCTGCTCGTGCACGATCTCCATCGCGCGCCCGCCCAGCACATACGAGGGACGCACCACCAGCGGGTAGCCGATCTCGCCGGCCAGGCGTACCGCTTCAGGCTCGGTGCGCGCGGTGCGGTTCTGCGGCTGGCGCAGGTCGAGCTTGTGCAGGAAGTGCTGGAAGCGCTCGCGGTCTTCGGCGGCGTCGATCATGTCGGGCGAGGTACCGATGACCGGCACGCCGGCCGCTTCCAGCGCCAGCGCCAGGCGCAAGGGAGTCTGGCCGCCATACTGCACGATCACGCCGGCGGGCTGCTCGAGGGCGACGATCTCTAACACGTCCTCCAGCGTCACCGGCTCGAAATACAGGCGGTCGGAGGTGTCGAAGTCGGTCGATACGGTCTCCGGATTGCAGTTGACCATGATGGTCTCGTAGCCGTCCTCGCGCAGGGCCATGGCCGCGTGCACGCAGCAGTAGTCGAATTCGATGCCCTGCCCGATGCGGTTCGGGCCACCGCCGAGCACCATCATCTTGCTGCGCGAACTAGGCGCCGCTTCGCATTCTTCGTCGTAGGTCGAGTACAGGTAGGCGGTACTGGTCGAAAATTCGGCCGCGCAGGTGTCGACCCGCTTGTACACGGGGCGCACGCCGAGCGCATGGCGCGCCTCGCGCACCGCCTGCTCGCTCGCGCCCAGCAGCGCCGCCAGGCGGCGGTCGCCAAAGCCCTGCTGCTTGAGGCGGTACATGACCGGCTTGTCCAGCGCGGCCAGGGTTTGCTGTTCGACCCACAGCTCGATCTCGACCAGGTCATGGATCTGGGCCAGGAACCACGGGTCGATGGCGCTGCAGGCATGCACCTCGTCCTGGGTGAAGCCCTGGGCGAACGCTTCGCCCACGTACCAGATGCGGTCCGGGCCCGGTTTGCTCAATTCTTCCTCGATCACAGCGCGTCCGGTCTGCATGCCGTCGCGGCGCACGCCGTCGACGCCGATGTCCAGCCCGCGCAGCGCCTTCTGGAACGACTCCTGGAAGGTGCGCCCGATCGCCATGACTTCGCCGACGGACTTCATCTGGGTGGTCAGGTGTTCGTCGGCGCCGGGGAATTTTTCGAAGGCGAAGCGCGGGATCTTGGTCACCACGTAGTCGATCGACGGCTCGAACGAGGCAGGCATGGCGCCGCCGGTGATCTCGTTGCGCAGTTCGTCGAGCGTAAAACCGACCGCCAGCTTGGCCGCCACGCGGGCGATCGGAAAACCGGTGGCTTTGCTGGCCAGCGCCGAGGAACGCGAGACGCGCGGGTTCATTTCGATGACGATCATGCGCCCGTCTTGCGGGTTGACCGCGAACTGCACGTTCGAGCCGCCCGTGTCCACGCCCACTTCGCGCAGTACCGCGACCGAAGCGTTGCGCATGATCTGGTATTCCTTGTCGGTCAAGGTCTGCGCCGGCGCCACGGTGATCGAGTCGCCCGTGTGCACGCCCATCGGATCGAGGTTTTCGATGGAGCAGACGATGATGCAGTTATCCGCCTTGTCGCGCACGACTTCCATCTCGAATTCCTTCCACCCGAGCAGCGACTCTTCGATCAGCAGCTCGTTTGTCGGCGACAGTTCCAGCCCGCGCTGACAGATGGTGTGGAACTGCGCGGCGTCGTAGGCAATGCCGCCGCCGCTGCCGCCCATCGTAAACGACGGCCGGATCACGACCGGAAAGCCGAGCGAAGCCTGCGCTTCCCAGGCTTCGGCCATGCTGTGCGCCACGCCCGAACGGGCCGATGCCAGGCCGATGCTGGTCATGGCCGCCTTGAACTTGGCCCGGTCCTCGGCCTTGTCGATCGCTTCGGGCGTGGCGCCGATCAGCTCCACGCCAAATTCTGCCAGCACGCCGTGGCGGTGCAGGTCGAGCGCGCAATTAAGCGCGGTTTGCCCGCCCATGGTCGGCAGGATGGCGTCGGGACGCTCCTTGGCGATGATGCGCGCCACCACTTCCCAGGCGATCGGCTCGATGTAGGTGGCGTCGGCCATTTCGGGGTCGGTCATGATGGTGGCCGGGTTGCTGTTGACGAGGATGACCTTGTAGCCCTCCTCGCGCAGCGCCTTGCAGGCCTGGGCCCCGGAATAATCGAACTCGCACGCCTGGCCGATCACGATCGGTCCGGCGCCAATAATCAGGATGCTGCGGATATCTGCGCGCTTAGGCATGTTTGTGGCTTTCCATCAGGGTGACAAAACGGTCGAACAGGACGGCCAGGTCGTGCGGGCCGGGGGACGCTTCGGGGTGGCCCTGGAAGCAAAAGGCCGGCTTGTCCGTGCGCTCGAAGCCTTGCAAGGTGCCGTCGAACAGCGACACGTGGGTGACCCGGCAATTGGCCGGCAAGGTGGCGGCATCGACCGCGAAGCCGTGGTTCTGCGACGTGATCGCGACCTTGCCCGTGGCGAGGTCCTGCACCGGGTGGTTGGCGCCGCGGTGGCCGAACTTCATCTTGACCGTGCGCGCGCCCGAAGCGAGCGCCATGATCTGGTGGCCGAGGCAGATGCCGAACACCGGCGTGCCGCTGTCGATCAGGGTGCGCGCGGCGGCGATGGCATAGTCGCAGGCCTGCGGGTCGCCCGGGCCGTTCGACAGGAAGATGCCATCGGGCTTGAGCGCGAGCGCGTCCTGCGCGCTCGCCTGCGCCGGCAGCACCGTGACGCGGCAGCCGCGCCCGGCCAGCATGCGCAGGATATTGGTTTTCACGCCATAGTCGTAGGCCACCACGTGCAGGTGCGGCGCGCTCTGGGGCGCGAAGCCCGCGCCGAGCTGCCACAAGCCCTCGGTCCATTCGTAGGGCGCTTGCGTGGAGACCACGCGCGCCAGGTCCATGCCATCGAGGCCGGGAAAGGCGCGCGCCAGGGCCAGCGCCTGGCCCGGCTCGGCGCCGACGACGATGGCGCCGTTCTGCGCACCTTTCTCGCGCAGCAGGCGGGTGAGCTTGCGGGTATCGATATCGGCAATTGCCACCACGCCCTGCTGCACCAGGTAATCGGACAGGCTCTGGGTCGAGCGGAAATTCGAGGCCAGCAAAGGCAGGTCGCGGATAATCAAGCCCGCCGCCTGCACCCGCGCCGACTCGCCGTCTTCGCTGTTGATGCCGGTGTTGCCGATGTGCGGATAGGTCAGCGTGACGATCTGGCGCGTGTAGCTCGGATCGGTCAGCACTTCCTGGTAGCCGGTCATGGCCGTGTTGAACACGACTTCGCCGCTGGCCTGGCCGGTCGCGCCGATGGCGCTGCCTTCGAACAGCGTGCCGTCCGCTAATGCCAGGGTGGCGCGCGGTCGGGCGCCTGTGCTGCTGCTAAGTGGGTGCTTCATCTGGTCTCCAAGAACATGGGGGCATCCGCGCGGTCGGTAAAAGCGTGCAATTTCGATCTATATTGACGCGAATGTGGAAACACCATACAGCAATCGTCGAAGTTGCCCTATAGAAATTAAGATGTGACGTTTTAACCCAACACTTAGTTTTTGATTTGCCAATTTCTCCTTTGTAATTAAGGATATACGAACAAACAAGTGAGTAATGATTTGTTAATTGGCAGACTGAAAATAAGCTGCGGTTCGTCCGGCCCGGGCGCCATACGAGTCTTGAAAATCTTGCCAATTCGCGAATTTGCACCATAATGGCGACCTTCTGATCTGTTTGGAAATACTGAGGCTTTATGAGCACACTGACTCTCATCGTCGCGATGGACGCCGCGCGCGGCATCGGCATCGACAACACCCTGCCCTGGCGCCTGCCGGAAGACCTGGCGCACTTCAAGCGCCTGACCACGGGCCACCCGATCATCATGGGCCGCAAGACGTTCGATTCGATCGGCCGCCCGCTGCCGAACCGGCGCAACATCGTCGTCACCACCGACGTCGACTGGCAGCGCGACGGCGTCGAACGCGCCCTGTCGGTGCCGCACGCGATTGCGCTGGCGGGCGATGCGCCGGCCTTCGTGATCGGCGGCGCCCAGATTTATGCCCAGACCCTGGCGCTGGCGCAGTCGGTGATCGTCACCGAAATCGCGCGCACCTTCGATTGCGACACGTTTTTCCCGCCGCTCGACCCGCTGCAATGGTCCGAGAGCGCGCGCGAGGCGCATCGCTCGGACGCCAACGGCTTCGATTACGCCTTCGTCACCTATACCAAGAAAGCGAACTAGCACCATGTCAGGACACGGTTTTCACGTACACGGACCGCACGACCACGCGGTCGAACACGCGGCCCACAACAACGATCCCTTTTCGAACAATATCGCCGTCATGACGGCGGTGTTGGCAACCGTCGGCGCCATGTTCGGCTACCAGGGCGGCGCCACCCAGAACGACGCGGCCCTGTACAAGAACAACGCCGCCATCGAAAAGACCAAGGCGGCCAACAGCTGGAACTACTACCAGGCCAAGTCGAACAAGCAGAACCTGGCCGAACTGGCGATGGTGCTGCCCGGCGTCGATCCGGAAAAATACAAGGCCGACGTGGTGCGCTACAAGCTTGAAAAGGACGACATCCGCAAACAAGCCGAGGCGCTCGACGCCAAGGCCGACGACTGGAACCGGCAGTCCGACGCCAAGATGCACCAGCATCACCAGTGGGCGCTGGCCACCACGGCCGAACAGATCGCCATTTCGCTGGCGGCGATCACCCTGCTGACGCGTAAAAAGTGGCTGATGATCGGCGCCTACGCGGTGGCCGCGGTGGGGATTTTGCTCGGCGTGTTCGCCTGGCTGCACGTCGATCCGATCGGCGCGCTGATGGGTGCGGGCGCCGTCGCGCACCACTGATCCGGCACGCTTTCGCGATGGCGGGCATAGTGTGCGACACTACGGCCCGCTTGTAGTTAATCTAGCAAAAGTTTTTTCACCGGATTGCCGCCATTTCTGCGAAAATCCGCTTCTTCTTTTTTTGACCGGTGCCGTGAGCGGCGTCCCGCACAGGCGTGGACACCCTCGCGGCGCTTCGCTTTGGAGCTGTCCATGAAATTTCGTTTCCCAATCGTCATTATCGACGAGGATTTTCGTTCCGAGAACACCTCCGGGCTCGGTATCCGCGCGCTCGCCGAGGCGATGGAAAAAGAGGGCATGGAGGTGCTTGGCGTGACCAGCTACGGCGACCTGTCGCAGTTCGCCCAGCAGCAGTCGCGCGCCTCGGCCTTCGTGCTCTCGATCGATGACGAGGAATTCGGCAGCGGCTCGATCGAAGACACCGATTCGGCCCTGATCGCGCTGCGCGCGTTCGTGAAAGAGATCCGCCACAAGAACTCGGACATCCCGATCTACATCTACGGCGAGACGCGCACCTCGCGCCACATCCCGAACGACATCCTGCGCGAACTGCACGGCTTCATCCACATGTTCGAGGACACGCCCGAATTCGTGGCGCGCCACATCATCCGCGAAGCCAAGTCCTACCTCGACGGCCTGGCGCCGCCGTTCTTCCGCGCGCTGGTCAACTACGCCAACGACGGTTCGTACTCCTGGCACTGCCCCGGCCACTCGGGCGGCGTGGCTTTTCTCAAGTCGCCGATCGGCCAGATGTTCCACCAGTTCTTCGGCGAGAACATGCTGCGCGCCGACGTCTGCAACGCCGTCGAGGAACTCGGCCAGCTGCTCGACCACACCGGCCCGGTCGCCAAGTCCGAGCGCAACGCCGCGCGCATCTTCAACGCCGACCACTGCTATTTTGTGACCAACGGCACCTCGACCTCGAACAAGATGGTATGGCACTCGACCGTCGCCCCGGGCGACATCGTCGTGGTCGACCGCAACTGCCACAAGTCGATCCTGCACTCGATCATCATGTGCGGCGCCATTCCCGTGTTCCTGATGCCGACCCGGAATCACCTGGGCATCATCGGGCCGATTCCGCTCGAAGAATTCACGCCCGAATCGATCGCCCGCAAGATCGAAGCCAATCCGTTCGCGCGTCAGGCGGTCAACAAGAAGCCGCGCATCCTGACGATCACCCAGTCGACCTACGACGGCGTGGTCTACAACGTCGAAACCCTGCGCGAAATGTTGGACGGTAAGATCGACACCCTGCACTTCGACGAAGCGTGGCTGCCGCATGCGACCTTCCACGACTTCTACAAGAACATGCACGCGATCGGCAAGGACCGCCCGCGCGCCAAGGAGTCGATGATCTTCTCGACCCAGTCGACCCACAAGCTGCTCGCCGGCCTGTCGCAGGCGTCGCAAGTGCTGGTGCGCGAGTCCGAAACCGTCAAACTGGACCAGGATGCCTTCAACGAGGCGTACCTGATGCACACCTCGACCTCGCCGCAGTATTCGATCATCGCCTCGTGCGACGTGGCCGCGGCCATGATGGAAGCGCCGGGCGGCACCGCGCTGGTGGAGGAATCGATTTTCGAAGCGCTCGACTTCCGCCGCGCCATGAAAAAGGTCGACGCCGAATTCGGCAACGACTGGTGGTTCCAGGTCTGGGGTCCGGACACCTTCTCGGAAGAAGGCATCGGCACCCAGGACGACTGGATGATCCGCGCCGAGGACGACTGGCACGGTTTCGGCAACCTTGCCCCGGGCTTTAACATGCTCGACCCGATCAAGGCGACCGTCGTCACCCCCGGTCTGTCGCTCGACGGCGTGTTCGGCGAGTCCGGCATTCCAGCCTCCATCGTGACCAAGTACCTGGCCGAACACGGCGTGATCATCGAGAAGTGCGGGCTGTATTCGTTCTTCATCATGTTTACCATCGGGATCACCAAGGGCCGCTGGAACACGCTGGTCACGGCGCTGCAGCAGTTCAAGGACGACTACGACAAGAACCAGCCGATGTGGCGCATCCTGCCGGAGTTCGCGGCGGCCAATCCGCGCTACGAAGCGATGGGCCTGCGCGACCTGTGCCAGCAGATCCACGACTTCTACAAGACGTACGACGTGGCGCGCCTGACGACCGAGATGTATTTGTCAGACATGATCCCGGCGATGAAGCCGTCGGACGCCTTTGCCAAGATGGCGCACCGCGAAATCGACCGCGTGGCGATCGAGGAGCTGGAAGGGCGCATCACGGCGATCCTGCTCACGCCTTACCCGCCGGGCATTCCGCTCCTGATTCCGGGCGAGCGCTTTAACAAGACCATCGTCGACTACCTGCGCTTCGCACGCGACTTCAACGAGCGCTTCCCGGGCTTCGAGACCGACGTGCACGGACTGGTCAAGCGCGAGGTCGATGGCAAGCGCGGTTATTTTGTCGACTGCGTGCGTCAGTAAGCAGTACTTCAGGGGGCGGCAACGTCCCCTGCCCAACAAAAAAGGAACCCGCGGGGTCCTTTTTTTATGCGCGCGGCCCGGTGGGCGGCGTTCAGGCTTTCGGCAAGGTCACGCCAACCTGGCCCTGGTATTTGCCGCCGCGGTCCTTGTACGACACTTCGCACACTTCGTCCGATTCGAAGAACAGCACCTGCGCCACGCCTTCGTTGGCGTAGATCTTGGCCGGCAGCGGCGTGGTGTTGGAGAACTCCAGGGTCACGAAGCCTTCCCATTCCGGCTCGAACGGGGTGACGTTGACGATGATGCCGCAGCGCGCGTAGGTCGATTTGCCCAGGCAGATGGTCAGTACGTTGCGTGGGATGCGGAAGTATTCGACCGTGCGCGCCAGCGCGAACGAATTGGGCGGGATGATGCAGAAGCCCTTGCCCGAGACGTCGACGAAGTTGTTTTCGTCGAAGTTCTTGGGGTCGACGATGGTGGTATTAATATTGGTGAACAGCTTGAACTCGTCGGCGCAGCGGATATCGTAGCCGTAGCTCGAGGTGCCGTATGAAACGATTTTCTGACCATCGAGCTCCTTGACCTGGCCCGGCTCAAAAGGCTCGATCATGCCCGTTTCCGCCGCCATCTTGCGGATCCATTTATCGGATTTAATGCTCATACGTGTCGTTCCAGAAGAAAGAAGAGGGATTTCCCGCGATTTTACGCGAAAAGCCCCTGGCCGCGACAGTGCCAGCCTCCTTTTTGCCGGCGCTATCGCTGCGTGAGCAGCCTGGCGATCATCTCGCGCGTCAGGCGACCCGCCAGCTCGGGCGACTCCATCGGGAACAGATGGCCGCCGCCGGGGATCTCGGCAAAATTATCGCCCACCAGCTTGCGCGTGGCGTCCAGGCCGGCCTGGCGCAGCTCCACCGATTCGGTGCCGGCGATGAAGCCGATCGGCACCGGGTAGGTTTTATCCATCACGCTGCCCAGGTGGTGCGGCAGGCCGCGGTAAATCTCGGTCTCCACCTCGCGCGAAAAGCGCAGCTGCACGCCGTCCGGGTGGGGTTCGAGTCCATGTTCCAGGTAGTCGTGCAGCACGCC
This sequence comes from Telluria sp., assembly GCA_036386755.1. Classification (GTDB taxonomy): domain Bacteria; phylum Pseudomonadota; class Gammaproteobacteria; order Burkholderiales; family Burkholderiaceae_D; genus Telluria_A. Next base: position 42,318 of record DASVVC010000042.1, read on the forward strand.
GGGGGCCCAGCTTGCGAACACCGGCTTGGAAATGAAATGGTCGTAGGCCGCCTGCACGCTCGGCCACACTGTGCGCCGCCGGCGCGACAGGCGGGCCGGCGAAAAATAGTCGCTCCAGCTTTGCTTGGTCTTCACCACGCGCCACAACATGGCGCGCCAGCCCGCCACCACGGGCGAATCGAGCATGACCACGCAGCGCACGAGGTCCGGACGCTCGCGCGCCGCCATCATGCTCAGCATCCCGCCCAGCGAATGGCCGACCAGGATGGCCGGTTCGCCATAACTCTCCAGCGTGGCGATCAGGTGCTCGACCAGCATGGGCCAGCCGTCGCTGACCGGATAGTCCGGATCGTGGCCGTACATGTCGACCGCGCGGATGTCGAAATCGGCGCGCAGCTGGTCGAGGAACTTGGCGTAGCTACCGGCCGGGAAGCTGTTACCGTGTGAGAAGTGCAGGATCGGTGTCGTCATTTTTCGATTGTAAGGCGATTCCGCGGCCGGCCGTACAGGTTTAGAGGGAAACCCCTACTGTCAAGGTGGCTACGTAGCCCAGGCTCGCGCTGCCCGTCACGCTGGCGATCTGCAGCGCGGTGCCGTCGCTGAACACGTTGTCGGTCGCGTAGGTGATGTTGGCCAGGTTGCGCACGCTGGCCGTGTAGCCAGTGGACGCGTAGGCCTCGGCCAGCATCGCCGTCGGAAAGCCGAACTGCGACGTCTTGATGCGGTTGGCCGCGCTGGTGCTTTTGGCCAGGCTCGGATAGACCTCGAAGTGCACGTGCGGCATGCGTCCCGCGTAGCAGCCCGGGAAGATGGTGGTAAACGTCACCATGCCGTTGGCGTCGGCCTCCTGCACGCCGCGCAGGTAGTTCTCAAGCGTGACGCCGCTGGTGTACATCGAATAGCGTCCTTCGCGGTCGCAGTGCCACAGGTAGACGGTGGCGCCGGCCAGCGAGGCGCAGCTCGATTTTACGTTTACCATCTGCAGTTTGATCGTCAGCGGCACGCCGGCGGCGACCCCGGTGGCGCCGGCGATGCTGGCGCGGATGTCGGGCCGCACGATGCCGGCCAGGATCAGCGCATTAGCCACGCCGCCGACGCTGCTGTTGGTGCCATCGGCCGGATACGGGCCGCCCGTCTCCTCCGGGATCACGGCGCAGGACGCGCTGGCGCCGGTGGCGGGCGTGGTGGAGGTGGCCGGGGTGGTGCTGTCGCCAGCGTCGCCGCCACCGCCGCAGGCTGCAAGCGGCAGGGCGGCGGCCGAGGCGAACATCCAGCGCAGCGACTGGCGCCGGCTCAGCGTCATATCGAGCATGGTTTGAATGTCCTGGGCCAGGCTGTGATCGTGGTCGTGGTGTTCCATGGAGTGCTCCTTTGGTTGCGCGTCAGGCGGTGATGTTAATCGGGTTGCCGGCTGGTCCCGATGATTCGAGCTTGGTGGCCAGCGTTTGTAGGAACCGGCCCTGCTTGGACGCGGTGGTCGTGCCGGCGGGCTCGTGGCGTCGGTATTGGTTCAAGGACGCGGCTGGCGGCGCGGACGGTTTTCAATGGACTGCTTGCGCTGCTCGGGCGTCAGCACCGCGCGCACCTGGGCATCCGTGCGGGCGTCCAGCAGTGCCAGCGCGGCCAGCGCATTGCCGGCTGCCTGCGCCAGGGACGACGCCTTCGCTTCGTCGAACTGCTCCGCGCCACCGAGCGCGCGCAATGCCTCCTGCGAGTCGTGCAAGGTGCGCGTGTACTCGCGCCGCTTCGGTTCCTGTGCATGCATGACGGCGAAGACCTTGTCTTCCTGGGCGTCACTCAGGTCGACGCCGTGGGCGAATGCGGGGCCACGCTCGTGATGGCCGTGGGCGCCCATCATCGGAGCCGGTGGCGGCGTGCCGCCCTCCCCCGGTGCGGCAATGGCGCCGAGGCAGGTGGTGCTTAACAAGAGGGCAAGTGCGCGGTGTTGGATTTTTTTCATGGCGGTTCCTGTCGGTGCGTTACGAAGGACTCCATTGTGCGAGGGCGATATGTAAAGCGGTGTCAGGGACTTGTAAAAGCGCGTAAAGACCTTGCCCCGCCGGTGATCGAGGGGTGCGCGGTTTGCTATGATGGCTGCATGAACCAAGTGCTATTAATCGATGACGACGTTGAACTGGTCGGGATGTTCCGCGAATACCTGGAGCAGGAAGGCTTTCGGGTCAGCTGCGCGCATGACGGCGAGACCGGCGCGCGCGAAGCGCTGTCTGGACGCAGCGCCATCGCGGTGCTCGATGTGATGATGCCGCATATGAATGGCCTCGAAACGCTGCGCCGCATCCGCGCCCGCAGCCACATGCCGGTGCTGATGCTGACCGGGCGCGGCGACGACACCGACCGCATTCTGGGGCTGGAACTGGGTGCGGACGATTACGTGACCAAGCCGTGCACCCCGCGCGAGCTGACGGCGCGCATCCGCGCCATCCTGCGCCGTACCAACGCGCCGCGCGACGATGGCGACGGCGTGACCATCAACGTCGGCAAGCTGTCGATGCAGCCGGCGCAGCGCCGCGCCACCTGGGACGGCGTCGTGCTGGAACTGACCAGCACCGAATTCAACCTGCTCGAAGTTTTGGCGCGCAACGCCGGCCGCCCGGTCAGCAAGAACGACCTGTCCGAACAGGGACTGGGGCGGCCGATGGCGCGCTTCGACCGCAATATCGATGTGCACCTGAGCAGCCTGCGGCACAAGCTCGGGACCCTGGCCGACGGCCGCTCCTGCCTGCAGACCGTGTACCGCCTCGGTTACCAGCTCATTCGCGATTAGCATGGGCCGAATGTTCTGGAAGTTCTTTTTATCGATCCTGCTGGCGCAGCTGGCGGCGACGATTGGCGTGGGCACGGTGTTCTGGCTGCGCGACCAGGCGCGCACGCAGGCAGCCGGCGACTCGCCGCGCGCGACCGGCATCGATAGCGGGCCATCGGCCGAATTCATGATCGACACCGCGGCCGCCACCTTGAAGCATGGCGGCAGCGCGGCGCTGCGCGAACTGGTGGGCGGTACCACGCGCCACAGTATTTTCGTCATCGATGCGAGCGGGCGCGAGATGCTGGGACGGACCGTCACGCCGGCGTTGCGGACCCAGGCCGAACGCATGCTGGCGCATCCGGCGCGCCTGAATGTTGTGCGCACATTGACGGCGCCGGACGGCGAACGCTTCCTGGTATTCGTGCGCTGGCTCGACCAGCGCGGGCCCGGCGGACCGGGACCGGGACCGGGACTGCGCCCGATGCCGCCGGACGGCTTCGGCAAAGGACCGCGCCCCGGACCGCCGGGCGAGCAGCGCTGGCCGCCGCCGAACCGCCAGCTGCTACCGTATATCACCATGACCGGCGCGACGCTTGCCAGCCTGCTGTTCGCGGCCCTGCTGGCGTGGTATTTCTCGCGCCCGATCCGGGCGCTGCGCGGCGCCTTCGAAGCTGCCGCCGGCGGCGACCTGTCGCCCCGCTTTGCGCAAGTCAAGGGGGTGCGCGGCGATGAACTCAATGACCTGGGACGCGATTTCGACCGCATGAGCGGCCAGTTGCGCACCCTGATGGATGGCCAGCGCCGCCTGCTGCACGACGTATCGCACGAACTGCGCTCGCCGCTGGCGCGCCTGCAGGCGGCCATCGGTTTGGCGCACCAGCAGCCCGACAAGATCGGGGCGTCGTTGGAGCGCATCGAACGCGAGAGCGTGCGCATGGATAAGCTGGTCGGCGAGCTGCTGACCCTGTCGCGCCTGGAAGTATCGAGCGCGCTGCCGCGCTACGAGGATGTCCCGTTCATGGAACTGGTCGACGAGATCGTAACCGACGCGCGCTTCGAGGCCGAGCAGTGCGGGCGCCGCATCGCGCTGTCGGGGCAGGCGATTGTGACGGTGAACGGAGCACCGGACCTGCTGTGGCGCGCGATCGAGAACGTGATCCGCAACGCCATCAAGCATAGTAGCGAGGGTGGCGTGATCGAGATCGGCGTCAGTGCCGATGCCGACCGGGTACAGTTGTCGGTGTGCGACCGGGGGCCGGGTGTGGCCGAGGCTGACCTGGCGTCGATCTTCCAGCCGTTTTTCCGCTCCAACGCGAGCAGCAACAACGTCGATGGGCACGGACTGGGACTGGCGATCGCGCAACGGGTCATCGACGCCCACCGCGGCACGATCACGGCCAGTAACCGCGAAGGCGGCGGGCTGCGGGTCGATATCATGCTGCCGCTACGCGATCAGGTCAGGCGGTTGGAGAACGATGCGGCCAGTAGTCCACGGCAAGCGCGATGAGCAGGCATCCTGTCGCGAAGAAATCGGCGTTGACCACCCGGGCTATCGAAGAATTATAGTCGCCTACCAACCACGCAAGCATCAGGAACGATGTTACGCTGACCAGTCCTGCAATGTATGCGAGCGGCCGATAGCTAGGAATCAGCGCCGCAGCCATGAACAGCAATCCGAATAGCCCGAACATGACTGCACGATGTTGCATCAGAATGAGCAAGTTCGGGTCGTGGAGCCGCACACCGTAAAGTTGGGCGAGCGACGATTCGCCCAGCACGCCCATGACAGGGATGAGATGAATCAGTGCGGCCACGATCAACATGGCAGGGATAAGCCGATGCATTGTATTTTCCTCGATTGGTGGAGTCCTCGACGTGAACGATTCTAATCACGGCGCGCTCGCGCCGCTTTCAAAAACGAGCTGCCGACAGCCGGCGCATCCTCTCCTGGTGAGCTGGCACGCGCGGGCGCTTTACCTCGGGCCGGCCATGCATCTTGCGGCGCACCGAAACGCCGTGGCGGTATTGGCCATCGGTCTGGACGGGCCGCTGGGCGTGGCGCTCGATCCGGCAAACCCGGACCACGGTTTTTCGCATTGTCGAACCGCGCTCATCGGACCGAATCAGTTGCATTTGCTGGCAATGGCGGGGCAAGAATATGCGTTCTTGTATGTCGATGCATTAAGCCATGACCTGAAGACGCTTCAAGGACGGTGCGCTCGCCGGGTCGGAATGGTCGGCTTCGACCTGGAGGGTGAAGAGGCGCTGATCGCCTTGTTGACCGGCATGGATCGCAGTGCCGAAGGTTGGCTAGCGACACGCGCGCCGCTCGCCGCCGTCCTGTCCTTGCATCCTGCGGGCACGGACGTCCGAATCCGGAAAGTCGCGGACTCGTTGCTGGCGTTGCCCGCGCAGGAGACAAACGCAGCGGGGCATGCACTCGCCGCAGGCCTGTCTTCCTCCCGGTTTCAGCACCTTTTCAAGGAGCAGACGGGTGTTTCATTTCGCCGCTATCGGTTGTGGGCCAGGCTGCAAGCCACGATGTCGAGCGTGCTGGACGGTATGACGCTCACGCAAGCGGCACACGCATCGGGCTTTTCAAGCTCGGCCCACCTTAGCGCTGCGTTCAAGGCAATGTTCGGGCTGTCCCTGACAAAACTGCTAGGCGGCGACATGCTATTCGTGCGCTCCATCGAGGAATGATCCGGTCCGACCGAACACCTTTGCGGTACTTCCCGCTGGCGGCGATGCCTTCATGGCATGCGTCGCACTACCGCCGAGGAGCTGGCGTGGTCGGGAAGGTGATCCGTTCTGCTTGCTCGGTACCTTCCCGACCGCCGCCTCATCGAAAGCCGCAGCGTTCGCTTTTCCCTCTCCATACACGAGCGTCACATTTACCTCGCTACTGGTGGGAAGAACGGCGGTCGACGCCGCCACTTGGTCAGGCTGCTCCAAGTCACTCAGCGTGATGTAGTAGACATCCGGAATAACACCTTCGAAAGCAAACGTGCCATCGGCGGCAATGGCGGCCTGCATGCGCAAGCCGCCATTGAACCCTTTTAACAGCACCTTCCTTCCGCTTAGCTCCGTGGCGCCGCGACCGTCCGGCAGGACAAATCGGCCCACCATCTTCGCAGACGCCTTCGTCAGCGCGAACTCGAAATTAGCCACGAACTCAGCGTCGTCCGACTCGAATCCCGCCATGACGCTGTGCCTTCCGTTGGGCAGCTGCTCCAACAGCTTTGTCAACCCGTCACCGCCAATCGAGAAGCTTTGCTCCTGTGGATCGAAATTCCAGTAGGGTTTAAGACTGATGGCTTTGCCGTCGGACAATAGAATCACTGCATCACTGTTATTGACCAACTTGAGTCTTGCGGTACCGCTCAGCTTGAACGTGAGCGGGTTACCGGTTGGACGGTTGCCAGCGCCGACGCCGCCCAGCACGAGCGACACCGGCTGTATCAGCGCGTCGTCATGGCCCGCCTGGACAATGCTCGTAGGCAGAAGACTACGGATGCGCGCCCGCAAAACGGTAACTGCGGCGCCGGTATGGATCACGAACATGGCATATTGCTCCGTCCCAGTGTCGCCTGGCGTCGAAAACCGCAAGGTGCCGCTCCGGATCAGGGCTTCGTCAATCGCACCGGATGCGGTGACCTTGTCGGCGGCAGTGGAAATCCCTAACTCCTTGAGCGAAAAAGTATAGGTTTCCGCCGGGTTCAATTCATTCAGGCGCAGGCTGGCTTCATCGAGAATCTGCCAATGTAATTGGTTCGGCGCGAACGGCACGGCTCGGTCGTGCCGGACCACGATCAGGTCTGGCGAGGCGATCGTTTCGCCAACCTTGATCGAGGCAAGCGTTGCCTGACCGACGATGACTTCGGTACCGGGGCCAGCTCCGTTGATCAACGCAGTCACGCCAACTGCGTCGGCCGGCCCGACGTTCTTTATGCTCACCCGAAAACCATACTCGAATATGGTTCTCGCAACGCGTTTCTCGCTGACCTTATCGAGGCCGGTGACGACGAATTGATCGACTTGAGTAGTGCCAGCGCTTGCGGGCAGCGCCGGCGGCCACTTGTCGGTGCACAGCGCCGCCAGGCTGTATTCGACGGTCGCCGCCCGGGCTTGATGAAGCAGCGACGCCAGCATGATAATGCAGGTGGCAATGACGTGCATGGGACGACTCCTTTTGAAGTTGATCGGAAGACCATGCATCTCAATCATCTGTCTCGCCTGCACCAGCAAAGAAATGCTCAGCGATGTTGACCAAGGTCATAATGACTGTTCTTACGATCGCCACCTTGCTTAGAGATAAGTTTTCTCGACACTGCGCTTTCGAGGAAGTGGTCGCCGACGAGTCCATCGATGCGGCCGGTTGCGCGACGATGTTGTAGCGCGATCAGCGCGCTATCCCGATGGATCGCAATGCAATCGACCGGCATCGCCGTCGTAGCCGTTCGCGATAATCGGTGTGATTATTTTCCATACCAATAGCGGGCATGAACGCGGCGATACTCGACGGGGGTGAAGCCAGTGTCCGAATCGAGCGAAATGGCGCCCGATTCGTCAGTCCGCAGGTGCTCAATCCCCAGCTTTTCGTAACGCTCCACTACTTCCTTCTTGGGATGACGATAACGATTGCGATAGCCCACCTGGAACAGCACCAGGCGTGGCTGCACAGCGGCCAGGAATGCCGGCGTCGACGAGGTGCCGCTGCCGTGATGCGGCGCCAGCAAAACATCGGCACGCAGCAGCGACGCCGATCCGGCCACCAGCTGCGCCTCCTGCGCCGCTTCAATGTCGCCCGCCAGCAGGATCGCATTGTCGCCAGCGGTAATTCTCAACACGCAACCGCGCGCGTTCGGCTTCAGGCTCGTGTCGTCGTAGCTTGCCACGGTCGGATGCAGCATCTCGAAGTGCACGCCATCCCACGTCCACTGCTGTCCGCCGCTGCAGCGCACGTGGTGCGGCGCGGCCTTGACGATCGGATGGTCGTACCACAGCGACGACGCCACCCAGCCGACGCCAATTGTATCGAGTAGCGTGCGAGCGCCGCCGGCGTGGTCGATGTCGCTGTGGCTGATGATCACCCCATCCAGAAAGCCGATGCCGCGCGCCTTCAGATACGGCAGGATCACCCGGTTCGCGCCGTTCGACTCGGGCGTGTAGGCGGGGCCGGTATCGTACAGCAGCCGGTGTCCGCTGGTTTCGATCAGGAGCGCCATGCCCTGCCCCACGTCGAACGCGGTCACACGCACTTCGCCCGGCGGCGGATGGCTGGGCTGGGCGGTCAGCAGCGGCAGCCACGCCGCCAGCCCGGTCCAGCGATGCGGCCAGCCGCGCGGAGCGAGCATCCACGCGGTGCCGATGGCGGCGAATGCGAACAGCCATGGCTCGGGCGATGGTGCACTCCACACCGCAAGGCGCGCGCCCGAGCACCAGGTCAGCACCCAGGCCAGCGCCTGCACCGCGTAGTGGGCCACGTTCAGCAGCAAGGTCGATAGTGGCGCCGGCAGCATGCTGCCCGCCAGCGCGAGCGGCGTGACGATGAAGCTGACGACCGGGATCGCCAGCGCGTTGGCCAGCGGGCTGACCAGCGACACCTGCGAGAACAGCAGCATCGTCAGCGGCACCAGTGCGAGCGTTACCACGTACTGCGTGTGCGCTCCCGCCAGCAGCATGCCGCGCCAGCGCGGCTGGGCGGCGACGGTGCGTCCGGTGGTGGCGTACAAAATAGCCGCCACCGCGCCGAACGAGAGCCAGAAGCCCGGCGAGGTGGTCGCCCACGGGTCGATCACGACCACCACGCCCAGCGCCACGCACAGCACGTGCGACACTTGCGTGAGCCGGCCGAACCAGAGCGCGGCGGCGACCACGGCCAGCATGTACAGGGTGCGCTGGGCAGGCACGCCAAAGCCGGCCAGCAGCACATACAGCAGCGCGACAAATGCGCCGGTCAGGGCGGCGACCTTTTGGGCGGGCATTCGCAGCGGCAGCTGGGCGCTGGTGAAAAAGGAGCGGCGCCACAGGACCGACGCGAGCGAGGCAAACAGCCCGGCGACCATCGTGATATGCAAGCCGGAGATGGAAATCAAGTGCCCCACGCCTGTTCGGTTGAACACGTTCCACTCGGCCTGGCCGATCGAGCGCTGGTCGCCGACCACCAGCGCCACGATCACGCCCGCATATTCCTTGTCCGGCAGCGCGCGCAGGATGCGTTCGCGCAGGGTGGCGCGGCAATGTTCGACCACGTTGGAAAAACCGATAACGAAGCTGTCCAGGCGCCGGTTCCTGTTGCCTTCCGCGCGCACATAGCCGGTGGCGCGTACGCCCTGCTCCAGCAGCCACGCCTCGTAATCGAAGCCGTACGGGTTGGCGTTACCGTGCGGGCGTTGCAGGCGCACGACCAGTTGCCAGCGCTCGCCGGGCTGCACGTCGGCCACCGGCTGCACCGCGTCGCGGTAGCCGGCATACCACGACAGCGACACGCGCGGTGGCAACTTGATCGCTTCGTCCAGCACCCGTTCGACCTTGAAGTTAAAGCGCACGCCCTGCTCGAAACGGTGCGGCAAGCTGTCGATGGTGCCGACGACGGTGATGTCGCGACCTTCGTCCGTTCGCGCCAGCTGCGGCGCGAGCGCCACAGCGGCGAGGATGGCGGCCCAGCAGAAACCGAACAGTGTCCCAGCCAGTGCCAGGCGGAGCGGACCGCGCAGAAAGCACAGCAGCAGTCCCACGGCCAGCAACCCCGCGATGGTCCAACTGCCCGGCAGCTCGCCCTGCATTTGCAGCAGTGCGGCGCCAGTGGCGAAACCGAGAATCGCGTAGCGCATGCCTGGTCCACGCACAAATGAAACCCCTAGTCTCGCCGCAAACATGCAAAGGCAGCTTGCCCGGTATCAGGCGTGGCGCAAACGTGAAGCGAACAAGGCATTCGGACGTCCGCGGACACACCCGCATGCGCGTGGATTTTATCGCCCCATAGTGGCAAGCCTTGATCAGCGGCTGGCATAAGATTTGCTATGAATGCCATGTAGTTTGAAAACGACTCCATGCACATTTGTGAAAGATGTTCTACATGCTTAAGAAAATCGGCTTGGCCTCACTGTTTCTTGCTCTGACTTGTCACTGGTCGGCATCGACATCGCAGACCCTCACGGCGTCCCGCACCTACTCGGCGGCGCAGTTAAACGAGGATCTTCTGTTTCTCAAGCAAGCGATCGGCAAGACCCATCCAAACCTCGCCCATTCAGTCGATACGCAACGGCTCGACCGCGCGTTCAAGGATGTGGAACGGCAATTGCAAAAGCCAATGACAAGCGAGGAAGCATGGCGCGTCGTTTCAACGCTCAATCCGGTTTTTGCTGATGGGCACCTGCTCGTCGCGCTCCCGGACATCGAGAAGCAGGCTGCGGCACATGTACAAAGCGGATTGGGATTTTTTCCGTTTGAAGTCCAGGTCGAAGCCAACGGTGATGTGTACATTCTTGCCGAGCTGGGCGGCGCATCAAGTGCGCTTGCGTCGCGCCGTATCGAGACGATCAATGGCATTCCCGCACGCGAGATTGCTGCACTGCTGTTAGCGCGGACGCATGGCGACACGCCTGAGTTGCGCGCAAATATTCTATCCACGCGGTGGTGGCGATTTTATTGGAAAACATTTGGAGCGCCATCCCATTTTGACTTGACGATCGCCAAAGCTGGTGCTTACGACACCATCGGCCGGGCTGCCGTTTCCAAACTGCCTGCGTCGTTGGCATCCGCAGCAGACTTTGAACAGCAATTCAAGTTCGAGCTGCTGCCTGAAAACACCGCACTGCTGACAATCAATACGTTCTGGTGGCCCGACAAGAAACTGTTCTATGCGTTCACCAAGCAAGCCTTTGCCAGCATACGCGACAAAAACGTGACAACGCTCCTGATCGACATTCGTCGCAACACGGGGGGCGACGACGATATGTGGAAGGAAGGGGTTTTACGCTATATCGCCGACAAACCATATCGGCACGGATCGACATACCAGAAAATGGTGCTGGAGGGGCGCCAAAGCGCAAGCGAGAAAGCGGGCCAGGTCATCAACGGAACAATACAGAGCTGGGAACAGCCTGATTCCGATAACCCGTTCCACTTTTCAGGAAAGACCTACGTCCTTGTGGGGCGTACGAGCTACTCATCAGCCATTCTTTTTAGCAACACTGTACAGGACTTCAAGTTCGGGACCATCGTTGGCGCCAGAGGGTACGCGCGCGCTCGCCAAAGCGGTGGTATTCAACTATTTTCCCTGCCGCATACCAAATTGAGCGTTGTTGTGCCGCGCTTCATCCTCGACCGTCCTGCCGGGGCGGGCGGCCCTGAACTGATACAACCCGATATCGTCGTGGCCGACGACCCGTTCAATAGCCGCTCATTGATCGATGCGCTGCATGCGCAAATTTTTGACAGAACGCAATAGGCGTATTCATGGCCACCGTATTCATCGCACGCCGGACCTTGGCGCGGATTTGTCTTCGGCTACCTTTTTCAAAAACCCGGCAATAGCCGGCACCAGCGTTGGCGCCAGCGGGTATTTGGGGTCGGTGTAGGTCGCACCCTGGCGCTCCTTGTCGAGCGGCGCTTCCTTCAGGACGTGGTTCATGCCCTGCACCACGACCAGTTGCGCACCCGGTTTTGCCTTGTGCAGCAGTTCGGCCTCGGTGAGCGGCACCTGGATGTCGGTGCTGCCCTGGACCAGCAGGACCGGCATCTTCAGGTCCTTGATCACGGTCATCGGCACGTACTTGAACCACGAGATCAGGTACGGCTGTACGCTGGGACGATACAGCGCAGCCAGTTCCGGCGGTACGTTAGCGGCCAGGCGCCCGGCCTCCAGCTCCACCAGGATGCGCTCGCTCTCCTTGGCCAGCGCCGGAGGGAGGGCCGGCGCGAGCTGCTCGCGCAGCGCTACAGAAGCACCGCGCGCCACGCCGGCGACCGACACATACGCCTTCGCATCACCGCCTTTGGCCGCCAGCATGCCGATCAGGGCGCCCTCGCTGTGACCGACCACATTCACGCTCGAAAAGCGCTTGTCGGCCTTGAGCATGGCCAGCCACGCGGTGGCATCGTTGACGTAGGTTTCGAAGCGCAAGTCCGCCTCTTTGGCGACGGCGGCAGCGCTGGCAGCGACGCCGCGCTTGTCGAAGCGCACGCTCGCCACGCCGGCGTCGGCCAACCCTTGCGCCAGCAGGCGCAGGCTGTCGTTCTTCATCCCGGGGCCGTTGCCGTCACGGTCGGTCGGCCCGGACCCGGAGATCATCAGCGCGACCGGCACCGGTCCGGCGGCTTTCGGCAAAGACAACGTACCGGCGATGGTGCCGGTCGTCGTGCGCAGCTCGATCGCCTGCTCGCTACCTGCCGCGCCCGCGCTGACGCACACGGCCAGCAGCAGGCCAATACTCCACTTCCATGGTCCAGGTTGTTGCATGGTGCGCTCCTGTGCGGACAAATCGATTTACCCACGGATGACATAGATGCAATATTACACATAAAGCATGATAGCACGGCGCTGCCTACTTCGGCGCTTGCATGCGCTGCCCCATGGCTTCGGCATCCTTCATCGGCGGCAAGCCGAACATGCGTCCATATTCGCGCGTGAACTGCGACACGCTCTCGTAGCCGACCGCGAACGCCGCGCTGCTGGCCGAGATGCCGTCGGACATCATCAGGCGGCGCGCCTCGATCAGCCGCAAATGCTTCTGGAACTGCAGCGGCGAGAGCGACGTGGCCGCGCGGAAGTGATGGTGGAACGACGAGGCGCTCATCCCGGCCGCCGCAGCGAGGCGTTCCACCGGCAGCGGCCGCGCGTACTCCGCCCGCAGCAGGGCCACCGCCCGCGCCATGCGCTGGGCATGCCCGCCCGGCCCGCCCAGGCGGCGAATCGCCGCTCCATGGCGCCCGGTCAGCAGCCAATAGTGCAGTTCCCGCACCAGCTGCGCATGCAGCACCGGCACCGAGGCAGGCCGCTCCAGCAGGCGCATCAAGCGCAGCGCGGTATCGGCCACCTCGGCATCGGTCGATTCGGCCCGTGCGCCGTCGTGCGCCGGCACAGCCCTCATCTGCGCGGTCAGTTCGGCCAGCACCGCCGGGTCCAGATCGAGCACCAGCGATATGTAAGGCGCAACGGTGACCTGGCTGATGGTCGGCACATCGGCGGTGATCAGCAGCGAGTCGCCCGGGGTGTAGGTCACGCAGGTGGCGCCGATCGCCACTTGCTTGGCCCCGTGGAGTACAAGGCAGACCAGGGGACGGGCGATCGCGTGCTGCAGTCCGGTGGGTTCGTTGGCCCGGATCGTGGTCAGGCCCGCGATGGGCGTTTGGGCAAGGCCGTCGGCGTCGGCATGCGCCTCCACGTAGCGGCGAACTAAAGTGAGCAAGGCATCGGTCATGCCGCCATCGTACCCGATTGCGCAGCCCGGCCATCATCGCTTGGAGGATCAGGCAAACAAGCGCGAGGTTCGGGCTACGCCGCAGGCGACCCTGCGCCATATCATGAACTTCCCTTTACATACCAGGAGTTCAGCATGACCAAGATTGCCATCGTCACAGGCGCGAGCCGCGGGCTCGGACGCAACACCGCCTTGAGCATCGCCCGTAGCGGCAATGACGTAATCATTACCTACCAGTCGCGCGGCGACGACGCGCGCGCCGTGGTGGCCGAGATCGAGGCAATGGGACGCAAGGCCCTCGCCTTCCAGCTCGACATGGGCAGCATCGATGCCTTTGCGCCCTTTGCCGACCAACTGCGCACGGCCCTGCGCGAGACCTGGCAGCGCGACAGCTTCGACCACCTGGTCAACAACGCCGGCCATGGCGACTTTGCACTGATCGAACAGACCACCGAAGCGCAGTTCGACAGCCTGGTCGACGTCCACTTCAAGGGCGTGTACTTCCTGACGCAAGCGCTGCTGCCGCTGATCGCCGACGGCGGGCGCATCGTCAACCTGTCGTCGGGCCTGACGCACATGACCTACCCCGGCTACGCGGCGTATGCGGCGGTCAAGGGAGCGGTCGAGACATTGAGCCGTTACATGGCCAAGGAATTGGGCGGCCGCGGCATCGCAGTGAACACGGTGGCGCCGGGCGCGATCGAAACGGATTTCGGCGGCGGCGTGGTGCGCGACAATCCCGACATCAACCAGAGCCTTGCCGCGATGACTGCCCTGGGCCGGGTCGGCCTGCCGGACGATATCGGACCGATGATCGCCAGCCTGCTGTCGGAAAATAACCGCTGGGTCAACGCCCAGCGCATCGAAGTCTCCGGCGGCCAGGGTATCTGATCCGGCTGCCCGCTGGCTGGAGAAGCGGCAAGCGCGGGTACCTAGCTTAGGGTGTGGTGCAGCTCATTTGATGCTCACGGCATCGATGACTTCGACCCCGAGCAGATTGCGCAGCGTGATGAGCGACGGCGGAAACGGTCCACCAAGGACCAGCACCGCCCGTGCATTCGCCGGCCGCTCCGTGGCGATCTGCACAGCTTCCATAACGGCAAGGTACTTCACGCACTGGAAAAGCCCACGCGCGATATCTGCCTCGGAGGAAATCGACGACTTCACTTCCGCCGCCACCCAGATCTTCCTGTGTTGAAAAGACACGTCGAGGCAATCGCCCGACGGCAGGGGATGCTCGCTCACACCTGGGGCAGAGCTCGGCGGGAGTCCCACAATCGCAGGATTGCGCGCGACATAAAGTTTCAACGCCTTGTGCTCCGTCCCTTCTCCGCCACCGAAACCGCCTCTGGCGGCGGCAGCCACGATCGTCGACTGGCTCGCCGCGACCTCGGGTAGCGACAATTCGGCAAGGACGTCCGACCAGTAAGGATAGGAAAAAATATGCTGCAACTCGGCTTCGATCATTGCCCGCTTCTGACGCAAGGGAAGTGCATTGAAGTCCTCTTCCTTGACGAGAAACCAGCCGATCCCCTCCCCAGGCAGACCGGTGGCCCTGTTGACCACCAGGCACTGGATCGGAGGCACCTTTTTGTCCCAGGAATCAGAAAGGAGCGCCATGGATTGACCGATGCTGCCAAGGACATAATTGAGATTGCGCGGATTGGGCATCCCGAGCTCTTCGGCAAGGTCGGAGTAAAAAATAGGCTTTCCCGCTTTCGCTTGCCGCACCAACAGAGGAAGCGCGGCCTGCGCGCGTTGCTGATAAAGGCGATCGCCAAACATCGGCGCCGAAATTTTGGCTGTACTCATAGCAATCCTGATCGGTTATGCGACAGTAAATTCAAGTGCGAATTCCATCGACTCGGCACAAGCGCGAATGCTTACGAAACGCACTATGTATTTCACATTGGAAATAACAGTTTAGGCCTCGCACGCGCCTGCGTCCACTCATATGGAATAATTAATGGCGGATTTACAGCACTGGCAACGAAGATTGCCCATTATTAAGTCATTCGACTTGGCGAAGGGCAGCGGGGACGGGTCGCGAGCGCAAGGTTCGAACGACAGCGGATGCCTGTTCCACAAACAAGGTGCGCCCACAGACGGCTTGCTTACACAATCAGCGCGCGCGGGCATTGTCCATCGTGTCGACCAGCCCATGCAGGCGCGGCAGCGCGGCCAGCGCGTTGGCGCAGGTCGCCGCGCGCACCTCGTCGCCTGTCAGGCCGCGCAGCTCGGCCAGCACCGCGCCAATGGCGGGCAACTGCTCCGGGCTGTTGCGGCCCGGGTGAATCCAGGCCGGCGAAATATCCGGCGCATCGGTTTCGAGCACGATGGCGTCCAGCGGCAAGGTCGCGGCCAGGCGCCGGATCTGCAAGGCGCGCGTGAACGTCATGGCGCCGCCGAACCCCAGCTTGAAACCCAAGTCGATGTAGACCTGCGCCTGCTGAAAGCTGCCGTTGAAGGCATGCGCGATGCCGCCGGCCGGGCGAATCTGGCGCACGTTTTTCAGCACCTGGTCCTGCGAGCGGCGCACGTGCATCAGCACCGGCAAGCCGACATCGCGCGCGATGCGCAACTGCTCCCGAAAGAAGTGCTCTTGCTTGTCGCGCATGGCCGGCTCGCACAGCATCGGGATAAAAAAATCGAGACCGATTTCGCCGATGGCGACAAAATTCGGGTCATCCATCGCCAGCTCCACCGCCGCGCGCAATGCCGCCAGGTCGTCCTCGGTGGCGTTGGGCACATAGATCGGATGGATGCCGAGCGCGTAGCTGGCGTTCGGCGCGCTCGCGGCCATATCGCGCACGACGCCGAAATTGCCGCGTTCGACCGCCGGGATGACGATCATCGCCACGCCGGCGTCACCCGCGCGGCGCGCCACGTCCAGCGACTCGGCGCCGAATTCGTGCGCGTCCAGGTGGCAGTGGGTGTCGATCCACATGGTCACAGTTCGGCCGGCTGCAGTCCGTGTTCGGTCAGGCGCAGCACGCGGTCGCAGCGGCGCGCCAGCTCGATATCGTGCGTGACGATGACGAACGCCGTGCCGAGCGTCTTGGACAGTTCGAGCATCAGGTCGAAAATCTGCTGCGCGGTGGCGTGATCGAGGTTGCCGGTCGGTTCGTCGGCCAGCACGCAGCCGGGCTGGGTGACCAGCGCGCGCGCCAGGGCCACGCGCTGGCGCTCGCCCCCGGACAGTTCGCCCGGCACGTGCACCACGCGCTTGGCCAGGCCCACGCGTTCGAGCACCGCGCGCGCCTTGTCGACGGCGAGGGCGCGCTTTTCGCGGCGGATCAAGAGCGGCATGGCGACGTTGTCCAGCGCGGAAAACTCGGGCAGCAGGTGGTGGAACTGGTACACGAAGCCGAGCGCCTCGTTGCGCAGGTCGCCGCGCGCGGTCTCGGACAGGCTGGCGAAGTCCTTGCCCAGCAAGGTCACCGAACCGGTGGTCGGGGTATCGAGCCCGCCCAGCAGGTGCAGCAGGGTCGACTTGCCGGAGCCGGACGCGCCCACGATCGCCACGCGCTCGCCGCGGTAGATGCTGAAGTCGACATTGGTCAATACCGGCACCGAATAGGTACCCTGGGTGAAGGTCTTGCCCAAGCCACGGCATGCGAGGATCGGCCCGCCGCTGGACATGACGCCATGCGCTTTCACAGTGCTGTTACTCATAGCGCAGCGCCTCCGCAGGTTTCACGCGCGAGGCGGTGTAGCTCGGGTAGAGCGTGGCGGCAAACGCCAGCAGCACGGCCACGCCGCCGATCTTGGCAACGTCGGGCCAGCGCAGGTCGGACGGCAAGGCGCTGATCAGGTAGATATCCTTGGGCAAAAACTGTACTCCTAATAATTGTTCAATAAACGGGACGATGACATCGATGTTCAGCGCAACGAGCACGCCCAGGCCAACCCCGGCCAGGGTCCCCATCAGGCCCACCAGCGCGCCCTGGATCATGAAGATCTTCATGATCGAACGCGGCGAGGAACCGAGCGTGCGCAAAATGGCGATGTCGGCCTGCTTTTCGGTCACCGTCATCACCAAGGTGGCGATCAGGTTGAAGGCGGCCACCGCGATGATCAGGGTCAGCACGATGAACATCATCTTTTTCTCGGTCTGCACGGCCGCGAACCAGGTGGCATTCTGCTCGGACCAGTCGCGGATGCGCAAGGTGCCCGGCATGCTGGCCTTGAGTTCCTGCGCCACGGCGGGCGCGGCGTGCATGTCGGCGATGCGCAGGCGCAGGCCCGATGGCGCGTCGAGCCGCTCCATCTTCTGCGCGTCTTCCAGGTGCACGAAGGCGAAGCTGGCGTCGTACTCGTAATGGCCGGCCTCGAAAATCCCGACCAGCGTAAACGTGCGCGTGCGCGGCAGCATGCCGGCCGGCGTGGTCTGGGCCTGCGCCAGCAGCATGGTGACCTTGTCGCCGAGGCCGATGCCGAGCGAGCGCGCCAGCGCGTAGCCCATCACGATATTAAACTGGCCGGGCACCAGTGCCGTCAAGCTGCCCTGGCGCACCTGGCGCGCCGCGTCCGACACCTTGTGTTCTTCGTCCGGCAAAATGCCGCGGATAACGGCCGGGCGCATCACGCCATCGCGCAGCAGCATGCCCTGCGTTTCGACGAACGGCGCGGCGCCCTTGACGGCCGGGTTCTTGAGCGCGTCCTGCATCGCCGCCTGCCAGTTGGGCATCGTGCCGCGCGGGTCGAACACTTCGATGTGGGCCAGCACCGACAGCATGCGGTCGGTGACTTCCTTCTGGAAGCCGTTCATCACCGACAGCACCACGATCAGCGCTGCCACGCCGAGGGCGATGCCGGAGACGGAAATGAGGGAAATGAACGAGATAAAGCTGTTACGGCCACTGCGCTTGCCGGCGCGCGTGTAGCGCAGGCCGACCAGCCATTCGTACGGTAAATTGTGGATGATGCTCATGTGCCCCGGCAGTGATTGATTTCAAGTGCGCAGTTTGCCACACAAAGCGCCTTGAGGGCAGGGTTGTCACAATTGAATCACGCGTTGCCACCATGGTTTTTATCAAAAATCTTTGAACCTGCCGTCCCCCGCGCACTCCAACGCTGTACCGCAAAACGGAGGAAAATCATGGCATTCAGTCTTTTCGATTCAAAAGGCACGGACATCGACAAGCAGCGGTTCACCTGGCGCGACATGGTGCAAAAACCGATCAGCAAGCTCGATGACGACGCATTCACGCGCATCCGGGTCATTCTCATGAACGGGCTCGAAACCGAAGCGCTGCGCTTCGGCCATCTGGCGGCCCGCTTCAACCGCGAGCTGCGCCTGCCGCTGGCCAAGGTGCGCCGCACCGAGCAGCACCAGGCCACCCTGGTCAACTGGCTCATCGCGGCCGACCACTCGCCGCTGGAGACCACGGTCGCCTACGAGCAGGTTGCCATCGAAGTGACCGCGGCCGTCGCCCAGAGCGAGCCCGACCCGTACCTGGCGCAGGTCTACCGCTTCGGCCTGCTGGAAGACTTCGACCACCTGTACCGCTATTCGGCCCTGCTCGACCGGCTCGAGGGCAAGGACGCCAACAATATCCTGCAAAGCTACACCGACATCCTGCCCGGGCGGCCCACGTCCGAGCACCACCGTGCGCCCGAAGACGAGCTGCGCGAGCCCTACAACGCCCGCACCGCCGCCTTTTTAAGCAAGGTCAACGCGTTGACCATCGTGTCCAGCGAATACCAGACGCACGACTATTACCAGAACATCGGTCCCCTGTTCTCCGACCCGCTGGCACGCCAGCTGTACGCCGAAATCGCCTCGGTGGAAGAACAGCACGTGACCCAGTACGAATCCATGCTCGACCCGGGCGAGTCGTGGATCGAACAGTGGCTGCTGCACGAGGCCACCGAGTGCTACAACTATTACAGCTGCGTCGCGCAGGAGACCAACCACCATCTGCGTGCGATCTGGGAACGCTTTCTCGACTATGAACTGGGGCATTTCCACATGGCGTGCGAGGCGTTCAAGCAGTTCGACCGGCGCGACCCGGCAGAAATCATCACCAGCGACTTCGCCAACCCGCTCGCCTTGCGCAGCCAGCGCGACTTCGTGCGCAAGGTACTGATGGACGAAGTCGACGTGCGCACCGACGGCACCCGCTTCGTCACCAAGGAGCTCGAAAGCCCGCTCTCGCTCAGCTACCGCAGCATGGTCAATGCCGACGGCTCGCCCAGCGAGATGGTCGCCTCCGGCTATGTCTGGATGCCGGGGACCGAGCTCAATCGCAAAGGCATGCTGGCCGCCGCCGGCGTCACCGCGCCCTGAGCGCACAGGAACAGGAGAGTCGAAATGAGTACCGTTCAACAAGAACACATGGGAATGAACCGCACCGGCATCCAGATGTCACCGATCGACAGCCGGGCGATGCAGGAGCTCGAACCAACTGTGACGTCGAGCGACGGCGTCGGCGAAATGGCGCTGGCCGAGCTGCGCAGCGACTACATCGCCAATGCCGACGCGCTCGGGTCGGTCCCGCTGCCCGGCACGCTGACCGGCGCGCTCACGGTGGGCATGTCGATGCTCAAGGGCGACAGTCCGCAGATCCTGCTCGACAAACTGGGCGAGCGGCTGGCCTTCGAGCGCACCAGCACGCGCTTGTACGACACGCTGATCACCAAGTGCGAGATCATGCTGGCGGGCGATATCAGCATGACGATCGAAGACCTGGAACAGATCCGGGCCGACGAGGCGCGCCATTTCCTGATGGTGGCCGACGCCATCGAATCGCTGGGCGGCGACCCGACCTCGCAAACCCCGAGCGCCGACCTGGTGGGCGTGGAGTCGATGGGCCTGGTGCAGGTGTTGAACGACCCGCGCACCAGCATCGCCCAGTCGCTACACGCCATCGTTACCGCCGAGCTGAGCGACAAGGCGGGCTGGGAAACGCTGGTGGCGCTGGCGGACGAGCACGGCCTGTCGGACATGGTCGACAATTTCACCCAGGCGCTGAACGAAGAACGCGAGCACCTGGCGCTGACGCAGACCTGGTATGAAGAAGCGATCGGGCTGACGTACGGCGATGTGGAGATCGACGAGGTATCGACGCTATCGCAGCCATCGCAGCCATCGCAGCCGCAGGGGTAAGCGGGGCGGGAGGTCGCGGCACCCGGGTTGGGCAGCGCTGTCCACAAAGGCAGCGGCTGCCCGCGTTATCGGCGCCCTCGCGGACTGCGCGGCGGCCGTCGCATACGTACGGACGCTGATGCCTGATTCAGCTGAACTCTGTCTTGTCCCTGCCCGACACGATGGCGCCGGCGCTTTCCTCATCAGCACCAGCGGCACTGCCCGCGCCGACAGCGGCAATCACGGTAGAACTCACTATAGAGAGTGTACGAAAACGACAAGCGGCCCTGACATCAACGGAATAGTTGCCTAAATATTATCGGCGGGCTCGGTGTTTAGCTGCACCGAAGCACCGGCTCACGCAGCTGGGCCGCTGCACAACCACGGTTGCGAGACGCTTAAACCGCGTGCAAACCTGCGCAGCGCGTACCGCTCATCGACGCGTCACTTATTTTCGGGTTTGCCAATTTGTCCTACAATGCTGGATGACCCAAATTTCGCTTGTCCTGCCGTTCGCCCTGCCCCCTCCCGAGCTCGCCCCCGATCTGATCCGCGCATTGCAGGCCCCGGCCCTGGCCGCGCTCATCAGCCGCACCGCGTCGCGCCAGCAACTGCCGGTGGACGACAACATCCGCGCCCTGCCCCACGAAGCCTGGCTGGCGCGTGCCCTGAAGGCGTCCGCGGACGGCACGCCGGCCCTGGCCGGCGCCGTCATGCAAGGTTACGGCCTGGCGCAGACGGAAGGCACCTGGTTCATCGTCCACCCCGCGCACACGCAGATCGCCCGCAGCCACCTGTTAATGGCCGACATGCGGCGCCTGCAACTGTCCGAGGCGCACGGGCGCGCCCTGTTCGAGCTCGCCAAACCCTACTTCGACGAATCGGGCAAAACGCTGCTGTACGGTGACGCCGGCACCTGGTTCATGCGCGCCGACGACTGGGCCGACCTGGAGACATCGACGCCCGATTCGGCCGTCGGCCTGAACCTGACCGACTGGATGCCCAAGGGCGCGTCGTCGCGCGCGTTCCGCATGCTGCAAAACGAAGTGCAGATGCTGTGGTTCGAGCATCCGGTCAATACCGAACGCGAAGCGCGCGGCCTGGCCGCCATCAACTCGTTCTGGCCGTGGGGCGCCGCTCCTGCCGGCGCCGGCGTCGACGCATCCAGCCTGGCCACCAGCGACGCGCTGCCGTCGATGGCGGCGCTGGCCGGGCATCCGCAAGCCGCATCGGCCACGCCGCTCGCCTCGCTGACCACCGATGCAATCGTCCTCTGCGACGCGCTCACCGAAGCGGCCCTGGCCACCGACTGGGCCGGCTGGCTGCAGCACATGCACCGGCTGGAGCAATCGATCTTTGCGCCGGCGCTGGCCGCGCTCAAGGAGGGCCGCCTGCAGCAGCTGCAACTGCTCCTGAGCCACCGCGCCCGCCACGTCGCCTTTACCACCACCCGATTATCGCAACGCGCCTTCTGGCGCCGCCCGACCCTGGATAGACTGCTGCCATGACCCGTATCACGACTCGCCCCTGCTCCTTCCGCACTTCCGAAATGCTGCGCCAGACCGGCGTGCATCCCGTGCTCGCGCGCCTGTACGCCGCGCGCGGCCTGACCGATGCGCGCGAACTGTCGAGTGAACTGGGCAGCCTGATGGCGCCCGCCGGCCTGCTCCACATCGACGCCGCCGCCGTGTTCCTGGCCGACGCCATCAAGGCGCAGAAGAAAATGACGATCGTGGCCGACTACGATTGCGACGGCGCCACCGCCTGCGCCGTCGCCCTGCGCGGCTTGCGCGCCATGGGCGCCACGGTCGACTTCATCGTCCCCAACCGCTTCGAATACGGCTATGGCCTCACGCCCGAAATCGTCGAACTGACCGCGCGCGAAAAAGCGCCGGACATCATCATCACCGTCGACAACGGCATCGCCAGCATCGACGGCGTGTTGGAGGCGAAGCGGCGCGGCATCGACGTCGTCGTCACCGATCACCACCTGCCGGGCGACACGCTGCCCGAGGCGCGCGTGATCGTCAACCCCAACCAGCCCGAATGCGGCTTTCCCAGCAAGCACCTGGCCGGCGTGGGCGTGGTGTTCTACGTGCTGCTGGCGCTGCGCGCCGAACTGCGCAAGCGCGGCGTGTTCGACGCCCAGACCCAGCCCAAGCTCGACAGCCTGCTCGACCTGGTCGCGCTGGGCACCGTGGCCGACGTGGTGCGGCTCGATTCGAACAACCGCATCCTGGTCGCGCAAGGCTTGAAGCGCATGCGCGCCGGCCGCATGCATCCCGGCGTGGCGGCGTTGTTCCGGGTGGCCGGGCGCGAAGCGCGCAGCGCCTCGCCGTTCGATCTCGGTTTCGCGCTCGGCCCGCGCCTGAACGCCGCCGGCCGCCTGGAAGACATGTCGCTCGGGATCGAGTGCCTGGTCACCGACGACGAGGGGCGCGCCTGGGCCATCGCCCAGCAGCTCAACGAAATCAACCTGAAGCGCCGCGAAATCGAAGCCGACATGCAGGACACGGCCCTGCTGCACCTGGATGCCTACGAGCCGGCCGACAGCAACACCATCACCGTTTTCGACGAATCCTGGCACCAGGGCGTGATCGGGATTGTCGCCTCGCGCCTGAAAGAAAAATTCTTCCGCCCGACGATCACCTTCGCCCCGGGCGCGGAAGGGTGGATCAAGGGCTCCGGGCGGTCGATTCCGGGCTTTCACCTGCGCGACGCGCTCGACCTGGTGTCGAAACGCGCGCCCAGCCTGATCGACAAGTTCGGCGGCCATGCCATGGCGGCCGGCCTGACCATCCGCGCCGATGCCTTCGAGGCGTTCTCAAAGGCGTTCGAAGAAGTCGGGCGCGCCTGGCTCAACACCCAGCAGCTCGAACGCATCATCGAAACCGACGGCCCGCTGGAAGACGCCTACTACACGACGGAATTCATTGGCCTGATGGATGGTCAGGTGTGGGGCCAGGGCTTCGCGCCGCCGGTGTTTTGCGACGAATTCCGCGTGGTGAGCCAGCGCATCCTGAAGGAGCGCCATCTCAAGCTGCAGCTCGAACGCAACGGCCAGCGCTACGACGCCATCTGGTTCGGCCATACCGCCTCGGTCGGCGAGCGCGCACGCGTGGCATTCCGGCTCGACGCCAACGAGTATAACGGCGTCACGCGGGTGCAGCTGCTGGTGGAACACGCCGAACCGGCGTGAAGCGCGCCTGGACCAGCCGGACAGGAGCGGGCGCGCAAACCCGCCCGGCCGCCTCAAGCGCTCCCAGACCCGCCGGGCCGGTTTGAGCGAGCGAGGACACGCCCAACCGCCCTGTAGCCGCCGGTCCACCCCAGCACGCTTCGATAGCGCGACTTGCGCCAGGTTGCTGCTCCGCCAGGCGCCGTGCCGGTCCGCCCAGTCCGAGCGCGGCGGCATTGAGGCGGCAAGCACATGGGCCGTGCGAAGGAGCGCGCACCGTCAGAACAGCCTGATCATGCATATACCCGTATCGCTCAGCCGGCTCCAGTCGAGCTTCCAGCATGTGATCCCGGTACGCCGTGCTATCGCGACGGCGAAATCGAGGCTCGCTTGCTCGTGGCGAAAACGCCTGAGCAAACTCAGCTCAGGCGGTGCGCACCGGATTCGCTTGTCTTTCACATCCCGTGCATGGCACAAGACAACCGAGTAATAATGGACTTCGTCCGGCCCGTCTCCGTCTATGTGGTCAATGCAAACCAGTGCCAGATCCGCGAATGCCAGCCTGGTTTCCTGGTTTGGCATGCTTGCGTCGGTGTAGTGGATGTACTTGTTCCAGCTGCGATCATCGAAATCGATCCACGTCATCGTTTCCCACACCGCCCCCTCTTTAAACCGTGCCACCGCGTAAGCCCATATACCCACGCCGACGATGCAGGCAAGGTACAACGAAAAAAGGATGCCCTTTTGCCAGATGATTCTGGACAGTGCGCCGAAGGGAACAAGCAACAGGACGGCGCCCACCATGGCGTAAATCAGGGCGCCTGAAGTCGCATCGCGTGCGTGTTCCTTAAGCGTTAGTTCCTTCGATTCAAGCTCCCAGCGTCTTCCCTCGCTGGGGTCCGGAAGCGCCTCGCTAGCGCGCGCGTCTTCGCTGGCGGCCTCGGGCGCACCAAGGTCGACAAGTACGCCGCCGGCGCGCGGCCGGTTTCCGCTCACTTGTGCGTCTTTCGGCATGGTTCTGTCGTGTTCTTCCTTCATGGGGGTGCACGCATACGGCGTCCGTGTTTCCACGTGTGCAAATCAAGACAGCTTTTCCAGCATCGCCTCGCCCCCTTCCCGCTCTGCCTCCCTGAACTGCCAGCATTCAATTGCACAACGCGCCGCCATGGCTCGGGTAAATGCAAGGCACTCCTGCTCGGTGTCGAAGTGCTCCACCTGTGTCAATGGCCACGGCCGCCGATGACGAACCAGATCGCCCACCTTACTCAACACGCTTGTGTAGCCCATCTCGTATTCATACATTTCGGCGCAACATACCGCCGCGACACCACTGAGCGGAATCTTCCTCGATATCAGCGGCTTGCTGCCGTCGGCGTAGTGCCTGCGTGTATTCCAGGTACGGTTGCCGAAATCGATCCATTCACGCGATGTCCAGACCTGACCCGGCTTTGACTTTTGCTTTACGAAACCCCACACGGCACCTGCCGGAACGGCAACGATCCAGATCGACTGCGTGATGCTATTTTCGCCGACGATGAATTCAAGGAGCAACGTCAGAAGTTTTGCCATAGCAAGGGTAACGACGCCGTAAATAAAGGCCGCAGCTCTGGCCAACAACAACCGGTGTTGTTCCGTTGCTTCCCGCGACTTAAAGACCCAGTGATCCGGTTCATCCTGTCCAGCCGTACCCTGGCCATC
This sequence comes from Telluria sp., assembly GCA_036386755.1. Lineage (GTDB taxonomy): Bacteria > Pseudomonadota > Gammaproteobacteria > Burkholderiales > Burkholderiaceae_D > Telluria_A. The sequence continues at coordinate 67,478 of DASVVC010000042.1, forward strand.
GGCACATGGTTGACTCACGACGCGCGCAGTCCGCGCTTCAGGGATATAACGAGGAATGTTGGACACGTCTGCTTGGCACCACGCATGGTTGAATTGACTATATTATGAGGCCTCGTCAATTTGAAAGAGAAACAATGTAGCGAACTTATCCCGATGCTGCGACTGGGGTGTTGACCGCCAGCGCGGCCGAGTTATCGGGACTCACGGGCTGGACAATTTGTTTGCGCGGGCTCAGCAACGCCTTGACGGCGATTGGCTTGCACACGATACGAAAATAGAGTATAAATACTCCATAACTGGAGCTCACCATGAACCTTGCCTTTGCCTACCCAAAGAGTCGCTTCGAGCCGGCGGTGCTCATCGACCTGAACGCGCGCGCGGAGCGGGAACGCTTGTCCAAATCCGCGCTCAAGGGCTTTTTCGCCCTCATGACCGCCTGGAAGCTGCGCGACGAAGACGCCCGCGAACTGCTCGGCGGCATGTCATCCTCTACTTTCTACGAGTGGAAAAAGAACCCAGACCGCATCCTCGAAGTCGACCGCATCACCCGCATTTCTTACCTGCTCGGCATCTACAAAGCCCTGCACATCCTGTACGGCGACAAGCTCGCCGACGAATGGATCACCCTTCCCAACAGCAATCCCATCTTCGCCGGACGCACGCCGCTGTCGCAAATGCTGGCGGGCGGCCTGCTGTCCATGCAAACGGTGCGCAAGCTGCTCGACGCGCGCCGCGGAGGCCTGTAACTTGGCGGTCGTTCCCAAGCTCACCACCCTGCGGCAGTTCGATACCTGCCGCCTGATCCCGTCGCGCTTCGCCGACGTGGAAGATTCCGTGCTCAGCCCGCTGGCCGAGAACGCCGATGTCTTGCGCGACCTGTTCGATATCGATAACGCCACCAACGAACGCCTGCGCGGCGAGTACGGCAGCCTGCCTGGCATCGGCGTGGACGAACTGGTGTTCGGTGTGCCGAATTTTCGCATCATCAACGCCGCCTACACTTATCCACGTCCCGAAGGCAGCCGTTTCAACGATGGCGAGCGCGGCGCGTGGTACTGCGCCTTCGAGCCCGAGACCGCCCTGGCCGAGATCACCTTTCACAAGACCGTCGAGTACCAGGAAATCGGCCGCTTCGATGACAGCGTCACCTATCAGGCGCTGATCGCCGACTTTACCAGCACGTTCCACGATATTCGCGGCGTCGATGCCTTCGTTAAATACCTCGACCCGACCAGCTATATCGACTCGCAAACCCTGGCCAGCCAGTTGCTCGAGACCGGATCGATGGGCGTGATCTACCCCAGCGTACGGCGCCCCGCCGGCACCTGCCTCGCATGCTTTCGGCCTGCGCTGGTGGGCAATGTGCGCAAGGGGCAAGTCTACCGCCTCACCTGGTCGGGCTCGCCCACTCCCGTTATCGACATCGTCTGAACGATTGTCCTGCACGCTTCTCCCCTCTTGAACTATTGAGTATTTGCATGAAAACCAAGCCTGAAAACGATACTGAACTGCGCGCTAAAATCAACCTCGAAACCGCGCGCCTGCCGTGGAGCGAGCTGGTCCGCCACTTCGCCCAAGGCACCGTCGTCTTCGTCAGCGCCGAGCTCGACCTGGTCGATGTCGCGGTGCGCATCTCGCACGACGACAAGGACAGCATTTCCCACTGGATGGGCGGCGGCAAGATCGGCAAGGTGTCCGACGCGCAGGCGCAAGCCTGGACCGAGGCCGACGCCCTGCTGTGGACCTCGGTCGTCCATCCGTTCATCCTGGTGCAGCCCGAAAAAACCACCCTGCACTGACGCCTGGCACTTCCTCACGATCGGCCCCGGCACGCCGCGAGTAATCTCGCGCCCGGCCTGCGGGCCGATGCTGCGCGCGGCCGACATTATCATCGCCTCGGCCGGCGATTGCTACTTGCCTCCACGCCCACCGGGCTTCCCTCCAGGATGGTGTCGGACGCCTTCTCGGGCGCTTGGCGCCCGCCAGCGTCCTGCCGCATGATGCAGGCCCAGTGGCCTCGACGCCTATCTGGTCGCCCGGCGTATTTGCGCGCACGGCGTGCTGGACGCGGTTGCCAAGCTGGCCGAGCACGGAATCGGGAATGTCGAGCGGGTTCCAGGTGATGAAATTAACGAGATCGGCGCCCATTGGTAGTCGTTTCACGGCAACGTTCAAAATGTGGTCCAATAGCCATACGGTGACTCGCCGCGAGCAATTTTGATGGGGACCAGCATGCGTTCGATTATTTTTTTCTTTGCCGCATGGCTTTGCGCCAATGGCGTGCAGGCCGCCAGCGGCGTCACCGCAGGCGGCGTGGTTCTGCTCCAACCAGAACGGGTCATCGAGGCGCGCGTCACCGCAGACAAGCTCGCGCTGTATCTCAAGCAGCTTGACACTGTCGCGATGCGTGCATTCAAGGCGGCGAAAGCCGTGCCGAGCTCGGGTGGATTCCTGGTGGTGGCGATGCGCCCGGGAGAGCAATCAACATTCTGGCTCGACTTCAATCCGCCATTGCCGCCGGCGCTGGCGAACGAACTGATTGCTGGCTCGAACGCCGTACGGGTACCGACGGTGAAGGGAACCGTGGTGATCGCAATGAAGTATGGCATCGGCGGCGGAACTGCGCCATCGCACCCGGTGCCATCACCGGCAGAGTGGGCCACGGCAGCCAAGGCAGCCGGCAAAGCGCTGGAAATCGGCGATCTGGTGGACCGTATCTGGAAGTAAGCACAACAAGCAAATCCGGCCACTAACATGGCTATTTTAAGCTTCCCTTACCACCGTTAACCATACGAGGAAATTCGTGGCAATACCTTGGATCGCCCCCAATCTTCTGCTTCAAGGGAAAAATATTGAACTGCGCCCGCTGCAGTCCGACAATCTCGATGCCTTGTTCGCCGTCTCGCAAGACGCCAACATCTGGCGCCTCACCTCGGTCGACTATTCGGTTCGAGAAAATTTCTATCCGAACTTCACCGCCGCACTCAAAGGGCGTGAAGACGGCAAGACTTACCCCTTTTTGATCTGCCTTGCGGGCAGTTCGCAAATTATCGGAACGACGCGGCTTCTGGATATATATCCAGAAGACCGTAAGCTTGAAATAGGCGTGACCTGGCTGGCAAGCCAGTATTGGGGCACCGGGGCGAACGCCGAGTGCAAGTACCTTCTTCTTGAATATTGCTTCGACACCTTGCACGCTAACCGCGTCCAATTCAGGGCAAAGTCGGACAACGCAAGATCGAGACGGGCCCTTGAGAACATCGGCGCGACGTTCGAAGGCATCTTCAGGAAAGACAAAATTGAACCGGGCGGCAATGCCAGGGACACCGCATTTTTCAGTATCCTCAACGATGAGTGGCCCGACCTGAAGCCCAAGCTGGCGGCCAGGTTTTAGCCTGCTCGGAGTTATCGTTGCGATAACTCCCACCGGCGCGCGCAATCACCCCGCTTTCCAGCGGAGTGATTTCATCATGTGCCCGTTCACGCCAGCCTGATGAGGGCTGGAATGACGCTGGGATCAATCGATCAAATCGCCTTTTCCACGAAGCCCATCCCCACGAACACGCGTCCGGCGTTGCCTCGTTCAGCCTGGAAATGATGCATGCGGCGGTCGGATTTGTTCTTGCCCTCCTCCGACTTTGCCAACTCCCCCAGCTTGCTCAGCAATAGCTGGGCAGCCAGGCGCTTGTTGGCATGCTGGCTGCGCTCGGTCTGCACCTTGACCGACAGGCCGGACGCCACATGCGTCGCCCGGATTGCGCTATCGGTCTTGTTCACATGCTGTCCGCCCGGCCCGGAGGCGCGCGTGGCCTCATACCGAATCTCGCCGAACTCGGTCGACACCGCCGGCGGCGCAAACGCCGCGCCATTCAGGAACCAGTTCTTGCGCTTGTGCAGCTTGCGGTAAGGACTCTCGCAGATCCATTGAATGCTGCCGCACCAGCGCGCAGCCAGTTCCCCTTCAGGTTCCGCAGGACCGTCCAGTTCGACCAGCACCGAGCGCAGGGTTCCACCAACGGGTCCGTCCAGTTGCTCCACCACGCTCACGGTCACGCCCGCCTTCTGCGCCTCGCGGCCCAGCTGCGCAAGCGCTTTTGTGACCGCCAGGCAGCACTCCACCGGGCCCGTATTGGCCGTAATTTGTAACCAGATCATCAGCAGCACTCCCCACGTGTTTTGTAGGTCAGCACTGGCTTGCTTCTCGATACCACCCTCACCAATCCCGCGCCCACAAGCGAGCCGAGCACGCTGTCGACATTCTTGTAGGCCTGCGGCGCCTCTTCATAAATCAGCGCGCGGTCATTGCAGATGACGCGCCCGCCCATCGACGTGCGGCTCAACTGTGCCGGCGTCGCCAGTTTGTCGAGGCGGCCCTTGCAATCGGTCCGCATCCATTTGCGCCCTGCTCCGTGCGCCAGCGAGTGCAGGCTCAGCTCACCGGCGGACAGCACCGGTTCGATCAGGTAACTATAATCGTCGCGCGAACCGGGCAACATCACCAGCCCCTGGTCGCTCGGCGTGGCGCCCTTGCGGTGCAGCCAGCCTGCCTGGCCGTCAATGTGCGCCGGCGTCACCGTGTTGTGGTGAACATCGAGTACGCGCACGGCTTCGCAACGCAGGCGATGAAAAATCCGCGCGGCGATCAGCGAACGGTTCACTTCCGCATACTGCAACGCGCAATCATGCTCGCGCAAGTAGGCCACCGCTTCCGGGCTGCCGTCCAGCAGGCCGGCGTGACTGTGTGCGTCGACATGCGCGCGCAGAATCACCTGACCCAGGCCGCGCGAGCCGCTATGCACGAGCAACTGCAGGCACTTGCGCGTCAACGTCGTGCGTCCGATAACCTCTTCATCTTCGACCGTGTCGATTACCTGAAGTTCCGCGAAGTGATTGCCGCGGCCGATAGTGCCGAGCGAGCGCAGCGGTGCCAGGTCGAGGCCGGCCGCTGCCAGCGAGGCCGACAGCGCCTCGACGCGCGCCGGCCAGGAAGGGTCGAGCCGTTCGAGCGCGGCCCATTCTTCCTCGTCGATGACGTCGTCGAGATTGCCGATCTGCTTGTCGATCTTGTCGAGCTTGGCCTTGCCGGCGAGGATGTCCGTTTGCCACAGCGCCATGCCGCAGCCGATGTCGTTGCCGACCAGCGCAGGATACAGGCGCCCGGTGGAAAAGAAAGCGGCCCCGACGGGATAGCCGCGGCCCGGATGCAGGTCGGGCAAGCCGACCACGCGTTGCATGCCGGCCAGTGCGGCCGTGGTTTTGGTTTGTTGTATTGCTGCGTCTTCGAGCCACAGACGGTCGGACGCGATGATCGAAATACGATCAGAAATGTGCTGAACAAAATTGCCCATGTGATGCCAATCCAAAAAAAATACGAGTAGGGATTGGGCGCTGGCGGAGCGCTGACGATTAACTCGTCAAGAGAGGGCTAAAACGATGCGACAGACGGGCGAATGCCGTCGGTTCAGTGCAGGAGATTAGCCAGCCAGACCCAGAAAAAGAGCGTTGATGTTCAGTTTTTGCATGATCGATCTCCTTTTCTAAAATGGTTGGCCTGCTTGGGATTGCGATAGTAGGTGATTTTTTGCGGTGATGCAAGTACTAAGGTGACATTATTGACTCTTTGGCCTGGCGTTGTTGCATAACCGGGGTCTGTCCCTAATGCCGTTAAGTTAAGCCCTTGACTGTCGCTTCTTGTAAACAAGCTCAAGAAGTGTTAACTTCTTGAGCTATGTTCTCAGATGCCCTCTCTCTTGCTATAGACCTGCCGCGATTTCCTCCAGA
>DASVVC010000043.1:0-2481 GCA_036386755.1 Telluria sp.
AGGCCGGCGCAAAGACGCAACTGCGCCTGTCGGTGGCGAACGCGCTGCATCGCGAGCGCTGGAGCGGCAGCGAGTATGCCGATGCCGACGGGAGCAACACGCGCGTGGGTCGTGCATCGTCGGCGGCGGTGGTGCGCATCGTGCTGGAAACGAGCCTGTAAGCTGCGTTACGAGGGGCGGTTAATACGGCGGGGGGTTAAAACAGCATGCGCGAGAAATTGGACAACGCCTCGCCGAGCCCCTTCCAGAAGCTGTCCGGCACATACAGCAGCGCGGTGGTCATGGTCAGGTAGCGCGCGAATTTGCCGATCGCCATATAGCCAAGGCTCGGCCAGAACGGCAAGTGCAGCCAGCCACCCAGCGTGCACAGCGGGTCGCCGATCCCCGGCACCCACGACAGCAGCATGGTCTTGGCGCCGTAGCGCGCCAGCCAGGCGAACCAGCGCGACTTGCGCTCTTTCGCAAACGCCACCTTGGCGCGGTAGCCGATGAAGTAATCGAGCGCTCCGCCCAGCGTGTTACCCAGGGTCGCCACGAGGATGGCCGGCCAGAACATGGCCGGATTGGCCTTGATGACGGCGAAAACGGCCGGCTCCGACCCGAGCGGAAGCAAGGTGGCCGAGATGAACGCGATCACGAACACCGAACTGAGTCCGACCGCCGGAGCGGCCACCAGTTTGAGCAGCCAGAGGACAGCGGATTCGATCATGGAAGCACTTTGATGACTGCTGAAGCCGTCCATTATAATGAGGAAAAATTATTGCACCGACACGATACGCCGAGCCCGCCACCCGGAGCCGCGCATCGCACTGCAAGGCTCGGTCATCCGCCGACAACACAGTCCAGCGTCAACAGCATCGCGTTCCGGATTTTCCGGCCCAGAATCACTTTGTTTGCAGACTATGACTATCGACTACCTCAAGAAAATCCTGACCGCCCGCGTCTACGACGTCGCCACCGAAACGCCGCTCGAATTTGCGCCCATCCTGTCGCAGCGCATGGAAAACCGCATTTACTTCAAGCGCGAAGACATGCAGAGCGTGTTCAGTTTCAAGCTGCGCGGCGCGTACAACAAGATGGCCAACCTGTCGCCTGCACAGCTCAAGCGCGGCGTGATCTGCGCCTCGGCCGGCAATCACGCGCAGGGCGTGGCCATGTCGGCCGCCAAGACCGGCTGCCGCGCGGTGATCGTCATGCCGACCACCACGCCGAGCGTGAAGGTCGATGCGGTCAAGGCCTTCGGCGGCGCCAACGTGGAAGTGATCCTGCACGGCGACTCGTACACCGATGCGTACAACTTCGCGCTCACGCTCGAAAAAGAGCAGAAGCTCGCTTTTGTCCACCCGTTCGACGATCCGGACGTCATCGCCGGCCAGGGCACGGTGGGCATGGAGATCTTGCGCCAGCATTCGGGCCCGATCCACGCGATCTTTGTCGCCATCGGCGGCGGTGGCCTGATCGGCGGCGTGGCTGCGTATGTGAAGCAGATCCGCCCGGACATCAAGATCATCGGCGTGCAGTCGACCGACTCGGACGCGATGGCGCGCAGCCTGAAAGCCGGCGAACGCGTGACCCTGCCCGATGTGGGCCTGTTCGCCGACGGCACCGCGGTGCGCCTGGTGGGCGAAGAGACGTTCCGCCTCGCGCAGCTGTATGTGGACGAGATCATCCTGGTCGATACCGATGCGATCTGCGCGGCGATCAAGGACGTGTTCCAGGATACGCGCTCGATCCTGGAGCCATCCGGCGCGCTGGCGGTGGCCGGGGCCAAGGCGTACGTCGAGCGTTCGGCGATGAGCAAGAACCCGGTGCGCGGCGAGACGCTGGTGGCGATTGCCTGCGGCGCCAACATGAACTTCGACCGCCTGCGCTTCGTGGCCGAGCGCGCGGAACTGGGCGAAGCGCGCGAGGCGGTGTTCGCGGTGACCATTCCCGAGCAGCGCGGCAGCTTCAAGCGTTTTTGCACGCTGATCGGCCCGCGCAATGTGACCGAGTTTAACTACCGCATCAGCGACGCGGCGCAGGCGCATGTGTTCGTGGGCGTGCAGATCGCCAGCCGCGGCGAGTCGGGCATGCTGGCGCGTACCTTCGAGCAGAGCGACTTCAAGACGCTCGACCTGACGCATGACGAACTGGCCAAGCTGCACATCCGGCATTTGGTGGGCGGCAAGAGTGCGTTGGCCCATGACGAACTGCTGTATCGTTTCGAATTCCCCGAGCGTCCGGGCGCGCTGATGCGCTTTTTGGACAGCATGGCGCCGAACTGGAATATCTCGCTGTTCCATTACCGTAATCAAGGCGGTGATGTGGGGCGGATCCTGGTGGGCTTGCAGGTGCCGTCCGAGGAGATGGAAGAATTCCGCCAGTTCCTTACCACGCTCGGATACCGGCATTGGGATGAGAGTGCCAATCCGGTGTATAAGATGTTTTTGGGGTGATGCACATGCCCTCTGACCCAAGCTCCGTCGCTCCCGCGCAGGC
>DASVVC010000044.1:0-9739 GCA_036386755.1 Telluria sp.
ACCCCGGTTGTATCAGTGCAGAGTCCGGTTGTAGGAATGCTGAACCTTGGTTTGACGGCTCATGGCTCGGGGGCGAAGGCGGGGCGCAACGCGGGGATCTGGCGGCGCAGCTCGCTTGCGACCATGCCGGAAAACAGGGCCGCGCCTTTCGCGCCAACATGCGTGCGATCGAAGCTGGTTTTTGGCGTGCCTTGCGGTTCGACCGCCGCACCGGGCGCCGCAGCCGGTGCCGCATTCGGGTCCGGCGGCGGCGCTTGCGCCAGGGTGTCAGCTTCGGCTGATCCCATCGCTTGCACGGCGTCGGCGCTGATCTTGTTCAGGTCGACGAGGACCGCGCCGGTTTCTCGCGCCACGCGCCGCACTTCGGACGACCACGGCCCAAGGTCGTCGCGCAGATATTGCCCCTTGAAGCTGCGCCGCGTCAGCGGCGTGACCAGCACCGGCACGCCGCCGAGCGCGCGCGCTTCGCTGACATAACGCGCCATGTTTTGCGGGAACTGGGTCACCAGGTCGGTCGAGCGCCCTGGCTTGCCCGGCTGGTCGTTGTGGCCGAACTGGATCAGCACGTAGCTGGCGCTGAACGCGGCACCGCCGCGCAGCAGCGCCTGCACTTCGTCCCAGCGCCCCTCGGCACGAAAGCTGCCGGAGCTGCGTCCGCCGCGCGCCAGGTTGATGCAGGCGACCTCGGCGCGCAGGCGCTGGCACAGGGCGTCGCCGTAGCCGGAGCGGCTCGCCATGGTCGAGTCGCCGACGAGGATGATGCGCGCCGGCCTGGCCGCATCGTCAGCCGCGTATGCCGGCGAACCGGCGGCCATTGCGAAGCAAGCGGCCGCCATCAGGGAAGAAAATGGTTTCATCATCAGAACGTGTAGTTCACGCGGACGTTGTAGGCGCGGCCGATCGGCTTGGCGATGTTTTGCGCGAACACCACGCGCGAACTCAAACGCTGGTTCGACAGCGGCGGGTCGACATCGAACAGGTTGTTCACGCCAAACGTGAACTTGAGCTGCTTGTTCCAGGCGTAGTTGGCGGTCAGGTTGTACAGGATGTACGGCTCGATCTCGTTATAGAAGGGCTGTCCCGGCTTCTGGCTCGGCAAGGCATTCGTGTCGATATAGCGCGACGTGTACGACTGCGTCAGCTGGGTGCCGAAGCCGCCGCGGCTCCACGACAGGCGCAGGTTGTGCTTCCACTTGAACACATAGGTGTTGGCCGAGGTGGCGCCGGTCGCGAGCGCGCCGGGTTTGCCGACGCTGTCGATCCAGTCGCCGCCTTCTTCGTTCTGGCCTTCGTATTTGCTGACGTAGGTGCCGTCGAAGGACATGCCGAAACGCCCCATGCTGGCGGTCGGCAGGGTGTAGTTCAGGCTGGCGTCGATGCCCTGGGTGCGCAGGCCGCCCATGTTCAGGCGCGTCTTGGTGATGTAGGCCAGGGTGCCGTCGGCATTGCGCACGAACAGCTTGTTGTATTTGTCGATGTCGCCAAAAATCGTGTCTTCGGAAATCTGCGCGATGGTTCCTTTCATCTCGACGTTCCAGAAGTCGAGCGAGGCGACCAGGTTCTTGACCGGTTCGATGACGATGCCGGCGGTGAAGGTCTTGGACTTTTCCGGTTCGAGGTCGGGATTGGCGCCGGTCAGTACCGTCAGGGTGCTGCCGCAGACCTTGGCCGCGTCCAGGTTCAGGCCCGCGTACTTGGGATCGGTGGTGAGGCTGCCGGTGCCGCTGATGCCGGGGGTGGCGCTCGGGCACAGCAGCGGGTCGTCCCACTTGGCGGTGGACGGCACGCGCGTTTGCGGGGTGCCGTACAGCTCGGGCAGGGTCGGGGCGCGGAAACCCGTGCTGGCGGTGGCGCGCAGCATCAGGGCCTTGGACGGCTCGTAGCGCACGCTGGCCTTGGGGTTGAAGGTGGTGCCGAAGTCGCTGAAGCGGTCGGCGCGCACGGCCAAGTTCAGGTTGAGCTGCTTGGTGAACGGCGCGTCGAGTTCCAGGTAGGTGCCGAGCACGGTACGCGCGCCGTGCGGGTAGCGGTTGGGCGTGCCGGAGACTTTGTAGACCACCGCGTCGCCGATGTCGCCGGAAGCGTCGCGGTAGGTTTCGCGGTGCAGGTCGGCGCCGACCGCCAGCGCCAGCGCGCCGCCGCCCAAGGCCATCAGCTCGCGGTTGAGGGTCAGGTCGGGGCCGTAGTAGTGCACTTCGGCGCGGCGGTTGACCAGGCCGTCGGCCGAGATGCTGTCCAGATAGGCTTTGCCGGCCTCGTCCTGCGGGCCGAATGGGTTGAGCACGCCGTCGGCCACGCCCTTGTACAGCTCGGGCGTGCGCAGGTAGCCGCTCAGGAATTTGACCGTGCGCTTGCTGTAGGCGTAGTTAAAGCCCGCCTTGTAGTCCCAGCCCTTGAACTGGCCTTCTTCGGTCACCACCAGGCGGTGGCTGTTCTGGCGGTCGTCGGTGATCGCCGGGCCGAGTTCGTCCAGGCTCCAGGTCAGGGCCAGGTCGGCGCCGTTCAGGCCGGCCACGGCGGGCACGCCGCCCGCTCCCCCGGGATACCATTTGCTGGCCTTGGTGATCATCAAGGGTTTCCTCAGGCCGGGATTGACCTTGTCGTAGTCGGTCTGGGCGCCGAACGGCTGCGGCGGATTCAAGGCGTCGATGTACGACTCGGAACTGAGCAGTTCGACCGTCAGCAGGTTGCCGTCGCCGTGGCGCAGGCTGCCCTTGGTCAGGAGCGTGGTTTGCTTGTTGTCGGCCAGCAGTTGCGGATACAGGTTCGGGTCGAGTACGCAGGTCTTGCTGCCGGCGCCGCTCGGCTTGGTCGAGGGCACGGTGTACTGGCCCTGGTAGGGGGCGACGCAGCCGGCGCCGAAATACGGGTTGCCGGTGACGCTGGTCGGCTTGCCGTTGGCGTAGACGGTGTAGTTGGCCGGCGCCGACGAGGAGCCGGACGTGTTGCTGGTAAAAGCGGTGCCGCCGAGGCGGGCGATGTCGTCCGGGTCGCTGATGTTGGGGCGGTCGCGCTGCATCAGGGCGCTGCGTTTCTGGGTGTCGAAGGCGGCGTAGACGTTCCAGCCATCCTTGGCCAGGTCGCCGGTGCCGGTGGTGAGGCTGAAACGGCGCTGGTCGCCGCCGCCGCTGCGCTCGGGCGCCACGATGCTGGCGCTGGCGGTGGTGTCGGAGATCGCCCGCTTGGTGATGAAGTTGACCACGCCGGCAATCGCATCGGTGCCGTAGATGGCCGAGGCGCCGTCGCGCAGCACTTCGACCCGTTCGATGGCGCTCATGGGGATGACGTCGACGTTGATCGAGCTGTCGCCGATGGCTTCGTTGGCCAGGCGCCGGCCGTTGAGCAGGACCAGGGTGCGGTTGGTGTTCAGGCCGCGCATATTGATCATGGTGCCGCCGCCACCGCCGCCGACCGGTTCGTTGGTGGAGCCGGCGGTGAGCGAGGTGGCCACTTCGGACATCGTGGTCAGGCCGCGGTTGACCAGCTCTTCGGCCTTGATGGTGGTCAGGGGCAGGGCGTTTTCGCTGGCCAGGCGCTTGATGGAGGAGCCGGTCACTTCGATCCGGGTCATGCCGGCGTCGCCCTGCTGGGCCGCTGCCTGGTTCATCAGGGTCAGGACCGCAATGGCGATGGAGGATAGCAGTAGCTTCGGTTGCGGGAACCTGGATGATGTTTGCACGGCGCGTCTCCTGATTGGAATTGCTTTTATGGTTGGACCAATTCTAGTTTGGCCTGACCAATTAATCAAGGTGGACTTGCCAATAGTGCCATCACGTCAGTTCGGGCCTGTTGTTTGAGCCGTCTGTCCGATCATCCTCACCGCTACCCCGTCGTTCCCGCGCAGGCGGGAATCCATAGCACCCGTGATCAGAGGTGCTATCGGTTCCCGCCGAGTGCCGCCTTGGCGCGGGAACGACGTGGTGGTGGTTGGAATGACGGAGAGGGCGGCGGAGAGGGCGAGGAAGTGGGGATCCCTGCCTCACGGGCCTCTATGCGAGATGCAAGATGCTGTATGCGGGGCGCGGCATACGGAAGGGCGTAAAAACAACGCCCCCGAACTACCCGCGTGAAAACGTTCTGGTCACGCGTTCCAGATGCGCCCGCATCGCCTGGCGCGCGCCAGCCACATCATGCGAGGCAATCGCCTCCAAAATCTTGCGGTGATCGGTCAACGTGGTCACGCGCAAATCCTCGGTCTGGAAATGCTCCTTGAGCTTGTGCCACAAGCTGCCGCGCTGGTTCCATAAATAATCGATCACGCCGACCAGCGCCGTATTGCCCGTGGCGCGTGCGATCGCCAAATGGAAGTTGCGGTCGGCCTGCTCGTTGCTGGCCCGGTCTTCGTGATGGTGTTCCATCTCCAGCACCGCCGTCAGAATCGCATCGATGGCCGAATCGGTGGCCATCTTGGCCGCCAGCGCCGCCACTTCGGACTCGATCATGCGGCGCGCGGCCAGCACTTCGAACGGCCCCGGCCCGACCTCGGGCACATCGGCCTGCGCCGTGGCCTGCTCGCTGACATACACGCCCGAGCCGCCGCGCACTTCCACGATGCCGCTCAATTCGAGCACGATCAGCGCTTCGCGCAGCGAGGCGCGGCTGACGCTGAGCTTGGCGGCCAGGTCGCGCTCGGCCGGCAGGCGCTCGCCAGCCTTGATGCTCTCGTCGCGGATGAGTGCCTGGATGCGGGTGGCCACGACCCGGTACAGGCGCGGCTCAGCCGAGGTCGATTCTTGCGGCGCAGAGGGTTTCTTCATTGATTACTGGATCCGGGGTAAGGCGTGAGGGAGGTAGATGCATGCTCGCCTGATTTTAGTTTGGTATGGCTAATGTTGCAAGGCTCCCCAGTTGCAAAGCTCCCCCGGCGCGCTACCAGTTCGATTCCCGCTCCGGCGTCGATGAAATGTGGTGGATCGACAAATCGGCGCCCTGGAATTCCTGCTCGGGATCAAGGCGCAAGCCCATGGTCTTCTTCAGCACGCCATACACCAGCCAGCCACCCACGAGCGCGATGACCACGCCGAGCACGGTACCGGCCAGCTGCGACATGAACGCCACCCCACCCATGCCGCCCAGGCTTTTCAGGCCAAAGATGCCGGCCGCGATGCCACCCCAGGTGCCGCACAGGCCGTGCAGCGGCCACACGCCGAGCACGTCGTCGATCTTCCAGCGGTTTTGCGTCAGGGTGAACATGGCCACGAAAATCCCACCGGCGATGGCGCCGGTCGCCAGCGCGCCGAGCGGATGCATCAGGTCGGACCCCGCGCACACGGCCACCAGCCCGGCCAGCGGGCCGTTATAAGTGAAGCCGGGATCGTTTTTGCCGAGCACCAGCGCGGCCAGGGTGCCGCCGACCATGGCCATGAGCGAGTTGACGGCCACCAGGCCGTTCATCTTGTCGAGCGTTTGCGCGCTCATGACGTTAAAGCCGAACCAGCCCACCGCCAGGATCCAGGCGCCCAGCGCCAGGAACGGAATCGACGAGGGTGGATGGGCGGCGATGGCGCCGTTGCGCCCGTAGCGCCCGCGCCGCGCGCCCAGCAGCAGCACGGCCGGAAGCGCAATCCAGCCGCCCACCGCGTGCACCACGACCGAGCCGGCAAAGTCGTGGAACTCGGCGCCAAAAGCGACCTTGAGCGCTGCCTGGATGCCGAAGCGCTGGTTCCAGGCGATGCCTTCGAACAGCGGATAGACGAAGCCGACCAGCAAGGCGGTGGCGATCAGCTGGGGATGGAATTTGGCGCGCTCGGCGATGCCGCCCGAGACAATCGCCGGAATGGCGGCGGCAAAGGTGAGCAAAAAGAAAAATTTGACCAGTTCGTAGCCGTTGCGCTCGGCCAGCACGTCGGCGCTGGCGAAGAAGTCGACGCCGTAGGAAATGCCGTAGCCGATGAAAAAATAGGCAATCGTCGAGACGGCGAAGTCGGCCAGGATCTTGACCAGGGCATTGACCTGGTTCTTTTTCCGGACCGTGCCCAGTTCCAGAAAGGCAAAACCGGCGTGCATGGCCAGATCATGATGGCGCCGAGCAAAATGAAAAGTGCGTCGGCGGCGTGATTGGTTCCGTTCATTGGACGATTTCCCGATAAAGGTGCATGGAAGATATGGCTCCCTTTCATCCAGCAAAAATCGTTCCATTTTGGTGCGCCAGTCCAAGTCCCTGATTCGAAAGCACAAAAAACGCAGAGAGGCGTCCGGAGGCGGCGCACGCACCACGGCGGCGCATCCGTTTTGGTGCAGCGCTCAGCGCCGCTTGTCGTGACAGCGCAGCAGGCGGTCGAACTGGGCCGCGGTGAGCGGGCGCGAAAACAGGTAGCCCTGGCCGAAATCGCAGCCGGCGCCGGCCAGCAGGTCGCGCTGTTCCTGCGTCTCGACGCCCTCGGCGATGACCTTGATGCCGAGCTTGTGACCCATGACGACGATGGCTTCGCACAAGGCCAGGTCGTCCGAGCCGGCCACCATCTTGAGGACAAACGACTGGTCGATCTTCAGATAATCGATGTGGAATTTTTTCAGGTAGGACAGCGAGGAATAGCCGGTGCCGAAGTCGTCGAGCGACATCTGGATGCCGCTTTCGCGAAACGACAGCAGTTGCTCATGGATGCTGTGGGTCGATTCCATGAGCATGCCTTCAGTGATTTCGACCACGATTTCGGTGCCGGCGTAGCGCCCCAGCACCGGATGGTTGCGGATATGCGGCGCATGCAAGGGTTGTCCGGCGCCCGGGGACTGGCGCCGGAACTGGGCCGGCGACATGTTCACGCTGATCTGGAATTCCGGATCGATGCTGCCGCGCCAGCGCATGGCCTGGTGGAACGCCTGCTGGAACACCCAGTCGCCGATGGCGACGATCAGGCCGGACTCCTCGGCCAGCGGAATGAATTCGGCCGGGCTGACGGCGCCGCGCTGCGGATGCTCCCAGCGCAGCAGCGCTTCGGCCTTGCGGATGCGCCCGCTGGAGAGCTCGACGATGGGCTGGTACAGCACGCGCAGCTGGCCCTGCGCGAGCGCGGCGCGCAGGTCGTTCAGAGTGCGCATCTTGTTTTGCGCGGCGCGCTGCATCGATGGCATGAAGTAGCCGAACTGGTTGCGCCCGCGGCTTTTGGCCGCGTACATGGCCTGGTCGGCGTTCTGGAGCAAGGTGTCGACGTCGGTGGCGTCGTGCGGGAACAGGGTGATGCCGATCGAGCCCGACAGGTACAGGGTTTCGGGCCCGATGACGAAAGGCTTGGCGAGCGCGGCGAGCATGGCGTGGGCGACCCGTTCGACGCTGTCGAGGTCGTCGAGCTCGCCGAGGATGACGGTGAATTCGTCGCCGCCCAGGCGCGCCACGGTGTCGGCCTGGCGCACGCACGAGGACAGGCGCGACGCCACCTCGCGCAGCAGCTTGTCGCCGGTATCGTGGCCGAGCGTGTCGTTCACTTCCTTGAAGTGGTCCACGTCGATGAACATCAGCGCCAGCGGCAGGTCGGAGCGGTGCGACTTGCGCAGCTCGTGTTCGAGCCGGTCGTGGAACATGCTGCGGTTGGGCAAGCCGGTGAGGAAGTCGAAATTGGCCTGGCGCCAGATGGTGTCTTCCGCCAGTTTCTGGTCGGTGATGCCGGAAAACATATTCACGCGGAACTTCACCTGGCCGCGGTCGTCGAAAATGCTGTCGACGCGCAGCCATTCGGCGCATTCGGCGCCGTCCTTGTGGCGCGTCCATACCTTGCCTTGCGCATGGCCGGATTTTTCGAGGCGTTCCAGCACCTCGCCGTTGTGCTGCCGGCCCAGCATGCCGGCCAGCAGCATGCGCGCCGGCTGGCCGATCAGCTCCTGCTCGGAGTAGCCGCTCAGCCGGGTAAACGCGGGATTGACCGCGACGATGCGCTCGTCCGGCGCGGTGATCATGATCGCTTCGCCGATGGCTTCGTACACCATGGCCGACAGGTTCAGGGCGCGCTCGGCCTTTTTCCATTCGCTGATGTCGGTGGAAATGCCGATCACGCCGATCAGCCGGCCCTGGTCGTCGCGGATCGGCGAGTCGGTCACGTGCATGGGGAAGGTGCTGCCGTCGCGGTGGCGCACCAGGAATTCGCCCGACCAGCTGCAGCCGGCCTGCAGCCGCGCCATGATCTGGGCGGCGCGCTCGGCCGAGGTGTCGGCCGGAACCAGGTCGATGATGTTGCGTCCCATGGCCTCGGCCGCCGCCCAGCCGTAGAGTTTTTCGGCGAACGGGTTCCAGTACAGGATGGTGCCGGCCACGTCGGTGGCGATGACGGCTTGCTCGACCGAGGCCAGCAGCCCGGCCTGGAACTGGATCTGGCGCTCGCAACTTTTCAGCTCGGTGATGTTGTCGTGCACCAGCACGGCGGCCGGCGTCCCGATATGGTCGAGCGCGGTGATCTTGAGCGAGAACCAGCGCGGCTCGTGCGGCGCGTCGCAGGGGTAGTCGAAGGTGGCGCTGCGGCGCCGGCCCGCCAGGGTATCGCGCACCAGCGAGGCGACCTGGGCGGCGTCGCTGCAGCCGGACGCGGCGGCGCGGTCGCACACGTCGAGGTAGTTGATGCCCTCGCTCACGCGCAGCGGGTCGCCGCCGTTGGCAAGCGCGAAATCGCGCCAGGCCTTGTTGGCCGACAGGATCATGCCGCGCTGGTCGATCACGACAATGTGCTCCAGCAAGGCATCGATCGTGACGGCGGGAATGGCGTCGGAGAGGGCAGCTAGCATCGTGGCATGGTGTTCCTGCTGGAAGAGGCGGGGCTCGCCCGAGCCCACCGAACACATAAGACACGCGCGCTGCAAGAAAGTGCCTGCTGTGGGACAAATTATTTCGCAAAGGGCGTATTGACGCTGTGGGCGCGCGACCGGTGACGCTTGAATGAATTGATTTCAGCAACGTTTCACGCGCAGCCTGTGTATAGTGCCCGTTGGACAATTCCATCAAACCCCCATCCCGCGCCTGGATGTTGCCCGAGTTTCCCGATGAACCAGCTTCGATTGTCCGGCACCTTTGGCGCCCGCCACGCGACACCACTGTGGCTGGCGCTGCTGGCCGCATGCATGGCACATGGCGCGCAGGCGCAACCCCCGCTGGCGCCCGCTGCCGGTATGCCCGCCGCCGGTACGCCCGCCGCCGGTATGCCCGCCACCATGACCCAGTCCGCGCGGACCGCGGCGCCGCCCAAGCCGCCGCCGGAGGGCGACATCGCCGTGCCCTCGGTCACGGTCGAAGGCGAGCGCCCGACCAACCGCATCGACCGCCAGGTGTATGACATCAAGGCGGACGTGAGCAGCACCAACGGCTCGGCGGCCGATGCGCTGGGCAATGTGCCGTCGGTGGCGGTCGACCCTGACGGCAGCGTCAGCCTGCGCGGCAACAGCAATGTGCAGATCCTGATCGACGGCAAGCCGTCGGCCATGTTGCAGGGCGAGAACCGGGGCGCGGCGCTGGCCGCGATGGCTGCCGACGATATCGAATCGGTGGAAGTGATCAACAACCCGGGCGCGCAGTTCGGCAATGAAGGCGGCGGCGGGCCCATCATCAACCTGGTGACGCGGCGCAACCGGCGCGCTGGCGGCCTGGGCGTGGCCAACCTGAATGCGGGCAGCGGCGGGCGCGCCAACTCGGCGTTGTCGGGCAGCTATAACCAGGGGCTGTTCAGTTTTCAGGGCGGCATCAACGCGCGCCATGACGGGCGCGATTCGGTGGCGGCGGTGACGCGCGAGCGCATCGATCCGGCGAGCGGCGCGGTGCGGC
>DASVVC010000045.1:0-18081 GCA_036386755.1 Telluria sp.
CCGCGCAGGCGGGAACCCAAGTTTGTACTGTAGTCACGGGTTGCACGACTGACTTGGGTTCCCGCCTGCGCGGGAACGACGGGGGGGATAATCGCGGTTTCCTCTTCGATTCAGTCAGACAGACCCTAGCCGTGCACGGCACGCGAATCGGGCGGCGCTTCGGCGCGCTGGTCCATGCCGTAGTCGCGCATGACGGACGCCACCCGCAAGCGATAGTCGGCGAAGATGAACGCGCGGCCCTGCTCCTGCGTTTCGCGGTGCATGGCATGGTTGCGCCAGCCGCGAACGGCCTCCTCATCGCGCCAGAACGAGAGCGACAGGATCTTGCCGGGGTTTGACAGGCTCTGGAAGCGTTCGATGGACACGAAGCCGTCCATCTGCTCGAGATCGGAACGCAGGCCGGCAGCGGCGTCCAGGTAGGCCTGGCGCTGGGCGTCGTGGGGAATGACTTCGAAGATCACGGCGATCATAACGCCGCCCTCTGGAAGGCGCCGTCGACCACCTCAGTGAATGTACGCTCCTCGCGCAGGATGAAGCGCTTGTCTTGCGCCATGGCGAAGTTGGCGCGGCTTTCGGGGTCGACGCGCAGGCGCGCGCGATAGGCTTCGTACGCGGCCAGGCTGTCGAAGCCGACCAGGCCCCAGGCTTCGTAATTGGTGCCTTCGAGCGGCAAAAAGTAGCCGATCAGATTGCCGCCGCAGCGCGGAATGATGCGGCCCCAGTTCTCGGCATATTCGCGGAAGGCGTCGCGCTGGAAAGGGTCGATTTCGTAACGGATAAAGCAGGCGATGGCCATGATGGTCCTTTCTCGGTGAAGGTTCGACTATACCCGCGGGTCCCTGCCCAACGGTTCGGCGCGGACCGAACCATTGGGAGCGCGACTTGCACAGGGCGGCCTAAGCCCATCGACCCGATTTATTGGTATGATAGGCGCATGCCATCCGCTATGCGTCGCCTGCTCGCCTGCCTGCTGCTCGTGCTGTTGCCTTTCCAGGCAATCGGCGCCGTTGTTGCCGCGTGCGATTGCGCCACTGAGATGACGCAAATGATGGACTGTTGCGATCACGACAGCGACCAGCCGGCTTCCGGCGCCCACTGCGGCGCAGCGCTCGGCTGCATGTCGGCGGCGGCTCCCGCCCTGCTTGCCTGTACGCCCGCGCCCGTTCTGCTGCCTCAAGGCAGCGTCGCGGCGGCCCCACCGGTTCATTTCCACGATTCCTTCATTCCCGACGGGCCGCAGCGCCCACCCCGCCTCCTTTCCTGACCCCGACGACCGATCCCGACGAAGCCTGGCTACAACGCCAGCCCTTTCATCAACAGGAAACGCAATGCACAACTTAACTGTCAGGCACTGCACGCTGTGCGTGCTGCTGGCGGCCGCCCTGCCCGCGCACGCCGCGCCAATGGGCTTCAAGGACTCGTGGATGGCCATGGCGGACGTTGGCCCGAACTGGCGCGAACTGTACGTCAACTATGCCTTCACCCCGCGCGACGCCGTGGGCGCCAGTGCCACCTGGATGCGCGCCGACGACCACGGTATCACGCGGGAAGTCGACGAACTGACCTACACGCGCCTGCTCAAGCGCTGGAACATGCCGCACGCGCAAGCCAACGTCTGGTTCATGGGCGGCATTGGCGCACTGCGTGGCGATGGCCCGACCCGGATGATGGCCACGCCCGGGGTCCAGCTCGACTACGAAACCACCCGCGTCTACCTCGCGGCCACGCACCGGCTGTACCGTGCCAACGGCGTCAACCACGATTTCAGCTCGGCGCGCGCGGGATTGTCGTTCTACGAAACCGGCTACGACCAGACCCAGCCCTGGCTGGTGGTCGAAGCGCGCCGCATGCATGGGCTGAGCGGCAGGACCGAAGTCACGCCCATGCTGCGGCTGATTAACAAACGCTACTTTATCGAAGCGGGCGTGAACAACATGCGCCAGGCCCGTTTCAATGTCATGTATATTTTTTAAGGAAGCATCATGCAAAAATTCATCGCAATAGCGCTGCTTGCGGCAGCGTCATCTTCCCAGGCGGCACCGACGCTCAAGGCCGAGGTCAACGGCATGGTCTGCGCGTTCTGCGCTCAGGGCATCGAAAAGCACCTGCGCCAGCTTCCCCAGACCAAGGACGTGTACGTCAACCTCAAGGATCGGGTTGTCGCTGTGGAAATCAAGGATGGCCAATCGCTGGCGCCGGACGCGGTCAAGGCCGTGGTCAAGGATGCCGGTTACGACGTGGTCGGGATCGAAACGGTGAACCAGACGGCGGGCGAACTCAAAGCCGCAGCGGCCAAATGAGCGATGCCGATGGCGGTGCCGGCCTGGCGCAGGTGCGGGCGGCGTCAACGTTGTCGCTGTTGACCAGCACGAGCACGCTGATCTGCTGCGCGCTGCCGGCCCTGCTGGTGGCGCTGGGTGCGGGCGCGGCGCTGTCGTCGGTGATCGCGGCGGTGCCGCAGTTGGTGTGGTTCTCGGAGCACAAGGAACTTGTGTTCGGATTTGCCACCGTGATGCTGGTATTGTCGGGCGCAATGCAGTGGCGGGCCCGCTCGCTGCCCTGCCCGGCCGATCCGGCGCTCGCGGCCAGGTGCGCAAGGACGCGCAAATCGGCGGCGCGCGTGTATCTGGGCGCGGTCGGTTTGTATCTGCTTGGGGGATTTTTTGCCTTTATCGCGCCGCTGCTGCAAATTGGCTGAGGCGCGGCGGGGGCAACAGGGCGCAGGCCCCACTTCAAGCGCTCGTGCTAGAGGGCTTCATCCCACAAGGTAACGTCGTGGGCGATGAAAGCGACGACACTCTCCGGTTCCGGCCACAAGCCGCCCATTTCGTCTTGCGACAAGCAGAAACAGGCTTCGCCGGCTGTGATAAAGGCATGGCGTTGCCCGTCCGGGTCGCTCGGCACCGACTGGCTCTGGAGAATGCCGGTGACCTTGAACGATCCGGGCGTGTCCAGCGCTTCCACTGCGTTCATTGCCGGCTGATCGAGCACGCCAAACTGCGTGACCGATCCCTGGCAGATCTCCACGATGAATTCTTGTCCGAGACAGTCCTTGGCGCGTTCGACCGCCGGTACCAGCCGGGCGATGCCGCCGAATGCGGCGCTGCGGAAGTGGACCACAAAACTCGGTTGAGGGGTGTAGCCGATCGGGCGCATGGATGCGCTGTCGATTTCTTCGATTGTGATTTTCATTGAAATGCTCCAGTTGTCTGGGTAACCGTTAAACGCAAAACCGTCATTCCCGCGTAGGCGGGAATCCAAGGCCTCTACGCTAAGCGACGGTGCCTTGGATTCCCGCCTACGCGGGAATGACGGTCTTAGGGGTGGTGGTCGCGTTTTACGTTTTAGGTTCTACGCGTATCATCGGATCAGCCAACCCACTTACGCGCATTGCGGAACATGCGCATCCACGGCGAATCCTCGCCCCACGATTCCGGATGCCACGACTGCTGCACCGAACGGAACACGCGCTCCGCATGCGGCATCAAGACGCTGAAGCGCCCGTCGGCCGTCGTCACCGACGTCAAGCCCTGCGGCGAGCCGTTCGGGTTGAACGGATACGCTTCGGTCGCCGCGCCACGGTTGTCGACGAAGCGCATCGCCTTGACCACCGCGTCGATATCGCCCGTCTGCGAAAAGTCGGCAAAACCCTCGCCGTGCGCAATCGCAATCGCCGCCTGCGTGCCGGCCATGCCGCTAAAGAAGATCGAGGGCGAATCGAGCACTTCGACCATCGCAAAACGCGCCTCGAACTGCTCCGACTTATTGCGCGTGAACTTCGGCCACGCGTGCGCGCCCGGAATGATCGATTTCAGGTTGCTCATCATCTGGCAACCGTTGCACACGCCCAGGCCAAACGTGTCGCCACGGTTGAAAAAGCGCGCGAACTGCTCCGCCAGCTGCGCGTTGAACAGGATCGTCTTGGCCCAGCCTTCGCCCGCTCCCAGTACGTCGCCGTACGAAAAGCCGCCGACGGCGATGATGCCCTGGAAGTCGTCCAGCCGGGCGCGGCCCGCAATCAGGTCGCTCATGTGCACGTCCACCGCCGCAAACCCGGCCTGGTGCATCACCCACGCCGTTTCGATGTGCGAGTTGACGCCCTGCTCGCGCAGGATCGCCACGCGCGGACGTACGCCGGTCGCCACGAACGGCGCGGCGATGTTCTCGCTTGCGTCAAACGTCAGCTTCGGCGTGATGCCAGGGTCGGTCTCGTCCAGCAGGCGATCGTATTCGGCATCGGCGCAGGCTGGATTGTCGCGCAGGCGCGCGATGCGCCAACTCGTGTCGCTCCAGAGGCGGTGCAGAGTGCTGCGCGCTTCGGTATAAATGACCTTGGCATCGCGCGTGAATTCGATCACGCCACGCTCGTTCGGTTTGCCGATGATATGGCTGCACGCGCCCAGGTCATGTTCGCGCAGGACGTTCATGACAGCCGATTTCTCGTCCGCGCGTACCTGGATCACGGCGCCCAGTTCCTCGTTGAACAAGGCGCTCAGGGTCTGCTCGTTGCGCCGTTCGGCCACCTGGCCCGCCCAGTTCTTGGCATCGCCCCAGTCCGCGCCATGGCCGGCCTCTAACGTAAGGATGTCGAGGTTGACCGACAGCCCGCTGCGGCCCGCAAACGCCATCTCGCACAGGGTGGCAAACAAACCGCCGTCGGAGCGGTCGTGGTAGGCCAGCAGCTTGCCGTCGGCGTTCAACTGCTGGATCGCAGCAAAAAAGCCTTTCAGGTCGTCGGCGCTGTCCACATCCGGCGTCTCGTTGCCGAGCTGCTGGACCACCAGCGACAGCGCGGACGCGCCGAGGCGGTTCTTGCCGCGACCGAGGTCGATCAAAATGAGCGACGTTTCGCCCGCATCGAGCTTGATCTGCGGCGTGAGCGAACGGCGCACGTCGTACACGGGCGCAAACGACGACACGATCAGCGACACAGGCGAAATGACCGCCTTGGCGTCGCCCTCGTCGTTCCAGGTGGTGCGCATCGACAGCGAATCCTTGCCAACCGGGATACTGATGCCCAGCGCCGGGCACAATTCCATGCCGACCGCCTTGACGGTGTCGAACAGCGCCGCATCCTGCCCCGGCTGGCCGCAGGCAGCCATCCAGTTGGCCGACAGCTTGATGTCGGAGATGTCGCGAATCGGCGCGGCGGCGATGTTGGTCACTGCTTCGCCCACCGCCATGCGGCCCGACGCGGCGGCGTTAATCACCGCCAGCGGGGTGCGTTCGCCCATCGCCATCGCTTCGCCAAGGTAGCCTTCGAAGCTCATGGCGGTGACGGCGCAATCGGCCACCGGCACCTGCCATGGGCCGACCATCTGGTCGCGCACCGTGGTGCCGCCCACCGTGCGGTCGCCGATCGTGATCAGGAACGACTTGTCGGCCACCGCCGGCAACAGCAGCACGCGCTTGGCGACGTCGGCCAGATCGAGGCCGGTCAGGTCGAGCGCGGGGAACGTATTGTGGACGTGGGCGACGTCGCGCAGCATCTTGGGCGGTTTGCCGAGCAAGACGTCCATCGGCATGTCGACCGGCGAGTTGCCCAGTTCCGGATCGATGAGTTTCAGCTGGCGTTCTTCGGTGGCCACGCCCACAGCCGCATACAGGCAGCGCTCACGCTCGCACATGGCGGCGAACAGCGGCAGGCTTTCCGGCGCAATGGCCAGCACGTAGCGTTCCTGCGATTCGTTGGACCAGATCTCTTTCGGCGCCATGCCGCTTTCTTCGAGCGGCACTTTGCGCAGGTCGAAAATCGCACCGCGCTTGGCGTCGTTGGTGATCTCGGGGAAAGCGTTCGACAGCCCGCCCGCGCCCACATCGTGGATCGAGATGATCGGATTGTCCGCGCCCATCTGCCAGCACGCGTTGATGACTTCCTGCGCGCGCCGTTCCATTTCCGGATTGCCGCGCTGGACCGAGTCGAAGTCCAGGTCGGCCGTGTTGGCGCCGGTCGCCATCGACGACGCGGCGCTGCCGCCCATCCCGATGCGCATGCCCGGGCCGCCCAATTGAATCAGCAGGCTGCCGACCGGGATGTCGTTCTTGTGCGTGTGCTGGCCCGAGATATTGCCGATGCCGCCGGCGATCATGATCGGCTTGTGATAGCCGAACACAGCGTCGGGCACGCCGGCGCTCAAGGCGCCGACATTCTGTTCGTAGGTGCGGAAGTAGCCGCCCAATACCGGACGACCGAACTCGTTGCTGAACGCGGCGCCGCCGAGCGGGCCTTCGATCATGATCTGCAGCGGCGAGGCGATGCGGTCAGGCTTGCCGTAGGCCGCAGCCTGGGCGCGCTCGCCGGCCGGCTGGTTGACGTTGGCGGCGTTTTCCCATGGACGCACCGCGTCCGGGATCATCAGGTTCGAGACCGTGAAGCCGGTCAGGCCGGCCTTCGGCTTGGCGCCGCGGCCGGTCGCGCCTTCGTCGCGGATTTCGCCGCCAGCGCCCGTCGAGGCGCCGGGAAACGGCGAAATCGCGGTCGGGTGATTGTGCGTCTCGACCTTCATCAGCGTGTGCGTCAGTTCCGTCGACGGGGCGTATTCGTGCCCGGCGCCGCGCGGATAGAAGCGCATCACGGTGGCGCCTTCCATGATCGACGAGTTGTCGCTGTAGGCGACGATCGTGCCTTTCGGCTGCAACTGGTGCGTGTTCTTGATCATCTGGAACAGCGACTTGTCCTGCGCCACGCCGTCGACGATCCAGTCGGCGTTGAAGATCTTGTGGCGGCAGTGTTCACTGTTCGCCTGCGCGAACATCATCAGTTCGACGTCGGTCGGGTTGCGCCCGGCACGCGTAAAAGCGTCGAACAGGTAGTCGATTTCGTCGTCCGACATGGCCAAGCCAAGCTCGGTGTTGGCTTTTTCAAGCGCGTGCTTGCCGGCCCCCATGACGTCCACGGATTCGAGCGGGCGCGCTTCGAGTTCGCGGAACAGATCGGACGCCTGGTCGGCGTTACGCAGCACGCTTTCGGTCATGCGGTCGTGCAGCAGCGCTGCCACGGCGGCGGTCTCGGGCTCGCTCAGCTTCTTGGCCGCGCCGATGCTCGAACCCAGGAGGCCCGTTTTCAGGCTGACCGAAAATGCAATCCCCCGCTCGATCCGGTGCACATGCGCCATGCCGCAGTTGTGCGCGATATCGGTGGCCTTCGATGCCCATGGCGAGATGGTGCCCAGGCGCGGGATGACGAAAAATTCTTCCGTCACGCCCTCGCGCGGGCTCGCCGCGGCCGGTTCGCCGTAGGTCAGCATCGCGTCCAGGCGCGACGTATCGTCGGCCGACAGCGCGGCGCTGGTATCGATAAAGTGATAAAAACGCGCCTGGACCGCCGTAATCGCCGGGGCGACAGCTTGCAATTGGCTCAGGAGGCGTTGGCTGCGAAATACGGACAGGGCATTGGAACCCGGTAGTATCAACATGGTTGGAAGGTGGTTGATGCAGCGAGGCTGCGGGGTTAAAGGTAATGAAGGCACTAATCTTGGGAAGGCTGGAATCCTTTAGGCCGACATTATACCGTGTTGCTACCCCGACAGCGCGGCGTATTCGCCTCATCGCCCTCGTGTGCCTGTTGCCGCAAGCGGGGACATTAGCGTATCGTAGGGTTTCAAGAGTTTCCCGTACGTACCGTTAACAGGTGTGACACCCCGCTCAAGGGGAGCACGAAAGTAAACAGATGCAAGATAACAGCAACTTGTCCGTATTGGTGATCGACCCGAATCCGGGCATGCGCGGCAGCCTGCAAAACATGCTGGTGCAGTCCAGCATCACTAAAATCGAGTTCGCCGTCAACGCCAGCACCGCCATCAAGCAAGTCGGCAAGCGCAATTACGACCTGATCCTGTGCGAATACGATTTGGAGGGCGGCGGCGCCGACAGCGGCCAGGACGGCCAGCAGTTGCTGGAAGACATGCGCCATCACAAGCTGATCGGCCTTGCTACCATTTTCATCATGATCACCTCGGAAGGCGTCTACAGCAAGGTGGTCAGCGCCGCCGAGCTGACCCCGACCGACTACATTCTCAAGCCGTTCACGGTGGACATGCTCAGTTCGCGCATCAACCGCGCCATCGAGCGCCGCGCGGTGTTCCTGCCGACGTACAACCTGATCGCCCAGGGCAACCTGCGCGAAGCGATCAAGTCGGCGGCGGCCGGCGAAGCGGCGCAACCGCGCTACGTGGCCGATTTCGCGCGCCTGCGCGCCGACATGCACGTAACGCTCGACGAGTTGCCGCAGGCCGAGGATATCTATACCGGCATCCTGGCCAGCAAGTCGATCGGCTGGGCCAGCCTGGGCCTGGCGCGCGTGCTGTTTGCTCAGGATAAGATCGAGGAAGCCGAAACCGTCGTCACCAAGCTCATCGAAGATAATCCGAAGTTCATGGCCGCCTACGACCTCCTGGCCAAATGCCACGAAATGAACGGCGCCGCCTACCGCGCCCAGAAAACGCTGGAAGAAGCGGTGTCGATTTCGCCCCACATGGTGCGCCGCCTGCGCCGCCTGGGCGAAGTCGCGCTCGAAGCGGGCGACGTCGTGGTGGCCGAAAAATCGTTCAAACAGGTCGTATCGAAGTCCAAATACTCCGAATTTCGCGATCCCGAGGACCATGTCAAGCTGGTCAAGACCTTGCTGAAAAAGGGCGACGCCAACCAGGCCGGCAGCGTGATTCGCGACATGGAAAAGTCCTTGCGCGGCAATGCGGCGATCGATGCCTGCAAGGCCATTTCGGTGGCGCTGCTGCATGAATCGGCAGGCAATACGTCGGCGGCGGTGACGGAACTGAACGCGGCGGTGGCGGCGGTGCGGCTGTCCAAGGGGCTGTCGAGCGACTTCAAGATTGGCCTGGCGCGCACTTGCCTGTCGAACCGGCTCGATAACGCGGCGGCGGAAGTCATGCTCACGGTCATGAACGATGTCGACAGCAAGGTGTCGATGCAGGATGCGATGAGCGTGTTCGTCAAGGCCGGCCGCCCGGACCTGGCCGAAGGCATGAATTCGCGCCTGATGACCCAGGTGCAGGAATTGCTCGACCTGGCCGCCGAAAAGGGCAATATGGGCGACGTCAAGGGCGCGGTGCAGACCCTGCTCGAAGCCCAGCACATGGCGCCCAAGAACGTGCAGGTCATGGTGGCGCTGGCCAAGGCGATCCTGCGCCAGCTCGAAGACCTGGGCTGGGACCATCCGCTGGCAGAAGTGTGCATCACCCAGATCGAGGCCGTGCGCAAGATCGATCCGGGCAATGCGCTGCTCCCGGGCCTGACCGAGGATTACCATGGCGCCCAGCGCAAGTACGGTATTTCGAGCTGAGCAAACCCCATCTTCATACCCGCCAGGCGGGCCGGCCTGCGCCCGCGTTTCTCGTCCGCTCCCTAGCGCGGCAGGCATGTTGATCGCGCCTGCCGGGTGCTTGCCGCCGGTCGGGTAAATGTTGGTTAGCGGCGACAGCGGCAAAGCAGGCATTTACTTTCCGTGCGACCAGTCATATGATGAACAAATGACACCATTTTAGGATAACAACGGTGTCTCCATCACGATGGCTGCCCATCGCGCCGTCGTGCTTTAGCAAAGCGCGGCATGCAGCCGATGCAGGCAAACCCGTCGGCAACACGGACTTCCCTTCGATGAAACCACCAGCATGCGGCGCTTGTCGGCGCAAATTGGAAAGGTTTCACATTTTAGTAAAAACCAGGAGACAGACAACATGACATTCCCGTTCACCCCTTCGCGCCGCACCATGGGCGTCATCGCCAGCGCCATTGCCCTGAGCCTGCCGCAGCTGGCCGTGGCGGCCGACGTGGCGCCCTACTTCGCTTCCTGGGCCTACTGGGGCGGCTCCACGCCGAGCACCCTGATGCAAGCGAAGGCCGAGGGCGGCCTGGACTCGGTCACCATCGCCTTCGGCGTTTCCGGCGGCGGCTGCACCTTGGGCGGGGGAATGGAAAATATCATGAGCGGCAACGGCCGCACCGATGTGCAGCAATTCGTCGCCGGCGGCGGGCGCGTGATCCTCTCGTTCGGCGGCGCGTCCGGCGCCTACCTCGAAAGCCGCTGCTCAGAAAACGACATGGTCGCCCTGATCAAGAACATCATGGATACCCACCGCATCTATGCGCTCGACTTCGATATCGAGGGCAGCCAGCTGGGCGTGGCGTCGCTCAACGACCTGCGCAACCGCGTCATCAGGCGCCTGCAGGCCGATTATCCGGCCCTGTACGTCTCGTTCACCCTGCCGGTCGCGCCCGAGGGCTTGCCGGGCAGTGCACTCGACCTGCTGCGCAGCGCGAACAATGCCGGCGTGAAGGTATCGATGGTCAACGTCATGGCCATGGACTACGGCGCGCAAAGCAGCAACGGCAAGAACATGGGCGACCTGGCCATCAGCGCCGCCAATGCGACCTTCAACCAGATCAAGGGCATTTTCGGCGGCCGCAGCGATGCGCAGCTGTGGGCGATGATCGGAGTGACGCCCATGATCGGCGTCAACGACGTGACGACCGAAGTATTCCGTCAGGCCGACGCCCAGAAGCTGGTCGATTTCTCCAGGCAGAAGAAACTCGGCCTGCTGTCGTTCTGGAACCTGCAGCGCGACCGGCCAGGTTCGGGCAGCCTGAATGAGTTCAGCCTGGTCAACACCCGTCCTTATGAGTTCTACCAGATCCTCAAGCAGGCGAAAGTGACCGACGGCGGCAGCGTGCCGTCCGACGGCGTTGCCAACGGCCGCTACAGCATTGTGTCGAGCAGCAGCGGCAAGTGCGTCGACGTGGCCGGCGGCGGACTGGACGACGGCGTCAACGTCCAGCAATACGGCTGCAACGGCACCAATGCCCAGAAATTCGACGTGCTGTACATGAGCAGCGGCAATTACCGCCTGCTCAATGTCAACAGCGGCAAGGCGCTGGACGTGGCATCTTCCTCGCCGAACGACGGCGCCAATATTCATCAGTGGACCGATAACGGCACGGGCGCCCAGCGTTTTGCGATCAAGGCGGAAGGCAGCAGCGGCGCGTTCAGCCTGCGCAACCAGGCCAGCGGCAAATGCGTGGATGTGGCCGGATGGAGCAACGCCGACGGCGGCAACATCCAGCAGTGGAGCTGCGCCGCCACCGCGAACCAGACCTTCCGCTTCGTCAAATAAGCAAGCGCTGGCGCTACTTCACGATCAGGGCGTTTTTCACTTCGCGCACCCCGTCGACCCGGCGCGCAACGTCGGTTGCGCGGCGAATGTTTTCGGGGGAGTCGACGAATCCGCTCAGCTGGACTGTTCCGCGATAGGTTTCGACCTGCACGTCGCGGGCCTTGACATCGGGGTCGCCAGCCAGGGCCGCCTTGACCTTGGCCGTAATCGCGGTGTCTTCAAACGCGGTACCGATCGAGCGGTCGGTCGGGGAGGAGGAACAGGCGGTCATCGTGGCAAGCATCAAACTGAGCACGATTGTGTTGAAGGAACGGGCGAGTTTCATGGTCTTCTCCAAAAGTCGGGTCGGACCGCCGGCGGCTGCGGGCGGTTATCGTTCGATCGCAAACAAGCGCCTTGGTTCCGGAACCACGCAATGGGCGGGGCCCAGGATCGCTCCCGGCTCCGCATGGATCGAAAAATGCCGCCTTACATCGTGGTGTTGTTAAGCCAGGCGGTTTTCTTGCCACAAACCTAGAAACCGTCATTTCTGCCAATGGCAGGAATGACGGAGCTGGCGGCTTTAGCACTCGCGTGCCAGCGCTCCGCTCTTGCACGGCGTGGCGCTCGCTGGCGTGTGCAGCTTGAATGCCGGCTCCTTCCGGGCCACCGGTTTCGCAGCGGCCGGCCTGGTCCTGGCGGCCGGCTTGGCCCCCGGCTTGGGCGCCACTTTCGGCTTGGCGCCCGGCTTGAGCGCAGCGGCAGCGGCCGGCTTTTTCTTCGCGCCCGCTTTTGCCGCCACCGGAGGAACACTCTTCTTGGCCCCAGGCTTGACCGGCGCGACCGGCGCTTTTGCCTTGGCCACAGGCTTTTTCGCCGCGACCACGTGCGGCTTGGCCTTGCCCACCGGCTTGGCCGCAGGCGCTTTTTTCACCACGGTCGTGGCAAGCGGATGCGCTGGCTTGGGCGCCGGCTTCGGCGCAGGTGCCGGTTTTGCCGCTAGCGCCGGTAAAGGCGCAGGTTCGGCCGGCATCTTGACGGCTGTTTTTTCGGGCTCCGGCGGCAACACGACCAGCGGTGGCACCGGGTCCGGCGCGGGCGTAATCCTGCCCGGGGGTGGCGACGTGTTATCCGGCACCGGTTCGGCCGCCGACGCAGGAACCGCGGCCGGCGGCGGGGTCTTGGCCACCGGTTTGACCGACGCCGCCGGATCGGCCTTTGCACTCATCGCCACGGCATGCATGGCATCGTCAACCTTGCGCTCGGAATTGAACCACAGTCCGCCGCCGATCAGGGCCGCCAGCGCGAGCGCGCCACCGCCCCAGGCCACGGCCTTGCCGATCCGGTCGCCCGCAGGCGGTTTTTGCTCCGGCAGAATACCGGACAGCACGGGCGGACCGTCAGGTTCGTCCGGCAACAGCGACGGCATCGGCGTCTTGGGAGGCGATGCCGGAGGCGCAGGCGGCGTCGGCTCGAAGCGCGCATCCTCCGGTGTCAGGCTCGGTTCGACCCGGCGGGGCCCGTTTTGCTCATGTGATTCCAAAATCTAACCCTTATTGATCTGACACTAAATTGTGTACCAAGCCATAAGTGTAGCCAATATTACAAACTTTTGGAGCACACATCGCCAAATCCGCCGCCGCCCGGGGTTTCGATCACAAACAGGTCGCCAGCGGCCATCTCGGTTTTGCCGATGTGGGCCAGCAGTTCGACGCTGCCGTCGGCCCGCACCACGCTGTTGACGCCGCAGGCACCGGGACCGCCGCCCGCCATGCCGAACGGCGCATGGATGCGGTTGTTCGACAGGATGGCCGCCGTCATCGGCTCCAGGAAGCGCACCTTGCGCACCCCGCCGTTGCCGCCGTGCCAACGCCCTTCCCCGCCCGATCCGTGCCGGATTTCGTAGCTTTCCAGCCGCACCGGAAAGCGAAATTCCAGGATTTCCGGGTCGGTCAGGCGCGAATTGGTCATGTTGGTCTGGACCACGTCGGTGCCGTCGAAGCCCTCCCCCGCGCCGGAACCACCCGAGATGGTCTCGTAATACTGGTACTTGGCGTTCCCGAAGGTGAAGTTGTTCATCGTGCCCTGCGACGCGGCCATGACCCCGAGCGCGCCGTACAGCGTGTTGGTGATGCAGGTCGAGGTCTCCACATTGCCCGACACGACCGAGGCCGGATAATGCGGGTTGAGCATCGAACCGGGCGGAATGATCACCTTGAGCGGCTTGAGGCAGCCCGCGTTGAGCGGAATCTCGTCGTCGACCAGGGTGCGGAACACGTACAGCACCGCCGCCATGCACACCGCCGACGGCGCGTTGAAGTTGTTGGCCAGCTGCGGCGAGGTGCCGCTAAAGTCGATCGTGGCGCTGCGCGCGGCCCGGTCGACGCGGATCGCCACGCGGATCTGCGCGCCGTTGTCCAGCTGCGTGGTGAACTCGCCGTCTTTCAGCGCCCCGATCACGCGCCGCACCGCTTCTTCGGCGTTGTCCTGCACGTGGCCCATGTAGGCCTGCACGACGTCAAGGCCGAAGTGCGCGACCATCTTGCGCAGTTCGTCCACGCCCTTCTGGTTGGCCGCCACCTGGGCGCGCAGGTCGGCCATGTTCTGATCCGGGTTGCGCGCCGGGTAGCGCGCGCCGTTCAACAGCGCGCGCGCCTCGACGTCGCGCAGCAGGCCGTCGGCGCCGTCGACCAGCTTGAAGTTGTCGATCAAGACGCCTTCCTGTTCGATGAACACCGAGTCCGGCGGCATCGACCCGGGCGTGGTGCCGCCGATGTCGGCATGGTGGCCGCGCGAACCGACATAGAACAGGATCGCGCCGCCGGCCTCGTCGAACACCGGCGTGATCACCGTGACGTCGGGCAGGTGGGTGCCGCCGTGGTAAGGGTCGTTGAGCATGAACACGTCGCCCGGACGCATCCTGCCCGCGTTTTCGGTCATGACGGTCTTGATCGACTCGCCCATCGAGCCCAGATGCACCGGCATGTGCGGCGCATTGGCGATTAGGTTGCCGCAAGCGTCGAAAATCGCGCAGCTGAAGTCCAGCCGCTCCTTGATGTTGACCGAGTACGCGGTGTTCTGCAGGCGCAGCCCCATTTGTTCGGCGATCGACATGAACAGGTTATTGAAAATCTCCAGCATCACCGGGTCGGCCGTGGTGCCGATGGCGCGCCGTTCGGGCATCGCTTCGATCCGCGTGAGCACCAGGTGGTTGTGCGGCGTGACCCTGGCCTGCCAGCCCAGTTCCACCACGGTGGTGGCGTTGTCCTCGGCGACGATGGCCGGGCCCTTGATCACGTCGCCCGGGCGCATGTCGGCGCGCTTGTACAGGCCCGTGTTGTGCCACGAATCGGCGCCGAACATGCGCACCGTCTCGCGCGCCTTGAGCGGCCCTTCGCGCACGGCCAGCACCGCCAGGCTCTCGGCCGGAGCGTCCGAGGCGCCGATGGCTTCGACCGACACCGCTTCAACCACCATCGCCTTGGACGGCATCAGGAACGAGAAGCGCTTTTTATAGGCCGCTTCGAACTGGTTTTTCATGCGCTCGGGATTATCGAACAGGACGATGATGGCCGAATCGGTGCCTTCATAGCGCAGGTGGACGCGCCGCACCAGGCGAATGCGCGCGGCGGCCACGCCCTGGTCGATCAGCTCTTTGGTCAAGCCATCGCCCAGCGCGGTGAGGTAGCCGTGCAGCATATCGGGCGTGGTGTCCGCCAGGCGCAGTTCGACCGCGCGTTCGCGCATGGCGCGCTGGTCGGCCAGGCCCATGCCGTAGGCCGACAGCACGCCGGCCAGCGAGTGCACGAACACGGTCTTCATGCCGAGGGCGTCCGCCACCAGGCAGGCGTGCTGCCCGCCGGCGCCGCCGAAGCTGGTGAGCGCGTAGTCGGTCACGTCGTGCCCGCGCTGGACCGAGATCTGCTTGATCGCGTTGGCCATGTTCCCGACCGCAATCTGGATGAAGCCTTCGGCCACCTGCTCCGGCGCGGGCGTCACACCCGTGGCGGCGCCGATTTTCTGCGCCATGGCGAGGAACTGGGCGCGCACGCGCTCGACGTCGAGCGGCTGGTTGGCGTCCGGCCCGAACAGGCGCGGAAAGTGCGCCGGCTGGATTTTACCGAGCATGACGTTGCAGTCGGTGACGGCGAGCGGCCCGCCGCGCCGGTAGCTGGCCGGGCCGGGATTGGCGCCGGCGCTGTCCGGGCCGACGCGATAGCGGCTGCCGTCGAAATGCAGCAGCGAGCCGCCGCCGGCGGCCACCGTGTGAATGCTCATCATCGGGGCGCGCATGCGCACGCCCGCGACCTGGGTTTCGAACACGCGTTCGAATTCGCCCGAAAAGTGCGACACGTCGGTCGAGGTGCCGCCCATGTCGAAGCCGATCACCTTGTCGAAGCCGGCCAGCTGGCTGGCGCGCGCCATGCCGACGATGCCGCCGGCCGGACCGGACAGGATGCTGTCCTTGCCCTGGAAGGCGCGGGCGTCGGTCAGGCCGCCGTTCGACTGCATGAACTGCAGGTTCACGCTCGGCATCTCGGCGGCCACCTGGTCGACGTAGCGGCGCAGGATCGGCGACAGGTAGGCGTCGACGACGGTGGTGTCGCCGCGTGCGACGAGCTTCATCATCGGACTGACTTCGTGCGAGACCGACACCTGGGTAAAGCCGATGGCGCGGGCGATGCGCGCGCAGGCCGCTTCGTGGGCGGTGTAGCGGTAGCCGTGCATGAAGACGATGGCCAGCGAGCGCGCGCCGTCGTCGTAGGCCGTTTGCAGGGCGGCGCGGGTGGCGGCGTCGTCGAGCGCCGTGAGCACGTCGCCGTGGGCGCCGACCCGTTCGTCGATTTCCACCACATGGCTGTACAACAGTTCCGGTAGCACGATATGCCGATCGAACAATTTTGGCCGGTTCTGATACGCTATGCGCAGCGCATCGCGAAAGCCACGCGTGATGGCCAGCGCCGTGCGCTCGCCTTTGCGTTCGAGCAAGGCGTTGGTGGCGACGGTGGTGCCCATCTTGACCGCTTCGATGGCATCGACCGGCATCGGAGCGCCAAGATCGAGCCCAAGCAGGTGGCGGATGCCGGCGACGGCGGCGTCGCTGTAGTGCTCCGGATTCTCGGACAACAATTTATGGGTCATTAGGCTGCCGTCGGGCCGACGCGCCACGATGTCGGTAAATGTGCCGCCGCGATCGATCCAGAATTGCCAATCCATGTGTCGTCCTTGAATGTGTTTGGGATGGCGCACATTGTAGTGCCCATCCAAAAAATTTGGTTAGAGTGTATTGAAAATGGCGCAACATTAGCGCCTTTGCAACGGAGTTATGATGAAATCACTGTACAGCGTCGCCGAAATCCGCAGTATCGAACACACCATGGCAGAGAGCTTGCCTGCGGGCACGCTCATGCAACGCGCCGGCGAAGCTGCGGCCAGCGCGGCGCGCGCCATGCTGGCAGGGCGCAAGGTCCTGGTACTGGCAGGTCCAGGCAACAACGGCGGCGACGCGCTCGAAGTGGCGGCCAACCTGGCGGGCGCCGAGACCGATCTTGATGCCGACGTGACGGTGCTGTACCTCGGCGGCCCCGCTCCTTCGGCCGAGAGCGCGCATGCGCTGGCCCGGGCACGCGCCAGCAAGGCGGTTTTTGTCGACAGCCTGCCGCTCGGGCGCGACTGGAGCCTGATCGTCGACGGCTTGTTCGGCATTGGCCTGGCGCGTCCGATCGACGGCGACATGCGCGCGCTGGTCGACGCTGTCAACGCCCTCGGGCGACAGGTGCTGGCGCTCGATGTGCCGAGCGGGCTCGATGCCGATACCGGCGCCGTGATCGGCCCAGACGGCGTGGCGATCCGGGCCACGCGCACGATGACCTTCATCGGCGACAAGCCGGGCCTGCATACCTTCGAGGGACGCGATTACGCGGGCCAGGTGCAGCTGGCGCCACTGGGCATCGATCCGGGCCAGCGCCCGCCGGCTGCGGCGCGCCTGAACGAGCCGGCGCTGTTTGCGGCTCGCCTGGCGCCGCGCCGGCATAACAGCCACAAAGGCAGCTTCGGCGACGTGGCCGTGATCGGCGGGGCCAAAGGCATGGCGGGCGCACCGGTGCTGGCGGCGCGCGGAGCGCTGTTCACCGGGGCCGGACGCGTGTTCGTGGCGGCTATCGAGCCGGCGGGCGCGGTCGATTTTGCGCAGCCCGAAATCATGCTGCGCGACGCACAGGAATTCGACGGTGGCGACGCCACCTTGGTGATCGGTCCGGGCATGGGCGATTCGGTAACCGCGATGCGGGTGCTGTTCAAGGCGCTCGAAGGCAAGGCGGCGCTGGTGCTCGATGCCGATGCGCTCAATCTGATCGCGGCCAGCCCCGACTTGCAGGGACGGCTGGCGCAGCGCGAGGGGGCGGCGATCGTGACGCCGCATCCGCTGGAGGCGGCGCGGCTGCTGGGGGTGACCAGTGCCGTGGTCCAGGGCGATCGGCTCGCTGCGGCGCGCGAGCTGGCGTCGCGTTTGAACGCGGTGGTGGTGCTGAAGGGATCGGGCACGGTGATTGCCGATCCGAGCGGCGCGGTGGTGATCAATCCGACCGGGAATGCGGGACTGGCCACGGCGGGCAGTGGTGATGTGCTGGCGGGGATCTGCGGCAGTTTGCTGGCGCAGGGCTGGCAGGCGCGCGAAGCGGCGATCGGCGCGGTGTGGGTGCATGGCGCGGCGGCCGACCGGCTGGTGGCGCAGGGAAGCGGGCCGATTGGGTTGACGGCGGGGGAATTGCCGGTGGCGGCGCGGGCGGTGCTCAACGCGCTGGCGCGCTAGCCACGTCGTTCCTGCTGCCTGTCGTTCCTGCTACCCGTCGTTCCCGCGCTACCCGTCGTTCCCGCGATACCCGTCGTTCCCGCGATACCCGTCGTTCCCGCGATACCCGTCGTTCCCGCGAAGGCGGGAACCCAAGTTCGGTGAGCCGCCAGTAACTGCGCT
>DASVVC010000046.1:0-15841 GCA_036386755.1 Telluria sp.
CACCGCCTATCGGGCCCAGGGAAGTGAAGTTGACGCCGGCATGGGACTTTCGCAACGATGTTCGCCGCAGGAACTCGACGCGGTGTTCGACCCGGCGGCCAGGCTCAACGCGCGATGACGTCGCTCACCAGGTCGCCCTTGAGCACCAGCGTCGAGCGGCCATCCTCGCCCAGCAGGAACACGCCGCGCCCGTTCGAGTAGAGAATCTGGCCGGCCGGCGTGAGATCGTACGAGGCCACATTGCTCGCCAGTACACGCTCGTCGCCGCGGCGGCTGCGCTGCACCAGTTGCCAGCTGGCCGGTACCAGCGAGGGCACGCCGGCCACCATTTTTTCGCTGCGCAAGGCTTTCTCGGCGTCGATGCGCTTGCCCTTGAGAATGATCGCCTTGACATCGGCCTGCGCCGAGGGCCCGCTGGCGCCGGTCAGCGGCTTGCGGCTGTACATCATCGAGAAAAAGTTCAGGTAGTGGAATACCGCGCGCAGCAGGCGGAAGGGGAACAGCACGGTATCGAGCAAGACATTGCCGCTGCCGTGTTGCGGCACTTCGTACGGACGCCGGATGAACAGCAGTTCGCCCGTGCTGCCCACGCGCGGATGCAGGAAGTCGGTGTTGGCGTCGTCGACCACGGTTTCAAGCTGGCCCGAGCGCACGTCCAGCTTCTGGATGGTGCTGTGGCCGAGCGCGACGATCCTGCCGCCGCTGTCGCGCGCCAGTCCCGCCGACTGGTAGACGATGGTGTCGTCGTCGCACCAGGCGGGCGCGGAGTCGGCCGTGTCGCCGCCGGTCAGTTCGCGCAGGTTGTTGCCCTCCACATCGAGCGTGGCGATATTGGTGACGCTGTCCCTGGACGAGGAAGTGCAGACCAGCTTGCCGGTCTGGCGGTTCAGGTGCAGGTCGCTCAAATCAAGGTGCTGGCGGTGCACGATGCGCGTTTCGACGCCGGTGTCCAGGTTGAGCGCAAACAAGCCGCCGATGGTGTCGTCGCGCAGGAAGTACAAAATCGACTGCTGCCGGTCGAACTGGGCCGAGGTGTGGGTGATGCCATTGGCGGCGCCGCCGAACTGCTTCATCTGGCCGTAGGCGCCCACTTCGAAGCTGGTGTTTTTCTTCCACGAATTGCGCTCGTTGCTGCGCGCCAGGCGGTCTTCGGTCTCCTGGATGTAGGGGCTGTGCAGCTGGCGCAGCGCGCCGCCGTCGGGCTGGTAAAACAGCTTGCCGTTCGAGATGAACGCCACGCCGACGCCGGCCAGGCTGGCCGAGCCGGCCGCGCCAGGGGTGGGGCCAGCCGTCCCGTCAGGCGCGGCGGCAGGCGCGGCGGTCACGCGGTAGAACAGGATCACCAGGCAGACGAGCAGCGCAACACCGATAAGTAAAACCACCAGAGAACTCCTTGAAAGGGTACGACGGAAAAGGGCTCACTATACGTGCTTAGTACTGATGAGAAATACACAATTTATCACTGCGCAACGTCAGCGCTCGCCATCGCCGGCGAAAAACGCGGATGGCGAACTGCCGAAGGTCTTTTTGAACATCGCCGAGAACGCCGACTGGCTGGCGTAACCGAGTTCCCCGGCCACCTGCGAGAGCGGCATGCCGCGTGCGATCAGCGGCGCCGCATGCGCCAGGCGCACCTGCTGGCGCCAGTGGCTAAAGCGCATGCCCAGTTCGCGTTCGAACAGGCGCGTCAGGGTGCGTTCGGAGGCGCCGACCCGGGCCGCCCACTGGCCCAGGGTCAGCTCGCAGGCGGGGTCGTCGATCAGGGCCGCGCACAGGGCGCCCAGGCGCTTGTCCTGCGGCAGCGGCACGCGCATCGGCCGCGTGGCCGCGCCCGGCAATTCGTCGAGGATCAGTTCGGCCAGCAGCGTTTCGCGCGGGCCGGCGCCGGTCTGGCCGAGCGCGACGATCAGTTCGCGCAGCAGCGCCGACACGGCCAGCACCCGGCACTCGTCGCCCTCGAAGGGCGCGCGCGCCGCCAGGATGCCGAGCGGGCGCAGGCGCGCGTCTTCCAGTACATGGACCGAGTGGACAACCTCGGGCGCGACCCAGATCGCGCGCAGCGGCGGCACGATCCAGCTTGAGCCGGGCGTGCTCACGCGCAGCACCCCGGAGAGGGCGAAGGTGACCTGGCCGTAGGCATGCTGGTGCGGCGCGAGCGACTGGGTGATGTCGAGGTCGCGTGCCAGTGCGCGCACCGGCCGCGCCAGGGTCGGTGCCAGATCGGGTGGTTGCCAGCGGGTATGGGTGAGGATGGTCAGGGACACGGTCGGCTCGGGTGGAATTGGCGGATTTGCGACAAAGTATGGCTTCCTGTCTCGAAACTGTCGATGGCTTTTTGCTTACACTAAGGGCTGCTCAACCAAGGATGATCCATGAACACACCTACCCTGCGCGACGATGCGCGCGTCATCGGCCTGGTCAGCCTGGCGCACGGCGTATCGCACTTCTATCACCTGATCCTGGCGGCCCTGTTTCCATGGCTGAAACCCGCTTTCAACCTGTCGTACGCCCAGCTGGGGCTGTTGATGACCTTGTTCTTCGTGGTCTCCGGCATCGGCCAGGCCCTGTCCGGCTTCGTGGTGGACAAGGCCGGCGCGCGCCGCGTGCTGTTTTGCGGGCTGGCGCTGCTCGGCACCTCGGCCCTGGTGCTGGCCGGCGCGCAGAGCTACGTCATGCTGGCGGCCGGGTCCATGCTGGCGGGCCTGGGCAACGCCGTGTTCCATCCGGCCGACTACACCTTGCTGAACCAGCGCGTGAGCCGCGCGCGCATCGCCCACGCTTTTTCGCTGCACGGCATCAGCGGCAACCTCGGCTGGGCGGCGGCGCCCGCGTTTTTGGCCGGCATCGCCGCGCTGGCCGGCTGGAGGGTGGCGCTGCTGTCGGCCGCCGCGATTCCCTTCGCCACCTTGGCGCTGCTGTTCGCCCAGCGCGCCCACTTGCGCGCCGATCCGGCCCCGGTGCACGCGGCCGGCACCGTGCAGGACAGTTCGTTCGGTTTCATGAAGCTGCCGGCGGTGTGGATGAGCTTCGGCTTCTTTTTCCTGACCGCCATCGCGCTGGGCGGCATCCAGAGTTTTTCGTCGGCCAGCCTGGTGGCGCTGTACGGCATTTCGCTGGCCTCGGCCACCACCGCCTATACCGCTTACATGCTCGCGTCCGCCGCCGGCATGGTGCTGGGCGGCTTTTTGGCGACGCGGGCCCAGCGCCACGACCGCACCATCGCCCTGTCGTTCGTGTGCGCCGCGCTGATGGCGCTGCTGGTCGGCGCTGCCGTGGTGCCGGGCTGGATGGCGGTGGTGCTGATGGGCGGCATCGGCCTGGCCGCCGGCGTCGCCGGTCCCTCGCGCGACCTGCTTATTCGCGCCGCGGCGCCCAAGAACGCGACAGGGCGCGTGTTCGGCATCGTGTACTCGGGCCTCGACAGCGGCCTGGCGCTCGGTCCGCTGCTGTTCGGCACCATGATGGACCGCGGCCATCCGGCCTGGGTGTTCGGCTGCATCGCCCTGTTCCAGGTGCTGGCGATCGGCACCGCCCTGACCGTGGGCGGCAGCAGCCGGTCACGTGACGCCAGCGGCGCTCAGGCAAGCCTGAACGCCGGCGTCAGGTGACCGGGCACAGGCTGGCCACGCCAAGCAGCGCGTAGCGCACCCGGTACGGCTTGAAGCCGAGGATGGTCTTGAAGCGCCGCAAGCCGTCGGAGGCGCCGAACCAGGTGTCGTACATGGCGTAGCGCACGCTGCGCTCGGCGATCAGCAGGCTGACGATTTCGACGATCATGAAGTGCATGACGCCGTCGTTGTTGCGGTAGCCGAGCAGGCGCGAGAACAGGGCGAAGTTGCCGTAGATGCCCAGTTCGCAGTACGCCACCAGCTTGCCGGACGCATCGAGCACGCCGAAGTAGCGGAAGTTGTCGCGGTCGGTGTAGTGTGCGACCCGTTCCTGGTAGCCGGCGCCCATGGGCCGGCCCTGGCGCTCGGGCATGGACTGGTTGATGGCGTGGATGTCGTCGACGTAGCGGTTGCGGTCGATGCGGGCGAACTGGTAGCCGCGCGCCTGGGCCCGCCGGGCGAAATACCCGCCCCAGTTGCGCTCGGCGATCGACTCGCGGTACTGCGCACCGGAGGCGAATTGCCCGGTGTCGAGCAGGGCCGCGCCGATGGTCTTGTTGCCGATGATGCGGTAGCGCGGGTGGCGCCGGGTAAAGTTGCGGTAGGTAGCGCTCACTTCGGCCGGCGCAAGCGCCATGTCGAATTGCAAGTGAGCGAGCGGCAGTTTGACGATCGCGGCGAGAATGTCCCACAGGCGCCGGAGCTGTGACAGCGTGCTGAGCATGCATGCCCCCTTGACGAGAAAGAGGCACCGATTATGGCCCGGCGCCGGCGCCGCGTCAGCGCTGTCTGCATGTCGCTTGTGACACATCACGCGCCCCGCGAATGCTGCGTTTTCCCGGGAACCCGGCGCCGCCGGCGCGGTCTTATTCAATGTAGCGGCAGGGCAGGGCATGCGCGGCGGCGGCAATGGCTTAGAATCGTTCTCATTTCCCCTTTTAGCGAGCGAGCCGATATGACTTTTGCCACCACCGACCTGTGCGACGACCACCCCGAGCTGCTGGAAGAGGGCCGCCTCGCCGTGCTGCCGCCGCTGTACAGGCACTACGGCCAGCACGTGCGCTTTTGCGGCAGCGTGACGACATTAAAAGTGTTTGAAGACAACGCCCTGGTGCGCGCCACCCTGGAAGCGCCCGGCAACGGCAACGTGCTCGTCATCGACGGCGGCGCCAGCCTGCGGCGCGCGCTGGTCGGCGGCCAGTTGGCGCTGTTGGCGCAAAACAATGGCTGGAGCGGCATCGTGGTCGACGGCTGCGTGCGCGACAGCGACGAGATCAACGCCTGCGCCATCGGGGTGCGCGCGCTGGGCACGCATCCGCAAAAGAGCAGCAAGCTGGGCGCGGGCGAACGCAATGTGCGCATCTGCGTCAGCGGGGTGGCGGTGCAGCCGGGCGACTGGTTGTATGCCGATGCGGATGGCATCGTGGTGGCGCAGCAGAAGCTGGCCTGAGAGGGAGGGAACGGCGGAGCAGGGCAGGAACGGCAGCAAGCAGCCGACGAAGGCGGTAGGCAAGGGCGCGTCAGCACCCTGCGCGCAGCGGCCGTGGCCGCCGCGCGCAGGGTTTGTCAGAACGCCGGCATGTCGAGCGCCTTGGCGACGTCGACCTTGAACTTGGCGGCCTGGTCCTCGTTGGGGATTTCGCCGGCCAGCGCCATGACCACGGCGCGCACATCGCTGGCGCCCTCGAAATGGTCGCCGCAGACGATTTCCGCCATCGGGCCCACGTACTTGACCAGGCAACGCTGCAAGGTGACCTTGATGTCGGGCGTGAGGCCCGGCGTGGCGGCCGGGCGCGCGGCCGACGCTTCAGCGCGTGGCGCAGCCCCGCCCAGGACGCCCGTGCCCGGCAAGTCGTCCAGGGTACCGTCGAGGTAGCCCAGCACGATCTCGGTCGGCCAGTCCAGGCCGTCGGCGTTGACGACGCCGGCCTTGTCCAGGGTCAGGCGCGCATTTTTCATCGTGCGCATGATGGCCAGGCCATCGCGGCCGCGGCGGCCGCGGCACAGGATGAAGACGATCTTGCCGCCTTGCAGGTGGACCTGGGCCATGCGGTTGTCGTCGCTGATCACCAGCGCAGTCCCACTGACGCGCTGCGAGCAAAAGCCAGCGATCTGGTCGACCACGTCGATAAATGGCATGAATTCCGGTTGTGACATATCAGTAACCTCTCATCGGTATCAAACCTTCTTACGCAGTCGATCCATTGCCAGCTGGATGCTGACGCCGAGACGTTCAATGGCACGGGCCAGCGAGCCGATCTCATCGCCGCGGGCCGTTTGCGGAATGTTTACCTGCAGTTCGCCGTTGCTGAGCTGAACGGCAATCGCGGT
This sequence comes from Telluria sp., assembly GCA_036386755.1. Classification (GTDB taxonomy): domain Bacteria; phylum Pseudomonadota; class Gammaproteobacteria; order Burkholderiales; family Burkholderiaceae_D; genus Telluria_A. Next base: position 5,940 of record DASVVC010000046.1, read on the forward strand.
CAGTTCGTTGATCGGACGGGTCAGCGCCTTGCCGAAGAACACGGCGACGCCGATGACCAGGATCACGGCCGCGGCGATCAGGATGCGCGCTTCGCGTTCCATCTTGTGCATTGTTGCAAATGCTTCATCGTAATCCTGTTCAATCAGCAAAGTCCAGCCTTGTGGCAATTTACGCATGAAACCGATCACTTTGCGATCTTCCGCGGTGTAGGCGACCGGGGCGTCGGCGATGCCGGCCACCTTGAGCGCCGGGTAGGCGGTGAAGTCCTGCAGCGCGGTACGCACCTTGGACGAGTCGCCGTGGGCGATGACCTTGTTGCTGGCGTCGAGCAAAATGGCGCGGCCGGTCTCGCCGATGCGGATATCGGTCACGATCTTGGAGATATCGGTCAGGTTCATCGACATGGCCAGCACGCCGACCAGGGCCGCGTTGGCGTCGCGGATCGGGGTGGCCACGATCAGCGCCGGCTTGCCGGTGGTTTTGCTGATCGCTACCTGGCGCCCGACTGGTTTACCCTTCATCACGGCCTGGAAGTACGAGCGGTCGCCGTAGTTGATCGGGGCGCCGCCATCGTTACGGGCCGTGTTCGAGCCATCGGGTGCGATCGTAAACATCAGGAACGACCATTCGTAGGCCTTGCCGGTTGCCTTCAGGATCGGAACCTGGCGTTCGGCCTTCATCGACACCACGTCGGCCAGGCGGCTGGTCTGGCTCATGGCGTGCAGATTGGTGTCGTCCCAGGCATTGATGCCGTTGGCCACGGTGTTCATGGTCAGGACCAGGCTTTGCGAGACGTTGTCGGTCAGTTCACGCTGGGCGGCCTTGTCGCTGATCAGCCACAGCGTGCACAGCGGGATCAATGTGGCCGCGAGCAAGGTAATGAGTACCTTGTGAAAAATATTGAGAGTAAATTTTGAGTTCATACTGCGCCTTCGTAATAGAGGTCTGCTTGACGTGGCAGATCGGCCAGCGTATCGGACATCAAGATACCGATTGCTGGGCCGACATTAAAACGTGGTGTCGGACTTTTGTATCTGGCAACCCCGTTCGCTTGCCGCGCAACGGGGATCGGACATGCGGATGTCGCTGTTGGTAGGAATGCACTGTCCCTGATGGACCGCGCCGCCCTTTTTCAGAGACATCGGTACGCGGTTTTCAGCAGTGTAGTAGGGTTGCTCGTAAGCACATTATTATACCGGTCTTTACCAAAAGCATGGGTTTTCGGGCAATTCGCGTCGTAATTCGTGAGAATTGCGTCGTCTTGTGTTTTCGGTGCAACAATTTCAAGGCTGAAGATAGAGCTGGCGGCAACACGCCGCCGTGTCCCTTAGCTCTTCTTGCGCAGGCGATCCATTGCCAGCTGAATACTGACGCCGAGCCGGTCGATAGCGCGGGCCAGCGAGCCGATTTCGTCACCGCGTTCGGTTTGCTCGATGTTTACCTGCAATTCGCCATTGCTGAGCTGGCGAGCGATCGCGGTCAGCTGGTTGATCGGACGGGTCAGGGCCTTGCCGAGGAAAATCGCGATGCCGATGACCAGCACCATGCTGATGGCGATCAGGATGCGTGCATCCTTTTCCATGCGCTTCATGGTGGCGAACGCTTCGTCGTAGTCTTGTTCAACCAGCAAGGTCCAGCCTTGCGGCAATTTGCGCATGAAACCGATCACCTGGCGGTCTTCCGAGGTGTAGACCACCGGGGCGTCGGCGATGCCGGCCACCTTGAGGGCCGGATAGGCGCTGAAATCCTGCAGCGCGGTACGCACCTTGGACGCGTCGCCGTGGGCGATGACCTTGTTGCTGGCGTCGAGCAGGATGGCGCGGCCGGTTTCGCCGATGCGGATATCGGTCACGATCTTGGAAATATCGGTCAGGTACATCGACATGGCCAGCACGCCGACCAGGTTGGCGTTGGCGTCCTTGATCGGCGTGGCCAGGATCAGCGCCGGCTTGCCGCTGGTCTTGCCCATGACCACCTGGCGGCCGACCGGCGCGCCCTTGACGACTTGCTGGAAGTAGGAGCGGTCGCCGAACTGATTCGTAGGGGCGCCGTCGTTACGGCCGACGCTGTTGCCGTCGGGCGCGATCGTAAATATCAGGTACGACCATTCGTAGGCGGTCCCGGTGACGGTGAGGATCGGGTTCTGCAGTTCGGCCTTCATGGAAATCATGTCCTCCAGGCTGCTGGCCTGGGTCATGGCGCGCACGTTGGTGCTGTCCCACGCGCCGATGCCGTCGGCTACCGTGTCCATGGTCAGAACCAGGGCTTGCGACACGTTGGCGGTCAACTGGGTCTGCGCTGCCTTGTTACTGACCAGCCACAAAGTAACCAGCGGAATCAGGGTCACCGCTAGCAGGGTGATGAGTACTTTGTGGAAAATATTAAGAGTAAATTTTGAGTTCATGAGTTGCATTCGTAATGTAGGTCTGCTTGACGTGGCAGATCGGCCAGCGCATCGGACATCAAGATACCGATTGCTGGGCCGACACTAAACAGCATGCCGGACTTTTTTATCTGGCAACCATCCCGCTCGTCTGCGCAACGGGATCGGGATGAGGAATTGTTGGTAGGAGTCGCACTGTGCGCCATGGACGCATCGCCATCTGCCAGGAGACGTCGGGTGCACCAAGCGGCAGTGATTAGGGATTGCCTGAAAGCACATTATCCTACGGGGCAGTACGCGAGACATGTGTTTTCGACCGATTCCCGTTGTTTTTCGTGAGAATGTCCGCTCCGTGTGTCTTCTGTGCAACACCGCATGCCCGATTTTGGTGCGGCGCCACCTTGCCCCGCCTCCCGGCTGCTTACCGGTCGTAAATAGCCGGCCGGATTTCATCAGGCGCGGTCCGCATTTCATAATGCAAAATGCCGTGGTGCGCGCGCACCATCGCGCTCTTCCATTTAGAGAAATTTCATCTCGCATCATGAAACTTGAATTTTAACTTATTGATTTGTAAGGATTTAAATTTGGTTATATGTCTTATATAAGAGTGTTGTTGCAGCGCGCAAAACGGTCTATGATTTGTTCAAGGCATTTCATTTATTAACTCGGCTTTTCAATTAGGAGAACACCATGGCAACTCGTGAACAGCAAGTAGCAGCTCTGCAAAAAGATTGGGACACCAACCCGCGCTGGAAAGGTGTTGTACGTAACTACACCGCCGCGGACGTGGTGCGCCTGCGCGGCTCGCTGACGATCGAGCACACGCTGGCCAAGCGCGGCGCGGAAAAATTGTGGGACCTGGTGAACAACGAGCCCTTCGTCAACGCGCTCGGCGCCATGACCGGCAACCAGGCCATGCAGCAGGTCAAGGCCGGCCTGAAAGCGATCTACCTGTCCGGCTGGCAAGTTGCAGGCGACGCCAACGTCGCGGGCGAAATGTATCCCGACCAGTCGCTGTATCCGGCCAACTCGGTGCCGCTGGTGGTACGCCGCATCAACAACACCTTCCAGCGCGCCGACCAGATCCAGTGGTCCGAAGGCAAGGATGACATCGATTACTTCGCACCGATCATTGCCGACGCCGAAGCGGGCTTCGGCGGCGTGCTCAACGCCTACGAACTGATGAAGTCGATGATCGACGCGGGCGCCGCCGGCGTCCACTTCGAAGACCAGCTGGCGTCGGTCAAGAAATGCGGCCACATGGGCGGCAAAGTACTGGTGCCGACCCGCGAAGCGGTCGAAAAGCTGACCGCGGCGCGCCTGGCGGCCGACGTGATGGGCACCTCGACCCTGGTGATCGCCCGTACCGATGCCGAAGCGGCCGACCTCTTGACGTCCGACGTGGACGACAACGACCGTGAATTCTGCACCGGCGAGCGCACCGTGGAAGGCTTCTACAAGGTCCGTCCGGGCATCGAGCAAGCCATTTCGCGCGCCATTGCCTACGCCCCGTTCGCCGACCTGGTGTGGTGCGAAACCGGCAAGCCGGACCTGGCCTTCGCCAAGCAGTTCGCCGATGCCGTGCATGCCAAGTTCCCGGGCAAAATGCTGGCATACAACTGCTCGCCATCGTTCAACTGGAAAAAGAACCTGGACGACGCCACCATTGCCAAGTTCCAGAAAGAACTGGGCGCCATGGGTTACAAGTTCCAGTTCATCACCCTGGCTGGCTTCCACGCCCTGAACTACGGCATGTTCAACCTGGCGCACGGCTATGCGCGGCGCCAGATGTCCGCCTTCGTGGAACTGCAGGAAGCCGAATTCGCCGCCGCCGACAAGGGCTTCACGGCCGTCAAGCACCAGCGCGAAGTCGGTACCGGCTACTTCGATGCCGTTACCCAGACCATCCAGCAGAACCAGAGCTCGACCACCGCGCTGCATGGTTCGACCGAAGATGAACAATTCTTCGACGAAAAGAAAGTAGCTTAAACGCTATTGACCAGCGGCGCTTCCACAAGGGGCGCCGCCAGCGCGACGGCTTGCAGCAGCTAAACAAGGGCCGTCGCGCGCCCCCAGGGGTGGCAACGCACAGCGCCTTCCCCCTTGTCCGCACCCGGTTTTTGCCGCGCGGACAAGGGGGAGGGCGTTGTGCATTTACGCGCTTTTTGCATCGGATCCGTCTTTATAGGAGATAATGGCGGCTCAGATCCCCCTTTTTTATGGAATTCCCACGTTATGTTGAGCTACCGCCACGCCTTTCACGCGGGTAATCACGCCGACGTCCTGAAACATTTCGTGCAGATTCAGCTGCATGAATACATGAATCAGAAAGACACGGCCTACACCTATATCGACACCCACTCCGGTGCCGGCGTGTATGCGCTCGATGGCGGCTACGCGTCCAAGAACGCCGAATACGAAACCGGCATCGGCCCGCTGTGGGAGCGCACCGACTTGCCCAAGCCGCTGGCCGAATACGTCAAGCTGATCAAGGAACTCAATCCGAGCGGCAAGATGCGCTACTACCCGGGTTCGCCGTACTGCGCCGACAAGGTCATGCGCGAGCACGACCGCCTGCGCCTGTTCGAATTGCATCCGGCCGACAGCAAGATCCTGGCCGACAATTTCCGCAAGGTCGAGGCGCACGCCGCCGCGCAGGGCGAGCGCCCGAGCGCACGCGGGCGCCGCGTGCTGATCGAACGCGGCGACGGTTTCCACGCCCTCAAGACCTTGCTGCCGCCGCCATCGCGGCGCGCGCTGGTGCTGATCGACCCGCCCTACGAAGACAAGCAGGATTACCGCAAGGTGCGCGATGCGCTCGACGACGCGCTGGTGCGCTTCCCGTCCGGCATTTACGCGATCTGGTATCCGGTGCTGCAGCGCATGGAATCGCGCCAGTTCGCCGACAAGCTCAAGCGCCTGGCGGCCAAGGATTGGCTCAACGTCACCCTGACCATCACCACGCCGGGCCCGGATGGTTTCGGCCTGCACAGCAGCGGCATGTTCATTCTCAATCCGCCGTACACGCTGGAGCCGACCCTGCGCCAGGTCATGCCGTACCTGGTGCAAGTGCTGGGCAAGAATGCCGATGCCACCTACGTGATCGAAAAAGGTACCCAGGTGACCGGCACGGCTGCCGCCCGTCTCGGCGCCAATGGCGCTGCGCGCATGCCGGTCGGTAACGCCCGCAAGGCCAGCCCGACCGCCGGCACCGGCAGCCTGCGCCTGCCCGGGCAAGCGCCCGCCGGCACCCCCGGCGCGGCTGGCGGCGCACCACGCGCGCCGGTCGCCAAGCGCTCCAGCATTGCCGCCGCTGCGGCCGGCAAGAGCGCCCGCCCCACCGAAGCTGGCGTCACGCGCAAGAGTGCGCGGCCTGCCGACGGCGACACGGCGGGCAAGAGTGCCCGGCCCAGCGCCGGCACTGGCGCCAAGAGCGCCCGTCCCACCGCAGCCAGCGCCGCCAAGAGCGCGCGCCCGGCCGGGCCGCGCAACAGCGGTCCGCGCCGTCCTTAGGCCTGCCGTCGTAGTATAGTCACCGCAGGCGGCGTCGTGGTCGGCGCCCCTGTTTTCCGGATTGCCCATGCCTATTGACACCGTGGCCAAGCTGGCGCTGCCGTCCGACGATTTCTTTCTCGCGCGCCAGCCCATACTTGGACGCAACCAGAAACTGGTTGCCTTTGAACTTTTATTTCGCAGCGCAAATGGCGGCGACGCCAATGTGACCGATCACGCCGCCGCCACGGCGGCCGTGATTTCGCACGCCTCCCAGCTCGGCATGGCCAAGGTGGTCGGCGAGCGCCTGGCGTTCGTCAATGTCGACGCCGTCGTTCTCATGAGCGACTTCGTGCGCTTCCTGCCGCACGACAGGGTGATCCTGGAAATCCTGGAAACGGTCAAGGCCACCCCGGCCTTGGTCGCCCGCGTGGCCGAGCTCAAGGGCTTCGGCTTCAAATTCGCGCTCGACGATGTGGTGGAAGAGTCCGACGACGTGCGCAAGCTGGTCGACCTGGTCGACATCATCAAGGTCGACGTGCAGGCGGTGGCGGCGGCCGATTTGCCCAAGCTGGTGGCGGCCTTCGACGGGCGCAATAAAAAGCTGCTGGCCGAAAAGGTCGAGACGGTCGAGGAATTCGAGACCTGCATGGCGCTCGGCTTCGAATATTTCCAGGGATACTATTTTGCGCGCCCGGCCATCCTCAGCGGCAAGAAGATCGCGCCGTCGGAAATGGTCATCCTGCGCCTGCTCGACCTGATCAATTCCGATGCCGACAATGCCGAGATCGAACGCGCCGTGAAACGCGACGCCCTGATCAGCCTGAACCTGCTGCGGCTGGTCAACACCCCGGCCGCCGGCGCGCGCGAGCGCATCGATTCGCTGACCGAGGCGCTGTACGTGCTGGGGCGCCAGCAATTGCAGCGCTGGCTGCAAATTTTGCTGTACGCCAAACCGGGCGCGGCGGTCGAACTCACGTCGCCGCTGCTGCAGATGGCCACCACGCGCGGCAAGCTGATGGAGCTGATGACGCAAAAAGTGCGGCCCGAGCGCCGCGTCAGTGCCGAGGCCGGATTCACGGTGGGCATCATGTCGCTGATGGATGCGCTGTTTTCGATGTCGATGCAGGATATTCTCAATACCGTGGCGGTGGCCGACGAAGTGCGCGCCGCCTTGCTCGAGCGCGAGGGCGTGCTGGGCGAGATGCTCAAGGTGGTCGAGCTGGTCGACAATCCCAAGCGCGGGACGGAACTGGCCAGGGTGCTCAACTCGCTCGGCCTGAGCGCGACGACCATGCGCGAAATCGAGATGGAAGCGTTTGGCTGGGTTAATGAACTGGTGACGTGAGTGAGCTGGTGACCTGAGGCTTGCGCCATCCCGAAAAAACACGATCGCCATGCGCGCCGGCAATCGGGCGTCCGCTGCGGTTTGCCGTGAAAGCAACACAATAAGCCCGGCGCGCGCAAGCAAATGCCGAGCTTCTGATTAACCGCAAGCAAACGTACATCAGTGCTTGTTGGTAATCCATATGGTTCATACAGTCGGATGTCCGGGCCCTGCTCGGGCGGGTATTTTTGCAACCTACCGAAGGCTGACCATGAATCCGAAAAAACTCGGTGTCGTCCTGCCGCTTCTGTTTTTTGCTTCGACCGTTAGCGCAACCAATACCGAGGATATTCTACCTCGTGCAAAAGATTCCGGCGCTCTTCTCATGGAGCGCGTTGTCATCAGAGGAAAGCGGCTTGCGCGCGACGAGCCCCATTTCGAGAGGCTGGAATACTTTCCCAGGTTCGCTTATTCCCGGTCATCGGGATCCGGCGGGGCGCCACTCAAGGCGGCGCCACCATCGAAAGACAATTCCAACAAAGAATCCGAACAAGATTGCAAGTCGACCGATAATCCGGTCGTGCTCGCCACCGGCGAAAAGCACAAGGATGAGCCTGACTTTGAAGCGCAGGGACCGTACGGCCTGTCGCTGACCCGCACCTACCGGAGCCAGCATGCCGAGGGCAGGCTGTTCGGCAAGCACTGGCTGTCCAGCCTCGACCCACCGAAGCTGGTGCGCGCCACCTGCTTCATTCCCAGTCCCGGCTGGCAGTGCGTGCCGCAGTCGATCACCCATGTCGATGAAAACGGCTCGTCCTATGTGTACACCTATGCTGGTAACGGGCCGCTCGAACGTCCGAACGATGCCACCACGCCGCCCAGTGAAACGAACCCTGGCGCAAATCCCCCTCCGGGCCCGCCACCACCGGCCAGGCCCAGCGAATTCTACTACCGGACCGCGGAGAACTCCCCCAAGTTAACGTGGAAAGCGGGGACCCAACTCATACTTAAGAGAAACAAGTTTGTCTACGTTTTTGATGCGCAAGGCCGTGCGCTGGGTATCTCGACCCAGTCTGGCACGCTCCTGCGCGGCTACGACTATACCCCGTGGGATGCGCCGGGCGGGTCGCGGCTGAGCGCCATCCGCAATGCGCCCGGCCAGAGCGTCAAACTAAGTTGGGGCAGCAACGGACTGGTATCCAAAGTCCAGGATACGAATGATGCCATCTGGGACTATCAATATAACGGCCAGGGGATGCTGACCAGGGTGACCTCTCCCGGCGCCGGTGCGGACATACGCCAGTATCACTACGAAGCGGGCGATCCGACCTTGCTGACCGGGATCTCGTACGGCGGCATACGCTACAGCACGTACAGCTACCACGCCGACCGCCGGGTCCATGTCAGTGCACTTGCCGGCAATGAAGAAAGGGACGTCTTCAATTACGGCGACAAGCTGACGGTGGTCAGCGACGCCCGGGGACAGGAGACGCACTACCGTTTCGCCCAGGTCAAGGGGGAGCTCAAGATCAGCAGGATCGACCGTCGCGCCACGTCGACCTGTTCGGGAGCGAGCGCATTGACGCAGTACGACGCACGAGGCTACCTGTCGGAGACGCGCGACTGGAGGAACATCCCTACGCGTTACGCGTATGACAGCGATGGCCGCCTGCTGCGCAAGGACAGCGCGGCCGGCACGCCCGACGAGCTGCGCTTGGAACATCGCTGGCAGAACGACGAGCTCGCCGAGACGATCCATAAAAGCGGAAGCGGCGATCCACAGGCGAGCATCCGCTATGCCTATCACTCGGCCGGCCACGCTACCGGACGGATTGCCGAAATCAGGATCAGCGACCTGAAAACAGGCCGCCAGCGCGTCACCAGATATGCCTATGGCTTTTATCCGAACGGTACCATCGCGCAGATCGTGACGATTCAGGAGCTAGGCGGCAGCGAGATAAAAACGACTGAAAATTACGATGCCTACGGCCGCGTGATTTCAGTCGTCAACCCGCTCGGGCAAAGCGCGACAATGGGCGGCCATACAGGTCTCGGCATGCCGGGATCGAGCACGGATATGAACGGCGCGACCACCAGCTATACCTATAACCCGAACGGCACGGTGGCCACGATGACCGAACCGGGCAACCGCGTCACGCGGATCAGCTACAACGGCGCGCGCCAGCCGGTTGTCATCAGCAAGCCCGATGGGAGCGTGCAGCGCTTTGTGTATACCGCGTCAGGGCGCCTTGAATCGGTCGGCAATGCGCAGCACCAGTACGCCACCACCAGATACGACGTCGGCGCCAATTCGCTGCGCAGCACATCGGCGCGCAGCGTGCCGACGGCCGCTGCCGGCGGTCCGGTGGGCACGCCGGGCGGCGAGTACAGCAGCTTGACACTGCTCGATTCCCTGGGACGGCCGTATCAAAAGGTGTACAGCAAGGGAGAGCGCGAGGACACCCGTTACGATCCTAACGGGAACGTGGAAGCCGAATATGGCGGCGATGGGCGCGGCACGTTCTACGAGTACGACGCCCAGAACCGGCTGGTGAAGCAGACCGCGCCCGATGGCGGCATCACCGTGTTCGATTACGACGCGGCGGGACGGCTGGAGGTCGTGGTCGACCCGCGCAACGTCAGGACCAGCTACGCCTACAACGGCTTCGGCGACATCACGGGCATATCCAGCCCGGATG
>DASVVC010000047.1:0-3191 GCA_036386755.1 Telluria sp.
ATTGTTCGAAATACGCTCGTACGGCACCCATTGCTGGATGATTTTCGCGTTCGGGTCGGTTTCCTGCATCGCCGCGAGCTGCTGGCGCATGAAGGCCGTCATGCCCGGTTCATGGCCGCGCCACCACCATATCTGCACGAAGAAATACACCTGCACCGCGACGAACAGCGCGACCGGAACGATGAATACCCATTTAACCCAGGACCAGCGGCCAGCGGCCTTGTGCGTGTTTGTCATTGTCTATGGTCGCCAACTAAACCGATTATTCAGCGCAGGTTCGCCAGCACCTCCGCCGTGCGCGGACGCACGCCGCGCCAGCCGTGGAACGCCTCGGCGGCCTGCTCCACCAGCATGCCCAGGCCATCGCGCACCGTGGCGCCGTGCTCGCGCGCGAAGCGCATGAACACGGTGGGCTCTTTGCCGTACATCATATCCAATGCCAGCGTGCCCTGGTGGAATACCGACGGCGCAACCGGCGGCAGGTCCGCCTGCAGGCTGGCCGACGTGGCATTGATGACGATATCGAAGCTGCCGTCAATGGCGGCAAAGCCGCAGGCCGAGACCACGCCCTCGCCTCCCAGCGGCGCGAACTGCTGCACCAGCGCTTCGGCGGTGGCCACGGTGCGGTTGGCGATCACCAGCGCGGCCGGGCGATGCTCGAGGATCGGCAGCATGGCGCCGCGCGCCGCGCCGCCCGCGCCCAGCAGCAGCACGCGCTTGCCGGCGAGCGGCACGCCGGCATTGGCGGTGATATCGACTACCAGCCCCGCACCATCGGTATTGTCGCCGGTGATGCCATGCTCGTCGAACAGCAGCGTGTTGACGGCGCCGGCGGCCTGCGCGCGCACCGTCAGCGCATTGGCCAGCCGGTAGGCCTCCAGCTTGAACGGCACGGTCACGTTGGCGCCCCTGCCGCCTTCGGCGATGAACGCCTGCACCGCCTGCGCAAAGCCGTCCAGCGGCGCCAGGCGTTTTCCGTAGGCCAGCTGCTGGCCGGTCGCCGCCGCGAAGGCGGCGTGGATGTCGGGCGACTTGCTGTGGGCGATCGGGTTGCCGAATACGCAGTACTGGTCCACGCCGGGTCGTGCCGGCTGTTGCGCCGCTTCCTGATCCATCACTTGCTCCATCAATGCTCCATCGTCAGTTTGCTGCGCCGAGGTTGGCCTCGAGTTTTTGTTCGCGGGTGAACTTGAAGCGGGTGATGATCACCCACAGGTCGTCGCGGTCGCTCGACAGCATGTTCGGCGGGAACTTGCCGAACGGCGACGCGCGGCGCACGATCGCGATCGCCGCCTGGTCCAGTGCCGGGTTGCCGGAACTGGTCTGCACCGAGATGCCGCCTTCCTTCGTATACAGCGTGCCGTCCTGGAAGATCGGGATCGACAGCACCAGCTCGCCATACAGCTTGCGGCCGTTCTGCTGCGGGAAATTGAGCGTGCCCACTTCCTCGACCTTGCGCTGGAAGGTCTTGTAGTACATCGCGTAGCCCACCTGCTGGGTGCTCGGCGTGATGTAGGTGCGGCGCGGGCGCTTGTTCTGGTCTTCGATCGTTTGCGAGATCTCGGCCGCCATGCGGGCTATCGCCTTGCTGCTTTCGATCAGCTCGGCGCCGGTGGCGGTGGCATTGGGCTTGCTGTTCTCGGTGACGGGCGCGGCGCGGTACGGCGTGGTCTTCACCTGCGTCAGCAGCTTTTTCTGCGCCTCTTCGAGCTGCTCGATGCGGCGGCGCGAAGCCTCGATGCTGTCGCCCGATTCGGTGCGGCGCATGTCCGGCAGCGGCGATTTCGAGCGGCCCTTGTCGGCCTGGCCGCCGCCCTCGAGGTTGGCCTGCGCCAGCGCCTCCGCCTTCAGCGGCCGGTTGGCGTGCTTGGCGTTGACGAGGATGACTTCCAGCGCGGGATCGGTGGGCGGCGCCTTGAACTCCGGCGGCGCCACGAAGCGCACCGCCAGCAATGCCGCATGCGCGAGCACCGAAACGGCCAGAGCGATTGCAAGAAACCGGTTGTCTTGTAAATACTTCACGAAGAAGAGAAGGAAAAGCGGGGCAGAACAGCGATTCTACCTCCGAAGCACCGGAAACCCGGGACAGTCCCGGGTTTTAAGGAAACATTTCTTAGAAACAGGGGACTGTCCCGGGTTTCTGGGTTGGCCTTCAGGCGGCGGCCGGCGGTGTTGCGGTGTCGTCGATGGCGTCGGCGGCGATTTCGGCCACTTCCACCTTCTCGTCGGCCGACTGGTCGGGATCGGGTACCAGTTCCGGTACCGTTTCGCCGGTCAGTGCCTGCTTTTTGTCGGATTCGTCGGATTCGTCGGATTCGTCGGCTTCGTCGGCTTCCTCGAACGCCGCGTCGCCGGCCGGGGCCGCCTGCTCGATTTCCAGCAGGCGGGTTTCGATCGTCAGGTCGACTTCATCCCAGCGCAGCACGTCGAGCTTGACGGCGGCGCCGCGCGCGGCCGACGGCATGCCGGGCAGGCGGATCACCAGCGGGATCTCGGTCAGGCGCAGCACTTCATCCTTCAGCACCACGGCGTCGACCTGTTTGCGGTCTTCCTGGCCGAGCCAGCGCAGGCACCAGTAGCGTTCCATGTTGGCCTGGAAGTCGGCATAGGCGGCGTATGCGGCGTCGAACGCCGAAACGATCGCGAACAGGTTCGAATCCTTGTGCTTGAACGGCGCGACCAGCGGCGCCATCACGCCCTTTTCGGCCACGGCGAGGATCTGCCACTGGTTGACCAGGTCGGTATAGCGGCGCAGCGGCGAGGTGCTCCACGCATACTGGTCGACGCCCAGGCCCTCGTGCGGTGCGGCGTGCGTGAGCATGCGCACCTGCATCTTGGCATTCCAGCCGCCCACGCCGCGGCCCTGGCTGCGGTAGATGCCCGGCACGCCGTGGTCGTGCATCAGCTTGCCCCAGGTGCTGTTGGCGAAGATCATCAGCTCGGCCACGATCTTGTCCAGCGGCGCGCCGCGCTTGCGGCGCGAGATCGTCACCACGTCGTCTTCGACATAGAAATTGAAGTCGACGCGGTTGTTCTGTTCCGGCTTCAGGCCGAACGCCTCGCGCTTGACCATGCGGCCCGCCTCGAGATGTTGGGCCCAGCCCCACAGCAGCGTCAGCTCGGCCTTGCGCGGATAATCGCCCGCGCCGCTCGCGAGGGTTTCTTCATTCACCACGTCGTCGAGGTCGTTG
>DASVVC010000048.1:0-32051 GCA_036386755.1 Telluria sp.
TTCGGCGGCAAGAACGACGGCCTGGTCAGCAGCTGCTCCAGCCGCCTGGGACGCGTGATCCGCGACGACTACGCCATGAACCATCTCGATGAAGTGAACCAGTTCATCGGCATCGTCAACCTGTTCGAAACCAGTCCGGTGACGGTGTTCCGTCAGCAAGCGAACCGCCTGCAGGCGCTCGGTCTGTAAGGAGGCCGCCATGACCGCACGCATGCAATGGAAGAGGTTCGGCGCCGGCGCGCTGGTGGCTGCCCTGCTGGTGGCCGCTTACCCCAGGCCCGAGGTGGCCGCCGTGGCGGCGGCCCCGCCGGCCACGCCGGACCCGTTCGCGTTCGTGCGGTCGATGGAGGGCACCAGGCCGGACGGCGACGTGCGCCTGGGCGCCGACGGCCAGCTGGTGATCGACGCCGAACTGGGGCATCTGTTCGACTACTACCTGGCCGGGCTGGGCGAGAAGGATTTGCAGGCCATCCGCGCCGAAATCGAGCGCGAGCTGGAGCGCCGCTTCGCGCCGGGTCCGGCGGCGCAGGCCAAGCGCCTGCTGGCCAGCTATCTCGATTACAAGCGCGCGCTGGCCGACGCCGAGAAAACGCTGGCGCCGCGTGCCGACCTGGCCAGGTCGGCACGCGCGCGGCTGGCACTCAAGCAAGGTTTGCGGCCGCAGTTTTTCAGCGCCAGCGAGGCGGCCGGGCTGTTCGGCGCCAGCGATGCGTACGATGCCGATGCGCTGGCACGGCTCGACATCGAGCAGAACGGCGCCCTGACGCCGCTCCAGCGCGAGCAGCAGTTGGCCCTGCTGGACCAGCGCATGCCGGCGGCGCTGCGCGAAGAGCGCGAGGCGCCGACCAAGGTGATCCGGATGGAAGCGTTGGTGCAGAAACTGCGCGAGCAGGGTGCGGGCGACGACGAAGTGTACCGCTTGCGGGCGGCGGCGTTTTCGCCGGAAGCGGCCAGCCGGCTGGCCGAGCTGGACCGCGAGGAGGCGGCGTGGAAGGGCCGCATCACGGCCTACCTGGCGCAGCGGGCCACTGTGGGAACGGGGTCGGAAGCGGCGCTGCAGCAGGTGCGCGACCAGTATTTTTCGGCCGACGAACAGCGCAGGCTGGGGGCGTACGAGTAAGCGCGCAGCCAGGCTTGGAGCGCGGACGTAAAAAAGGGGACGAGCGGCAAGCCGGTCGTCCCCTTCTTCATGCAGCGGCCAGGGCCGCCGCATTCACTTAGCAATCACTGAGCAATCACTTACATTACCACGACAGTTTCAGCGCGTATGCGCCGCTGGTGGCGCCCGTGCCGCCGCTGTAGAACTTCACGCGCACATAACGGGTGGTGGTGGTGCTGCCGGTGTTGGCGGTGCTCAGGCTGTCGGCCACGCCGGCGCCGTTTTCGCTCAATGCCACCTGCGAGCCCGCTGCGTTGTAGGCATACAGATCGTAGTCGGCGGTGCTGCTGCCGATCGTCATCGTTGCCGACAGGGTCTTGCCAGCTGGCAGTTGAACAGCGAAGTAGTCGGAGTCGGTGGTGGTGCCCATGTTGCCGTTCACAACCGTGCCGCTGACCGTCACCGCATTCGCCGAGGCGGTCGTGTTGTTCGATTCCGCTTCGTTGATGGTGGTGCCCGCTGGCGGCGGCGTGGTGCCGCCGGTGACCGATTTCACGGCCGCCAGCGCATCGACGATACCCGTGCCGCAGCTGCTGCAGGTTGCCGGGAAGGCGCGTGCGGTCGACTTGAGCTTGCTTTCGATTTCATCCGGCGTCAGGGCCGAGTTCTTCGACAGCATCAGCGCGGCAACACCAGCGACGTGCGGGGTGGCCATCGAGGTGCCGGCGTAGCTGGCGTAGTTGTCCGCGCCTGGTGCGCCGGCGCCGGCGTTCAGGGTCGACAGGATCAGCCCGCCGGTGTCGCCACCAGGCGCCGCCACGTCGATCATGGTGCCGTAGTTCGAGTACGACGCGCGTCCGCCTGCCTTGTTGGTTGCGGCAATCGCAATCACGCCCGAGCAGTTCGCCGGGCTGGCGCCGCTCACGTTCACGTTGTCGTTACCAGCGGCCACGATCACCACGGTGCCGCGCGAACGGGCGCCGTTGATGGCGTTCTGGGTCGTGGTGTCGCAAGCGCCACCGCCGCCGAGCGACATGTTGATCACGCGCGCCTTGTTGGCATTGGCCGGCACGCCGGAGACGGCGCCGCCCGATGCCCAGGTGATGGCGTCCGCGATGTCGGACGTGTAGCCGCCGCATTTGCCCAGCACGCGCAGCGGCAGGACCTTGGCGTTGAACGCCACGCCGGCCACGCCGACGCCGTTGTTGGTCTTGGCGGCGATGGTGCCGGCCACGTGGGTACCGTGCCAGCTCGAATTTTGCGCCTGCACCGGGCGGCCGTTGCCGCACTCGCCGGCAACGACAGCGTCGCCCGGATCGCTGGCATCGCTGTCGCGGCCGTTGCCGTCGTTGGCGATGGTGGTGTCGGTGATGAAGTCGTAACCCTGGACAAACTGGCCGGACAGGTCAGCGTGCGGGCGGAAACCCGTATCGATGACGGCAACGACGACGCCGGAGCCGGTCGCCAGGTCCCAGGCCGCAGGCAGGCGCAGGCCGCCGGTGGTGTCGCCGTAGTGCCACTGCTCCGAGTAGCGCGGATCGTTCGGCGTGTACAGCGGATGCATGATGCGGTCCGGCTCGGCGTATTCGATGCTGGTATCGCGCTCCATCAGGTCCTTGGCGATGGCAGCGACATCCTTGACGTCCATCTTTTTGTCGAACTTGAGAATCTGGGCGCCGTTAGCGGTGGTGTGCAGCGCTTTCATGGTCAGGCCGAACTGCTGGCCCGAACGCTGGACGATCGCCAGGCGTTCCTTGCTCGCTCCGGCCATCAGGGACGCGCCCGGCACGACGGGGCCGGTCTCCTTGTACTTGACGATCATGCGGTCGGTGGTCGTGGCAGCCGGCTGGACCGTGGCGTTCGATGCGATATCGAGCACGCTGGCGTGAGCGAATACCGGGCCGACCGTGATCACGGCGGCGGCGCAGAAGGTCAAAAAGGATGGGTACTTCGATTGCGAATGCTTCATTGTCGTTCCTTAAATTTTCCGATGAACATTTTATAAAGGATAGGTGGCAGCGTTTAGCCGTCGCCTTCCATTGTCTCCACGTTGTTCTGCAACGTAGCCCCGCCTTTTTTTAGCGAGCGTTGTACATTACTGCGATTCAAGACGTTTTTTGGAAATTTCCAACCAGATTCGGCTGTTTTGCAACACAAATGCCAAAAAAATTTTCCGTGAGCAAAGTTAATTTGGCAATAGTTGCGTTTTTCCAAATGCAAAGTCGTTCATTTTTGTCTATTTCTGAACATTCGACTGAAAATTGTCTAAAAATGAACAGTTTTTGAGAGGCAATGAACATTGCAGCCCAGATGAAGGTCGAGATCGGATGAATGATTCAGAACAATTTCCTGTGCTAGCGTGAATACGTTGTAGACAATCGGCATTTGCTGAAAGTTCTGGCGGACTCATTCAAGGAATCGGGAGTTTGTTGCTAAGGATCAAAGCGCCAACACACTGTCGGAAATCTGGCGCGAATCGGGTCCAGGCGCGGGGTTTTCACTCTGAGAGAGAGCGCAAATGGTGGTAAAAATTCCGACTTCCAAGTATAAAGTCATCAATTATTTCGGCGTCCAGTCTGACACATGCACACGACCTCGGCTTACTTCATCCCGGTCTGCAATCTGACAGCTGGGCAAGGCATAATCCTACAAACTTCGGACAATTCCTAAAGCGGTTGACGAAAAAAAACCGCGATCGCTCGCGGCTTTTTATCACACGGACAAGCGTATCAGAAGTTGCCTTTGAATTGCATGCCCCAGAGGCGCGGCTCGTTGGTGAAGCCGGTCAGGTTGTTGAAGTCGATGCCGCCGACAATGCGCTCGGTGCCGGTGATGTTGCGGCCGTACGCGGCCACTTCATACTTGCCGCTATCCCAGGTGTAACCGACGCGCAGGCCGCCTTCGACCAGCGGCTTGCCGGTAAATTCCTTCGCTTCGTACAGGAAGAAATTGATCTTGCTACGGTAAGCCCAGTCGGTGAACACGAACAGTTGCCCTTCGCCCAGGTCCATCGAGTAACGCGCGGTGGCGTTGACGATCCATTTCGGTGCCTGCGGCAATGGATTGCCATCGATCACAACACGGCCCGCGGCATTGACCGGATTGGTGATCGTGCACTGCGCGCACTTGTTGACCGAAATGCTGCCGTCGCGGATTTCGGTGAAGTTGTAGCTGCCGCCGGCCGATACCTTGAAGCTGCTGGTAACGAAACCTTCAAAGTCCAGCTCGGCGCCACGGCCGTTGGTCTTGGCCGCGTTGATCAGGCGGTTGACGTTCGAGTTGCCGCCGACCACGGTCAGCTGCTGGTTCTTGACCTGGTAGTCGTACACGCTGAACGCCACGCGCGCGCGCCGGTTCCACAAATCGGCCTTCACGCCGGCTTCGACCGAGGTAATGGTTTCGGCATCGGCCACGGTAATCGGCACCGAGGCCGAGGCGGCCGCGATACTCGGCGCGCGGAAACCGGTCGCCACGCGGGCGTACACGTTGACATCCTTGTTCAGCTTGTACGTGCCGCTCAGGTCCCAGTTGGCCTTGTTGCTGCTCTCGCCCACCGAACCGGGGCCGATCTGCACCACGTTCTGCGCCAGGACGGTGTTGAAATCCTTCTTGTCGTTGGTGTAGCGCAAGCCGCCGCGCAGGTTGAAGGCATCGCTGACCACGTAGTTGACCGAGCCGAACGCCGCCCAGGCGGTGTTCTTCTGGTGGCTCACCAGGCGCGACGTTTGCGCGCCGGTGGTGCTGTTGTAGTTGTCGGTGGAGCCGGTGGCGTCTTCGTTGAAGTAGTACAGGCCGGCCTGCCAGTTCATCGGGCCGCTGTTCTTCGATTCGACGCGCACTTCCTGGCTGTATTGCTTGACGTCGTTGATGCCGCCGGCGGTTTCGACCTGGAACGGAATCACGCCCGGCCCGGCTGGTACGCCGCCGTCGATGTCGCCGCGGCTCAGGTAGTGGTCCACGCCTTCGTAGCCGGTGATCGAGTACAGCTTGACGGCGCCCAGGTCCCACGACAGGCGCACGTTGGCGCCGTTGGTGCGCAGGGCCTGGAAGTTCAGGCCGTTGTTGGCGATCTTGTCGGCGTCGAAACCGTCGACCAGTTCATTCGTGCCTTTTTTGATGATATTGGCGCGGAACAAACGCGAGCTGCCCGTGGTCGAACGTTGGTGCACATTGAACAAAGCATTGAAGGTCGTGCCCGGCTTGTACAGCACTTGCAGGCGTTCGGCGTGCTCCTTGTAGCCTTCGAGCGCGTCGTCCTTGCCGGTAAAGGTATTGTCGACGAAATCGTCGCGGTGCTGGCGCAGGGTCGAGAAGCGCGCCGCCCATTCTTTACTGAGCGGAATATTCACGGCGCCGTCGACATTGACCGTGTTGTGGGTCGCCACCGACGCGTTGTAGTAGCCGCCGAAACTGTCGAGCTTCGGTTTTTCGGACTCGAACTTGACCACGCCGGCCGGGGTGTTGCGGCCGAACAGGGTGCCCTGCGGGCCGCGCAGCACTTCCACGCCGGCCAGGTCGAAGATCGGGAAGCCCTTCAGGATCGGGTTCTCTTGCACCACGTCGTCGTAGATCAGCGAGACCGGCTGCGAGGCGAAGGTGTTGAAGTCGGTGTTGCCGTAGCCGCGGATGTAAAAGCGCGGGAAGGTGCGCCCGTTCGACGATTCCACGTTCAGGCTCGGCACTTTGCCGGCCAGCACGCGAATGTCCTGTCCGCCGGAAACGAGCACGTCGAGCTTCTCATCTTTGAGCAGGGTGACGGAGACCGGCACGTCCTTGATGTTCTCGGTACGGCGCTGGGCGGTCACGGTGACGGTTTGCAGTTCCGGCGCGGCTTGCGCCTGGACCGGGGCCTGGGCCAGCGCCGACGCGATCGGCAGCAGTGCGGCGAGGGCCAGCACGGCGCCGTGCGCGCCGATAACGCGCTTGTGCATTTTGGACATCTTGATCATTCGAGTTCCCTGGAAAAAGTGGATGAAGCGTACGACGAAGGTATTCCTGTCTCCTGCTCTCTTTTTCTGGACGTACTCGCATGCTGCAAACGCGACGATGGACGCCGTCGGCACCGCATCTTGTCGATGTCTGTGTTGCCGACTTTATAAAGCCGGTATTTTCTGCCATCACTGCTGTGAATGGCAAGGAAGTTCATCTTCCGCGTGATCTTAACGCAACATTTTTTTCGATAAACCACTGTTTTCGCGATGCGTGCACCGTTATCGTGCGGCGCCCCTGCAAGATGCGCGGGATCGGGCCAGTCATCGCCGCCCGGATGCGCCAGCCATCGCCCGGCTGTTCACATCGACATCGCTCATGGCGACGCCTCCACCAGGATCGCGCGGAAGTCGTTGACGTTGGTGCGGGTCGGCCCGGTCATCACCAGATCGTCGAGCGCCGCAAAAAAGCTGTAACCGTCGTTATCGAGCAGCCGCGCCGCCGCATCGACGCCGGCCAGCGCGGCGCGCGCCAGCGATGCGGGATCGAGCAGTGCGCCCGCGTTGTCCTCGGTGCCGTCGATGCCGTCGGTATCGCAGGCAATCGCATGCACCCCGGCCAGGCCCTTGAGCGCGACGGCCAGCGACAGTAAAAATTCGGCATTGCGCCCGCCCCGCCCCTTGCCGCGCACGGTGACGGTGGTTTCGCCGCCCGACATAATCACGCACGGCGCGGCCACCGGCTGCCCGTAGCCCAGCACCTGGCGCGCAATGCCCGCGTGGACGATCGCCACGTCGCGCGCCTCGCCCTCCATGCAGCCGCTCAGGATCAGCGGCGTGTAGCCGGCCGCGCGCGCGGCAGCGGCCGCCGCATCGAGCGCATGCTGGGCGCTGGCGATGACGACCGCCCGGTTGCCGGAGAGGCGCGCGTCGTCCAACGCCGGCGCGGCCAGTGCTGCGTCGTCCAGCACCGCGCGCACCGCCGGCGAGACCGCAATGCCGTATTTACCGAGCACCGCCAGCGCATCGGCCGCGCCGCTGCCATCGGGGATCGTGGGCCCGGACGCCACCACCGCGGGATCGTCGCCCGGCACGTCGGACACCACCAGGGTTACCACGCGCGCCGGATGGCAGGCCAGCGCCAGGCGAGCGCCCTTGATCGCCGACAGGTGGCGCCGCACGCAATTGATCTCGCCGATCGGCGCGCCGCTGGCCAGCAGGCGGCGTGTCAGCTCGCGCTTTTCGTCCAGCGTGATGCCGGGCGCCGGCAGCGACAGCAGCGCCGAGCCGCCGCCGGACATCAGGCACAGCACCAGGTCGTCCGCGCTCAAGCCGCGCACCAGCGCCAGCATGCGTTGCGCCGCCGTGGTGCTGGCCTGGTCCGGCACCGGATGGCCCGCCTCGATCACTTCGATAAACCGGGTCGGCGCGCCGTGGCCGTAGCGCGTGGCCACCAGGCCTTTGAGCTCGCCTTGCCAGTGCTGTTCGACCGCCTGCGCCATGCGCGCGGCGGCCTTGCCGGCGCCGATGACGATGGTGCGTCCCTTGGGTGGATCGGGCAGGTGCGGCGCCAGCACGGCCAGCGGGTCGACCGCCGCCAGCGCGCTGTGAAACAGGTGCATGAGCAGCTGGTGTTGCGAACTGCGTTGCGAACTGCGTTGTGCATTGCGCGGGTCGGCAGGTTTCATCTCGTTCCTCGGTAAACAGGCGCAAACGGTGGGCGCAAAACGGCAGCGAAATAGCTATCTTTTCATACCGTCGCTGGCCTATGATATTGGCACAAAACCATCTTCCAGGAGTGTTCGTGCGTTCCCAAAAAATCCCCGCCATCCTCACCGCACTGATGATCGCCATGACCAGTACCATTCCGGCCTTTGCCGCCGACAGCCCGACGCCACCGGCGGCCGCCAAGGCCGCGTGGCAGGAAACGCGCCACGGCGACGTCGTCACCGACGACTACCGCTGGCTGCAGAAGAAGGAAGACCCCAAGGTCATCGCCTACCTGGACGCCGAAAATGCGTACACCGAAGCGATGACGTCCAATATCGCGCCGCTGGCCGACAAGCTGTTCGCCGAGATCAAGGGCCGCATGCAGGAAGTGGACCTGTCGGTGCCGGCGCGCACCGGTAAATACTACTACTACACGCGCTTCGAGGCCGGCAAGCAGTACCCGATCAACTGCCGCCGCCTGGCCGGCGCCCACCAGGCCTACGACGAGAAGGCGCCCGAAGAAATCCTGCTGAACCAGAACGAGCTGGCCGAAGGCCAGAAGTTCTTCGCCGTGGCCGGCACCTTCGTCAGTCCCGACGGCTCGCTGCTGGTGTACCTGACCGACACCACGGGCTTTCGCCAGTTCGAGCTGCACGTCAAGGACCTCAGGACCGGCAAGCTGCTGCCCGACAGCGCGCAGCGCGTCACTTCGGTGGCCTGGGCGCTGGATAACAAGACCATCTTCTTCGTGCAGGAAGACGCCACCACCAAGCGCTCCGACCGCTTGTTCCGCATGACGCTCGGCGGCGCGCCGGCCGAGGTGTACCACGAGGCGGTCGAACAGTTCAACGTGCAGGTGGAAACCTCGCGCGACGGCAAGTTCATCATGCTCGACATGGGCGCCACCGACACCAGCGAAACGCGCATGCTGGCGGCCGACAAGCCGCTCGGCGCCTTCCGCCCGGTGCTGGGACGCGAAAAAGGCCATCGCTACGGGGTCGAACACCGCAACGGCGAGTTGTTCATCACGACCAACAAGGATGCGAAAAACTTCCGCCTGGTGCGCGCGCCGCTGGCCACCCCCGGTCCCAAGTACTGGAAGGAACTGGTCAAGCACGACAAGGCGGTCATGGTGCGCGAAGTCGATGCCTTCCGCGACTTCCTGGTGGTGATGGAGAAATCGAATGCGCTCAACCGCGCGCGCATCTACAACTTCAAGACCAGGTCGTGGAAGACGGTGCAGTTCGACGATCCGGTGTACGCGGCCACGCGCATCCGCACGCCCGACTACAACGCCACCAGCTACCGCATGGCTTACCAGTCGCCGGTGACGCCGTCGACCGTGCTCGATGTGGACATGGCCAGCGGCGCGCGCACGGTCCTCAAGCGCGTCGAAGTGGTGGGCGGCTACGATGCCAGCCGCTTCGAAAGCCGCCGCCTGTGGGTCACCGCGCGCGACGGCGCCCGGGTGCCGCTGTCGGCGGTCTACAAGAAGGGCGTCAAGTTCGACGGCAGCGCGCCGATGCTGCTCACCTCCTACGGTTCATACGGCATTCCGACCGAAGCGAATTTTTCGATCGGGCGCCTGAGCCTTCTCGATCGCGGCGTGATCGTGGTGCAGGCGCACATCCGCGGCGGCACCGACATGGGCGAGACCTGGCACGACGACGGCATGCTGATGAAAAAGAAGAACACCTTCTACGACTTCATCGACGCGGCCGACTTCCTGGTCAAGGAAAAGTGGACCAGCCCGAGCCGCCTGATCATCCAGGGCGGCAGCGCCGGCGGCCTCTTGATGGGCGCCGTGGCCAACATGCGTCCGGAGCTGTTTCGCGGCGTGCACGCGGCCGTGCCGTTCGTGGACGTGATGAACACCATGATGGACGCCACCCTGCCCCTGACCACCGGCGAGTACCTCGAATGGGGCAACCCGACCGAGAAGGCGGCCTACGACTACATGCGCAGCTATTCGCCGTACGATAACATCGAGCGCAAGGCCTATCCGGCCATGCTGGTGACCACGGGCCTGAACGACAGCCAGGTGATGTACTGGGAGCCGGCCAAGTACGTCGCCAAGCTGCGCGCGCACAAGACCGACAGCAATGACCTGCTGCTGAAAACGAACATGGGCGCCGGCCATGGCGGCGCGTCCGGGCGTTACAACGCGGTCAAGGAAAACGCCTTCAACATGGCGTGGATGCTGTCGCAGTGGGGGATCAAGGAGTAAACGGGAAGCTGCGCAAGCTGCGGGAGACTGCCGCAGACGCGATCCGGCGGCCGATCCGAAGCACCGGGCGCCGGGGATTTTGCGGGATTTTTCACTTTTTTTCGCAAAAACCCTTGCGCACTTTCCGAACTCTGGCTATGATTCGTGCCTCTTCAGACGTGGTGACAAACGTCGGATGCAGTCTCTGAGGTAAGCGAGTTTTTTGGGTGCTTAGCTCAGTTGGTAGAGCAGCGCCCTTACAAGGCGCGGGTCGGGAGTTCGAGCCTCTCAGCACCCACCACCATCAGAGACGGGGCATCATGATCAGCAGTACCGATCAGAGTAACACGGAGTGGTAGTTCAGTTGGTTAGAATACCGGCCTGTCACGTCGGGGGTCGCGGGTTCGAGTCCCGTCCGCTCCGCCAGCATCAAGAAAGGGCCCGATTCGTCGGGCCCTTTTTCTATTCTCGTTTTTGTTTTCTCGTTTTTGTTTTCTCGTTTTTATTTTCTTCCTCACCCCCGGATGCGCCTTGGCCCACGCCTACGTCACGTTTCGCCGCCGCCTCGCCATGCACGCCTTCCAGCGCTTCGCCGCCAGCCTGAAAGGCTCGGCCGAGATCATGCTGCTGGTGTTCGCCCAGGTTCTCATCGGCCTGTTCGCGCTGGTCGCCCTGCCCCCCATGTACGCCGCCTCGCAACCAGCCCTGCAAGCGCTTGGACTGCTCGTTGCGCACGCCCTGGCGATGGCGCTGCCGGCGCTCCTGCTGCGCAAGCGCGTGCTGCCGCTCGACGTGGTGTACTGGCTGCGCCGCCTGCCGGTGCCGCCGTCCACGCAACTGGCGGCCGACGCGCAGGTCGGCGCCATGATGGTCGGGCCGCTGGCGCTGCTGTACGCGGTATCGGCCAGCGTCTGGGTGTGGCAGCGGCCCGACTGGCTGCTGCCCGTGCGCGGCGTGCTTGGCACGCTGTTCTCGCTGCTGCTGACGTATGCCTGCACCGTCGCCGTGCTGTCGCTGCGCGCGCGCCGCGTCGCACCGGTCGCGCGCCGGCAGCGTCGCCTGGCCGCGCCGCCGCCGCGCTATGAAGCGCGCCAATGGCGCGTGCGCGTGCTCATGCTGTGGCATCGTCTGTTCTGGCTGCCCTTCTGGCGCAACGAGAACATGGTCGGGCGCCAGCAAAGCCTGATGCTGGCCGCCGCCGTGGGCGCGGCGCTGCCGTGGATGCAGGCGCCGCCCGGCGCCGCGCGCGCGGTCCTGGCGCTGGTCACCAGCGCGCTGATGGTGCTGCTCACCGACCGTGGCGACAAGGCCGTGCGCGAGCAGATCGCCACGCTGCGCCATGTCATGGCCGCCTGGCCGCTGCAAGCGCGCGCGGTGGAACTGGCGGCGCGCGCCTTTGCGCTGCTGCCCGCGTTGCTGGTGCTGGCGATCGTGTTCGCGGGCGGCGCGCCGCACGGCGTGTGGGGGCGCCCGGCCGGCCGCGCCTATTTGATCATCGCTTGCGCGGCGCAGGTGCTGCTGGTGGCCATTCCGCACTTTACCGCGCGCGCGCGGGTGGGTTTGGTGGTGGTGCAGATTCTGGTGTTGACGGCGGTGGGGAGCGAAATATGGCAGTAGAACAGAAGGACGGCCCGATGCTGCATATCAGGGGTTTGCATTTTTATTTCGACACGCGCCCGGTGTTCAGCGATTTTTCGGCGGCGATCGAGCCGGGCATCACGTGGCTGCGCGGCGCCAACGGCATGGGCAAGACCACCTTGCTCAAGCTGGTGGCAGGCGCGCTCACGCCCAACCGGGGCACGATTGCGCTGGATGGCGTCGATTGCGCGGCGCAGCCGCTGGCGTACCGGCTGGCCGCCTTTTACTGCGGCGGCGACCTGCCGGATTTGCCGTGGCTGACCGTGCAGGAGTTCCTCGACCTGCACCTGGCGCTGTATCCGGCTGCCGACGCGCGCCTGGTCGAGCGCCAGCTCGATGCGTTCGGGGTGGCGGGGACGCTGGAGCAGGCGCTATCGACCCTGTCGCTGGGGCAGCACAAGAAGGTGCAGCTGTCGCTGGCGCTGGCCCTGCCGGTGCGCCTGCTGCTGCTCGACGAGCCGTTCAACGGGCTCGATGCGGCGGCCGTGGAGTATTTGCGCGGGCAGCTGGGCGAACTGGGATCGAAGCAGGATGTGTGCGTGCTGCTGACCAGTCACCTGGAACCGCTGGTGGCGGTAAAGCGGATGCTGGACCTGGATCGCTAGTGCGTCGTTCCCGCGAAGGCGGGAACCCAAGATCGTTGTGCCGCGAATAGCATCGGCACGAACTTGGGTTCCCGCCTGCGCGGGAACGACGAGTTCACGCGCACTGCTGCAACGCCTGCCCCGCCTCGACCCGGTTGCGTCCCGCGCTCTTGGCCGCGTACAGCGCGTGGTCGGCGCGTGCCAGCGCGGCGTTGATATGTTCTTTCGGCTCGATCGTCACCACGCCGATACTGACCGTCATCGCATACGCCTCCTCCAGCGTCGGCAGACGCGCCGCCAGCACCGCCTGGCGCAGCCGCTCGGCCGCCTGCAGCGCGCCCGTCAGGCAGGTCCCCGGCATCACCAGCGCGAACTCCTCGCCGCCGAGCCGGCCCATGATGTCATGCTCGCGCAGGCTGGCCTGCGCCGTGGCGCTGAACACGCGCAGCGCCTCGTCGCCGGCGGCGTGGCCGAAGCGGTCGTTCAGGCTCTTGAAGTGGTCCAGGTCGAGCATCATCAATGACACCGGGCTGCGAAGGCGCGCGGCCAGCATGCGCGCGCTCTCGGTGCGCTCGAAGAAGGCGCGCCGGTTGACCAGGCCCGTGAGGCTGTCGATGGTGGCCAGGAGCGCCATCGCGCGGTCGTCCTTCTCCTTGCATAGCAGCAGAAAGCCGAAGCCGTTCACGATCATCAGGAGGTAGCCGGCCAGGTAGGCGACGCTTTGCACCACGCCCGGCGCGCCGCCGACCACGCCCAGGCCGGCATGGCTGAAGCAGGCGCGCAGCGCCATCGCCGCCGAGAACAGGAGGTTGTTGACGCCGATGATGCGCTGCAGGGCCGACGCCGCGCGCCCGGAACGCAGCAGCGCCCCCGCCATGGCGCCGCTGAACAGGGCGATCATCAGCGACAGCATCACGCCCAGGTCGCGCGCACTGGCGCCGGCCAGCGGCGCCAGGTAATACAGCAGCAGCGCCAGCGCCGTCAGCGGATAGAGCAAACGGCGCCAGCGCTCGTAACCGAGGAAGGTGCAATAGGCGGCCGCTTCGAGCGTGATGCCCAGCACCAGCACGGACGCCGTGCCCACACCCATCCACACCGGCGCGCCATCGCTCTGCAGGTAGGCCAGCAGGTTGGCGATGCCCTGCACCAGCTTGGCCCACTTCCACATCCCCATGGCCGGATGCACCGCGCCGGAACGCGCGTAACCCGCCATCAGCATGGCGAAAGCAATATTGCCGACGGCCAGTACCAACATGAAGGTCTTGATATCGATCACTGCGCGTTCCTTGTGGATAAAAAACGGCCCGTCCTCGACGCATGCAGGCAATTCGCTGGCGCCGGGAGAGGAGAAAGTAATTAAATAGTAATAAATATTACCTTAGGGCATCATACTACACTAGTTATCGGCTCCGTTCTTGCTGTGGCAAAATAATGGCAAACACGGGCGACAGCGTACTCGGCGGCAAATCTGCTGCATGGTGCCTAATCGACATTAGGCATGTCATTCCCCCTCTGGAGTTACTCGAACTGAAAGTCGTCGATGGCCTGATGCGCGAACGCCGCTCAACGGACTTGATGCGGTGGCCGTGGCGTATTTGCGCGGGCGGCTGGGCGAACGGGGGTCGAAGCAGGATGTATGCGTGCTGCTGGCCAGTCACCTGGAGCGGCTCGTGGCGGTCGGGCGGATGCTGGAGCTGACGTAAGGTGTGCGTACGAAAAAGGCCCGAGCAGTTCATCCTGATCGGGCCCCGGCTTGGTGCACTGGCCGCAGTTACTGGACGCGGACGAGCACCGTATCCGAACTGATATTACCGGCCGCATCGCTGGCCTCCACGACCAGCTTGTGGGTCCCGACACCAAGCCTTACCTCGGCCCGGGCCCCAAGTACCGACTGGCACTGGGCGTTCGTGACCTGCGACGCTGGCAAGCGCCAGCGATAGGTCAGCTGGCTGTTCGATGCCTTGCGCAGCGACGTGGCGTTCAGGGTAACCGCCGTGGTGGCGTTGCTCGTGCTCTTGGCCACACACTGGTCGGCCCCCGCATTGACCACCAGGTTGCCGCGGAATTCGCCCACCGGCAGCTTGACCTTGACCGGATTGCTCCAGACCCAGGCCAGCGGCATACGGGCACGCACGAAGCCGACCGGCGCCTGCGCGGGGTCGACCGTGTACATTCTGCGCCCGTCGGCGTGGCTGTATTCGTAGAATGCAACCATGCTTTTCAAGCCAGGCACGGTGCTTCCCGACATGGCAAAAAACAGCGGATCGGCCACGTCCGCGCCACTGACCAGGCGGCGCGACGTGTCGCATGCCGGCGCGCTCCAGCCAACCGGAGACGTGCCCGGCGGCTGCCGGTCCAAGGCCAGGAAGGGCGCCGCCAGCAAGATGCTGCCCGGCGCGACGCTCTGCTTGGGGCCAAACTGATCGGCAGTGGCACTGCCCTGGTCGTAGATCGGCACCGGCAGCATCAGCCGGGCATCGTCGACATCGACCCGGTACATCATCTGGTTATAGTTGTAGAGCGGCGTGATGACCGGCGCACTCGAAAACGAGGACGTATAGGTAGCTTCAAAATAGACGTGCCTGCCCTTGTCGGTCGACAAATACGGATGCGTATACGGGTTGTAGAACGTATAGTCATTGTGGCTGACGACCTTGCGCGCATCGACCCACGGCCCCATCGGAGTATCGCCTTCGGCATACCAGATCTCGCCGAACGTGGAGGGCGATCCAAATTTGTGCTGGCCGATCATCACAAAGCGGCCCCGGTATTCGTTCCAGCTGATCGAGGTCGACGACATGCCGATGCCGCCGCCGCTATCGATGCTGCGCATGTGGCCATCGAGCTTCTGGCCGGCGTCGAGGCCGGCATTAGTGACGGCGGCGTCGATCATGCTCAAGCCGGAACCGCCCTTGCGCCACTTGTACTGCAAGCTGTTGCCGGAGCGGTCGAGCTGCGTGTTCTGGGCATCGATAAACGGCGTGAATACTTCGTACTTGCTGCGGTCGACCATCGCTTCGGCGGTCGCCGGAATGCGCAGCTTGCCGCCCTTGAAATAGGCATACGCGCGATCCGGGTTATCGAACTTGAAAGCCTGGCCGCCGGCCGGATAATTGTCGCCTTGGAGCGGATAATCCTCGATCACCGCCTTGAAGCGCTGCGCCGTGTCGTCAAACATGATCAAGCCGTTTTTCAGGGGCGCCATCTTGTTGTCGGGCTTGGAAAACGAGGCGAACAGCTTTTCGTTGCCGGCACTGTCCGGGACGGCGACCATCGCACCGATCCAGGTCGGATTGCCGGCCGGCGCTATGTCCGACACCGACCCGCTCACAAAGCCGGTCGGATTGCCGAGGTAGGTCAGGTCGACGCCACGATTCGGGTGCAGGCCGCCCGCGCCCGGCAACAGCGAAGTGGCGGCGGGACTGGAAAAGCTCCCCAGTGCATAGGACACATTATCGGTGTCGCCCCAGGTCCAGAAGACCTTGTTCTTGTACACAGCGGAGATGACGGAATCCTGCCCGACGACCTGGCCATTCAAGGCCCCGTTCTGGACTGGTATGCTCAAGCCCAGCAGCAAGCTGTCGCGATACGTGCCCTGGCCGGTAATCCGGTACAAGCGTTCGCCGGCGTAGGTGCTTTCCAGTTCGATCTCGGCCGAGCCGCCGGGGATGGCCTGCAAGCTGACCGTCCTGGGAGCGTAGCCGTGGCTCGAGACTGGCACGCTCAGCGCGCCCATTTTATCAGGATTGCAATAGGCCAGGATGCCCTGGCTGTCGGTAGTCTGCTCACCCGCCGGCAAGGCCAGCGTCACCAGCGCAATGCCACGCGAAGTCCGTTTGTCGAACACGCGAACGGTCATGCACGCATTCTTGCCCGGCACATTGCCGGCGACCAGCCGCGATTGAAGATTGCCCATCGTCATAGGCGGCGCCACGCCGTCCGGCGTCATGGAAATCGTTGCCGAACCGCCTTCCGTGGCGCGCAGCTTCGAGCCGCGGTTTCCCAGCCAGTCGGCAGCGACGGTATAGCCCTGGCGCACCGGCGCAAACCAGACGTCGCGTTCCATCAGGCCCGGTTCGTAGAATGCGGCAACGCCATTGTCGTCGGTCGTATAGACCAGCCGGCTCACTGTCTTGAGCTGCACGCCCGGTATCGGCAAATTGGTTGTCGCATCGCGCACCGTGATCTTGAAGTATTTGTGCACCACGCCAGCGAGCTTGGGATCGGCCGCCGGCATCGCGATGCCGTACATGTCGGGGGCGGCAGTGGCACTCGAGGCTGCGCAAGCAAGCGGCGTTGCAGGCGGCAACGTCGGGGTGGCCGGCAGCGCTGGCGCTCCCGTACCTGGGGTTGCCGGAGCGGTAACAGGCAAGGCCGGGACGGCCGTCACCGGCGCGCCAGTGGCCGGGGTACCCGGGAGGCTCACCGGCAATGCCGGAATGCCCGGAACGACGGGCGTAAGCGGGCCGGGGGAACTTGGCGCCGTCACTGGCAATACCGGGAGCACCGACACAGCTGGGGTGTTCGGGAGAGGATCGTTGGGCGCTGGCGCCGACGAAGGCGGGATGGTCGGCACGGCTGGCGCGATGTCGGCGGCGTTGCCTGCAGCCGGAACCGGGACCGGAACGGGTGGCGCGACCGGCACGGCCGGTGTGCCTTGTCCCGGGTTGGCCTGGCTCGTCTCCGGCGTTGTCGCGGGAGCGGACGCGCCCGGCGTGCCCTGGCCGCCATTGCCGGAACCACCGCAACCAGCCATCAAGATGGGCAAAATCAACATTGACAATGTCGTTAATTTAGCTTGAGGAGCGGGAATTTGTCTCATTCGTATCATGGAATCGTTTCCAATTTTAAGTTATATGTGTACGCGAAATGCTAAGTTCGGTTGACGGGAGATTTTGCTGCGACGATGCCAACGAAGCGGATTGTACTGGAAAGTAATTTCCACCGATACAATTGACCATCGGACAAAACATTTTTTTGTTGTCGATACAAACCCAAATTTTCCTTTATGAATTATATTTCCCGGTGATCGCTGCCGTTAGAGTTATGGCAAAATCCAGAGTAAACACAGCCAGTGGCAAATCTGCTGCACAGGCCGGTTGCATGGCGCATAATCGACATCGTGCGTGTCATTCCCCCTCTGGAGTTAATTTGATCTTTGGTTTCCTGAAATCGCCGCCGCTGTCGCCCCGCCTGCACCGCCTCAAGAGTTCGGTCCTGTTCAATTCGCTGACCCCGCTCGAACTGAAAATCGTGGACGGCCTGATGCACGAGCGCCGCTACCTGCTCGACGAGATCGTGTTCGACCAGGGCGAGGAAGGCCAGGCGCTGTACCTGGTCACGTCGGGCAAGGTGGCCATCAGCCGCTCGCAGGGCAGCGCCTTCATGGTGGTGTCCGAGCTCGGGCCGGGCAGCGTGTTCGGCGACATGGCGCTGCTGGACGACTCGCCGCGCACCGCGCAGGCGCGCGCGATGGAAAACTGCGAACTGGCGGTCTTCTTCCGCGCCGATTTCCTGGGCCTGATGGAAACCGACGCCGTGATCGGCTATAAAATTTCGCTGACCCTGGCGCGCCTGGTCGGCCAGCGGCTGCGCGACTGGATGGGCGGCAGCCCGCAGGTGGAAGCCTTATGACCTCGCGCCAGCGCGCCGGACCGGTGGTCTGGTGCGGCATCATCGCGGTCACCTGCCTGCTCCTGATCCTGCTCGAGCACATGCTGTGGCTGGCCATTCCCTTCATCTTCGGCACCGTCCTGTACTACATTCTGCTCGCGCCCATGCAGCGCCTGATCCGCGCCGGCGTGGGCCAGGACCTGGCCGCGCTCACTGTCGGCGGCGGCTTCGTCGCGGTCATCTCGCTGGTATTGGTGCTGGTGTTCTCGTACGTGGCCGTGCCGGAGGAATCGTGGCAGGCGCTGCTCGGGCATTACCTGGAAGGGGGCGTCACGTTCGTGCGCAACACGATGCAACTCTTGGAGCAAAAATTCCCGCTGCTCGAACAGATGAAGCTCACGCGCCTGGTGAACCGGCGCTTCAAGTCCTTCACCGACAACTTCGCGCAGCAGCACCTGGCAGGCCTCTTGGTGGTGATAGCCGGCTGGCTGCCGTCGCTGCTGCTGGCGCCCTTGTTAACCTTTTTCTTCCTGCGCGACGGCGCCAGCTTCAAGCGCTTCCTGGCGCGCGCGGTGCCGAATGCGTTTTTCGAAAAGACCCTGTTCCTGCTGCACGAAGTCGACCAGACCGCGCGCCGCTATTTTCAGGGCCTGATCAAGCTGACCGTGATCGACACCATCATGCTCGCGCTCGGGCTGTGGATGATCGGCGTGTCCTCGCCACTGGCGCTGGCGCTCATTTCGGCGATCCTGGCCTGGGTGCCCTTCGTCGGCTCCGTGGCCGGCTGCATCATGGTGGTGGTGGTGGCCGCCACCGACGCGCCGAGTAATCCGGTGATCGGCTACGGCGCCATCGGCGTGTTCGTGGCGGTGCGCCTGCTCGACGACTTCATCTTCATGCCGCTCACCCTCGGGCGCAGCCTGCAGATCCATCCGCTCATGACGGTGCTGATGATCTTCGTGGGCGGTTCGCTCGCCGGCGTGGCCGGGCTGATGCTGGTGCTGCCGCTGCTCGGCGTGGTGATGGTGGTGGGCGAGACGCTCGGCTGCCTGGTGACCAATGCGCGCCTGCGCGCGCGCCACCGCAATGCCATGGCGCTGCGGGTCAGGCAGGCCAGCGTGGGACTGGCTAAGTAGGCGGGGCGGCAGCGACAGCGGCCCCCGCCGGCGCCTGCGACTGGGCGATCAGCAAGGCGTCGAATTGCTCGGCCGGCAGCGGACGCGCGAACAGGTAGCCCTGGCCGTAGTCGCAGCCGGCCGCCAGCAGCAGGTCGCGCTGTTCGTGCGTCTCGACCCCTTCGGCGATCACGCGCAGGCCGAGCTTGTGGGCCATGACGATGATCGCTTCCGACAGCGCCATGTCGCTCGATTCGGGCGCCAGGTTGCGGGTGAAGGAGCGGTCGATTTTCAGATAGTCGATGTCGAATTTTTTCAGGTACGACAGCGACGAATAACCGGTGCCGAAATCGTCCAGCGCCACCTGGATGCCGGCGTCGCGCAGCTGCAGCAGCTTGTCGGTCACGCCGTCGCTGGCGTCGAGCAGCAAGCCTTCGGTGATCTCCACCACCACCGCCTGGCCCGACAAGCCCAGTTCGCGCAGGTGCGCCAGCCAGCCTTCGTAGCCCTTGCCTTCGCGCTGGAATTCGAGCGGCGACTGGTTCACGCTGACCTGGAACTGGGGATGGTGCGCGCGCCGCCAGCGCCCGGCCCAGCGCGCCGACTCCTTGAACACCCACTCGCCGATATCGATGATCAAGCCGCTCGACTCGGCCAGCGGAATGAATTCCAGGGGGCTTACCAGCCCGCGCTGCGGATGCTCCCAGCGGATCAGCGCTTCGGCCTTGTGGATCTTCCCGGTGCGCAGATGCACGATCGGCTGGAAGTACACGCGGAACTGGCCGCCCTTCAAGGCGCTGCGCAAGTCGTTCGTCATGCGCATGCGGTTGATCGCCGCCACCTGCAGCGCCGGCGTGAAATAGCTGAAGCGGTTGCGCCCCGCGTTCTTGGCCGCGTACATGGCCTGGTCTGCATGCTTGAGCAGGTCGTCGATGTCGCGCGCGTCGTCCGGGTACAGGGTGATGCCGACGCTGGCCGAAATGTAGGCCTGCTCCTGGCCGAGCGCGAACGGCGCCTGCAGCACGTCGAGGATCTTTTGCGCGATCACGCCCACGCTGCCGGTCTCGTTCAGCTGCGGCAGGATCACGGTGAACTCGTCGCCGCCCAGGCGCGCCACCGTGTCCGACTCGCGCACGCAGGCGCTGATGCGGCGCGCGGCGTCGACCAGCAGCACGTCGCCCTGCTGGTGGCCGAGCGTGTCGTTCACTTCCTTGAACTGATCGAGATCGATGAACAGGATCGCCACGCGCGTGCCGTCGCGCCGGCAGCGCAGGATGTCGTGTTCGAGGCGATCGTGGAACATGCGCCGGTTGGGCAGGCTTGTCAGCGGGTCGAAATTGGCCTGCTGCCAGATCAGCGCCTCCGAGGTTTTTTTCTCGGTCACGTCTTCGATCATGCACAGGTGGTGGGCGCTGGCGTTGGCCTCGCCGTTCTCCTGGGCCTCGATGGCGGCGATCGACATGTCGACCCAGACCACGCTGCCGTCGGGACGCAGCAGGCGGCGCGCGCTCTTGAAGCTGGCGATGCCGCCGGCGCCCAGCTGCGCCATGCGGGCCGCTTCGCCGGCCACGTCGTCGGGATGGGTGATGTCGTCGCAGCGGCCGCGCTTGAGCTCTTCCGACGAGCGCCCCGTGATCTCGGCGAAGCGCGGGTTGATGTCCTTGAACTGGCCGCTGGCCGAATCGATCAGGGCGATGCCCATCGGCGCCTCTTCGAACATGGTGCGAAAGCGCAGTTCGCCCTGGCGGATGCTCTCGTTGGCGCGGCGCCGTTCGCGCGCCAGCAGCGACACGTGCACGGCGGCGCCGCCGACCAGCAGCAGCCCGGCCGCCAGCAATGAGCGGTACAGCCAGGTCAGGGAGCTGGCCGCCGGATCGGTGCTGTACATGAAGCCGTCGAAGGCCGCGCCGCGCCGCAGCATGCCCAGGTCGGCGTAGATATCGGCGATGTGGCGCCAGCGGTCCGGGTTCATGTAGCCGATTTCGACCAGCACCGGCTGCACCAGCGGTTCCATCTGGCGCGCCTCGAACAGCAAGTGCTGGCGGTCGTGGCGGCGCGTGTATTTGGACAGGATCAGGTCGGCGATTTCTTCCTGGTTGGCCATGGCATAGGCCCAGCCCTTCATGCTGGCCGCGCGGAAGGCGCGCACGCGTTCCGGGTGCGCCGCGATCTGGCGCTCGTTGGTGAACAGGTTGTCGCCGTAAAAATCGATGCCGGCCTCGCGCGGGCTGTGCACGTCGTAGGCGAAGCCGAGGCGGTCCAGGTAATCGGGTTCGTTGGTGATGTAGGCCGAATAGGCGTCCACCTTGCCCTTGACCAGGTCGTCGGGATTGAAGCTGTGCTCGACGCGCACCAGGCTCTTGAGGGGAACGCCTTCCTTGTTCAGGTAGGCGATCAGTTCGTCGGCCTGGGTGAGCTCGTCGATAAGCGAGCCGATCATGACGCGCTTGCCCTTGAGGTCGCGGATGTCGGGCGTGCCATGGGGCGTCCCGTCGGGTGCCCCATCGGGCGTCCCATCGGGCGTCCCATCGGGCGCGCCGCGAGGGACAGCGCCGCGCTTGCGCACCAGCAGCACGTAGGGCGAGTGCTGGAACACCACGCCCAGCACCACCAGGGGTTTGCCGGCCAGGCGCGCCAGCAGAAGGCTGCTGCTGCCGACGCCGAACTCGGCCTTGCCGGCGCTGACGTTGCGTTCGGGTTCATTGCCGTCGGTGCCTTCGACGATGTGGACGTCGAGGCCGGCGTCGCGGTAGTAGCCTTTTTCAAGCGCGGCGTAGTAACCGGCGAACTGGAACTGGTGGGTGTGCTTGAGCTGGAGCGTGACCTTGTCGCGCGCATGGACGGGCGTGCCGATGCACATGGCAAATGCCAAGGCGAATGCCAGGGCTTTCGGCGCGGGCGCGAAAGCCGTCGACACGCGGCGGGCCAGGTGGAGTCGGATCATCAGTCGGTCACACGGCTAGGTGTGCACTAAAGCAACGTATGACTCGATTGTACTGACCTTCCCGGCGCGGACAGCGGAAAATGCGAACTGTGTGCGTGGTACAACATGTGGTGTTGCAAAAGCGGCTGAAGCACGGGGGGTCTGTGGCTGCGGAAACACCGCGGTCGGCGGCTTCGGACACACCGGGGTCGGCGGCTTCGGACACACCGGGGTCAGACCCCCAAGGGAAAAACCGGGGTCTGACCCCGGCCTTTACTTGCGCCGTGCGCCGGCCTTGGCCACTGGCGCGGCTTTCGGCTTGGTCTTGATGGTCGCCAGGATCGACGGACGCACCTTCGATTCCGGGGCGATGAACGGCGACGGCGCTAGCGCGCGTTCGGTCTTGCGCTTGGGCGCGGCCGCGAACTTGTCGAGCGTGCCGGCACCCGAGGTCTGCCGCTTGCGCTCGCCCGCCGCCAGGCCGCCGTCTTCCGACGCCTGCCAGCTCGGCACCAGGTGCTTGTCGCCATTGCCGATCAGGTCGCCACGGCCCATCTTCACCAATGTTTCGCGCAGGATCGGCCAGTTGGCCGGGTCCTGGTAGCGCAAAAACGCCTTGTGCGAACGGCGCACCTTGCCGCTCTTGGCCGTTTCGACGATCTCGGAATCGGCCGTCACTTTTTTGAGCGGATTCTTGCGCGAGTGATACATGGTGGTGGCCATCGCCATCGGCGTGGGCATGAAGGTCTGCACCTGGTCGAGCTTGAAGTTGTTTTTCTTCAGCCACAGCGCCAGGTTGAGCATGTCTTCATCGGTCGTGCCCGGGTGCGCCGCGATGAAGTAAGGAATCAGGTACTGTTTCTTGCCGGCTTCCAGCGAGAAACGGTCGAACATTTCCTTGAATTCGTCGTAGGCGCCGATGCCCGGCTTCATCATCTTCGACAAGGTGCCTTCTTCGGTGTGCTCAGGCGCAATCTTGAGCAAGCCGCCCACGTGGTGGGTCACCAGTTCCTTGACGTATTCCGGCGAACGCACGGCCAGGTCGTAGCGCAAGCCCGAACTGATCAGCACTTTCTTGATGCCCGGAATGGCGCGCGCCTTGCGGTACAGCGAAATGAGCTTGCTGTGGTCGGTACCGAGATTGACGCAGATGGTCGGGTACACGCACGACAGGCGGCGGCACGATTCCTCGATCGCCTTGTCCTTGCAGGCCAGGCGGTACATATTGGCGGTCGGGCCGCCCATGTCGGAAATGGTGCCGGTGAAACCCTTGGTCTTGTCGCGGATGTGCTCGATTTCGCGCAGGATCGACGGCTCGGAGCGGCTCTGGATGATGCGCCCTTCGTGCTCGGTGATCGAGCAGAAGGTGCAGCCACCGAAGCAGCCGCGCATGATGTTGACCGAAAAGCGGATCATGTCCCAGGCTGGAATCTTGGCCTTGCCATAACTCGGGTGCGGGGCGCGCGCGTAGTTCATGTCGTACACGCCGTCCATCTCGTCCATGGCCAGCGGCAGCGGCGGCGGATTGAGCCAGACGTCGCGTTCGCCGTGCGCCTGCACCATCGCACGCGCATTGCCCGGGTTCGATTCGAGGTGGAACACGCGCGAGGTGTGCGCGTACATCACCGGGTCGACGCTCACCGTCTCATAGGACGGCAGGCGCACCACGGTCTTGTCGTGCTTTTCCTTGGCCATGGCCAGGCGCTCTTCGCGCGACATGATGCGGATCGGCTTGATCACTTCCTTCGGCTGGGCGTTGTCGGTAGCGCAGGCGGATTTGTCTTCCTGGGCCATCGCGTACGGGTCGTGGTGGGCATCGACCTTGCCGGGCACGTCGACCCGGGTCGAATTGTGCACGCCCCAGTCGTCGCCCGGCAGCCAGCCGGACGGCACCATGAAGGCGGTGCCACGCAGGTTGCGGATATCCTTGATGTTCTCGCCGGCCGCCAGACGGTGGGTCAGGTCGACCAGGGCGCGTTCGGCGTTACCGAACAGCAGCATGTCGGCCTTGGAATCGGGCAGCACCGAGCGCCGCACCTTGTCGGACCAGTAATCGTAGTGGGCGATGCGGCGCAGCGACGCTTCGATCGAGCCGATGATGACCGGCACATCCGGAAACGCTTCGCGCGCACGCTGGGCGTACACGGTGACGGTGCGGTCCGGGCGCTTGTTCGGCTCGCCGTTGGGCGTGTAGGCGTCGTCGGAGCGGATCTTGCGGTCGGCCGTGTAGCGGTTGACCATCGAGTCCATGTTGCCGGCGGTGACGCCGAAGTACAGATTGGGCTTGCCGAGCACGCGGAAAGCGTCGGCCGAAAGCCAGTCCGGCTGGGCGATGATGCCGACCCGGAAGCCTTGCGCTTCGAGCAGGCGCCCGACCAGCGCCATGCCGAAGCTCGGATGGTCGATGTAGGCGTCGCCCGTGACGAGGATGACGTCGCACGAATCCCAGCCCAGGGCGGCCATTTCGGCGCGGGACATGGGAAGGAAAGGCGCAGCGGGAGCGCGGCTAGACCGTTTCGGGACGGTCGCAAACAGGTTTGTTGGGGAGTTCATTGGGCAGTATTGTACCGGAAAACCTTCCGGAGCAACTTGGCGCGCCCTTTTTTAAAGGCCGATTGCAGCGAAAAAACGTCTTATGTTTCAATAACTTGTGACGTTTGTGCTACATAAACAGGCAGCTTGCGGGGCGCGCGGGGGTTGCCTTGGGCCCCGGCGTTCAAATACCCATGTTCGACAGCATGCGGCCCAGCTCGCGCAGGGCGGGCTCCAGGCGCGGATGTTCGGCGGCGAATTTGGCCGTGATTTCCTGGGTGCGCTCGGCCAGGCCGTAGGTGGTGGTCTGGGCGGGTTCGGGCAGCAGATGGGCGGCCGGGTCGGCCTGCTCGGCCAGTTCGGCCACCTTGGCCTGTTCGGCCAGCGCTTCGTCGCTCAGGGCCGCCTGCGCGGCGGCGGCGCGCTTGTCCAGCAGGGCCTGGATGTCGCCGTCGAGCTGCACCAGCAAGCCTTGCAATTCTTCATCGACCTGTTCCGTCTGCGCCAGGTTGGCATGCAGGGTTTTCAGGTGCGACTTCAGGTTCGCTGTGTCGTCGTTCAACATGTCATCCTCATTCATCGGTAAATTGTGTTGCCAGGAATAGTTCTTCGACCTTGGTACGGGCCCACGGGGTCTTGCGCAGGAATTTCAGGCTCGACTTGATGCTCGGATCGCTGATGAAGCAATTGATATCGATCCGCTTGCCGAGCTCGTCCCAGCCGTAATGCGCGACCAGCCTGGTCAACAGCGATTCTAAGGTAATACCGTGTAAGTCGTGAACACTCATTGCTGCGGTCGATCCTATGGCGGGTGAAGGGAAAGCTGATATCGTCCTTATACACCGAAATGGCGGCGCGATCCATGGCGCAGCGCACCAAGGCGCGCCAAGGCGGACGGCCTACGCGCGGAAAATGCGCACCTCGGTCAGACACGCCTTGGCGTGCTCGACCATGTGAACGGTGCCGCGCGCGCAGCCGGGCTTGCCGTAATCGGCGTGGAAGGCCAGCACCAGGTCGACGCCGGTGGCCAGCATGCGCTCGTTCAGGCCGCGCCACGCTTCACCCGGAAAGGCGCGGTGATCGGCGCGGTTCTTTTTCATGCGCACCACCTCCAGGCCGAGTTCGGCGGCGATGGTGACGGCACAGGCGTCGGCGCCCGGCGTATCGCCAGTCACGATCTTGCTGCCCGGCGGCAGATCCGACAAGGCGCGCCGCATCGACCCGGCATTGTCCCAGGTGGTCGAGCCGGTAACCAGCACGCATCGCGGCATGGTCTCACGCATCGGCCAGCGCCACGTCCACCTACATCACCACCGAAAAATTGAACTTGCCGTTGACCGCCGCCGCTTCCTGGGCGTAGACAATGCTCTCTTCGAGTTCCTGCACGATATCGTCGTGCGCATCGCCGTCGTCGCCAAAGACGATGTTCTTCTCCTGTATCGTCGCCAGCAACTGTTCGAGGGCGTCGGCGGCCACGCCGGCATCGGTCCACACGCCGTCGATGGCCATCAGCTCGTTGGTCGACTCAATGCCATCGGGAAGATCGTCCTCGTCGCCGATGTTGAAGGCCAGGTCGGTCGAGTCGCACCATTCGGACAGGGGCACCAGGCCGGCGTCGCGGCAAATCTCATCGAGCTGGTCTATGTGTTCATGCAACGCGTATTTGTCGGACTGGTCGGAACTGACGACGCCATCGACCAGGTAATTTGCCCACAACACTGTGCTCATAAGACTCCTTGAAAAGTCGGATGTGAATAGTAGATGAAATTCAGCCATGAAGCCGCATGGACCAGGCCAGCGCCAGCGCCCACGCGGGACCGGCCAGGGCGGCTGCCAGTGCGATGCGGCGCCAGCCCACCTGCCGGGCCAGCGCAACGCCGAGCGCATACAGCGGCAGCAGCACCGCACATTCTATCAACAGATTGCGCCACATAAATCGATTGGTCAGGCTGAGCCGGCCGGCGCTCGGCAGCAGTCCGAGCGGCGACTCGACCTGCGCCAGCGGCAAGGGCCAGAACAGCGGAACCGGATGCACGCCCACCAGCAAGTCGAGCACGGGATGGGAACAGGCGGCCAGCGCCAGCGCCGCGAATGGCAGGGCCGCGCCTTCACGCGCATGGCGGCTCGCGGCCCACGCCAACGCGCTCGCGGCCAGCGCGACAATGAGCGAATGGGTCCAACGGGGCTCGCTATGAATGCCGAACAGCCAGTACGGCAGGTAATCGAGGTCCGGCAGCAGCGCCAGCGCCACCAGCAGGGCCAGCGCCAGGCGCGGGCGCGGCGGCGCACCCGGCGCATGGGCGAAGAACACGGCGGCGCCGGTGGCCGCGTGGCCGATCAGCGACGACACGCGCGCGCCAGCAAGAGCGCCACGCCCCACCAGACGGCGCACCAGAACAGCAGCACGCAGGCCCAGCCCAGCAGGGACGGCGCGGCCCATCCACCGGACGGGGCGGCGTCCAACACCGGCAGCCGCAGCGCAACGAGCACGAACAAGGGACCATAGATGGTGGCCGCGACGGCCGGCCCGCCGATCCCGATCCAGGTCACCAGCGCGTGGCCGGTGGCCAGGCCCGCGAACAGCAAGGCGCGCAGATTCATCCTAGCCAGGGGGCCGGGCATCGTCGTGCGCGGGCAGGACGATAGCGCGCGCCTGCGCTTCGGTGGCCAGCACCAGCCGTTCCAACTGGCCCAGCGTTACGGGCAATGCCGCTCCGGAAAAGGCCAGCAGAAACGCGGCGTGCGCGAGAAAGGTTTTCATGGTGCTTTCCGGTCATGTCTGTCAGCGAAGGGCGATGCAGCCTGGCTGGCCGCGCGGCGGCCGCCCAGGCCGGATGAGCGGCGGCATGGCGCCCGCCTTACTTCTTCTTGCGCGCGCCGCGCGGCGCCGGCAAGGCACACTGCTGGACGAAATGATCCGCGTCGAGCGCGTACTGTTTGGCGTCCTCGTCCTTGGCAATCGACGCTTCCAGCTGGGTGTTGATGCGGCGTATTTCGGTATCGAGCGCGGCGCTGCCGTTGCAGCCGCCGAGCTTGCGCTTGAGCGTGGCGGCCAGCAGGGCCGAGCGGCCAAGCTTGACCGTGCCCGGCATGGTGACGCGCCGAATGGCCAGCACTTCCTCGAAGCGCAGCAAGGCCGCCTGGGTCTGGCCCTGGTGCTGCTGCATATTGCCGATGTCGTTGATGATGGCCACCGTTTCCTCGGCCTGCGGGCCGAAGGTTTGCACCGCCTGCGGCAGCATCGCCTCGAACAGTTCCTGGGCGCGCTTGTGGTTGCGCTCGGCGCTATAGCTCATCGCATGCGCGGCGCGCACTTCCAGCGTCACCGGATCGGCCATGCCGAGCGTGACGCCGTACACCGCGATGGCGCGTTCGTACCAGGCGCGGCCGGCCGCGTTGTCGTTCTGACGCATGTAACTGCCGCCGAGGTTCACGTAACTCATGCCGGTCTGGTAGCTGTTCTCGCCATACGCCTTGCGCCGCATTTCCATTGCCTCGGTCAACAGGCGGCGCTCGGCGGCCAGGTCGCCGGTGATGCCCATCAGGCGTCCGAGCGCATCGTTCGCGTCGGCCTCGATCTGGGCGTTGGCGTTCTTGCGCGCCAGCGCCAGCACGGCGCCGATGTCGGCCTGGACGTTGTCGAGCTCCTTCATCTGCATGCGTTGCTCGGCGCTGTCGAGCAGGGCTTGCGCGGCCTGGTCGGATTCATTGCCGAAGCCGGCGCGGCAGGCCTGCACGGCGGCGGCCAGTCCGGTGCGGGCGGCGGCGGCCTCGCCCCGGTCGGCGGCGCGCTGGGCGTCGAGCGCGTAGGCGTGGCACAGCACGCCGGAGGCATCGTGGGTGCGGATCTTTTCGGCGCGCGCGCTGGCGATGGCTTCTTTCAAGGCGCTGGCCGCGGCCGGCGCCTTGCCTTCGTTGTCCAGCGCCAGCGCGCTGCAATACTGGCGCTGCGGCGCGAATGCGAGCGCCTCGGCATCGGCGCAGCAGTCGGCGCCGCTGCAGCGCGGGCCGGATTCGCCCGGCTCTTCGGTCAGCTGGACTTCGGTGGGCCGTACGGGTGCGGTGGTACAGGCCGCCAGGCCAAGGGCGCACAGCAGGACGGACGCGAGCGGGAGAAAGCGAGGTGTGAGCATAGAGGCAACGTTCGGAAAGAGGGACGTGCCTAATTATAGAGCATTGTCGCTATACCAATTTTTATCAAGGAAGCTGGGGCG
Organism: Telluria sp.; assembly: GCA_036386755.1. GTDB lineage: Bacteria > Pseudomonadota > Gammaproteobacteria > Burkholderiales > Burkholderiaceae_D > Telluria_A. Next base: position 28,563 of record DASVVC010000048.1, read on the forward strand.
TACCGGCGCTTGCTTCAGATGGCCGATGAGGCGCTCGACATGGCGCACCTCGTCGATGCCCAAAAAACCATGGCGCTGCAAACGGTTCGCGCTATTGGACACCACGTCCGATGCGGCTTCGAGCAGGAGGTCGCCGCTGTCGCCGCGCCGGCCGATGCAGTCGGCATGCACCAGGCCGGCCGGTGCATAGATGCGCGTGATCAGCGGACCGCTGGCGTCGATCGTCAGGGCGCGTTCGGTGGTGATGGCATGCACCACGCCAAGCGCCTGTTTGCGCATCTTGAACGGCTGATACAGCCGGTAAAGACCAAGCCACAGAAACATCAACGGCACGCCCATCATCAATAGGTCGATGCCTCCCGGCCGATGGGTTTGCCATATCGCCGGGATCAGAAAACCGGTGAGGAGCAGGCTGAAGAGCGTCCACGGGATAAAAAAGGACTGCTCCACGAAACCTCTTTTCAGATAACTGCCGGGGATGGGCTGCGCGGCCCAGACCAGCCGTTCGCCCGGCGCCATTTCCGCGCGCAGCGCCTGGCGCAGCTTGTCCGGCAAGGGCCCGATGTCGGGCGTGATGAGGCACCGCTGGAAGCTGGCATGCGGCGTGTTCGGCGCCAGCGGCAGCGTTTTGGCCAGCGCCGCGATGAGTCCATGCACGCGCCGTACCTGGGCAATGGCGAGCATGCCGTGGCGGTTCGTCGTATAGCTGTCACCGTCGTATTCGTGTTCGGTTTCCAGTATCAGGTCGCCCCAGAGCCCGGCATGCTCGGTGCGTTCGATTTGCTGCAACTGCGCGGGACGATACGATCTGATCGTTTCGGGATCGTCGCCGCCCAACAGGATGACGCGCTCGCTGGTGATGGCGTAAACCACGAAGCGTGCTTCTTCCTCGAGCTTGGACGGCGCCCGCAATCCGAGCACGCCGCCCAGCAGAAACGGTACGCCGATCAGCGGCAGGAAATCGACGTCGAGGCCGTGCATGAGCGTACGGGCGATGCCGCCGACGATCCACAGCAGCCCGATTGCCACCATCGCTATAAAAACGAGACGGGACTCGTATGCCTCCCGTTTCATATAGTGCTGGGCGATCGGCTGGCCGACCCAGACCAGGCGCTCGTCCGGTGTCAACGCCGCCTGGAGGCGGTTCTGCAGATATCTTGGAAGTACCGCGATGTCGGTCAATATGGCTCCATGGAGGGGTTCGGCGCCACCATTATCGCGCATCGCGTCATGCTGCCGAAAAACGCCGGGACGAAAAAAATGCCGTTCGCGGTGAACGGCATTCTTTGGGTCGGGCAGGCTTACTTGGCGTTCAGGCCGCGCCGTTCCAGCAGCGGCTCGATTTTCGCATCGCGGCCGCGGAAGTTGCGGTACATCTGCATGGCGTCGAGCGTGCCGCCTTTCGAGAGCAGCGTCTTGCGGAAGTGGTCGCCATTCTTGCGCGACAGGCCGCCGTTTTCATTGAACCATTCGACGGTATCGGCGTCCAACTTCTCGCTCCACAGGTAACCGTAGTAACCGGCCGAATACCCGCCCGAGAACACGTGCGAGAAGTAGGTGGTGCGGTAGCGCGGCGGTACCGGCGCGAAATCGACGCCGGCGTCCTTCAGCGCGGCCGCCTCAAAAGCCACCACGTCGGTCGGGATCTGCGCAGCGCTCAGCTGGTGCCAGCGCTGGTCGAGGATGGACGAAGCCAGGTACTCTGTGGTGCGGTAGCCTTCGTTGAACTGTTTCGAGGCGATGACCTTGTCGAGCAATTCCTTCGGCATCGGTTCGCCCGTCTTGTAGTGCTTGGCGTAGTTGCCCAGCACTTCAGGCCAGACGGCCCACATTTCGTTGACCTGCGACGGGAACTCGACGAAGTCGCGCGGCACGCCGGTGCCGGCGAAGCGCGGGTATTTCACGTCCGAGAACATGCCGTGCAGCGCGTGGCCGAACTCGTGGAACAGGGTGCGCAGTTCGTCGTAGGTGAGCAGGGTCGGCTCGCCCGCAGCCGGCTTGGGAATGTTCAGGTGGTTGCCGATGACCGGGCGCGTGCCCATCAGGTGCGACTGGGGCACGTAGGCGTTGGCCCAGGCGCCGCCGCGCTTATTGCCACGTGCGTAAAAGTCGGCCACGAAGATCGCCAGCGGCTTGCCGTTGGCGTCGGTCACGTCGAACACGCGCATGTCGGGGTCGTACACCGGCAAGTCCTTGCGTTCCTTGAAGGTGATGCCGTAGACCTTGCCGGCGGCGTAGAACACGCCGTTGGTCAGCACGTTGTTCAGCTCGAAATACGGGCGCAGCTGGCTCTGGTCGAAATTGAAGCGCTCGGCGCGCACCTTGTCGCTGTAGAAGGCCCAGTCATGGGCGGCCAGCTGGAAGCCGCCCTTGTCTGCATCGATGACTTTCTGGATGTCGGCCGCTTCCTTGCGCGCATTCGCCACGGCCGGCTTGGCCAGTTCGCCGAGCAGCTTGTTGACGGCGCCGGTGTCCTTGGCGGTCTGGTCTTCGAGCATGTAGGCGGCGTGGTTGGCGTAGCCGAGCAGCGCTGCGCGTTCGGCGCGCAGCTTGGCGATCTTGAGCACGACGCCGGTGTTGTCGAATTCGCCGCCGCGGCTGCCGCGTGCCAGCGAGGCCGCCAGCAGGCGTTCGCGCACGGCGCGGTTGGTCAATACCGACAGCGGCGCCTGGCCGGTGGTGTTGGTGACCGGGATGGCGAACTTGCCTTCCAGGCCGCGCTTCTTGGCGACGTCGGCGGCGACCGCAATGGCGGCGTCCGTCATGCCGGCCAGTTCGGCGCGGGTATCGACCACCAGCGCGGCGGCGTTCGCTTCGCTCAGCACGTTCTGGCTGAAGGTGGTTTGCAGGGTGGCCAGTTCGGCGTTGTAGCCTTTGAGCTTGTCCTTGTCGGCGGCGTTCAGTTTGGCGCCGGCGCGCACGAAGTCCTTGCGGTAGCGTTCCAGCAGGAAGGCCGATTCGCTGTCGAGGCCCAGCTTGGCGCGCTTGGCGTACAGGGTCTCGATGCGGTCGAACAGTTTCTGGTTCAGCAGCATGGCGTCGCGGTGGGCGGCCAGCTTGGGCGCCAGTTCGCGCTCCAGGCCCTTGATGGTGTCGTTGGTGTTGCCGCCGGCAAAAATGCCGAAGGCGTTGCCGGTACGCGAGAGCAGCTTGCCCGAGCGTTCCATGGCGACGATGGTGTTCTCGAACGTTGCCGGTTTGCGGTTATTGGCGATGGCGTCGATTTCGGCCGCGTGCTGGCGCATGCCTTCGGCAAAGGCCGGGGCGAAGTGCTCGTTCTTGATTTTGTCGAAGGCCGGGTAGTTGAACGGCAGGGTGCTGATTTTCGCGAACGGGTTGGCGGCGTCGAGCGCGGCAGCGGCAGCGGCAGGCGCAGGGGCGGCGAAGGCGAAGTTAGCGACGGCCAGGCTGGCCGCGATGATCATGAGTTGGGGACGGGTCATTATTTTGTAGATAAAAGGGATGGGAACGGAGCACTCCGCGCCGTCG
>DASVVC010000049.1:0-46179 GCA_036386755.1 Telluria sp.
ACCCCGGTTGGGGTGGAGTTCTGACGCGGGGTAGGAAGTTTTACGCGGGCTGCGCGCGTGCCTGGAGTTGCTCGACCGCCATATCGGCGCAGCGCACCACGTCGCCAATCACGATGATGCTGGGACTGCCCAGCCCGGAGACGGCAAGGTCTTCCGCCAAATCAGCCAGGGTCGTCAGCAGCTGCGTCTGCCCCGCCCCGGTCGCCGACTGGATCACCGCCACCGGCGTAGAACCCGCCTTGCCGCCGGCCAGCAGCGCCGCCTGGATCTGCCGGCAACGCGCCACGCCCATGTAGATCACCAGGGTCAGCCCGGTTTGCGCCAGCAGGGCCCAGTCGGGCGTGCGGGCACTGCCGGGCTCGTCGCCGCGCTCGTGGCCGGTCACGAAAATCGCCCCCGAACTCCAGTCGCGGTGCGTCAGCGGCACGCCGATCGACGAGGGCGCCGCCAGCCCGCTGCTGATGCCGTTGATGACTTCGACCTCGATGCCTTCGGCCATCAGGTGCGCGCGCTCTTCGCCGCCACGCCCGAAAATGAACGGGTCGCCACCCTTGAGCCGCACCACTTGCCGCCCGGCCCGTGCTTCGGCCACCATCAGCCGTTCGATGAATGCCTGCGACGTGGAACGGCAGCCGCCGCGCTTGCCAACGGGCACGATGCGCGCCGAGGGCGAGGCATGCGCCAGGATCGCCAGGTTGACCAGGTCGTCCACCAGCAGCACCTCGGCCGCGCCGATCGCCTTCACCGCCTTCAGGGTCAGCAGTTCAGGATCGCCCGGGCCCGCCCCGACCAGATACACCTTACCCTTGTTCTCCATGATGCACGCCCGTGTTTGCTTGTATTGACTTTGAAACTAGCAAGCACTGTGCCACTTGTTCGGTAATCGACGCCGGCACGGCCACGCCGCCGTCGAGCGCGCGGGCGATCCAGGCCGCCGTGGTGGCCGCGTCGCGCTCGGCCGGCGCCTCGGCCACGTCATCGGTTGGTGCATCGCGCTGCACCAGGACGGTGCGCTCGCCGCCGTGGAACCAGTCGATCTGCTGCGCCCGGTTGGCATTGGCCACCGTTTCGCCTTCGGTGCCGCGCATCAGGAACGCGTCGCCCCGCCCTTCGTGCGCAATCGTCGTAAAGTATTCGCCCAGCATCTCAAGGTATTCCGGATGCGTGTACGAGACCAGCCGCAGCGCCGGCCCGGCAAACGGCTGCAATATCTTGACCAGCGTATGGGTCGAGTTGCGCACGCCCAGGATGCGGCGCAGCGACAGCAACTGCGCCATCTTCGGGGCCAGCGTCTCGATCGGCATGAAAGCCGGCTTGCCGGCGGCAAACGCCGCCTGCGCCTCGGCTACCGACCCCGCCGCCTCCAGCCCCATTTCGCGAAAAATTTCATAACTCGTCACCCGGCCCGGATCGCTTGTGACGCCATGGACCAGCACTGGCACGCCTTCGCGCGCCAGCAGCAGCGCCAGCAGCGGCGTCAGGTTGGCCATCTTGCGCGAACCGTTGTAGCTCGGAATGAGCACCGGCGCATACACGCCCTTTGGTGCCACCAGCGCCTCGAACGACGCCTCGGCCGCATCGAGAAAGCCGGCGATTTCGTCGACCGACTCGCCCTTGATGCGCATCGCCAACAAAATGGCGCCCAGCTCCAGGTCGGACACCCTGCCGTCGAGCATCGCCCCGTATAGCGCCTGCGCATTTTCGCGCGTCATGCTGCGCGCCCCTTTTTTGCCGCGCCCAATTTCTTTGATGAAAGTGGCGGCAAGGAATGGTTCGGTTGTTTTGTTCATGCGGTTCCGTTTAACACTGCAATAAGAAAAATTTATTTGGCATAAAGTGAATCCGGCGGCGAAGCTGCCGCGTATATCTGCATACACATCAGTGTGAAAACCTATAACGAGGAGAGAACCATGAATCAGATGAGACTACGGGCGACCGTCGGCGCGGTACTGGCAGGCAACCTGCTGGCCTGCGCATTCGCGCCGTCGGCATTCGCATCGAGCCACCGGGAAGCGCCTTTCATCACGCGCAATCCGAAGATCGATGCCACCGACTTCTACATGTTCCGCAGTTACCAGGCTGGCCGCAGCGATTTTACAACGCTGATCGCCAACTATGTGCCGCTGCAGGATGCCTACGGCGGCCCGAATTACTTCATGATGGACCCGGACGCGCTCTACGAAATCCATGTCGATAACAATGGCGACGCCAAGGAAGACATCACCTTCCAGTTCCGCTTCAAGAATACCAATAAAGATACGCAGTTGACCGTGGGCGGTAAAAAAGTCTCGATTCCGCTCGTGATCAACGGCGGCCCGATCGCCGAGACCAACGCCGCCGGCGCCAATGTGCGCGAAACCTTCACCGTCACCGTGGTCCGGGGCGACCGCCGCACCGGCAATCGCGGCGTCGTGGCCAACGCCAGCACTGGCAACACCGCCTTCGACAAGCCGCTGGACAACATCGGCAACAAGTCGATTCCCAACTACGATGCCTACGCCGCCCGCCACATGTACAGCGTGAACATCCCCGGCTGCGCCACGCCAGCCAAGCTGTTCGTCGGCCAGCGCAAGGACCCGTTCGTCGTCAACCTCGGCGAAACGTTCGACCTGATCAACATCAAGGCGCCTGCCGTCGAGTTCAGCGCCAATGCCGAAAAAGGCGCCAAGGATGACCTGGCCGACAAGAACGTGACCACCCTCAGCATGGAAGTGCCGACCTCGTGCCTGCTCAGCGCCACCGCCGGCGACCCGGTCATCGGCGCCTGGACCACGGCCAGCCTGCGCCAGGGCCGCCTGCTCAACCCGACGCCAAAATCGGACGCCGACGTCTCGAAAGAAGGCGGCGCCTGGGTCCAGGTGTCGCGCCTGGGCATGCCGCTGGTTAATGAAGTCGTCATCGGCCTGAAGGACAAGGACCGCTTCAACCACAGCAAACCGTCAGGCGACGGCCAGTTCGCCGACTACGTCACCAACCCGACCTTGCCCGCGCTGGTCGAGATCCTGTACGGCAGCGCCGGCGCCAAGGCCCCGACCAACTTCCCGCGCAACGACCTGGTCGCCACCTTCCTGACCGGAATCAAGGGCGTGAACCAGCCCAAGACCGTCACCGCGTCCGAGATGCTGCGCCTGAACACCGCGATCGCACCGACCGCACCCGGCGCACAAAAACGCCTCGGCGTGATCGACGGCGACAACGCCGGCTTTCCGAACGGCCGCCGCCCGGGCGACGACGTGGTCGACATCGCGCTGCGCGTCGTCATGGGCAAGCTGTGCACCATCAACATCGGCTGCGCGCCTGCCGATGCGCCGGCCGGCGCACTGCGCTTCACCGATGGCGCTTTCCTTGACGAGTCGATGGTAGGCACCGGCTTCCCGTACCTCAAATCGCCGATTCCGGGTTCGCCACAGAAGTAAGCCATGTCCATGAACAGGAGAGCACCATGAAAAAACTCAGTCTGATCTGCGCCACGCTGCTGCTGGCCGCCTGCGGCAGCGACACGCATACGTCCGCGCCACCGGACGTGCCGACGCCGCCGCCACCGCCAACCGGCCCTGTCGCCGATGCCTTCTACAACACGGTGAAGACGACCGTGGCGGCCATGCCGGACGATAGCGAAGCGGCCAGCATCGACGCCATCGCCAGCACCGCGCCGGAAGACACCGAACCGTCGGCGCTGTAAAACCGCAGTCCATCCGGCCGGGAAGCTGCTTTCCGGCCGGAGTCGCACCCAAAAAAAACAGAACAACCTTCTCACGCACCGAGAACACATCATGCCGACACGATCCGCCCGCTTTACCGCGTCCGCGCTGCTGGCGTTAGCCCTGCTGGCGCCCACGGTCCACGCGGCGCCGCACACACCGGCCAGCGGCAGCACCGTCGTCGAGCGCCTGCCGCGCCGCGCCGATCCGGTCCAGCGCGAACTGGCGAGCTTGCGCGCGCAACTGGCGGCCAGCCCCAAGGACCTGGCGCTGGCCACGCGCACCGCGCAGCGCTACATCGCGGTGGCGCGCCAGGAAACCGATCCGCGCTACTTCGGCTACGCCCAGGCCGCGCTGGCGCCATGGTGGTCGATGGCGGCGCCCCCGCCCGAGGTACGCCTGCTGCGCGCGATCCTGCTGCAAAGCACCCACCACTTCGCCGAAGCGCTGCGCGACCTCGATGCCATCGTCGCCGCCGACCCGGGCAATCCACAGGCATGGCTGACGCGCGCCATCGTGCAGACCGTGCGCGGCGACTACCAAGCGGCCACCGCGAGCTGCGCGCGCCTGTCGTCGCTGTCGACCGAACTGGTGACGATCACCTGCGTGGCCAACGTCGGCACCATGACCGGGCGCTCGGCTAAAAGCGAAGCCCTGCTCGAGACGACCCTGCGCCGCAACCAGGAAGCCGACGCCGGCATGCAGGTCTGGGTGTTGACGCTGCTGGCCGAAATGGCGCAGCGGCGCGGCGACGCCAAGACCGCCGAAGAGCGCTTCAAGCGCGCGCTGGCACTCGATGCGCGCGACAGCTACCTGCTCGGCGCCTACGCCGACTTCCTGCTGGAGCAGCAGCGCGCGCCCGAGGTGATTGCACTGGTCAAGGACCACACCCGCATCGACGCCCTGCTGCTGCGCCATGCGCTGGCGCTGCAGCAGGGCGGCGCCGCCGGCGACGCGCTGCGCAATGCCGACGCCGAACTCAAGGCGCGCTTCGACGCCGCCATGGCGCGCGGCGACACCGTCCACCAGCGCGAACAGGCACGCTACGAACTGCACATCCGCGCTAACGCTAAAACCGCACTGGTCCTGGCGCGCCAGAACTGGGCGGTGCAAAAGGAATCGGCCGACATGCGCGTGCTGCTCGAAGCGGCCGCCAAGACAGGCGACAAGGCCGCCGCCGCAGCGGTCATCGACTGGGTCGCCAAGCACGCGGTCGAAGACGTGGCCGTGGCGCGCCTGGTCAGGCAGATCAAGGCGGGCGCATGATGGGCCGCTGCTGGTTGATCCTCCTGGCGCTGGCCCTGGGCCTGGGCCTGGCAGCGGCGCCGGCGCGCGCCCACAAGCCGAGCGACAGCTACCTGACCCTCAAGGTCGCCGGCCAACAAGTCGACGGCCAGTGGGACATCGCCCTGCGCGACCTCGATTTTGCGCTCAACCTCGACCAGAATGGCGACGGCGAGCTGACCTGGGATGAAATCCGCAGCCAGCACGGAACCATCGCCAACTACGCGCTGACGCGCCTGGCGCTCACCAGCGGCGGCGCCCCCTGCCCCATCGTCGCCGGCGAACAGCTGATCGACCAGCATACCGACGGCGCCTACACGGTGCTGCGTTTTCGCGCTACCTGTCCGACCAGCGGCGCGGCGCTGGGCGTGGGCTACCGCCTGTTCGCCGAGCTCGATCCGCAGCACAAGGGCCTCGTCAAGCTCGAACACGAAGGCGCAACCTCGACGGCCATCTTCAGTCCCGAAGCGGCGCGCCAGGACCTGCTGCTGCGCGCGCCCGGCAAGTTCGGCCAGTTCGCCGACTACGTCCGGCACGGTGTCTGGCATATCTGGATCGGCTTCGACCACATCCTGTTCCTGCTCTCGCTGCTGCTGCCGGCGGTGATCGCGCCGGTCGCGATGAAACAGGCGCAGAGCTTGAGGGCGGCCTTTATCGATGTCCTCAAGGTGGTCACCGCGTTCACGCTGGCGCACTCGCTGACCTTGACCCTGGCCAGCCTGCAGGTGCTGTCGCTGCCGTCGCGCTGGGTGGAGTCGGCGATTGCGGCCTCGGTGGTGCTGGCGGCGGTGAACAATATCGTGCCGCTGTTTCGCGGACGCCGGCCGTTGGCGGCGTTTGCGTTCGGGCTGATTCACGGCTTCGGTTTCGCCGGCGTGCTGGCCGACCTGGGCCTGCCGCAAGGGGCGCTGGTGTTAAGCCTGGCCGGCTTTAACGTGGGCGTGGAACTGGGGCAGCTGGCCATTGTGGCGGTGTTCCTGCCGCTGGCGTATCTAGCGCGCCGCACTTGGTTCTACCGCCAGTTGATGAGCACCGGTTCGGTCATCATCGCCCTGGTCGCCGCCGTCTGGCTGTTCGAGCGCGCTTTCGATATGAAAGTGCTGCCCGTGTGAAGAGTAAGTGCGTGGTTTGGGGGATGGAGCCGCATTCCACCGTGCGCCCCATCCCCTTTTTTTACGCTGCGATCAGCTTGCGATCAGGTTGCGAGCAGTTTGCGATTCGCGGCGCCCGGCAGCGTCCTGAGGACCTTGCCGGTCATCGCGGTGTAGCTGGTCGACTTGACCGTGCTCACATAACGAAATTCGGCGCGCGTCTCCGACGGCGTCACCGACACCACCATGAAGCCGCGCGACTTGGTTTCGGCATACACCAGCGGCCCGATGATCTGTTCCAGGCCCGCCGCCACCAGCGCCGGATCTTCGTTCTTGAAGATCTCCTCAAAACCCGGCGAGGTCACCGACGACACGCCGAACTCCACGCCGACCGCCTGCCCGTTCATGTCGGCCAGGTCGCTGGCCCACGCGTTGTGCGTGTCGCCGGCCAGCACCACCAGGTTCTTGTTCAGCGCTTTTGCCGTCGCCAGCACGGTTTCGCGCGCGGCCTGGTAGCCGTCCCACGCATCGAGGTTGTACGGCACCGATGGCTGGGCCAGGATCTGCTGTTCGGCCGCCGTCAATGTCGCCGGTGCGCTCTTCGCCTTCGCCAGCAGCGCCACGTAGGCGCCAAAGCCGATGGCGCCCAGCACCAGCGGCGCCGGCAGGTTCATGCGCGCCATCAGTACCTGCTGGCCCAGCATCTGCCAGGTGGCGGTCGATTTGGTCATCTGGCTTTTGAGCCAGTTGGCCTGGTCCACGCCCATCAGCTGGCGTGCCGGGTTACCCACGTCGGCGGCAAACGCGGCGCCGTTGAAGGCGCCGCCGGCGCCGACGTAGCTGGCGTAGCCGAGCTGCTTGTCGCGCCCGATCACGCGCGTGTCGAGCATGTGCAGCGAGAGCAGGTTGCCGAAGTCGAAGGAGCGGTAGATGCGGTCGGGCTTGGCGGCGTCCGGCAGGCGGATCGGCATCCATTCGTTGTAGGCCTGGATCGCCATCTGGCGGCGCGCCAGGAACAGGCCTTCGGTGGCCGGGTCGTGGTTTTCCGCGCCTTCGCGCCATGTGTCGTTGGCCAGTTCATGGTCGTCCCACACGGCGATGAACGGCATGCGCGCGTGCAGCGCCTGCAGGTCCTTGTCGCCACGGTACTGGGCGTAGCGGCGGCGGTAGTCGCTCAGGGTGATGATCTCGTTGGCCGGCACCGACACGCGTCCCATCGCGTCCGCATCCTTGGCGCCGTAGCCGTCCTTGGCGTATTCGTAGATGTAGTCGCCCAGGTGGACCGCGGCGTCGATGTCGTTCAGTTTTGCCGCTTCCGCGTAGACGTGGAAGTAGCCGGCCGGGTAGTTACTGCAGCTGAACACGGCCAGCTTGACCTGCGCCAGGTTGCCGGTGCCGAGCGTCTTGGTGCGCCCGACCGGCGAGACGACGCCGTAGGCGACGAAGCGGTAGTAATAGGCGCGGTTGGCGGCCAGGCCGGTCACGTCGACCTTGACGGTGTAGTCGCGCGCCGCGCCGGTGCTGGTGCTGCCGGTGGCGGCCATGACGGCGAAGTTGCTGTCTTCGGAAAGCTCCCATTTGACCTCGATCTCGGCGCTGGCGGCGCTGCTGATGCGGGTCCAGAGGATGACGCGGTCGCTCAATGGATCGCCGCTGGCGACGCCGTGCGCGAAGCGGACATCGATGTCGCCGCCATCGCTGCCGCCGCAGCCGGCCAGTGCGACGCTGGACGCCGCGACGGTCCCGAGCGAGAGGTTGCGAAGGAACTTGCGGCGCGAATTCGGTTGGGTCATGACAGCTCGTGATGGGCAGTTGAGAAGCCGGCAAGCTTAAACGGGCGAGATGACTCGCTGATGACACGCGCCCTCTCAATTGGGCCAGCTTTTGATGCCGGCTGTGCAAGAAGCCCGGAATGGGGCTAAACTCACCTATCCACGCCGAAAAACACGAGAAAAAGCAGCCTTCATGATTACTACTCCAGACATCGAAAATACCAACGTCACCTCGTTCGCGACCATGCCGACCCCGGAAGAGCTGCACAAGCGCCTTCCCCTGACCGACAGCGCCTTCGCTACCGTCATGCAGGGCCGCGCCGCGCTGCGCGACATCATCGACCGCAAGGACAAGCGCCTGTTCGTCGTCGTCGGCCCGTGCTCGATCCACGATCCGGTGGCGGGCATCGACTATGCGCACCGCCTCAAGGCGCTGCAGGCCGAGGTGGCCGACACCATGCTGCTGGTGATGCGCGTGTATTTCGAAAAGCCGCGCACCACGACCGGCTGGAAGGGCTATATCAACGATCCGCACATGGACGATTCGTTCCGCGTCGACGAAGGCATGGAAAAGGCGCGCCGCTTCCTGCTCGACGTATGCGAACTGGGCCTGCCTACCGCCACCGAAGCGCTCGATCCGATCTCGCCGCAGTACCTGGGCGACCTGATCGCCTGGACCGCGATCGGCGCGCGCACCACGGAATCGCAGACGCACCGCGAGATGTCGTCGGGTTTGTCGACGCCGGTCGGCTTCAAGAACGGCACCGATGGCGACATCAGCATCGCGATCAACGCCATTTTGTCGTCGGCGCATCCGCACTCGTTTTTGGGCATCAACGGCCAGGGCACGGTCTCGATCGTGCGCACCAGCGGCAACGCCTACGGACACGTGGTGCTGCGCGGCGGCGATGGACGTCCGAACTACGATTCGGTGTCGATCGCGATTGCGGAGCAGGCGCTGGAAAAAGCCAAGCTGCCGGCCAACCTGGTCGTCGACTGCTCGCACGCGAACAGCTACAAGAAGCCGGAGCTGCAGCCGCTGGTGATGTCGGACGTGGTGCAGCAGATCCGTCACGGGAACAAGTCGCTGGTGGGCGTGATGATCGAGTCGAACATCGTCGGCGGCAACCAGAAGATTCCGGCCGATTTGACGCAGTTGAAGTATGGCTGCTCGGTGACCGACGGCTGCATCGATTGGGATGCGACCGAGACCATGCTGCGCGCGGCGCACGCGGAGCTGTTACAACGTCCTTAAGTTTACAGCCGCATTAACCACCACTCTCAAAACCGTCATTCCCGGCCTCGGCGGCCGCCGAGGCCGGGGAAGACGGTTTTTGATTTGCGGTACTGAATGCGCCTGGCGTTCTAGACGTGCGGCACCGTCGCAAACGCTCCCCCGCCCAAAGCGCCGCGCTGCCCCAGCGCAGCCGGTGCTTTACAATGACGCCTTCCCCCTTATCCTGTGCACCTTCCATGATCGTTCTCGGCGTCGAATCCTCCTGCGATGAAACCGGCCTTGCGTTGTACGACACGCAACGCGGCCTGCTGTCCCACGCCCTGCAGTCGCAGGTCGCCATGCACGAGGAGTACGGCGGTGTGGTGCCGGAGCTGGCTTCGCGCGACCACATCCGGCGCGCCATCCCGCTGCTCGAAGAAACCCTCGTGCGCGCCGGCGTGGCCATGGCCGACATCGACGCCATCGCCTACACCCAGGGCCCGGGCCTGGCCGGCGCGCTGCTGGTCGGCTCCTCGATCGCCTGCAGCCTCGCGCTGGCGCTCGACAAACCGGTGCTCGGCGTGCACCACCTCGAAGGCCACCTGCTCTCGCCGCTGCTGGCCTCCGATCCGCCGCAGTTTCCGTTCATCGCGCTGCTGGTCTCGGGCGGCCACACGCAGCTGATGCGGGTCGACGGCGTCGGCCAGTACACCCTGCTCGGCGAAACGCTCGATGACGCGGCCGGCGAAGCCTTCGACAAGTCGGCCAAGCTGCTCGGCCTGGGCTATCCGGGCGGGCCGGCGATTTCGCGCCTGGCCGAATTCGGCGATCCGCTGGCCTACAAGCTGCCGCGTCCCATGCTGCACTCGAAAGACTTCAATTTCAGCTTCTCGGGCCTGAAAACGGCGGTGCTGACGGTGGTGAAGAACCACGAAGAAAAAGTCATCGCCAACATCTGCGAACAGGACAAGGCCAACATCGCGCGCGGCTTCGTCGACGCCATCGTCGATGTCCTGACCGCCAAGTGCGTCAGCGCGCTGCGCCACACGGGTCTCAAACGCCTGGTGATCGCCGGCGGCGTGGGCGCGAACTCGCAACTGCGCGCCTCGCTCAATGCAGCGGCATCGGCCAAAAAATTCCGCGTGTTCTATCCTGAGCTGGAATTTTGCACCGATAACGGCGCCATGATCGCCTTTGCCGGCGCCATGCGCCTGCAGATCAATCCCGGCGCCGCCACGCGCGACTACAGCTTCAATGTGCGCCCGCGCTGGCCGCTCGACGAGATCAAGGTGGTCTGAACAAGGTGGCCTGAAAAATGCGCCGGACGCCGAACGTTCGGCGCCGCTGACGATCCTACCGTGTACCGTATTTTTCCAAAGAATGTCAAACTCGCCCGGTTCTGTTTTTCCGGAGGTGCTGTATGCGTGTTGTTAGCTGGAATATTCACTGGGGTTGCGGCAAGGATGGCAGGATCCGCATCCACGCCATCATCGATGTGTTGCGAAAATTAAATCCTGATGTGATTTGCCTGCAAGAAGTTGCGTCAAATCATGCCGAGCTCGAAGGCAACGCGACGTCCAACCAGTTCCGCCAGTTGGCGGGCGCCTTCGGTGGCTACCAGCCGGTGATCGAACCGACCAGCGAAATCTACCAGAACAACCTGCCGCGCCAGTTCGGCAATATGTTGCTCTCCAAATACCGGATCAACCAGGTGCACCGCTACCTGCTGCCGTGGCCGCCTGATCCGAACAGTCCGGCCGGCATGCCGCGCGGACTGATCGAAGCGGTCATCGATGCGCCCGGCGGCAAGGTGCGCGTACTCACCACGCACCTGGAATATTACTCGCCGCTGCAGCGCATGGCGCAGGTGCGGCATCTCAAATACCTGCATTGGGAAGCGTGCGAACGGGCGCGCATCTTTCAACCGGACCCGACCATGGACTCGCCGTACCAGCTGGGCTTCCGGCCCGGTTCGGCGATCTATTGCGGCGACTTCAATTTCACGCCCGATTCGCCCGATTACCAGGAACTGATCGCACCGGACGAGGGCATCGCGCTGCCGCTGGTGGACGCGTGGCGCCTGCGCCATCCGGACATCGCGCGCGCGCCCACGGCCGGTTTGCATGGCTTCAAGTGGCCGGAGCGGGCCGATTGCTTCGACTATTTTTTCGTCACCAACGACCTGGCGAAGCGCGTGACCGAGGTGGAAGTGCAGTCGGAGACGGCGGCGTCGGACCACCAGCCGATCGTGCTCGATATCGCCTGACAAGCGCAAGCGCCGCCGCGCCCTACGCCGCATGCGGCCGTGCCTGGCGGTGATATAAAAACTCCAGCACCCGCGTGCGGTACGCCATGTAGAGCGGATCGTGCGCCAGCGCCAGGCGCTCGCGCGGGCGTCCCAGCGCCACCTGCACGATGTCGCCGATGGTCGCCGCGGGGCCATTGGTCATCATCACGATGCGGTCCGACAGCAGCACCGCTTCGTCCACGTCGTGGGTGACCATCACCACGGTCGAGCCGGTCTGGGCGACGATGCGCAGCAATTCATCCTGCAGATGGGCGCGCGTGAGGGCGTCGAGGGCGCCGAACGGCTCGTCCATCAGCAGGACCTTGGGCTCCATCGACAGCGCGCGGGCGATGCCGACGCGCTGCTTCATGCCGCCCGAGATTTCGTTCGGCCGCTTCTGGGCCGCCGCACTCAGGCCCACCAGCGCCAGCGCCGCCGTGGTGCGCTCGCGCATCTGGCTGCTTGACTCCTTGTTCGCAAACACGCGCTCGACCGCCAGGTACACATTCTCGAAGCAGCTCAGCCACGGCAGCAGCGAGTGATTCTGGAATACCACGCCGCGCTCGGGCGATGGTCCGGCAATCTCGCGCCCGGCGCAGATCAAGGCGCCATCGGTGGCCTTGGTCAATCCCGCCAGCAGGTTGAGCAGGGTCGACTTGCCGCAGCCCGAGTGGCCGATCAGGGTGATGAACTCGCCCTGCGCCACCGTCAGGTTGACGTTGCTGAGCGCGTGGAAGCGGCCCTTGCGCGTGTCGAACACCATCTCGGCGTGCTGCACTTCAATGAATTTCGTGTTCATATCAGGTCCCCGCCTCTTCGTAGGTAAAGGCCTTGGCCAGCGCCACCAGGGCCAGTTCGAGCACCAGTCCGACCACGCCGATGACGACGATGGCGATGATGATGTGCGGCACATTCAGGTTGTTCCACTCGTCCCACACCCAGAAGCCGATGCCCACGCCGCCGGTCAGCATCTCGGCCGCGACGATCACAAGCCAGGCGGTGCCGATCGCCAGGCGCACGCCGGTCAGCATGTGGGGCAGCACCGAGGGCAGCAGGATCCTGGTGAAGATTTTCCACTCCGACAGTTGCAGCACGCGCGCCACGTTCATGTAATCCTGCGGCACGCGCTGCACGCCGGCCGCGGTGTTGACGATCATCGGCCAGATCGAGCAGATGAAAATCGACCAGATCGCCGCCGGATCGGCCGACTTGAACACCAGCAAACCAATCGGCAGCCAGGCGAGCGGTGACACCGGCTTGAGCAGGCTGATGATCGGCGAAAACATCCCCGCCAGAAAACTGAAACGTCCGATCATGAAGCCGAGCGGAATCCCGACCGCCGCCGCCAGCCCGAAACCGAGCGCCACGCGCTTGAGCGAGGCCAGGATATTCCAGCCGATGCCCTGGTCGTTCGGTCCGTTGCGATAGAACGGGTCGGCAAACATGCGCACCGCTTCGGCGAAGGTCACGGCGGGCGAGGGAAAGCTGCTGTTGTTGAGCGATAAAATTTGCCACAGCAGCACCAGCAAGCCCAGTCCCAGCAGCGGCGGCAACACGGCCAGGAAGAATGCGCGCAGGCGCGGACTTCCGTTGGTCAGAATCACGCCCTGGCTGGCGAGACGTTCGCTGCGCGGGCGTTTTTCCGGCGCGGGCGCGGTCAGCGGCAGCGGCGGCGGGGCGGCGCCCGGGGACATCGATTCCAGTACGGCACGCATCATGGGCTCCCGGTTCAGGCTTTGATCTTGAAGGAATCGGCGTAGGCCTTGGGATTCTTGCCATCCCAGACTGTTCCGTCGAGCATTTTCACCGTGCGCAGCGGCGACTTCGGCACGCTCACCTTGGCCATGGCGGCGGCCTCGGTGTACAGAGCGATCTGGTTGACGCTGGTGGCGGTCGCCAGGTAATCGGGCTCGGCCTTGAGCAAGCCCCAGCGCTTGTGCTGGGTCATGAACCACATGCCATCCGACAAATAGGGATAGTTGACCGAACCGTCGTTGTAGAACTTCATGTAGTTCGGATCGTCCCAGGTCTTGCCCAGGCCGTTCTGGTAACGGCCCAGGATGCGCTGGTTGATCACGTCGACCGAGGTGTTCACGTAGGATTTGTCGGCGATGGTGGCCGCCATTTTGGCTTTGTTGACCAGGCCGGCGTCGATCCACTTGCTCGCTTCCAGCACGGCGGCGATCAGAGCGCGCGCGCTGTTCGGGTATTTTTTGGCCCAGTCGAGCGTGGTGCCGAGGGTTTTTTCCGGGTGGTCTTTCCAGATGTCCTGGGTGGTGGCGGCGGTAATGCCGACCCCGTCGACGATGGCGCGGTGGTTCCACGGCTCGCCCACGCAAAAGCCGTCCATATTGCCGACTCGCATATTGGCCACCATCTGCGGCGGCGGCACGGTAATCACCTTGGCGTCCTTGAGCGGGTTGATGCCGTACGTCGCCAGCCAGTAGTACAGCCACATCGCGTGGGTGCCGGTCGGGAAGGTCTGGGCGAAGGTGTATTCGCGCTTGTCGGTCTGCATCAGTTTGGCGAGCGAGGCGCCGTCCACGCCGCCTTTGTCGGCCACTTTTTTGGAGAGGGTAATGGCCTGACCGTTGTGGTTCAGGTTCATCAGGACCGCCATGTCCTTTTTGGCGCCGCCCGCGCCCATCTGGACGCCGTACAGCAGGCCGTAGAGCACATGGGCGGCGTCGAGTTCGCCGTTGACCAGCTTGTCGCGCACGCTGGCCCAGGACGATTCCTTGCTCAGGACAATCTTGATGCCGTATTTTTTATCGAAGCCGAGCACCGAGGCCATGACCACCGAGGCGCAGTCGGTCAGGGGGATGAAGCCGACCTTGATTTCTTCTTTTTCGGGTTTGTCGGAACCGGCGGCGAAAACGCCGCCGCTGGCAAGGCCAGTCAGCGAGACGGCGGCGCCGGCCTTGAGCAGGGTGCGGCGGGTCAGCCTGGTGGTGCGGTCGGTGGTCATGGTTCCCTCGTTGGCAAGCGAGGCGCGGACGTGCGCCGTTACCAAGACATCAGCAAATGGCGTGCCAGCGGGAAACGAGAGTGAGGGGAAGGGAATGTTAGGGCAGGAGGCGCCGTGTTGGGCGCTTTTTGGCACCGTTGTTGTGCGGCGCACCAAAAGGGCCCGTTGGCGTCGTTTCCCGCCGACGCATTAGCCGTCTTCCCCGCGCCAAGGCGGCCCTCGGCGGGAAAGACGGTCTGGAGGATAGCAGGACTTAACGCTCGATGGTGACGCCCTTCCAGAACGCCACATGCCCGGCAATCTGCCTGGCCGCCTCGAACGGCGCGCGGTAGGTCCACACCGCGTCGCGGTTGGTTTCCCCGTCGACCAGCAAACTGAAATAGTTCGCCGTGCCTTTCCACGGGCACTTGGTCTCGGTCGCGCTCGGTTGAAGATATTCCTGCTTCACCGCCGACATCGGGAAATACACATTGTTTTCGACAATCTGCACCTGGTCGCTCGGTGCTTCGGCGATCACGGCGCCGTTCCAGCTTGCTGTTGGCATCTTATTGCTCCTGTGGGGTAGCTTCGGCTGCGATCTGGCGCAGCGCCTGTTCGAACACTTCCGGCGGCTGTCCGCCCGAAATCAGATGCCGGTCGTTGATGATGATTGCCGGCACTGAACTGATGCCCTGCTGTTGATAGAACTGCTCGCGTTCGCGCACCTCGGCTGCATACGCGCCGCTGGCGAGCACCTCGGCCGCCGTTGCGGCGTCCAGGCCGGCTTCGCCCGCCACCCGCGCCAGCACGGCATGCTCGCCCGGACTGTCGCCCTTGGTGAAGTAGGCTTCGAACAGCGCCATCTTCAGTTCGCGCTGGCGCCCCTGCAGCGCGGCCCAGTGCAGCAAACGGTGCGCGTCGAAGGTGTTGTAGATGCGGCTGCGCGCATCCATGTCGAAGATAAAGCCCAGCTCGGCCCCGCGCGCGCGGATCATCTCGCGCGTCTGCGCGCCCTGCTCGGGCGTGGCGCCGTATTTTTCGCTCAGGTGTTCGCCGATGTCCTGGCCCTCGGCAGCCATGCGGGGATTGAGCTCGAACGGCTGGAAGTGCAGTTCGGCGCTAGCCACGCCGTCAAGACGGCCAAGCGCCGTTTCCAGCGACTTCAGGCCGATCACGCACCACGGGCAGGAGATGTCGGATACAAAATCAATTTTCAGTTTGGTCACACGTGCTCCTGTCAGTCGGGCGTTCCATTCTAGCCCCAACTGACGCAACGCACTTGCGCACCCTATTTTTTGGCCTCGGCAGATTTGCTGCCGATCTTGCTTTCCTTGCCCGCCATCAAGTTGGCGATGTTCTGGTTGTGGCGGTACAGCAGCAGCGAACTCATCGCTACCACGGCGAAAAAGAGTTCGTTGATGCCGAACACCACGCCGAAATATACCGGCGCAAACACCGACGCCACCAGCGCCGCCAGCGACGAATAACGGAAGGCGTAGGCAACCGCCAGCCAGGTCAGCGCGGTCGCCAGGCCCAGCCAGATGTTAATTCCGATCAGCACGCCGAGCGCGGTCGCCACACCCTTGCCGCCCACGAAGCGGAAAAACACCGGCCACAGATGCCCCAGGAACACCGCAATGACCACCAGTGCAATGCCGGCCGTGCCCACGCCAAACTTTGGCGCCAACAACATCGCCAGCCAGACCGCGAACCAGCCCTTGGCGGCATCGCCCACCAAGGTGGCGATCGCCGCGCCTTTGTTGCCGCTGCGTAGCACGTTGGTCGCGCCCGGATTCTTGGAACCGTAGGTGCGCGGATCCGACAGGCCGTACAGCCGGCTCACCACCACGGCGAAGGAAATCGAGCCGATCAGGTAGGCGACGATGGCGAAAATTGCTGTATTCATTGTGGTCTCTCTTGTTGTGAACGGCGCCAAGCGCCGGGCGTGAATATACACCATCGGCGCTGCCTGATCACCCTCGGTCTGGACGCATGTTTCTCAACAACGCAACACCGGGCCCATCGAAAGTTGGGCGCAGCGTGAGCGGCCCGTCGCTCTGCATCCGCGCGCCCGCTGCCCAGCGCCAGCGCCTGCATGGCAGGTGCCAGGCGTCGGGCAAAGCCGCCGATCAATAGAAAACGGCCCTTGCGGGCCGTTTCTTCTACCGAAGCCGAACTGCGCGCCCTGTTACAGTGCGCTGGCGCGCTCCTGCTTGACCAGCACCGAGTTGATGCCGTCGGACAGGCTCATTTCAAACGCGCCGCCGGCCGGCAGCGGACCGAGGGACAATACCGCGCTGCCACCTTGCAGATCCTGCGCCAGGGTCGAGCGCTTCGACTCGCCGACCAGGGTCACCGTCAGGTACGGATAGCGCGCGTGATTCCAGTTCAGCTGCACATTGCCGCCTTGCTCGCGCACCTGCACCGCCGCCGCCGCACCCTGGACGCTGCCTTCGGGGACCGGAAGGGCGTTCGACTGCATCAGGCTGGCCGTGCCCTTGACCAGCGAGATACTGACGATCGGACCCGGGTTCGGAATCGCGAAGCTGAAGTTGCGCGACTTCACCTCGTCGGCATGGTCGACCACCAGGGGCGCGAACGGATAGTCGAGCGCGCCTTTGGCCGTCACGATACGCAAGGTGTACTCGCCCTTGGCCGGCACACTGGCGCGGCCGACGAACGATTTCAGTGGCGACAGCGTTGCCTTGTCGCCGCTGATCTGGCCGCTGATCAGGATCAGGCCCTGTGGCGCCTCGCTCGCAGCCGATACTTTGAGCGCGTCCGCCGGGGTCAGGAATGCCTGCATCAGATGGGTGTTGTAATCCGAAAAGGTGCTGCCGCCGCAATAACTCATGATGTCATGGATCTTCGTGCTGCGCGGATCGAAGAAGGTCTCCCTGCTGAACAGATAGCCCCAGGTGTAGTGGCTGCCCGTGCCCAGCTGCGCATTCGGGTAGGGATACTTCGGGTCCGGGGAGCCGGCGCCGCCGCAAGCGGCGTGGTTCAAGCGGTAGTTGTGGCCCAGTTCATGGACGACGATCCCGCGCAAGCCGTCTTCATTCATCGACGGAATATCGGCGGCAACGCCGCTGGTGCCCGGCACATAAGCCAGGCCGGCCAGGCCGTAGCTCGCTTTTGGAATCAGGCCAAAGTAATGCTGGCGGGCGTTGGCGCCTTCCAGCCGGTGCAAGTCGCCGATTTCGCCCAGGATCTTGCCGAACGCATCGCTCCATTCGGCTTCCGTGGCGGGCAGGCGCGTCACGCGCGACGAGACATACGGCGCGCGGCCGGTCTGGGTTACGTTCGACACCGGAATGCGATCCTGGACGAAGTCGCGCAGATTGCTGACCACGCGGCCGACCGAGCCGCCGATCTGGACCGGAATGGTGACCAGTTCCATCGGCACGCCACCGCCGACGCGCGGATTGATGGTCGTGCTCTGGCCATTGGCCAGGACGACGCTCAGGCGCAGGCCGGGCTTGACCAGGTCGGACGGCACCACCGCCGTGTACGAGGTGTTCTTGTCAGGCACGACCGGCACGCTGGCAGGCAGCGCACCGGCGGGCTTGTTCAAGGCGATTTCGCGCAGCACATTGCCGTTCGCATCCTTGACCTGGACTTTGCCGTCCGGCTTGGCCACCGCTGGATTGTTGCTCAGGGCATTGACCTTGACCATCACCGCCTTGCCGTTGATCAAAATCAGGGCACTGTCGGTGCTGTCGAACAGCTGCGATTGCGCCAGCTGGATGCTGCCGATGCGTGGATCGCCGGCAACCGGTGGCGTGGCGTCCGCAATCGGTGCGCCGGGAACATAGCAGCTTTTCACCAGGCCCGGGGCCGGGTTGCCCAAGGTGGCCACGTTGCAATCGACCCCATCGGTCTTGGTGTAGGTGTAATACTTGCCATCGGCCCCGAACATGACCGCATTGGCGCCGCTGAAATTGCAACGGCCGCCTTCCGGAGCGCACAAGGTCCATGTGACGGCGGCCTTGTCGCAGCGTTTGGCGATGCCCGGCGTCGGATCGCCGAACACATTGCTGTTGCAAGCCAGGCCGCCGGTCGCGGTCTTGCTCATGAAGCTGGTGCCGGAACCATAGCGCACGGTGCGCGTGTCGCCAAACGCGCACTGGCCGCCCTCGTTGCCGCACGACTCCCAGGTGCTGGTGATTTCGCAATGCTTGGCCGCGCCCGGTGCCGGATCGCCAAAGGTGGCGTTGTCGCAAGAGGCGTTCCAGCCAAGCGTCTTGCTGACGAAGCGCTCGCCCGCGCCATAGCGCACGGTCTGATAGCCGGTGAAAACGCAACGGCTATTTTCGTCGGCGCAAAAAGTCCATTGCGTGGTCGAGGCCGCGGCGGCCACGCCCATGGTGGTGGCGTTGGCGATCGGGGCGGCGCCAGCGTCGGCAACTGCGCCGGTGTTGGCGCCGCCGCCGGTCATCACGCCGGCTCCGGCCGTATCGGCGCTGCTCGCGACAGGCGGCGGGGTATCCGCGCCGGCTGCGCGGCCGGGGCCGGGGCCGGATGCGCCCGTGTTATCGCCGCAGGCGCTCAACACCCCGCTGCTTAGGGCAAGGATGGCCAGGCATTTCAAAAAACGTCTCATGTCTACTCCAGGATCAGCATTGTAGGATTTATTTCTGTGCAACTACGCTGCGTATTATCCTGCCGGACTGGGCCAAATAAACTTCAGATATGCATATTCGTTAAATTCTCATAGGATATTTATAACAAAACCACGCATTGTGATGCACCTAGGAAATTTAAGTCGGATTTTTTCCACAAATGCTTTCTATTTTTGCAATTATCAAGCCGAGAAGCGGCGGTCGAAGCGTTGATGTTCCACTTCAACCTCCGGGTGTGCAGGTCGTGATATGCGGCACGATTGCGCAATACGATTTTGCGGGCACCGTGGCAGGACACCGAGCAATTGGTGGACGGCGTCGAGAGCATCGCGCAAGCCTTGCTGACACTGTCCGATGGCCGCAATCGCGGCAAGTTGATAAGTTGATGGCCAGGGTGGGCTAAGGCTGGGAGACTGGGCTCCCTATTCTTCCAGCGCGCAGTTCACCGGCCGCGCGGCGAGCAGCGCGACCAGTACCTGCGGCGCAATGCCGACCAGGTAACCGCGCCGGCCGCCATTGATATAAATCTTTTCCAGCGCGAGGATGCTTTCCTCCACGTACACCGGCAGCGCCTTGCGCGTGCCGAACGGCGAGGTGCCGCCGATCTGGAATCCGGAATGGCGCTGCGCCACCTCCGGCTTGCACGGCTCGACCGATTTGCACGGTATTGCCCGCGCCAGGTTCTTGGTCGACACCTTGCAGTCGCCGTGCATCAGCACGATCAGCGGCTTGGCCGCTTCATCCTGCATCACCAAGGTCTTGACGACCTCATGTTCGGGCACGCCGAGTTCGCGCGCGGACACGGCCGTGCCGCCATGTTCTTCATACGGATAAGGATGTTCGCTAAAATCGACCCGGTGCTTGCGCAGGAACTGCGTCGCCGGCGTTTCGGAAATATGCTCTTTCTTGGCCATGCGTGATACGCTAAACGTTCAATGAGGAGTTTCTTATTATGCAGCAAGAAATTCGCTTTGCCACTTTTAACGTCTACAACCTCGCCCCACCGGGCGTGAAGCTGTACGACAATCTGTTGCCCTCCACCCCGGAGCAATACGAGGCCAAGCTGAACTGGACCGCGCACCAGATCGACCTGCTCGACGCCGACGTGATCGGTTTCCAGGAGATTTTTTCGCAGGCCGCCCTGCTTGAAGCGCTCTCGCGCACCCGCAACTACCGCGACGCCTTCCACGTCGGCTTCGATCCCGATCCGGCCGCCGAACGCCTCACGCCGAGCGTGGCGCTGGTATCGCGCCTGCCGCTGGCCGCACCGGGCGTGGCGTACCTGCAGTTTCCCGACGGCGTGGCGCTGCCGCCCGGCAGCCGCGAGGCCGACCGCTTTTCGCGCGCCGTGATCCATGCGCCGGTGATCGTCTCGCCCGACTGCACGGTCGACGTGGTGGTGGTGCACCTCAAGTCCAAGCGCCCCGACTACCGCAACGGCGACAGCAGCGAAGATGCGCAACTGTACGCGCTGGCCTGCCTGCGCTCGCTGATCCGGCGCGGCACCGAGGCGGCCGCCCTGCGCGTGTTGTTGAGCCAGCTGGCCAGGGACAACCAGCGCGCGCGCGTGGTGCTGGGCGACTTCAACGATGTGGCCGATGCGGTCACCACCATGATCGTGCTGGGCAACGGCAATACGCTGGGGGACCGCATGTTCGACGCCTACCAGTTGCAGCAGCGCCAGGACCACCTGCGCCACGTGGGCTTTTCGATCGTGCACGACAGCCACTACACGACCATCGACCACATCCTGGTGTCGGAAGAATTCAACGCCGCCCTGCCCAACGCCATCGGGGAAGTGGTGGACGTGGTCTACCTGAACGACCATGTGGTGCTGGAACTGCCCGAGGCGTCCGACCACGGCCAGGTGCTGGCGCGCATCCGCCTGTTCGACGGGCCGCGCGTCGCCTAGCGCATGTTCAATGAGGGCGGGGCTTGAGGTCCGGATCGGTCGAGGCCATGCTGGCGTAATAGCCCTGGTAATCGTCGCAGCCGTGCTGCTGTAAAAACATCAGCTGCTCGGCCGTCTCGACCCCCTCGGCGATCACGCGCAGCTTGAGGCTGCGCGCCACCGCGATGATTGCCGGAATCAGATTGGCTGCCGCGTTCGCCATCGTATCCTGGCCGGGAATCTCGTCCACGAAGGAGCGGTCGATCTTCAGCTTGGTCAGCGGATAGCGGCGCAAAAAGCTCAGGCTCGAGTAGCCCGTGCCGAAGTCGTCGATGGTCAGCTGCACCCCGCGCTCGCGCAGTTCGGCGACCGTGGCCAAGGTGGCGTCGTCGCCGCGCATGATGACGCTCTCGGTGATCTCCAGGTCGAGGAACTCGGGCGCCAGCCCGGACAGGCGCAGCGCTTCATCGACGCTATGCACCAGCCCGCCGTGCAGGAACTGCGCGCCCGACAGGTTGACCGCCACCACCACCGGGCAGCCGCCATCGCGCCACGCGCGCGCCTGCGAACAGGCCTGGCGCAGCACCCAGTCGCCGATCGGCACCATCAGCCCGCATTCTTCGGCCACGGCAATGAACTGGTGCGGCATGAGCAGCCCGCGCTGCGGATGGCGCCAGCGCAGCAGCGCCTCGACGGCGGTGGTCAGGCCGGTGGCGATGTTGACCTCGGGCTGGTATTCGAGGAAAAACTCCTGGTTCGACAGCGCATGGCGCAATTCGTTCTCGATCTGCACCCGTTCGATGACGTGGGCGTTCATGTCCGCATTGAAGAAGCTGAAGGCGTTGCGCCCGTTCTGCTTGGCGTGGTACATCGCGACGTCGGCATGTTGCAGCAAGGTCTCGACGTCGAGCCCGTCGTCCGGGCAGATGGCGATGCCGATCGACACCGACAGGCTGATCGTGTGGCCGTCGCTCACGACCGGCTGCGCCACCGCGTGCATGACGCTGGTGGCCACGTGGGCGGCCTGGTCGACCCCGCCGATGTCGGCCAGGATGACCACGAACTCGTCGCCGCCCTGGCGGCTGACCGTATCGACCCCGCGCACGCAGCCGGTCAGGCGCGTGGCCACTTCCTTGAGCACGGCGTCGCCCACATGGTGGCCGAAGCTGTCGTTGATGCCCTTGAAGCGGTCCAGGTCGAGGAACATGACCGCCACCTTGTTGTGCTGGCGCCGCGCCGATACCAGCGCCTGCTGCAGGCGGTCGAGGAACAGCACGCGGTTCGGCAGGTCGGTCAGGAAGTCGTGCTCGGCCAGGTGGCGGGTCTGCTCCTCGGCGCGCTTGCGCTCGGTGATGTCGGTCATGATCGCCATGTAGTTCGAGACCTGCTCGGCGCTGTCGCGGATGGCCGTGACCGCGACCCAGACCGGATGATCCGCATCGCCCCGCCGCACGCAGCACACTTCGCCCTCCCAGTGGTCGTGCACCGCCACGAAGTCCCAGATCTGCTGGTAGAACGCGGGGTCGTGCATGCCCGTATGCAAACCCGGCACTTCGCCGCCCATCACCTCGCCCGCGGGGATGCCGGTCAGCGCCGTGAACGCCTGGTTGACGGCGATGATCCGGTACTGGCTGTCGGTGATGAGGATGGCATCGCGCGAATTTTCGAACACGCGCGCGGCCATGGCCAGCGCGTGCTCGGCCGCCTTGCGCGGGGAAATATCGCGCAGCACCGCGTACGACAGGAATTCGTGGTCCAGGGTGACCGAGGTGAGCAGCACTTCGGCCCAGAAATGGGTGCCGTCGGGCAGCGCGTATTCCCATTCGTAGCGATAGTTGCCGTCGATGAAGGCGTGCGCCGTCACGGCGGCATCGGCCACGATCGAGGTTTCGCCGGTGGCCTGTACTTCAGGCGAGAAATCGAGCAGGGTCTTGCCGACGACGTCCTGCTTGCCGCGGCAGCGGAACAGGGCCAGCGCGGCGGGATTGGCGTCGATGATGCGGTTGCCTTCGATCAGCACGATGGCGTCGGTCGAGCGCTCGAACAATTGGCGGAAGTTGGTGCCCGCTTCGATCAGTTCAGCTTCGTCGACCTTGCGCTTGCTGATGTCGACTTCCATGCAGAACAATTGCTGCGGCACGCCGTCGCGCAACACCGGGAAGTGGGTCGAGTACAGCCAGCGCTCGGTGCCGTCCAGGCGCCGCACGTGCCAGTCGCGCGGCGGCGCCGTGCGCCCGGTCTTCCAGACCGATTCGAGGGTGTTTTTAAAGTCTTCCTCGCGGTCCAGATGCGAGGCCAGGCTGATCAGGGGGCGCCCGACCGCCTCGGCTGCGGAAACGCCGAACACGTCGGTACAGGTATGGTTCCAGTAGCGCACGATGCCGTTGCGGTCGGTACTGTGCACGGCCACCGTCGGCGCCAGTTCAAGGGCAGCGACGAAACGGTACAGGACGTCCAGCGCTTCGCGTCCTGGTCCTTCCGGCTCGAAACTGCCCGCTTCGGCAGGTTTGTCAGCACTCACGGTAATCCCTTCATGTGGTTGTGGCAGGGCCGCCGGAAAGCTGGCCCTTACTTCTTAGACCCATTTTGACCACGCGGGTTCGGTCCCGTTTGCGCGCACGCAAAGTGAAGGCCGGGAGAATTGTTTCTTATCCGCAAAATTTGCGCTTTGTCGGGTTTTTTTGCAGTTCGTCGTGCCGGAACGGCGGTCTGTCGCATTCGGAGTGCGGCCCGGGCGCGGGTTTTCTATAGTGACAACATGCGCACCTGCCTCCATCCTGCTCCCAGGGCGGAGCGGCGGCGCTCCCGAACCGCACCGACCCACCCGCCCGACCAGAAGAAGACCAAGCCACCATGAAACTCGAGACCTTGCCCAGCGCGCCGGCCCTGCCCACCCTCAAGAAGCCCCGCTGGCGCGCCCCCGCGCTCGGCGTGCTGATCGTCGCCGCCAGCGCCGGCGCCTGGTTCGCCCTGGCGCGGCCCAAGCCGGCCGCCGCCACCGCCGCAGCGGCAGCCGCCGCCAAGCCGGCGCCGGTGTACGAACTGGCGCGCGCCGACGTGGCGGCGGTCTCGGCCGGTACCCTGAGCGTGAACATGCCGCTGTCCGGTTCGCTCGCGCCGCTGACCCAGGCCACCGTCAAGTCCAAGGTCTCCGGCCAGGTGCTGGAAACGACGGTGCAGGAAGGCATGAACGTGGCCGCCGGCCAGGTCCTGGCCCGTCTCGACCAGGCCGACCAGAAGGCGCGCCTGGCGCAGCAGCAGGCCGCGCTCGACGAAGCGGGCGCGCGCCTGTCGATGGCCACCAAGAACAACGCCAACAGCGGCGCACTGCTCGCGCAAAAGTACATTTCGCAAAACGCCTACGACACCACCGAAAACAGCGTGGCGCTGGCGCGCGCCAGCGTGCGCGCGGCCCAGGCCCAGGTCGAACTGGCGCGCATTGCGCTGAACGACACGGTGATCCGCGCGCCGCTGGCGGGCGTGGTCAGCAAGCGCCACGTGCAGGCCGGCGACAAGCTCTCGCCCGACATGCCGGCCTTCAGTATCGTCAACCTGCGGCAGTTGACGCTCGAAGCGCAGGTGCCGGCGTCCGACATCCCGCGCGTCAAGGTCGGCCAGGAAGTCACGTTCCGGGTCGACGGCTACCCTGCCCGCACCTTCCTCGGCAAGGTGGCGCGCATCAACCCGACCACCGAAACCGGCTCGCGCGCGATGCTGGTCTATATCAGTGTCGACAACGCCGACAGCGCGCTGCGCGGCGGCATGTTCGCCAAGGGATCGATCACCACGCAAAAGTCCACCGTGCGCCCGCTGCTGCCGTTCGCGGCCCTGCGCAAGGATAAACTGCGGGACAAGGACATCGACGTGGTCTACGCCGTCGAAGCCGGCAAGGTGGTGTCGCGCCCGGTCACCCTGGGCCTGCGCAACGAGGATGAAGGCATGGTCGAAGTGACCGAAGGGCTGGAACACGGCGCGCGCGTGATCACCGCCAAGCTCGACGCGGTCAAGCCCGGCAGCCAGGTCAAGTTGAGCGAACCGGCCACCGTGGCCGCGCCGTCCACTCCCGCCGCCCCGAAAGGCTGACACCATGTGGATCACGACAACCAGTATCAAAAATCCCGTGTTCGCCACCATGGTGATGGTGGCGCTGGTGGTGCTCGGCCTGTTCTCGTACCGCCGGCTGGGCGTGGAAAGCATGCCCAACGTCGCCATTCCGGTGGCGTATGTGCAGGTCAACTACCCCGGCGCCTCGCCCGAACAGGTCGAAAACGACATCACCCGCCCGCTCGAAGACGCCATCAACACCGTCAGCGGCGTGAAGAAAATCCGCAGCAATTCCTGGGAAGGCAGGGCCGGCGTGCAGGTCGAATTCCACCTGTCGACCAACATGGACAAGGCCATGACGGACATGCGCGACAAGATTGGTCTCGCGCGCCCGGGTTTTCCGAAGGAAGCCAAGGAACCGTTCATCGCCCGTGAAGAAGGCGACAACAGCCGCGCCATCGTCGAACTGTCGCTCATGTCCGACACGCGCAGCCTGCGCGAACTGTCGACCCTGACCGAACAGGTCATCACCAAGCGCCTGCAGGGCGTGGCCGGGGTGGGCCAGGTGCGCGTGCGCGGCATGACCAACCGCCAGATCCTGGTGCACATCCGGCCCGACGGCCTGACCAGCCAGAACATCGGCGTCGATGAAGTGCTGCGCGCGATCCAGAGCACCAACGCCAACCTCCCGGCCGGGAACATCGCCTACGGCGCGGCCGAGCGCCTGGTGCGCATCGAAGGCAAGATCAAGGATGCGCGCGGCTTTAACAAGATCATCGTGGCGCGCCGCGCCAGCGGCCCGGTGTACCTCGAGCAGGTGGCCGACGTCGTCGACGGCGAGCAGGAAGAAACCTCGATCTCGCGCATCAACGGCAAGCGCGCCATCACGCTCGAAGTGACCAAGATCCAGGACGCCAACGTGGTCGAAGTGGGCACCGGGATTAAAAAGGCGATCAGCGCGATGGGTGCCACCCTGCCGGCCGACATCCACCTCAACATCGTCGAAGACCAGTCCGACCGCGTGCAAAAGCAGCTCGACAACGTCAAGCGCACCATCATGGAAGGCGCGGTGCTGACCATGCTGATCGTGTTCCTGTTCCTGCACTCGTGGCGCAGCACCATCATCACCGGCTTGACCTTGCCGATTTCGGTCATGGCCAGCTTCATCGCCATGAAGTTCTTCGGCTTCACGCTCAACTTCCTCACGCTGATGGCGCTGTCGCTGTGCATCGGCCTGTTGATCGACGACGCCATCGTGGTGCGCGAAAACATCGTGCGCCACCTCGGCATGGGCAAGAGCCACATCCAGGCCGCCAACGACGGCACCAACGAAATCGGCCTGGCCGTGATGGCCACCACGTTTGCGATCGTCGCCGTGTTCGTGCCGGTCGCTTTCATGGAAGGCATCATCGGGCGCTTCTTCCTGCAGTTCGGGATCACGGTGGCGGTGGCGGTGATGGTGTCGCTGTTCGTCAGCTTCACGCTCGACCCGATGCTCTCGTCGGTGTGGCGCGACCCGGTCAAGGACCGCTTCAAGTACGTGCCGTGGCTCGGGCGCGGCATGGAGAGAATCGAGCGCGGCATCGAACGCCTGCACGTCTGGTACGGCAAGGTGCTGGAACTGGCGCTGCGCTGGCGCAAAGCGACCCTGGCGCTGGCGCTGGCGCTGTTCGTCGGCAGCATGGCCCTGATGCCGATGATCGGCGGCGAGATGTTCCCGGAAACCGACGACGGCTACATCCACATGGAGTTCAAGGCCCCGGTCGGATCGAGCCTGGAATACACCGACCAGAAGATGCAGCAGGTCGAAGCGGCGCTCAAGGCGTTCACGGAAATCGATAGCGCCATCACCACCGTGGGCACCGACAACGGGCGCCACACGGCCCAGATGAACCTGAAACTGACCGACGTGCACAAGACGAAGCGGCGCTCGCAGAAGGAAGTCGAACGCCTGATCCGCGCGCGCCTCGAACCCATCGCCGGGATAACCATGTCGGTCGGCTGGAAGCCGATCTTCATCGCGATCCTGGGCCAGGATGAAGCCAAGCTCGATGCGGTCGCGCACCAGCTGATGGACAAGATGCGCGCCATCAAAGGCATCGCCGACCTGGAATACAGCCAGGAAGGCGCCAACCCGGCCACCATCGTCAAGATCGACAACGAACTGGCGAGCGACCTGGGACTGTCGACCCAGCAGATCGGGCTGGCGCTGCGGCCGTTTGTCGCGGGCGACCAGATCAGCCGCTGGCTGGCGCCGGACGGACAGAATTACGACGTCAACGTGCAGCTGCCCAAATCGGGCCGGCAGAAGGTGGCCGACCTGGCCGACCTGTCGGTGGCGTCCAACAAGCGCGATGCCGAAGGCAATCCGGTGATGGTGCCGCTGCGCCAGGTGGTCCAGTTCGTGCCGTCCACCAGCCCGCAGGTGCTCAAGCGCCAGGCGCTCGAACGGCGCGTGGCGATCTACGCCAGCGCCGAAGGGCGTCCGACCGGCGACGTCGATGGCGACGTCAAGCTGGCCATGAAGAGCATCGAGCTGCCCGAGGGCGTGCGCTTCGACGTCGGCGGCGACGCCGAGCAGATGGCCGAAACCATGGGCGCGGCCGGCGCGGCGCTGGGGATCGCGGTGATCTTCATCTACCTGGTGCTGGCCTCGCAGTTCGGCAGCTTCCTGCAGCCGATCGCGATCATGGTGTCGCTGCCGCTGTCGATGATCGGGGTGTTCATTGCCCTCTTGGTGACGGGCAGCACCTTGAACATTTTCTCGGTGATCGGGATCGTGATGCTGATGGGCCTGGTGACCAAGAACGCGATCCTGCTGGTCGACTTTACCAATCACGGCCAGCGCGAAGGCAAGAGCCAGCACGATGCGATCCTGGAGGCGGGCCAGGTGCGCCTGCGGCCGATCCTGATGACGACCCTGGCGATGATCTTCGGGATGCTGCCGATGGCGATCGGCATGGGCGACGGCGGCGAATCGCAGGCGCCGATGGGACGCGCGGTGATCGGCGGAGTGATTACCTCGACCTTGCTGACCCTGGTGGTGGTGCCGGTGGCGTACACCTACCTGGACAGCTTGGGCAAGCGCGCGGCGCGCTGGTTCAAGGGCACCGAGAAGGACGAGGAGCATGAGGAAGACAGGGTCGCCGCCGGCGTTTGACCGGCCGTCCTGCCATTTTTGAATCGTAACAAGCGCACAGTGCATGGGAACCGTTTGCATGTTCCCATGTCCGTGCCACCCGCCACCGAAGGATCCTCATGCAACGCTGTTTACTGTTTCTGTTGGTCGCGGCAGCGCCGCTGATGGTACAGGCAGCCGATGCCACCGATAATCAGTCGATCGAACGCGCAGTGCGCGACTATATCGAGTCGCAACACAAGGCCGATCCGGCCCGCATGGAACGCGGCCTCGATCGCAAGCTCGCCAAGCGCACCTACTGGCAGGCGGCCGACGGCGCTGAATTCATCATGGAGACCGACTTCGACGCCATGGTCAAGGTCGCCAGGACCTACAACAAGGACGGCACGAAATTTCCGGCGCAGCCACGGGTGGACATCAAGATCCTCGACGTCGACCAGCGCGTGGCAACTGTCAAGCTGAGCGCCGACGAGTGGATCGACTACATGCACCTGTATAAAAACCAGCGCAGCGAGTGGAAGATCGTCAATGTACTCTGGCAGTACCATGACACCGCACGCCAGGTCAGCAGAAAATAAGTCGGCCGGTCGCGTGCCAGCCTGATCGGCTCGGGCGGGGAACGCACGCGTTCCCCGAAACGCAAAAACCGTCGCTTCCGCGCGGGAACGACGGTCTTGAGGCGAACCGCCGGCGGCAAAGCCTTCAGGCCTGCCCGTCAGCGCGCAATCCCAGCAATCTACTCCGGCTTCGCTTCCTCGGCGTCATCCTCATCCGGTGTCTCATTGTCTTCACCACCAGGCGTGGACTTGGCTTCCAGCTTGCGCTTGGCCTTCTCGTCCGCCTTTTTCTTCTTTTCTAATTCCCTCTGCCGCTTTTCGTACTGGAAATTAGTTTTAGCCATGGATCACCTCTTGGGTTATAAAGAAAGGGGGTAGTAAGACAGCATTATGACCCAGTTATGCGTTCGGCATTTGAATTAACCACGTGGGTGATGCTCGGCATGCAGTCGCTTCATGCGCTCGCGCGCAACATGCGTGTAAATTTGTGTAGTCGAAATATCCGCGTGCCCCAGCAAAAGTTGCACAACCCTCAAGTCAGCCCCGTGATTCAACAGATGCGTGGCGAACGCATGGCGCAGGGTGTGCGGCGACAGGGGCGCCGTAATGCCCGCCGTGCCCGCATGCTTCTTGATCAGGATCCAGAACATCTGGCGCGTCATCGGCCCGCCGCGCCCGGTCACGAACAGCGCATCGTCCATCTGGCCGTTCAGGATGATGCCGCGCGCGTCTTTCAGGTAGCGTTCGATCCACTGGCGCGCTACCTGGCCGAACGGCACCAGCCGCGTCTTACTGCCCTTGCCGGTGATGCGCAGCACGCCGTCGTTCAGGCTCAGCTCCATCATCTTCAAGGTCACCAGCTCCGACACGCGCAAGCCGCTCGCATACATCACCTCCAGCATGGTGCGCTCGCGCAGCCCCAGCGGCGTACTCACGTCGGGCGCCTGCAGCAACGCTTCCACCTGCGCCTCGGTCAGGGTATGGACAAAACGCTGCGGCTGCTTGGCCGACGCCATCTGCAGGCACGGGTCGAGCGTCACTTCCCTGTTGCGCAGCGCCAGCTGGTAAAAACGCTTGAGCACCGACAGGCGCCGGTTGGCCGTGCTCGGCTTGGACTCGGCGTGGCGGTCGGAAAAATACGCTTCCAGCTCGGGCGCCTTGACCGCGTGCAGGCTCGCCAGCGCCGGGCGCGTCACTTCCAGCCAGCGCGCGAACAGGCGCAGGTCGCGCCGGTAGGCGTCGATCGAATTCTTGGCCAGGCCTTGCTCGAGCCACAGCTGGTCGCAAAAGGCGTCGATCAGTTGAAGATTGACTGCTGTTGCCATGGTCCCTTGCCGGCCCCTTCGTGCGCGAGCAGCCAGCGCTTGACGCCCAGGTGGAAACCATTTTCATCGTCATGGTTCGAAAAGCCGCCCAGCCCGCCCGCGGCGGTGACCCGGTGGCACGGAATGATGATCGGAAACCAGTTGGCGCCGCAAGCCTGCCCCACCGCGCGCGGCGCCGAACCGATGTGCTTGGCGACCTGGCCGTAGGTACGCACCGTGCCGCGCGGGATCGACGCGATCGCTTCCCACACCTTGCGCTGGAAGACGCTGCCGGCGTCCAGCAGCGGCAAACTGAAGCGGAAATCGGGGTCGAGCAGGTACTGTCCGACTTGCCGCGCGGCCAGCTCGGCCACGGGGTCAAGCGCTTCTTTTGCACCAAAATGGGGCGGAAGATAAACGAGTTCGCGCACGCGAGCACCATCGGTGCGAATGCCGACAGCGCCGAAGGGCGCCGCCACGATGGCCGAAAAAATCGTCTCTGCGGAAGTGTTCATGAACGACAGTGTAGCGCAGGACGGCGCCAAACCACGCCGCCGCGCTTTGCGGCAGACGAAAAAAAACGCACCTCGCGGTGCGTTCCAAATTTTGTTCACGTTCCCGGCTGTTTGGTCATGCCAACAGCATTCTGTAAAACGCGTGTCTCCTCGATATTTCTCCGGTATGGACTACCGTTTCTTCTATCTACCCACTCCCCCAACCTGCAATCCGTTCGCCCCATCCGCACCAGTATGGTGCTGGATCGGTGCCCATCATAACTTATTTGATTTAAGAAAATGTGGCTTTTTTTTCACGCTGGGGGAAAATATATTTCACTTGTAAATTAAATTAGGCAGCCACAGCGAGATCTGTGGTACGTACGTGACGATCACCAGGAAGCCGAGCATCGTCAGCAGCCACGGCATGACCGCCACCGTCAGTTCCGAGATGCCCATCTTGGTGATGCCCGAGGCCACGTACAGGTTCAGCCCGACCGGCGGGTGGCACATGCCCACTTCCATGTTGACGATGATCAGGATGCCGAAGTGGACCGGATCGATGCCCAGCTTCATCGCCACCGGGAACAGGATCGGCGCCATGATCAGCACGATCGACGACGGCTCCATCACATTGCCCGCCAACAGCAGCAAGATATTCACCACCAGCAGGAAGCTGACCACGCCCAGGCCCTGGCCGGTAATCCAGGCCGCCATCGCTTGCGGAATGCCTTCGCTGGTCATCAGGAAGGAAAACAGCATCGCGTTGGTGATGATGTACAGCAGCATGGCCGACATCGACGCCGAATCGAGCAGCACCTTGGCCACTTGCTTGAGCTTCAAGTCCTTGTAGACGAACACGGCGATGATGAAGGCGTACACCGCCGCCATCGCGGCCGCTTCGGTCGGCGTGAACTTGCCCGAATAAATCCCGCCCATCACGATGACGATCAGCAGCAAGCCCCAGGCGCTCTTGCGGAACGCCGCCCAGCGCTCGCCCCAGCTCGCCTTCGGCATGCGTGGATAGTTATGCTTGCGCGCCAGGAACCAGGTGGTCAGGCCGAGCAGGCTGGCCAGCATCAGGCCCGGCACCACGCCGGCCATGAACAGCTGGCCGACCGAGGTATTGGTGGTCACCGAATACATCACCATCACGATCGACGGCGGAATCAGAATCCCGAGCGCGCCCGAGGTGGTGATGACGCCGGCGCCGAAGCCGCGCGGATAGCCCTGGCGCACCATGGCCGGCAAGATGATCGAGCCGATTGCCACCACCGTCGCCGGGCTGGAACCGGACACCGCCGCGAACAGCGCGCACGCCACCACGCCGGCCAATGCCAGGCCGCCATGCCAGTGGCCGACCATCGAGGTGGCGAAGTTGATCATGCGCCGCGCCACGCCGCCGTGCGTGAGGAAATTGCCCGCCAAGATAAAGAACGGAATCGCCATGATCTCGAACTTCTCGATGCCGGTAAACAGCTTCAGTGCCACCGACTGGATCGGCACGTCGGTCATGGTGAACAGGAACGTCAGGACGGTCAGGCCGAGCGAAATCGAAATCGGCATGCCCGTCAGCATCAACAGGATCAGCAGGATAAAGATGATGGCGGCGTTCATGCGGCACCGCCTTTCGCCGCGGCGATCTCGTCTTCGAGACCTTCGACATGGCCGTGATCATGCTTGGGCAACTCGCCGGTACGGATGAAATGCACGGCCACCTGGATGAAGCGGAAGCACATCAGGTAGGAGCCGAGCGGCACCGCCAGGTACACCAGCCACATCGGCACTTCGAGGTCGGACGAGGTCTGGTCGGTCTGGGCCATGTGCCAGACGAAATTGGCGCCCAGGGTGCCGACGATGGCGGTAAACGTGGCGCCGGCCAGCAGGCCGAACACGATGAACTTGTCGCGCCAGGGGGGGCTCAGGCGGTTGATCAGCACATCGATGCCGACGTGGATGCCGGTGCGTACGCCGTACGCCGCCCCGAATTTGGCCATCCAGACGAACATGTAGATGCACAGCTCCTGGGCCCAGCTGGTATTAATTTGAATCAGCCAGTCCTGCACGCCTGGAATGGGCAGGCCGGACAGGTAGCGGTGGACCACCGCGACGAACACGACGAGCGTGGCTGCGCCCATCAGGGTCGCAATGATCCACTCTTCCAGATGGTCGAGAAATTTCATGTCGAATCCTATATTGAAACTATGAATCGAGGAAAGGGAATGGGGAAATGCATGCAGGCGAGCACTGCATGCCGCAGCGCTCGCCCGGGAACTGCCTGATTACTTCACCGCGGCGGCGGTCTTGTTGATAGAACCGATCAGCTCGGCGCCGATGCGGCTTTCCATCTGCTTGTGCACCGGCAGCAGCACCTTGCGCCATTCGGCCTGTTCGGCGGCGGTTGGCGTGTAGATGGCGGTCTTGCCGGTTTTCTTGATCGCTTCGAGCGCCAGGTCGTTATCGCGCTGGGCGATGGCTTTTTCGAACGTGGTGGCGTCGCGCATCGCCGTCGTCAGGCTGGTGCGGATATCGGCCGGCAAGCCATCCCAGAACTTCTTGTTGACGATGACGGCGTAGCCCAGGTAGCCGTGGTTGGACAGGGTCACGTGCTTCTGCACTTCGTGCATTTTCTGCGTGTACATGTTCGACGGCGGATTTTCGGTGCCGTCGACCACGCCGGTCTGCAGCGCCTGGTACACCTCGGAGAAGGCCAGTACCTGCGGGTTGGCGCCGAGCGCGCGCATCTGCGCGTCGAGCACCTTGGACGACTGGATGCGCAGCTTCTGGCCGCGGAAATCGGCCGGCACGCGCAACTGCTTGTTGGCCGACATCACCTTGAAGCCGTTATCCCAGTACGCCAGGCCCGTAATGCCTTTTGGTTCGAGCTTTTGCAGCAGGCTCTTGCCGATCGGGCCTTCGGTGACGCTGTACAGCGCCGCCTTGGTCGGGAAAATGTAGGGCAAATCGAACGCTTCGAATTCTTTCACGCCGAGCGGGCCGAACTTGGCCAGCGACGGGGCCAGCATCTGCACCGCGCCCAGTTGCAAGGCTTCGAGCTCTTCCTTGTCCTTGTACAGCTGGCTGTTCGGGTAGACTTCCACCTTGACGCGGCCTTTGGTGGCTTTCTCGGCCAG
Source organism: Telluria sp. (assembly GCA_036386755.1). Classification (GTDB taxonomy): domain Bacteria; phylum Pseudomonadota; class Gammaproteobacteria; order Burkholderiales; family Burkholderiaceae_D; genus Telluria_A. The sequence goes on from DASVVC010000049.1 coordinate 33,484, forward strand.
CTCCTTGAAGCGTTCGGCGGCCTGGCCTTTTGGCGTGTCGGTTGCCACAACATGACTGAACTTGATCACGATCGGCGCTTGCGCCGATGCATTGAAACTGATTGCGGCGGCGAGCGCGGCAGTGAGCGCGACCACGAGCGATTTAATCTGCATACTTGTCTCCCTGTTATTGGTAACCAACATTTCTTGACTGCAAGGCAGTCTGCCGACCACCATTCTGCACTGCAACTGTGGATAACCACAATAGCCACGCGACACAAAAACGGACACTTTGCTGCCATGATCCCTCTTTCGACGCCCGCGCGCCCCCCGTTTGTGCTTGGCGGCCCCTGGCGCTGGCTATTGCCGGTGCTGCTGGTACTGTTGTTTTTGGCGGTGCTGTTCTGGCTGCCGTGGCAGGCGCGCCAGATGGAAACCAACGAGCGCCAGGAGCAATTGATTGCCGACACCTTGTGGGTCGAGCAAACCATCCGCTTCGAACTGACCCGCAACGAAGACGCGCTGGCCGCGCTCGGCGCCGAGCTGGCCGAGGGCAAGCTGGCCGCTCCCGCGCTGCACGCGCGCCTGGCCCAGCTGCTCAAACTGAGCCACGAACTGGAGCAGGTGCGCTGGTTCGACGCCGAGCTGCGCCTGCAAGCGGCCAGCGCCGCGCCCGGCGTGCCGGCCCTGCGCGCGCCCGCGCACGACGCCGCCGAGATGGCGCGCCTTGGCCGCAGCGGACGCTACGCCGAACCGTACCCGGGCGCCCTGCCCGGCCAGCGCCTGCTCGACTATCACCTGCCGCTGTTTCGCGATGGGCGCTACGTGGGCAGCCTGGTGGCCACGGTCGACCTGAAAATCCTGCTCGACGAAACCGTGCCCTGGTGGTTCGCCCAGGATAACGCCATTTCCCTGCTCGACCGCGACGACATGGTGCTGGCCCGCCGCGCCGCCGCCGGCCCCGGGCGCGGCGTGTACACCCACAAACGCGCGCTCGACCTGACGGGCGCGTCGGTCATGCTGGCCACCGACAGCGTCAAGAGCGAACCGCGCCTGCTGCCCAATCTGCTGGTCGGCTCGGTGGTGCTGCTGGCGCTGGGCCTGTTGGTCAGCCTGGTCGCGCTGTGGCGCCACATCGCGCGCCGCCTGGCGGCCGAAGGCGCGCTGCGCCAGCAGATGGCGTTTCGCACCGCGATGGAAAATTCGCTCGTCACCGGCCTGCGCGCGCGCGACCTGGAAGGGCGCGTCACCTACGTCAACCCGGCCTTTTGCCAGATGGTCGGCCTGCCGCCCGAGGAGCTGCTGGGCAAGACCCCGCCCATGCCTTACTGGGCGCCGGAAGCGATGGCGGTGTACCAGCAGCGCTTTGCCGCCGTGCTGGCCGGCGAAGCGACCCAGCAGTTCGAAACCATCTTCCAGCGCCCCGACGGCACGCGCGTGCCGGTGCTCATTTTCGAAGCCCCGCTGGTCGGCGGCGATGGCCTCCACACCGGCTGGATGAGTTCGATCCTGGATATTTCGGATTTAAAACGCGTGGAAGAACTCAACCGCCAGCAGCAGGAAAAATTGCAGGCGAGCGCGCGCCTGGCCACCATGGGCGAGATTTCCTCGATGCTGGCGCACGAGCTGAACCAGCCGCTGGCGGCGATCGCCAGCTATACCACCGGCGCCCTGAACATGCTGGGGCGGGCGCGCGACCAAGGGCACAGCGTCGACGCCGGCCTGCTGCAACCGGCGCTGGAACAGGCCAGCCTGCAAGCCCAGCGCGCCGGCCAGATCATCCGCAGCGTGCACGAATTCGTCAAAAAACGCGAACCGCAGCGCCAGCAGATCGGCGTGCATGCCCTGGTGGAAGGCATTTACGCCCTGATCGAACTGCAGGCGCGCAAGTTCTACGTGGCCGTCGAGACCAGCATCGCGCCCGGGCTGCCGTGCGTGAGCGCCGACCGCATGATGCTCGAACAGGTCCTGCTCAACCTGACGCGCAACGGCATCGAAGCGATGCAGGACATCGCCCCCGAACGGCGCCTGCTGCGCATTAGCGCCATCTGCGAGCAGGGCCAGGTATGCGTGGCGGTGATCGACCAGGGCCACGGGATTGCGCCGGACGTGGCCGAACGCCTGTTTTCGCCGTTTTTCTCGACCAAGGCCGAAGGCATGGGCATGGGCTTGTCGGTCTGCCGCAGCGCGGTGGAATTTCACGGCGGCAGCCTGAAACACGCCGCCAATCCGGACGGCGGCACCATCTTCAGCTTCAGCTTGCCGGCGCAAGCGCCGCCGCTGGGGTAGACTACGCCAAAAAACCGGAGACTCCCATGTTGCATATCGTCGACGACGAGGACGTCCTGCGCGACTCCCTCGTCTGGCTGGCGCGCTCCCGCGGCATCGAAGCCTGCGGTCACGCCAGCGCCCAACTTTTCCTGGACCAGGCCGCGGCCCGCTTCGATGCGCAGGGCGACTGCCTGCTGCTCGACGTGCGCATGCCCGACCTGAACGGCGTGGCCGTGTTCGACCAGCTGGTCGCGCGCGGCCTCACCGCGCGCCTGCCCGTGATCTTTCTGACCGGCCATGGCGACGTGCCGATGGCGGTCGACAGCCTGAAACGCGGCGCCTTCGACTTCTTCGAAAAGCCGTTCGACGGCAACCGCCTGATGGACCGGGTCGAGGAAGCGCTGGCCCTGTCGCGCCAGGCCGGCGCCACCGCGCTGGTGCAGGCGCGCCTGGCCAGCCTGTCGGCGCGCGAACGCGAAGTGCTCGACCTGATCCTGGCCGGCAAGATGAACAAGGTCGTCGCCGACCAGCTCGGCATCAGCATGCGCACGGTGGAAGTGCACCGCGCCCACATCTTCGACAAAATGCAGGTCAAGACCGCGGTGGAGCTGGCCGGCCTGCTGAAATAAGCGGCAATGGCTGATAAATAGCGACACGCTATCGGCCCGAGATAGACAATCAACTGTCCTTTCCAGATGCGAACGATTATCATTTACTGATCGAGCACGCATTGGAGGGCCGCAATGGTCAGGGCAGCCGCAAAAACCACCAGCAGGATCGCCACCCACATGGTCATCGCCTTCGCGCTGACCTGGCTGATGACGGGATCGGCCGCGCTGGGCGGGCTGGCCGCCGTGATCGAACCCATCCTCAACGTCGCCTTGCTGCCGCTGCACGAACAAGCCTGGCACGCGCTGGGCAAGCTGGCGCACACGGCGCGCGGGCGCATGTTGGCGCTGGCCCTGGAAAAGCTCAGCCAGACGGGCCTGCACATCGGGGTAGCGTTCGGCGTGATGGCCTGGGCCAGCGGCTCGCTCGCCTTCGGCGGCCTGGCCGCGCTGATCGAACCGGTACTGAACGTCATCGTCCTGCCCTTCCACGACCGCCTGTGGGACCGCTTCGGCAAAGGTGTCGACAAGGAAACCAAACAAAATAATCAAAATGAAAATGAACGCAATGGTGCGTACCCGGGTCAAACACTGGTAGCATAATTTCGCTTCCTAATTCAATCTGGGTATCATCCGATGAGTGAAAAAACGATAGCCGACAAGATGTACCTCAAGACGGCCAGGTCGCTGGCGGTCTTCAATGGCGGCGTGCATCCGGCCATGATGGAACAGTTGCCGAAGAGCTTGATCAACGAAGAGGACGGGCCGGCCGATGTGGTGCTGGTGTTCGCGCTGAACCAGGCGGAGCTGGAAAAATGGTTTCCGGCCGCACTGCAGCGGCTCGGTGAAAAAGGGTCGTTATGGGTCGCCTACCTCAAGCCGAGCGCGCCCAAAGCCACCGACCTCACGCGCGACATCATCTTTGCGTGGGCCAAGGAACAGGGCGTGACGGGCGTGGCGATGGTGTCGATGGATAGCGACTGGTCGGCGGTGAGGTTGAAGCGTTTGTAGGAGAATAGTGTGGATGCGTGGCTTTTCGAGCACCCAATGACCCTTCTCGATTCGGCCAACCTCAAAACCGTCTCTCCCGCGCCAAGGCGGCCCTCGGCGGGAGCCCATAGCACTTATGCTTAGCGAAGGTGCTATGGATTCCCGCCTTCGCGGGAACGACGGTTTTGAGGGTAACGTGCTAACTGCGTCGCAGTTTTAGTAACGTCGCAGCGCATATCGCGCCCTCAAGCATGCCGCCCCAAAGCCCACGCCACGTGCTCGCGCACCATCGGCGACGCATCGTCCGCGCGCGCCTGCAAGGCCGCCACGATGGCGGCATCACCCTTCTTCCCCTCGGCCGCGTTGCCCAGCCCGACCGCCAGGTTGCGCAGCCAGCGCTCGTGGCCGATGCGCCGGATCGGACTGCCCTCCAGCCTGCGTCCGAACTCTTGCTCGCTCCAGCCGAACAGACTGACCATATCGGCGCTGCCGAGCGCATTGCGTTCGTCAAAATCGGGCACCACCGCCCTTTGCGCGAACTTATTCCACGGGCACGCTGTCTGACAATCATCGCAGCCATACACGCGGTTGCCGATCAGCGGGCGCAGCTCTTCCGGGATGCTGTTTTTCAACTCAATGGTCAGGTAGGAAATGCAGCGGCGCGCATCTAGCCGGCCGGGCGCCAGGATCGCCTGGGTTGGGCATGCCGTCATGCACGCACTGCACTGGCCGCAGTGGGCGCTGGCCGGCGCATCGACCGGCAGCGCCACGTCGACCAGGATTTCGCCTATGAAAAACATCGACCCCGCATCGCGATTGAGGATCAGTGTGTGCTTGCCGCGCCAGCCAATGCCGGCTTTTTCGGCCAGCGGCAGCTCCATGACCGGCGCCGAATCGGTAAACACCCGAAAGCCCAGCTGCCCGGTCTCGCGCTCGATGCGCTCGGCCAGCTGCTGCAAGCGGCTGCGCAGCACCTTATGGTAGTCGCGGCCGCGCGCATAGATCGAAATGACGGCCGCGCCCGGATCGCGCAGGCGCGCCGCTTCGCGCTCGCGCCAGTCGTCGGGGGTGGCGGGCGGCAGGTAATCCATGCGCGCACTGATGACCCGGATCGTGCCGGGGACCAGTTCGGCCGGCCGGGCGCGCTTCATGCCATGGCTGGCCATGTAATCCATCTCGCCATGGCGGCCGGCGTCGAGCCAGGCCTGCAAGCCCGCTTCGGCCTGCGACAGGTCGGCGTCGCTGATGCGCACCTCGCCAAAGCCGAGCTCGCGGCCCCATTGCTTGATGGACTGCGCCAAAGCGGACAGATCGGGTTTGGATAGTAATACCGTTGACATAAGCCGTGCGAAGGGCCGCTAACGTTAAAACCGTCTTTCCCGCGCCAAGGCGGCCCTCGGCGGGAACCCATAGCACCTTTGAGCATAGGTATTATGGATCCGCGCCGAGGGCCGCCTTGGCGCGGGGACGACGGCGATAAGGTTAGCGACAACTGGTTTGGTAGAGGAAGAAAGCATGGTGGGCGGGGAGTACAATCGGAAACTGGCAAACATCACAGAGCACATTCTATTCCATGCAGCACTTCAAAGCCCACCTCCATGACGAAGCCGGCACCACCGCACTGGGCGCCGCGCTGGCCCGCGCCTTGCTGCCGGGACTGGCGATCCACCTGCACGGCGACCTCGGCGCCGGCAAGACCGCGCTCACCCGCGCCCTGCTGCACGCGGCCGGGCACGCCGGCACCGTCAAGAGCCCGACCTACACCTTGTCCGAGCCGTACAGCATCGAACTCGATGGACGCGCCGTGAATGTCATCCATTTCGACCTGTACCGCATGGCCAGCGCCGAAGAATTCCTGGACGCCGGCTTCCGCGAAGAATTTAACGGGGACAACATCTGCATCGTCGAATGGCCCGAAAAAGCCGATCCGGTGCTGCCGCCGCCCGACTTGCGTGTATTCCTTCACGTTGCCGGCCTCGGCCGTGATGTAGAATTGCAAGCGTTGTCTGACCTGGGTTTGCTATGCCTCGACCGCCTTACATTCGCACCAAACCTTTGATTCCGGGACCAGTAACCCGGCGCACCATCCTGAAAGCTGGCGGTACCCTGCTGCTTTCCGTGTTTCCCATCCTTCCCGCCGCCGCCGCGCAAATTCTCGCGGTGCGCGTCTGGCCGGCTGCCGACTACACCCGCGTCACGCTCGAAAACGACAGCGACCTCAAAGTCACGCACTTCACCGTGCCCGACCCGCAGCGCCTCGTGGTCGACATCGAAGGGCTCGAACTCAATCCGACCCTGAAAAGCCTGGTGGCCAAGATCCAGTCGGGCGACCCGTACATCAAGCAGGTGCGCGTGGGCCAGAACCGGCCCAACGTGGTGCGCCTGGTGTTCGACCTGAAAGAAGAAATCAAGCCGCAGGTGTTTACGCTCGAACCTGTGGGCACCTACAAGCACCGCCTGATTTTCGACCTGTATCCGGTCAAGGCGGTCGATCCGATCGCGGCGATGATTGAAAAAGGCGAGTGGTCGCGCGCCGACGCGCCGCTCGGCAGCCCCGAACTGCCGGTGCCGGCACCCAAGCCGCCGGTAGCGGCAACCCCGCCGCCGACAGCGACGCCGCCGCCCGCCACGCAAGCGCTGCCACCGGTGGTGACGCCGCCGGTGGTCGTGGTGGTGCCGCCCGCGCAGCCGCCGGCGCCCGTGCCGCCGGCCGGCCCGATAGTGGCCCAGCCCACCGTGCCCTCTCCCAAGGCCGACCTGCCCGAGCCGGCCCCGATCCGGCCCGACCCGCCGCGCGTGGCCGCGCAAAAGGGTGAGAAAGACAAGGGCGACAAGGGCGGCAAGGTGGTGCGCATGATGACCATCGCGCTCGATCCCGGCCACGGCGGCGAAGACCCGGGCGCGATCGGCGCCTCCGGCACGCGCGAAAAAGACATCGTGCTCGCCATTGCCAAGCGCCTCAAGTTCAAGCTGGAGGAGCAGCCCAACATGCGCGTCATGCTCACCCGCGACGGCGACTACTTCGTGCCGCTCGGCGTGCGCGTCGAAAAAGCGCGCAAGGTGCAGGCCGACCTGTTCGTGTCGATCCACGCCGACGCCTTCATGCTGCCGACCGCGCGCGGCTCGTCGGTGTTCGTGCTGTCCGAAAAAGGCGCCACCTCGACCGCCGCGCGCTGGCTCGCCAACAAGGAAAACCTGGCCGACGCCATCGGCGGCGTGAACATCCAGAGCCACGACAAGCAGATCGCCAGCGTGCTGCTGGACCTGTCGACGACAGCCCAGATCAACGACTCCATGAAGCTCGGCAAAGCGGTGCTCGGCGAAATCAGCGGCATCGCGCGCCTGCACAAAGGCTCGGTCGAACAGGCCGGCTTTGCGGTGCTCAAGGCGCCCGACATTCCATCGATCCTGATCGAGACGGCCTTCATTTCGAATCCCGAAGAAGAAGCCAAGCTGCGCGACAACGGCTACCAGGACCAGATCGCGGCCGCCATCACCAAGGGCATCAAGCGCTATTTCGCGGCCAATCCGCCGCTGGCCAAGGGACGCCAGACATGAGCAACGCCATCGACAATTCAGCGAGCAACTCAGTGACCAACTCAGTGAGCAACGCAGTGACCGACTCAGTGAGCAACGCAGTGACCAACTCGGTGAGCAGCATCGAGATGACCGACTACGGCCAACTGCCGGCCGTGCGCATCCGCAGCGCCGACGGGGCCCAGGCCATCGTCACGCTGTACGGCGCGCATGTGGTGTCGTGGCAGGGCGCCGATGGCGCCGAGCGCCTGTTCTGCAGCGCCGCCTCCAAGCTTGACGGCAGCCGCGCCATCCGTGGCGGCGTGCCGGTGATCTTTCCCCAGTTCGCCGAACGCGGCACCGGCATGCGCCACGGCTTTGCGCGCGTGGCCACCTGGCGCTTGCAAGACAGCGGCGCGCAGGACGGCGCCGCGTTTGCCCTCTTCGCGCTCGCGCATGGCGACCTGCCTGCCGCGCTGGCGCAAGCCTGGCCGCACGGCTTCGCATTGACGCTACGGGTGGCAGTACAAGGCGGCGCGCTGGCGCTGGCGTTCGAGGTGGCCAACACGGGCGCCGATGCGTTTGCGTTTTCGGCCGCGCTGCACACCTACTTTCTGGTCAGCGACCTGGCGCGCGTGCGCATCAGCGGAGTGCAGGAAGGGCAGCTGCACATCGACGACAAGTTCGACCATATCTACCACGGCGTCAATGGTGCCATGACGCTGGCCGACGGCGGCACTGCCCTGCGCCTTGCGCAAAGCGGCTTTGCCGACGCGGTGGTGTGGAACCCGGGCGCGCTCGATGCAGCCGCGTTGAACGACATGCTCGATGCCGAGTACCAGCGCTTCGTGTGCATCGAACCGGCGCTGATCGCGCCGGTGATGCTGGCCCCGGGCGCCGCCTGGCGCGGCGCGCACACGATCAGCATCGACCCTGAAGCTTAGTTCGATTCCTTGACCATCCGTCCCGAGCTGGCCTGGATCGGCCGGGCGTTGAGTGGATACATGCGCGAAAACAGCGCCATCTGGGCCGGCGACGCCTGCATCGGCTGCTTCATCACGAGCCACAGCACGCCCTCGTTGCAGGGCGGCGTGGTCATCGACCCCATGAAGGTGAAGTAATCGCGGCGCTGCGGCAGCATCTCGGCCACGTCGAGCACCACGTTCGGGTTGACGACGTCGAGCTTTTCCAGCGGCAGGTTGTTCCACACGGTCTGGATCATATTGTTTCCCTTGCCGCGTTCGAGCAGCACCGCCAGCATGGCCAGGCGCCCTTCCGGGTCCTTGTGCAGCATGTGCACCACCATCTCGAAGCCCTTGCCGTTGACGCGCTCCTCGGACGGGCGATGGAAGTGGAACTGAATCAGCTCGTACGAGCGGTTCTGCACCGTGATGAAATTACCCCCGCCGACCGTCACCTGCACCGTGTGGCCGTTATCGACCACACTGAAGCCCGACGGCTTGTAATCGAAGGAGATCTGTTCGAGGTCGACCTTCATGCCGTCGCGCAGGTCGATCGGCGACTGGCGCGTGCCGGTATCGCACTTGGTCCAGGCGGCGTTGATCTTGCCCCAGTTGGCAGGGCCGGTTTCGCCCTCGTACGACCAGGTGTCGCTGCGAAAAGGGCGCACCGGCGGCGGCTGGGTGATCGCGGCGACCGCTTCGCGGCGCGTCACGGACACCTTTTTCGCCCTGGCGGCGGCGGCCAGGCGGGCCGCCTGGTTGGCGCGCATGGCGGCCAGGCGCGTTGCGATCTTGGCCGACAGCTCGGCTTCGGCTTCCGCTTCGCTCAGGGCCTGGGCGGCGGCGGCCTTGGCCGATGGCGCGGCCGGCTTGGCCGTATCGAGTGAGGCCAGCTTGACCGGCTTGGCCTTGGACGCGCCGGATTTGGCTGCGGCAGGGGCGGCAGCCGCTTTGACGGCGGAGGGAGGATCGTTGGCGCTTGCCGTCGAGATGGCCAGACTGCAAGCAAAAAGGGCGATCAGGTTGCGCATGATGTTCCAGAAAGTAAGAAATACAGTCTGGTTATCGGCGGGTATGCGCGGAAACTTGAGTCCGCAAAGCAACATCGGCGCGAAAATGTCGCGCCGATGGGGAAGTGCTTAACGGCTGAGCATCTTTCGGCTGACCTTGTACACGCCGCCGAGGACCAGCGGGATGATCGCCGCGCCCACGCCGAGCAGCACGATGAGGGTCAGGTTGTCGCGCACGATCGGCCAGTTGCCAAAGAAATAGCCCGCCGTCACCAGGCTGGTCACCCACAACAGTGCGCCAGTGATGTTATAGAGCTGGAAACGCGTATGCGTCATGTCCGACACGCCCGCCACGAACGGGGCGAAGGTGCGCACGACCGGCACGAAACGCGCCAGGATGATGGTCTTGCCGCCGTGCTTTTCGAAAAACTCGTGGGTGCGGTGCAAGGCATCCTTGTTGAGCCAGCGGTAATTATGGGTAAATACGCGCTGCCCGATGGCTTCGCCGATCCAGTAATTAAGTGTATTGCCGGTGACGGCCGCGGTGACCAGCAAGGCGGTCAGGATCCATGGATCGAGCTGGCCGGTGGCGCAGGCCGCGCCCGCAATGAATAAAAGAGTATCGCCGGGAAAGAAGAACAAGACAACCAGGCCGGTTTCGCAGAACACGATGGCAAACAGGACGGCGTAAACATACACGCCATACTGGGCCAGCAACATTCCCAGCGTCTTATCGACATGCAGAATCATGTCGAAGAATTGCATCAGATCCATAAATATCCTAAAAGGTAGCGCCGCATAATAACATCACTCGGCGTGGAAATTTGTATCCGCCGCCGGGGGTTCCGCAAGAAAATTGCGCCGCGTCAGAAGTTTCCTGAGTGGCTATCGTGCGGTTTACAATGGTGTCGAGCAGCGCAAACGCCATGCCAGCCAACCGACCTGGAGACAACAGATGGATGTAGAACACCGAATAAACAAGGCCAGCATTGTGGCGGCCGTGCTTGCGGGCAGCCTGGCGTTACCCGCCCACAGCGCCGGGCCAGCGAGGGAACTGCCATCGAAGAGCACCGTGGCCGACGTGATCAAGGCATCCAAGCCATCGGACTGGCGCGCGCTCGATCCCGAGAATACCCTGTATATGGACATCCCTGGCGGGCGGGTGGTGATCGAACTGGCGCCCACATTTGCTCCCCGACACGCCGCCAACATCAAGATGCTGGCCCGCGAAAACTATTTCGACGGCCTGGCGATCATCCGCTCGCAGGACAACTGGGTGGTGCAATGGGGCGACCCGGACGAAAAGAACCCGCGCCCGATGAAAACCGCCAAGGCCACCCTGCCCGGCGAATTCACGGTGCCGATGAAAAACGACACGCGCTTCACGCGCCTGCCGGACCGCGACGGCTATGCGCGGCAGGTGGGGCACTCGAACGGTTTCCCATCGGCGCGTGATCCGAAAACCGGCCAGGCCTGGCTGACCCACTGCTACGGCATGGTTGGCGTGGGGCGCGACAACGGCGCCGACAGCGGCGGCGGCTCCTCGCTGTACGTGGTGATCGGGCACGCCCCGCGCCACCTGGACCGCAACATCACGGTGGTGGGACGGGTCGTGTCGGGCATGCCGCTGCTGTCGACGTTGCCGCGCGGACCGGCGCCGATGGGGTTCTACGAAAAGAAAGAGCAGCATGTCCCGATCGCCTCGTTCAAGGTCGCGGCCGACGTGCCCGACGCCGAGCGCAGCAAATTCGAAGTGATGCGCACCGACAGCGCCGCCTACAAAGCCGCGGTCGAAGCCCAGCGCAACCGCGGCGGCCCCTGGACCAAAGTGGCCGCCGGCCACATCGACCTGTGCAACGCCCCCATCCCCGTACGCGAACAGCAATAGTTTCCAAACCCCGATCAGAGTTCGGATCGCAACATCTCCAACCGGGGTCTGACCTTAATGCCGTTAAGTTAAGCGCTTGACTTCAATCTGGTCACCGGATATCTCTGGGCTTTCGCTTTTACGACCCGGTCGAACTTCCGACCGGGTCGATGAGTCTTCAGGTCGAGCACCAGCCGCTCCCGCAGACGCTTTAAGGTAGCGGGGAGTTTTCCTTGTGCTTGCGTCGCTGCGGCGATGTACAGCTCATATTGAATCGTGTGCAGTGCCAGCACAAAGCTGATGTCGGTTGGCTGGCACTTCGCCTCAATTGCGGCTTTGGCGATTTCAATTCGTACCAAATTGTAGGCAATGAGCGCGCCCCAGATTTCCTGCATCGTCCCGTCGACCGTCATGCTGCGCAAGGTATGCGCCGTTCCCAGCATGGTCTGCTTGAGCTCGCGATAACTCGTCTCGATCGCCCAGCGGCGCCAGTAGCAGTCGACGATCTGCTTGGCAGTGATGGCTTTTTTATCGGTGAGCGACGTGAGTACATATTTCAATTCGCCAGTGCCATCGCCGATGCGCACCGCGCGGGCACGCCATGAAGCTGGTAGCGTCGGGTCCTTGCGCATGGCCGAGTCGGAGACCTCCATCTCGACCAATCCATCTTCCGCTGTTCCGTCGATCAGCTTCCACCGTGTATTACTCTTGGCCGGAATCAGATAGTGACGGCAATGTCCCTGCCCAGCCAAATTGCACAAGATTTCTGCTGACAGAAAGCCCGAGTCAAAGATGGTGAGGGAGTTGTCCGGGACGCTTCCGATCAACTCTTTGGCGAAGCTCGCTTCACTCGTCGCATAGGGCCCGAAACGGGCGTCGAGAATCAGATGTGTCGGTACGGCGGTCAGTGTGACGCCCTTTGCTTGCGGATAGCTGGCAATCCTTCCTGCGGCATATTTCTGCGCACCGAAGTGTGCACGGTTGGCCTCACTCTCGGCAAGACGCAAGGTCGTGCCATCCATGGCAAACAGACTCATCCCGTGAAACAAATAGGCCGAGTGATCTTCCTGGCTCCATGCCTGGGCCGAACATTCGAACAGCCAACGCAGTGGCTCGGCCCCAAGCCGCTGGCGGGCCTGGCACACCGCACTGGCGGTTAAGCACACACCCTCCAATTCCGGAAGCGCCAGGTCCAGGTCATCGAGTACTTCCTTGATAGATAGATGGCGATACAGGGCCAAAGCGATGACCAGCCATACTACTTGCTGCGCAGGAAGGCGACGCCGACGGATACTGGCTTTGCCTTTCGCTTCGAGGGCAGCTTCGATCCATTCGTACGGCAACTCCTTACCCAGTCGCCTCCAGTCTGGAGGAAATCGCGGCAGGTCTATAGCAAGAGAGAGGGCATCTGAGAACATAGCTCAAGAAGTTAACACTTCTTGAGCTTGTTTACAAGAAGCGACAGTCAAGGGCTTAACTTAACGGCATTAGGG